>JAXDNY010000102.1:0-24832 GCA_034669145.1 Hyphomicrobiales bacterium
GCAAACGATCCGATCACCAGCCGCTCTGCCGCGGATGGCCGTCCGCGGCAGAGCATTCCTTTCGGAACACGCCGACGATAATCGAATTCGCTATTACAAGGGCGCAATAGCGTAGCGTATTGCGCCGCTTCTAGCGATCACGACGGCGCTCTCAACCCGATTCTGAAGGCCGTCTTCGATCTGGCGCAATACGCTCCGCTATTGCACCCTACAATCGACGCGCGCCTCGTCATTCCTTAAGCCCCAGCTTTTGCTTCACCGAATTCATGTCGTCGGCATAATACTTCTTGGCGCAATCGGCGTTGTACGAGGCGACCTTCTGATTGTGACCGGCCTCAAGCGCCTTGTAGGCGCGGACCGCGACGTTGTGCGCTTCGATGCGGGCATTCAGGGAGTCGAGCTTGCGATTGAACGCATCGACACTCGCCTTTGACCGGCGGTCGACGCGCCCCTGCGCGGCGGTCAGATCCGACTGCGCCATCTCGATCGCGGACTTTTCCGTCTCCACCGTTTTGGCTCGCGCGTCGACCGTGTCGCTGCTTTGATCCAGTTCGACGGCGACCCCGACGCATCGCTCCAGCTGCACAATCGTCAAGGTGTCCGCTCCATACGTCTTCGTCCCGGTGGACGTGGGCGTCCCCGTCGCAGAGCTGGATGACTGGCTTGCCGAACCGGCTGCGTGAGCGCCGCCGCGAATGAGCGCCGACACGAAGCCTCCCTTGCGGGCCTCGGCGAGATCGCCAGTCACAAGCGTGGCAGCCGCAACGATCCCGATCAAATGCTTCACAGGCGTGCCTCCGCCCCCGCCGAGAAAAACATCTTGGCAACTTTAGAGTGGAAGTCATGAAGCGCGCAATGAGGAACAAAAAGCCCCGCGGGAGCGGGGCTGAGTTTGCCAGTGTTGCGTTGTTATTTCTGCGAGCCCGCGGGCGGCATCGGGGCCGGCGTCTGCGTCGGCACGTTGGTGGTGATCGGCGCGCGGTCGTTCTGCGCGGTGGTGGTCTTGTTGACGGGGCCGGTGCCGAACAGCAGCAAGCCGCCGACCAGCACGATCGCGCCGATGAGCGCGGGCAGACCCCAGCCCGAAAAGCGGTCGTCGCTCAGCCGCGAACGGTCATATTGGCTGTAGCTGAGCGGGCGGTTCGGGTCGTTTCGGTCGTCCATCATGGCATTCCTCCATGGTTCCGTTGAGCGTTAACGCGCCATTGGCCAACCTTGTTCATCGGAAAAATCGCTAAGGGAACTTTGCGCCTTGAGCCCCGTTGAGCCAGCACGCCGGGAACCGGTCCCGATCCGGCCTGCCGATAGCGCCTGGGGTTCGGGGACTTAACCATGAGGACGACATGACGACACTCACGAGGCTTGCGTTCGTTTCGGCTGCGCTGCTCACGCTCTGTTTTGGCGCAGGCGGCGCCAATGCGTTTGTTGCCAGCCCGGTACTCACCGGCATTTCGACCGATTCGCTTGCGACGCCCGTCGCGATGTGCGGCCGCACCTGCCGCAGCGGCGGGCGCTACATCCCGGGTCCGCCGGAGGTTTGCTACGAGCGCGGGCTTGAGTATTGCGGCTCATCGCGCGGCGGTGGAGGCGGCGGCGGAGTGGGCGTCGTGGTGCCCGGACCGGGCGGCGGCGTTGGCATCGGCGTCGGGCCGGGCGGCGTCGTTGTCGGGCCGCAACAAAATTGCCGCACGATCACGGTCCAGCGCGACGACGGAAGCGTGCGCCGAATCCGCCGTTGCGACTGAGCCCGCTCACTTCATCCGCCTGACTTCGATCGGTTCACCGGTCGCCGCGCCCTCTCCGACCCGCAGCCCGCTCTCACCCGAGCGCGCCGCGGGCGGAATTCTTGCGATGGGTGGCGGGAGCGGCCTCGGCTTGTCGGATATCGGCCCTCTGATGGGCGGCGACACCGGCTTGGCTGTGCCGGTCGTGGCCGTGCTGCTTTGCGCGAGCCCCGCGGCGGATGAAGCCGATAGGAATAATACTGTGACAATGATGCGCATGAGTTGCCTCCATTTCGGAGCAACGAGCACGCTGCCGTCACCGTTCCGGATCACTAAACTTTGAAATGCTTGCTCAGCTTCAGGCCCTGCGCCTGATAGTTCGAGCCGATGCCAGTGCCGTAGAGCGTCTCGGGCCGCGCGAGCATCTTCTCGTAGACGAGCCGGCCGACGATCTGCCCGTGCTCGAGGATGAACGGCACCTCGCGCGAGCGCACTTCCAGCACCGCACGGCTGCCCTTGCCGCCCGAGCCCGCATAGCCGAAACCCGGATCGAAGAAGCCCGCGTAGTGCACGCGGAATTCGCCGACCAGCGGATCGAACGGCACCATCTCGGCCGCATAGTCGGGCGGCACCTGCACGGCTTCCTTCGATGCTAGAATATAGAACTCGTCCGGATCGAGGATCAGCGTGCCGTCGCCGCGCGCGCGCATCGGCTCCCAGAACTCGGCGAAGTCGTAACCGGCACGGCGCTCGACATCGATCACGCCGGTGTGGCGCTTTGCGCGATAGCCGATCAGCGAGCTCGGGCCGGCCCCCGCAAGATCAACGCTGACCGAGATACCGCCTTCGAAATCGGCGTCCTCGGAATCGACGAGGCGCTCGCGCGCGTGCAGCGCGGCGAGCTCGTCGGCGCCGAGCGCGGCGTGTCCGCGGCGCAGCCGAAGCTGGGAGAGCCGCGAGCCTTCGCGCACCAGCACGGGAAATGTCTTCGGTGAAATCTCCGCATAGAGCGGCCCGTGATAACCCGCCTCGATGCGGTCGAAGCCACGCGCGCGATCGGTGATCACGCGCGTGAATACGTCGAGCCGCCCGGTGGAGCTTTTGGGATTGGCGGCGGCCGCGATGCCGGGCGGCAGCGCAAGGCTTTCGAGCAGCGGCACGATGTAGACGGCGCCGGTTTCCAGCACCGCGCCATCGCCGAGCGCGATCTCGTGCAGCTTCAAATGCTCGATGCGCTCCGCGACCGTCGTGTGCCCGGGCAGGAAGCTGGCGCGCACGCGGTACGCGATGTCGCCGAGGCGCAGATCGAGGCTCGCAGGCTGGATCTGGTCGGGCGCAAACTCATAAGCCGGGAGAATTCCGCCAGCCTTGGTCAGTGCCGCGATCATGCGATCCGGCAGAATGCCCTTCTGATCGGCGGCCAATCCAAGCGGCATTGCGATCCGTCCCTCGCGCGACCTCTAACCGAAGGCCCGCTTGACGGGAAGGCAACGGCTACGTTAAGAGCCTCGTTATCCCGTGGTCATTTGAGCCGGCCGGCTTGCCGCCACGTTAAACAAGGGTGCTAAAAGGCCGGGGACGCGCGCGACCCGCGACCCGGCATTGAGGCTGACGCCTCGGCCGGGTTTTTTGTTGGGTCGCGAAGGAGGCCGTCATGCCCGCGTCGCTCGCCCGCTATCGCCCCGAGACCCGCCTGGTTCACGCCGGCACGCTGCGCTCGCAGTTCGGCGAGACCTCCGAGGCGCTGTTCCTGACGCAGGGCTACGTCTACGAGTCCTCCGCGCAGGCCGAGCGGCGCTTCAAGAACGAGGAGCCGGGCTACCAGTACTCGCGCTTCGCCAATCCAACCGTTGCGATGTTCGAGACGCGCATGGCGGCGTTCGAGGGCGCCGAAGCCGCACGCGCGACCGCGACCGGCATGGCGGCGGTGACGGTGGCGCTGCTCGGGCAGCTCAAGGCGGGCGACCATGTGGTTGCCGCGAAGGCGCTGTTCGGCTCGTGCCGCTACGTGGTGGAAGATTTCCTGCCGCGCTACGGCATCGCCTCGACTCTGGTGGATGGCACGGACCTGAAGCAATGGAAGAATGCGGTCAGGCCCAACACCAAGACATTCTTCATCGAGACACCGACCAATCCGACGCTCGAAATCATCGATATCCAGGAGGTTGCCAAGATCGCGCATGCGGCCGGCGCCACGCTGGTGGTCGACAATGTCTTCGCGACGCCGATCTTCCAGAGCCCGCTCGCGCTCGGTGCCGACTGTGTCGTCTATTCGGCGACCAAGCACATCGACGGCCAGGGGCGCTGCCTCGGCGGCGTGGTGCTCGGGTCGGAGAAATTCATCCAGGACAACGTGCACAATCTGATCCGCCAGACCGGACCGTCGATCTCGCCGTTCAACGCCTGGGTGATGCTCAAAGGCCTGGAGACCTTGAGCGTGCGGGTGCACCGGCAAACCGATACGGCGGCAACCGTGTCGGTCGCGCTGGTCGATCACGCGAAGGTCACGCGCATGATTTATCCGGGACGGCCGGATCACCCGCAGGCCGCGATCGCGCAGAAGCAGATGCGCGGCGGCTCGACCTTGGTGGCGTTCGAGGTCAAGGGCGGCAAGGCGGGCGCATTCCGGTTTCAAGATGCGCTCAAGCTGGTGCGCATCTCGAACAATCTCGGCGACGCCAAGAGCCTGATCACGCATCCGGCGACCACCACGCATCAGCGCATCGGGCTGGCCGCACGCGCCGAACTCGGCATCACGGACGGGCTGGTGCGCCTGTCGTGCGGGCTCGAACATCCCGACGATGTGGTGGAGGACCTGCTGGCCGCGCTGGATAAGGTCTAGGCGGTCAGCCTTATGGCTTCGCCGTCGTAACGGGCGCGGTGGCCGTCGCGACCGGCAGCTTGGTGCCGTCGAGGATCGCGGCCGCCAGCAGCTTGGCGGTGCAGGCGTAGCTCCAGTCGTTCATGTGCAGCAGATCGGGCGAGAGGAACTGCTCGAATGGAATCCGCTCGCTCTCGCGCCAGTAACGCATCACGGCGAAGCGATCGAACACGCCGACCTCGGCGTCGCGCGCGGTCGCCGTGATGACGTCGACCGCATGACCGATATCGGCCTTGGCGAGGATCTTCGGCGCAAACTGCGGATTGATCAGGATCACGTCAGTGCCGCTCTCCTTGAGCCGCTCGACGCCTTGGCGAATCACTTCGCCCGGTGTCGGATGATCGCGCAGCACCGAATTGCTGCCCACCTGCCACAGCACGAGGTCGGGGCTCTCGTCGATCACGTCGGCGTCAAAGCGCGCGACCATTTGAGGTGCCTCTTCGCCGCCGATGCCCTTGTTGAGCACCGTGACCGGGAGGCCGGGAAGCTGCGCCTTGAGCTCGGCTTCGAGCCGGCTCGGATACGAATTCGCCGGGCTGGTCGCGCCGGAGCCGAACGTCGACGACGAGCCGATGGCGACGATCTTGATCGGGCGGCCCTGCGCGATGCGCTCGCGCAAATGAACCGGCGCATGCTCCAGCCCGGCGGACTCGGGCGGCGCTGCACACAGCGCTGCATTCTGCGCGCTTGCGGTCATCGGAGCGGCGAGCGAAAGGACCAGTGCCAGCGCAAACGTGGATGCCGCGCCGGCGGCCGACAAGGATAGAACCCGGCTCATTGCTTGATGATGTCCTTCTTTTCCGGGTCCGTCGACACGGCTTCGACAACCAGATCCGCCAGCAGCCGGCCGATGCAATCATGCACCTTGGCGGCGGTATCAAGCGACTTGGTCGCGGCGAGAAGATCGAACGTTCCGAGCTCACTCCACTGACGCATTACCCCGAACCGATCGAACACATTGACTGCGTGTTCAAGACCGACCCAGCGGATCGCATCGGCATACGCAGTCGTGGAAATCACGGCGTCCGTGCGCGGGCTGTATTGCATGTTCATAAAGATGACGTCCGCCCCACCTGCCTGCAACTTGTCGACCGCCCCTTCCAGCGTCGCCTGGAAACTGTCGGCACCGACACCGCGCATGGCATCGGCTGTACCAGTCTGCCAAACGACGAGCGTCGGCTTTTCGTCCTTGAGGATTTTGGGGAAACCGTCCGCCATCTCCTGGGCCGTCTGACGCGGCTTTGCCATGGATATAACCTTGACGGCGACGCCCGGCAACCTCTTCTGCAATGCAATTTCGAGCCGCGCAGGATACGCCAAGGCTTGACCGCCGGCGCCCGGAAGCGTCGACGAGGTCGTTCCGACGACGACTACATTAAGGGTTTTCGCCTTGGTAATGGCGGTTGCGACGCGCGGCATTGCGGCATCGGCGTGCACCAGATGCGCGGCCACGCCACATTCGCCGCCCGCGTTCGCGAATGCCGCGGCCGCATACGTAAGAACACCTAGCAGTATGCCGGCAAAGAGTTTCATGCCTCGCCTCCCGCGAGGTCCGCGTCGGACGGCTTCGGTTGTGGCCCCGAACCTCGTCCTTCAATTCCCTTGTACCATGAGATCAGCCAGGCCACTGCAATCATTGTCAGGATGCCTAACGCGCTGATTAGTATCTGGATTCCTATCGACCGGGAGATTTCCGAGGTGACGAAATGCCCGAGGAATGACAGGAAGATCCCGAGGCAGAAGATTTCCAGCGAGTGCTGCCCGCACATGATCATCGGCTTGACCAAACGCGATTTCAGCCATGACGCGTCGGCCGGAATGAATCGGACCGTGACGACCGCGAGCGCGACGAAATGTGCGAATCGCAGCACGTCCATGTTGGTCTTGTCGATCGGGTACATCCAGTCCTGGAACCATTTCGGGATGTAAGTCGCATAGCGCGGGAAGTACCATGTCATGACGATGAGAAACGCGAACAGCAGATAAGCCGCCGCGATCGCCAGTACCCAGCGCGAGCGCATGAAGGAGCCGAGCCGCGTGACGCCGCCGAGCCCGCACCAAGCACCGAACACGAAGATAAGCTGCCAGGTGAACGGGTTGAAGTACCAGACGCCGGTCGGATAGGAGGGCAGATTCCAGCTCAGGTTCCAGCTCGCCGTATAAAGCGCGACCGAAAGCGCGAGTGCAAGCGTCGGCGCGCGCAACAGCAGCCAGAGCACCGGTGGAAATCCGATCAGCAGCACGATGTAGAGCGGCAGCACGTCCATGAATGTCGGCTTGAACTTGAGCAGCAGCGCCTGGATCAGCGTGTCGCCCGGCTCTTTCATGAAATCGAGCGCGCCCATTTCTTCGTTGTAGAGCGGATTGTCGATGCTGCGCGTCAGATAGGCGATCTCCGCCATGAAGATAACGAAAATGAAAACGTGCGCGACGTAGACGGTCCAGGCGCGTTTGAGGATGCGCGCGCTTGCCACCACCGCGCCACGCTGCTGCATTGTGCGGCCGTAAACGAATGCCGCGGTGTAGCCGGAGATGAAGACGAAGATTTCGGCGGCATCGGAAAAGCCGTAGTTCTTGATCGTGATCCAGTTGACGATGTTTGCCGGAATATGGTCGAGGAAAATGAGCCACAGCGCGAGGCCGCGAAACAGATCGAGTCGGAGGTCCCGTCCGGCTGGGGCGATCGGTGGCATGAATTGCTCTTGTTGCCGTGCTAGCCGGATAATAGGTCGATGGGGGCGGATTGAGAATGCCGGCCACCGCGACCATTGCGCACGACCGCGGAACGCGATTCACTGGCGCAGCGGTATGCCTTGCCTTCGATGCTCATGAGCGATCAGCCATGTATCAGTCCGTCACACGCAATATCGAGGTCACGGTGACGCCAGAGTATCTCGCCGACCGATCCTCGCCGGAGAGCGGGGAATATTTCTGGGCGTACACCATCGAGATCACCAATCGCGGGCCTGAGACGGTCCAGTTGCGCACACGGCACTGGCGCATCACCGATGCGATGGGCCGCCGCCAGGAGGTACGCGGGGCGGGCGTCGTCGGCAAGCAACCTGTCCTCAAGCCGGGCGAGTCGTTCGAATACACCAGCGGCGTGCCGTTGCCCACGCCATCCGGCTTCATGACCGGCAGCTACGGCATGGCCTCCGCCAACGGCGAAGCATTCGACATCGCGATCCCGACCTTTTCGCTCGATAGCCCGGATTCGCAACGCACGATCAATTGAACGCTTTCACTGCGGGTCCGCCACGTCCGCCGGGTCGAAGAGATAGGTCGCGCTGCAGAACTCGCAGGTGACCGAGATGACGCCGTTCTCGACCATGTCGTCGCGATCGTTCTGCGGGAATGAGCGCAGCATTGCTTCGACGCTCTCGCGCGAGCACGAACACTGCGCGTGCAGGTCGGCGCTGCGGAAGACACGCACGCCCCGTTCGTGGAACAGGCGGTAGAGGAGCCGCTCGGACGACAGCGCCGGATCGATCAGCTCGACGTCCTCCACGGTCTCGATCAGCGAACGGCCTTCGACCCAGGCCTCGTCCTCCGTGATGGTATGCGGCGCGGTCCCCTCCGGCGCATCGCCGGGATCGAGATCGGGCAGGCGTGCGCGTTCGGGCGCACGCGGAACGAATTGCAACAGAATGCCGCCGGCACGCCAGCGATGGCTCGCGCCGCCGGACGCCGCGCGAAGCTCTTCGGCGACCGCAAGGCGCACGCGGGTCGGGATCTGTTCGGACCGAAGGAAATACTCGTGCGCCGCATCTTCGAGCGTGCCGCCCTCGAGCGCGACCAGCCCCTGATAGCGGCTCATGTCGCCGCCCTGATCGATCGTCATCGCGAGATGGCCGCGCCCGAGCATTGCACCGGCATCCGTTGTGCCTGCCGCAATAGCCTTCGCGACACTCTCTTTGTCGAAGCGCGCGCAGGCACGCACCTTGTCGGGTGTGGTGAAATCGACGACCAGCATGCGCACCGGCCCGTCGGTCTTGGTTTGCAGGATGAAGCGGCCCTCGAATTTGAGCACGCTGCCGAGCATCACGCCGAGAACGATCGCTTCGCCGAGCAGCTTGGCGACCGGCTGGGGATAGTCATGGCTGGTGAGGATCGTGTCGACAGCAGGCCCCAGCCGCACCACGCGCCCGCGCAGGTCGAGGGCCGAGACCTCGAACGGCAGGATCGTGTCGTCAGCCGAGGTTTCCGCGGGTGCGCGGCTGGGTATCGCGATATCGGGGTTGGACATCGGCCGGTATTTAGCGGCTCGGAGCGAAATTGCGAGCCCCTATTTCGGATGGTTCCACGCGCCGGTCACCGCCCTTCGAGGCACCAGGCCAAGATGCCCTTTTGGGCATGCAGCCGGTTCTCGGCCTCGTCGAACACGACCGATTGCGGGCCGTCGATCACCTCGTCGGTGACCTCGTCGCCGCGATGCGCGGGGAGGCAATGCATGAAGATCGCGTCGGGCTGGGCCTGCGCCATCAGCCGCGCGTTGACTTGATACGGCTTGAGCAGGTTGTGGCGGCGCTCGCCGTCCTTGTCGCCCATCGAGACCCAAGTGTCAGTCACGACGCAATCGGCCGCGGCGACGGCCTCCTCGGGATCGTGTCCGACCTCGATCGCGGCGCCGGATTGTTTCACCCAGCCCGCGATTGTCCGGTCGAGCTTGAGCTGCGGCGGGATCGCGACCTTCAGGCGGAAATCGAAGCTTTTGGCGGCGTGCATCCAGGACGAGAGCACATTGTTGGCGTCCCCGGTCCACGCGACGGTGCGGCCGTTGATCTTTCCCTTGTGCTCCTCGAAGGTCATCACGTCGGCCATCACCTGGCACGGATGCGACAGCCGCGTCAGGCCGTTGATGACCGGCACGGTCGCGTGCCGCGCCAGCTCGACCAGCGCCTCGTGATTGAGAATGCGGATCATGATGGCGTCGACATAGCGCGACAGCACGCGCGCGGTGTCGGCGATGGTTTCGCCGCGGCCGAGCTGCATCTCCTGGCCCGTGAGCATGACGACATCGCCGCCGAGCTGGCGCATCGCAACGTCGAACGACACGCGCGTGCGTGTCGAGGGCTTGTCGAAGATCATCGCGAGAGTCTTTCCGGCAAGCGGCTTGCCGGCGCCCGCGCGGTCGCGCCTGACGCGCTCTTTCATGGCGCGGCTGCTCTCGATCATCCCGCGCAGCTCGGCGACGGGAATTTCAGTCAGATCGAGAAAGTGCCGCAGCGCCTGCGCGCTCACCCGACAGCCCCTTGTTTTGCCGGCTTCCCGGCGCGCGCAAGCCGCGCGCAGGCGCGCTCCAGCATGCCCATCGCCTCGCCGACTTCCGCTTCGCCGACAATCAGCGGCGGCAGGAGACGTACGACATTATCACCGGCCGCGACCGCGAGCAGATGCTCGTCGCGCAGCGCCTCGACAAGCTGGCTGTTCGGCACGACGCAACGCAGGCCGAGCAACAGGCCCTCGCCGCGCACTTCCGCGACCACGCTCGGAAACCGGTCCTTGATCTCGGCAAGGCGCTGCTTGAACAGGAGCCCGATGCGTTTGACGTGATCGAGAAATCCATCCGCCAGCATCACGTCGAGCGTGGCGTTGCCGGCCGCCATCGCGAGCGGGTTGCCGCCGAAGGTCGAGCCGTGCGTGCCGGGCGTCATGCCCGCGCCGGCTTCCTTGGTGGAGAGAAATGCGCCGACCGGAAAGCCGCCGCCGAGCGCCTTGGCGAGCGCCATGATGTCGGGCTCGACCCCGGTGCGCTGATAGGCGAACAGTTCGCCGCTGCGGCCCATGCCAGACTGGACCTCGTCGAAGATCAGCAGCAGATCGTGCTTGTCGCACAGCGCGCGCAACGCCTTGAGAAACATGTTGGACGGCACGCGCACGCCACCCTCACCCTGGATCGGCTCGATCAGGATCGCGGCCGTCTCCGGCCCGATGATCTTCTTGACCGCTTCGAGATCGCCGAACGGCACCTGGTCGAAGCCCTCGACCACCGGACCAAAGCCTTCGAGATATTTCTTCTGTCCGCCGGCAGCGAGGGTTGCAAGCGTGCGGCCGTGGAACGCACCTTCGAACGTAATGATGCGGTAGCGTTCGGGGCGCCCGTTCACCGCCTGGAATTTGCGCGCGGTCTTGATCGCGCCTTCCATCGCCTCGGCGCCGGAATTACAGAAGAAGACGTAGTCCGCGAAGCTTTGCTCGCACAGCCGGTCGCCGAGCTTTTCCTGCTCGGGGACACGGAACAGATTGGAGACATGGATGGCCTTGTGCGCCTGCGCGGCGATCGCGTCAGCGACCTTCGGATGCGCATGGCCGAGCGCGTTCACGGCAACGCCCGAGGTGAAATCGAGATAACGCTCGCCATTGGTGGCGGTGAGCCACGCGCCCTCTCCCTTTTCGAACGCAAGGTCGACACGCGCGAAAGTCGGCAGAAGATGAGCGGTGCTCATGGCGCGCTTCTCGTTTGGGACGTCTGAAATGAAATGTGCCGCCTCGCCGGGCGGCACTTGGAGGGGATTGTACGTAGACCGTCCGCGCCGGTCAACATGACCGCACTGCCACACGCTCGCCGCTTCGGGGGGTCAAAAGGGACATTGCTGGGGAAAACAGAGGATCGCGGTGCATCCGGTAAACCCCGACTCTTGCGCTGGAGTCACGGTATATTGTAGTTTTGTGACGTTCAGGTACGACATCTCGTGCGGCGGCGTGTCTCCTGAGTTCGTTTCCTACAAGGTATAGCGTGCGTTCGGCGGCAGGGGTCGCCGGGCGTAGGAGGGGGATTCCGCACGGGGCGCCGGCCACACAGGAACAGAGTGGAGCAGAGCCCAATGACGTTTTTAGATCAGAAACGGCCCGAGTTGCAGGCACGGGACCCGCAGACCTGGACCGACGATCGCGTCGAGCTTTTGAAGAAATTGTGGGCGAACGGCCTGTCGGCGAGCCAGATCGCGGGTGAACTGGGCGGCATCACCCGCAATGCCGTGATCGGCAAGGTGCACCGGCTGGGCCTCTCCGGACGCGCCAAGGCCCCCTCCTCCTCGGTGCCGCGCCAGCGCAAGCCGCGCGCGCCCTCGCAGATGTTCCGCGCGCCGCGCACCATGATGCGCGGCAACACGGCACTCGCCCAGATGCCGTCCTACGATTACGACCCGGAGCCCGAGCCCGAGTTGATCGAGAACATCATCCCGATCGGACAGCGCTGCTCGCTACTCGAACTCGACCAGGAGAAGTGCCACTGGCCGATCGGCGATCCCGGGCAGCCGGATTTCTTCTTCTGCGGCGGCAAGACCAACGCCGGGACACCCTATTGCGGTTATCACGGGCGCGTTGCCTATCAGCCGCCGGCGGCGCGGCGCGACAGGCGTCCTTCGCGCTAGTGGGCGCATGATCCCGAAAAGTGTGAAGCGGTTTTCGGATCAGATCATGCGCAAACGAGTGTCCTCCCGAGCGTAACAAACTGGGCGGCGGGCAACTGCCGCTCTTTTTGTTTGGCTTACGCCGTCTTGCCGAACCGTTCGTCGAACGAATAGCCGGCGCCGCGCACTGTGCGGATCGGATCGGAAGCGCGGCCGCGGTTGAGCGCGCGGCGCAGGCGCCCGACATGCACGTCGACGGTGCGCTCGTCGATGTAGATGTCGCGGCCCCACACGCCGTCGAGCAGCTGCTCGCGCGTATAGACGCGCCCGGGGTTTTCCATCAGGAATTCGAGCAGCCGGAATTCGGTCGGACCGAGGTGAACCTCGCGGCCGGAGCGCGAGACGCGCTTTTTCTCGCGGTCGAGCTCCAGGTCGCCGGCGCCGAGCACGCTCGCGACCCGCTCGGGGCGCGCGCGCCGCAGCAGCGAACGAATGCGCGCCAGCAATTCGGGCACCGAGAACGGCTTGACGATGTAGTCGTCCGCACCGGTCGCAAGCCCGCGCACGCGTTCGCTTTCCTCGCCACGCGCGGTGAGCATGATGATCGGCAGGCGCTCGGTGTCGGGGCGCGCGCGCAGGCGGCGGCAGAGTTCGATGCCGGACATGCCCGGCAGCATCCAGTCGAGCACGAGCAGGTCCGGCGGGCTTTCCTTGAGCTTGGTTTCGCCTTCGTCGCCGCGCGCCGAGGTTTCCACCTCGTAGCCTTCGGCTTCGAGATTGTAGCGCAGCAGCAGCGTCAGCGGCTCCTCGTCTTCGATGATCAGGATGCGGGCGCTCATGTCGCGTAACCCTATGAGGCCGCCGGAAACGGCACGGTGGTCGACGACGTGCTGTCGCCTTTCGGCCGCTCGTCGGTGAGCGCGCGGCCTTCCGCGATGTAATAGACCGTTTCGGCGATGTTGGTCGCATGGTCGCCCATGCGCTCGATGTTCTTGGCGCAGAACAGGAGGTGCGTGCAGAACGTGATGTTGCGCGGATCTTCCATCATGTAGGTGAGCAGCTCGCGGAACAACGAGTTGTTGACCGCGTCGATCTCCTCGTCGCCGCGCCACACCGCGAGCGCCTTGGTGACGTCCTGGCGCGCGTAAGCATCGAGCACATCCTTGAGCTGGCCGAGCACGAGGTCGGCCATGTGCTCGACGCCACGGATGACCTGGGCCGGATAAGTAGGCGTCCCAAGCGCGATCACACGCTTGGCGATGTTCTTGGCGAGGTCGCCAATGCGTTCGAGATCGTTCGCGACGCGCAACGCCCCGACGATTTCGCGCAAGTCCACCGCCATCGGCTGGCGGCGCGCGATGGTGAGGATCGCGCGTTCCTCGATCTCGCGTTGCAACGCATCGATGGACACGTCGAGCGAGACGACGCGCTGGGCCAGCTTGGAGTCGCGTCGCGCCAGCGCATCGATCGCCTCGGCGATCTGCTTTTCGGCAAGTCCGCCCATCTCGGCGACCATGCGGGAGAGGTCCTGCAGATCGACGTCGAAGGCCTTCGCGGTGTGATGGTCAGCCATTTCGTTGTTCCTGCAAGTCAGCCGAAGCGGCCGGTGATGTAATCCTGCGTGCGCCGATCCGTCGGATTGGTGAAGATGTGGCGCGTCGAGCCGAACTCCACCAGTTCGCCGAGATACATGAAGGCGGTAAAGTCCGACACGCGCGCCGCCTGCTGCATGTTGTGGGTCACGATCACGATCGTGTAGTCGCGCTTGAGCTCGTCGATCAGCTCCTCGATCTTGGCGGTCGAGATCGGGTCGAGCGCGGAGCACGGCTCGTCGAGCAAGATCACCTCCGGCTTCACCGCCACGGTGCGCGCAATGCACAATCGCTGCTGCTGGCCGCCGGAGAGGCTCAGTCCATTGGCGGAGAGCTTGTCCTTCACTTCTTCCCACAGTGCGGCACGCTTGAGCGCATGCTCGACACGGCCGTCGAGTTCGGACTTCGGAAGCCGTTCGTAAAGCCGGATGCCAAATCCGATGTTCTCATAGATCGACATCGGAAACGGGGTCGGCTTCTGAAACACCATTCCGATGCGCGCGCGCAGCAGGTTGACGTCCTGCTTGGGCGAGAGGATGTCCGCGCCATCGAATAAGACCTGACCTTCCGCACGCTGACCCGGATAGAGGTCGTACATCCGGTTGAGAACGCGCAGCAGCGTGGACTTGCCGCAGCCCGACGGGCCGATGAACGCCGTCACCTTGTTCTCATAGAGTGACAGGCTGATGTTCTTGAGCGCTCGCGAGTCCCCGTAGAAAAAGTTGAGGTCGCGCAGCGATACTTTCGCGGTCAGCCCGGCAACGTCGACCGGCGCGTGGGCTACGTTCGGAACCGCTAGGGATGCGACATTCATGACGGCTTTCCAGAAGACGCGAGCGCGCGCGCCGTAATGCTGAGCGCGAGCACCGTGGTGGTGATGATGAGCGCGCCGGTCCAAGCCAATTTCTGCCATTCCGCATAGGGCGACAGCGCAAATTGGAAGATCACGACGGGCAGGCTGGATACCGGAGCGTTGAGGTTGAGGCTCCAGAACTGATTGTTCAGTGCGGTGAACAACAACGGCGCGGTCTCGCCGCTGATGCGCGCAACCGCGAGCAGGATCCCGGTCAGGATGCCGGCGCGCGCCGCCCGATAGGCAATATGCCACACCATGTGCGCGCGCGGCAGGCCGATGGAGGCGGCCGCTTCGCGCAACGTGTTCGGCAGCAGCGTCAGCATATCCTCGGTGGTGCGAACCACCACCGGGATCACGATCACGGCGAGCGCGACCGCGCCCGCATAGCCGGAGAAATGCCCCATCGGCGCGACCATCACTTCGTAGATGAACAGGCCGATCACGATCGAAGGCGCGCTGAGCAGGATATCGTTGATGAAGCGAATGACGCTGGAGATCTTCTCGTGCCGTCCGTATTCGGCGAGATACGTTCCGGCCAGGATGCCGATCGGCGTCCCGATGGCGACCGCGAGCGCCGTGATCACGAGGCTGCCCATGATCGGGTTGAGCAGACCGCCGTCGGAGCCGGGCGGCGGCGTCATTTCGGTGAATACCGAAAGCGACAGGCCGCCGACACCCTCCCAGAGCAGCACGCCGAGGATCAGCACCAGCCAGCCAAGGCCGAACGCCGTCGCGGCGAAAGCGAGAACCTTCGAGATCGCGTTGCCGCGGCGGCGCCTGGCGTAAAGAGAGGAATCGAATGAACCGGCCATGCCCTATCCGATCCGCTTCTCGATGCGCGCCAGCATCAGCCGCGCGATCGTCAGCACGATGAGGGTGATCACGAACAGGATGAGCCCGAGCAGAATCAGCGATGAGGTGTAGATGTCACCCACGGCCTCGGTGAACTCGTTGGCGATGGTTGCCGAGATCGTGGTGCCGGGTGCCAGGATCGAGGCCGCGATCTTGTGCGCGTTGCCGATCACGAAGGTCACCGCCATGGTCTCGCCCAACGCACGGCCGAGCCCAAGCATGATCCCGCCGATCACGCCGACGCGCGTATAGGGCAGCACCACGTTTCGGAACACTTCCCAGGTCGTGCAGCCGAGGCCATAGGCCGATTCCTTGAGCATCGGCGGCACCGCATCGAACACGTCGCGCGAAATCGACGTGATGAACGGCAGCACCATAATGGCGAGGATCAGGCCCGCGGTGAGCATGCCGATGCCGTAGGGCGGCCCCTCGAACACCGAGGACAGAACCGGGATATTTCCGAAGACCGAGATCAGGAGCGGCTGGACGTGCTGCTGCAGAAACGGCGCGAAGACGAATAGGCCCCAGATGCCGTAGATGATGCTCGGGATGCCGGCCAGCAGCTCGATCGCGATGCCGATCGGGCGGCGCAGCCACATCGGACACAGTTCGGTGAGGAAGAACGCGATCATCAGGCCGACCGGCACCGCGATCACCATCGCGATCAGCGAGGTGACGATGGTGCCGTAAACCGGGGCGAGCGCGCCGAATTTATCGGTGACCGGATTCCAGCTTTGCGTGGTGAAGAACTCAAGTCCAAGCGCCTGCAACGCCGGCATCGAACCGATGATCAACGAAACGATCACGCCGCCGAGCAGCGCCAGAACCAGCAGCGCGGCGCTGCGGGTGATCAGGCGGAACGCGTTATCGCTCAGGCGCAGGTTGGCCAGCACCTTGGCCCGGCTGGGATTCTCGGCGACGCTCATGCCGGAACTCTGCAACGCAAGGTCAGCCACTTGTTATTCCCCGCGAACGACATCTGTGGCCCCTCCTTCGGCAAATGCACGGAGCCGGCCAAGGGCGGCCGGCCGGCCGCAGCAAACGCCATCCAGGGAGATGGGGAAAGGGCGATCCAACGCCCTTTCCCCTCGGCATGTCAGTTCGTCACCGCGTAGAGCGGCTTGCCGCTGGCGTCCTTGATCTCGGCAGCCCAGGTCTGCTCGATGTCTTTCACGACCTTGTCGGGCATCGCCACGTAGTCGAGGTCTTCGGCCATCTTGTCGCCCTTGCGGTAGGCCCAGTCGAAGAACTTCAGGGTCTCGGCGACGGCAGGTGGATCCGCGGGCTTCTTGTAAACCAGGATCCAGGTCGCCGCCGTCATCGGCCAGGATTGCGCACCGGGCTGGTTCGCCAGGATCACGCCGAAACCGGGCTGCGATTTCCAATCGGCATTCGCCGCAGCCGCCTGGAATGTCTCCGCAGTCGGCGCAACCGCCTTGCCGTCCTTGTTGACCATCTGGGTGTAAGTCAGCTTGTTCTGCTTGGCGTAGGCGTATTCGACGTAGCCGATCGAACCCTTGGTGTTCGCGACGTTGTTGGCCACGCCTTCGTTGCCCTTGGCGCCGATACCCCCGGGCCACTGGACCGCCGTGTTGACGCCGACCTTCGACTTCCAGTCCGGGCTTACTTCCGCGAGATAATAGGCGAAGTTGAAGGTGGTGCCCGAGCCGTCCGAACGATGCACGATCGCAATTGCCTGCTTCGGCAGCTTGGCATTTGGATTGAGCTTCGCGATCGCCGGGTCGTCCCAGCTCTTGATCTCGGTGAGGAATATCTTGGCAAGCGTCGGACCGTCGAGCACAAGGTCGCCGGGCTTGACGCCGTCGAGGTTCACGACCGGCACGATACCGCCCATGACGGCGGGGAACTGCACCAGCCCGCTGTCCTCAAGGTCCTTGCCGGTCAGCGGCGCATCGCTCGCGCCGAAGGAAACGGTCTTGGCCTTGATCTGCTTGATGCCGCCGCCTGAACCGATCGACTGATAGTTCATGCCGACGCCGGTCTCCTTCTTATAGGAGTCCGCCCACTTGGCGTAGATCGGATAAGGGAACGTCGCGCCCGCGCCCGAGATATCGAGGGCGCTGGAGGGTGCAATCAGCGCTGCCGAGATAAGGCCGGCAGCCGCGATGATTTGGATGGGTTTCAAAGGATCTCTCCTGCTGTCCGAACGAATGCACGGAGAGCCCGGGCGAATCCCAAGCCTTGCCTTCGTTCGATGTTTTCCCGTTCTTTCGACGCCAAGTCTTGGCAGCGGTTGGCTTGTTCGTGTGCTTGTTGCCGTTGCCGCCGGTACCGTTAGGCGTCTCATGTCGCCGTTGTATGAAGTTTGGGTGACGCCAATGTGACAGCTTAAGCGATTGAAGCGAATGAGCTTATTGCGCCGCGGCCGCGGACTCGGTGTGGATGAGCGGGAGCCGGACCGTAAACGTCGCCCCGTTCCCGGCCTCGCTCTCGATGGCCAGCCGTCCGCGGTGGCGGTTGAGGATATGTTTCACCAGCGAGAGCCCCAATCCGGTGCCGCCTTCGGCGCGGCTCTGCGTGACATCGACCCGGTAGAAGCGCTCGGTCAGGCGCGGAATGTGTTCGGCGGCGATGCCCGGTCCGTAGTCGCGCACCGTGACCAGCGTCTCGGCTTCGCCGCCGCGCGCGGTCGCTGCCGAAAAGCCGATATCGACCCGCTTGCCGTTGGCGCCGTACTTCAGCGCATTCTCGATCAGGTTCTCGAACACGCGGGTGAGTTCGTCGCGGTCGCCCGGCACGATCGCGGGCTCGGCAGGCAGCGCGATCGCGATCTCGACATTGCGGTCGGTCGCGAGGGTCTGCAGCCCGTCCACCACCTGACGCACGATCGAGACCAGATCGACCGGCGTCTCGGGATGCATGTGCTCGATCAGCTCGACGCGCGAGAGCGAGAGCAGGTCGTCGATCAGGCGCGCCATGCGGGTCGCCTGGGTCTTCATGATGGCGAGGAAGCGGTTGCGCGCCGCCACGTCGTCGCGCGCGGAGCCGAGCAGCGTGTCGATGAAGCCGGACAGCGCCGCAAGCGGCGTGCGCAACTCGTGGCTCGCATTGGCGACGAAATCCGCGCGCATTTCCTCGACGCGATGCAGCGGCGTGAGATCGTGAAACACCAGCAGGATGAGGTCGGCGCCCTCGCCGGAGAGCGGGCGGACATGCGCCATGAACCAGCGGTCGACCGGCACGCGCTGAGCAAATTCCACGCTGCGCGGCTCGTTCGTGGCGACCACGACGCGCACCGCTTCGACCACCTCGGGTACGCGCAGCGCGAGCGAGGCTTGCGCGCCGCGGGTGAGCGCTGGCGCAATGGTGCGCGCGGCGGCGTTGAACGTCATGACCCGGCCGCCGCGATCCAGCACGATGGCGGCATCGGGCAGGCTCGCGACCACGGAATCAAGGAGCTGCGCGTGCGGTGTTGGCGCGTCGGCTGATTGCGCGGCATCGCCCACGGCTCCGCTGCGGCCGATCAGCCTGCCGAACAACGCCCGAAGGGTCTCGATCGCCATCACGATCCGGCGTGAGCCGTCACCCGTTCATTGCCTGGACGTAACACCGAGCCACAGTTCGCGCACACCCAGGATGATGAGCGAGAGCGCGAAAGGAACAACATAGTAGAGCAGCCGGAACAGCAGCAGCCCGGCCAGCAGCTCTTCCTTTTCGAATTCGATCAGCGCGACCAGCATGGCGGCATCGAATACGCCAAGGCCGCCGGGCGAATGACTGGCGAAACCGAGCAGGGTCGCCGAGACGAAGATCACCGCGAGCTTGATGAAATCGATGTGCGGATCGTCCGGCATCAGCACATACATGGCGAGCGCGCAGCACGAGAGATCCACGATGCCGATCGCGACCTGCAACAAAGTCAGCGGCCCGCCCGGGAGCGTCACCACCCAGTCGGCGCGGCCGATGACGCGCGGCTTGACCCAAACCCACGCCACATAGCCGGCGAGCACGGCGAGCCCCATGATGGCGATCACGCGATTGAACCACGGCGGCAATTGGTCGATCGCGCTGGCGGCCTGCGGCTCATAGGCAATGCCGAGACCGAGCACCGCGACGTTGCCGAGCCAGAACGTGAGCCCCGCGATGAAGCAGATTTTCGCCACATCGATCGCGGTCAGCCCCCAGGCCGAATAGATGCGGTAGCGCACCGCGCCGCCGGTGAACACGCTCGCGCCGACGTTATGGCCGACCGAATAGCTGGTGAAGCCCGCGAGCGCGGCGGTGCGATACGGGATGTGGTTCGCGCCGATCGTGCGCAGCGCGAACAGATCGTAGAACGTCAGGGTGAAATAGGCGGCCGCAACGAACAGGCCCGCGAGCATTACGTCCAAGGGGTCCGTCGCCTTCAGTGCCACGATGACGTCGGAGAAGTTGGTTTCGCGCAGGATGCGATACAGCACCGTCGCGGCCGACGCGATGATGACAAGGCTGAGAGCGAGGCCGATCCGGTTCCAGCCGATCTTCTGGTCGATAAACCGCGCCGCCGCGCGGAGTGGATGGAGCATTGTTCCCTCGGGTCGGTGGTCGCCCGTCGTTTCTTTTTTGCGGAGAGTTACTCCCGGACCGGCTCTTGTCCAGTAGCAGAACGCTTCGCCAAGCGCGAGTGCAGCGTTGCGCCGCACGGATTGTCAGAGGGCAAAACGCGTGCGAGCGTCGCCACGTCATCAGATAGGGAGCGATCATGATCTTGCGCAATCTGGGCAAGTCGGGCCTGCGGGTCTCGCTGGTCGGGCTTGGCTGCAACAATTTCGGCCAGCGGATGGACCTCGAGAGCTCCACCAAAGTCATCCACAAGGCGCTCGACTCAGGGATAACCCTCTTCGACACCGCCGACGTTTATGGCGGCCGCGGCGGCTCGGAAACCGTGCTCGGGCAGGTGCTCGGCGACCGGCGCAAGGACATCGTGCTTGCCTCAAAATTCGGCATGGCGATGGACGAGGGTGAAAAGAAAGGCGCCTCGCGCCGCTACATCGTGGCGGCCTGCGAGGCGAGCCTGAAGCGGCTCAGGAGCGACTGGCTCGATCTCTATCAGCAGCACCGGCACGACCCGCTGACGCCGATCGAGGAAACCTTACGCGCGCTCGACGATCTCGTCCGCGCCGGCAAGGTGCGCTACATCGGCTGCTCGAATTTCTCCGCCGCGCAGATCGTCGAGGCGCAGTGGACCGCGCGCCATCACAGTCTCAACGCGTTCGTGTCGGCGCAGGACGAATACAGCCTGCTCAAGCGCGGCGCTGACGCCGAGCACATTCCGACGCTCGATCGCTACGGCCTCGGGCTGCTCCCCTATTACCCGCTCGCCTCGGGCCTGCTCACCGGCAAGCACAAGCGCGGCGCAACAGCCGCCGGCACGCGGCTCGCGATGCCGGTGTTCTCCGGGGTCGTGACCGACGCGAACTTCGACATCGTCGAGAAGCTCGAAGCCTTCGTGACGGCGCGCGGCCACACCATGCTGGAGCTTGCGTTCTCCTGGCTCGCGGCGCGCCCGACGGTTGGGAGCATCATCGCGGGCGCGACAAAGCCGGAGCAGATCGAGGCGAACGTGAAGGCGGTCGGCTGGGAGCTGACGGCTGAGGAGATGAAGGAGATCGACAAGATCACCGGTAAGGCGTGAGGCACGCGCGCTTCCCGCGTCCTTCGATTCCGATTCAGTTTTCAAACAGCCAACGCTCCGCCGGCCCGATCGGATGGGGGCGGGGTCCCCTTGTCCGTTTCCGCTCCCGAAAAAAAATGAGGGGAGCAGAGCGCCGACAGGCGCTGGTGCGGAAGCGCCGCACCCGTGACCCGCCTCGCGGTCGGGCCGATCTCCGGAAATTCGGCCGGAGATCACCGGCCAGTAACGGTGGCCGGCGCGCCTCTCGGCGCTCCGCTGCGGCGTTCTCCTTACGGCGGCGGGCCGCGCTTTCGTCGATGGTGCAAAACGTGCCCATCGATCGTCAGCCAGCTCCTGGCAGGAGGCCATAGTACCTCCGGGCGGAGCCCCGACGCCGCCCGAGTGCGTGCTGTGCGTCAGCACGCCCGCGGGCGCCGCACCAACCAAGGCCCGGAATTGCCGGGCGCCGGCTGCCGGAAAGCGATAAGGGCCGAATCTCCAGCCCCGCTCTCCGGCCCGCTCCACTCCAAGACGCCTCTAGAAGCGCCCCTCATCGAGCAGGGTGCAATCATGATAAATGCGGTTTTGCAGGCGGGGATAACTTTTTTTTCAGCGAGTTATCCCCGGGCGCGCGCGGCGCGGCGCTCCTTCTTCCCCTCTCCCGCTTGCGGGAGAGGGTGGCGAACCGTCGAAGACGGTGAGCCGGGAGAGGGCCTCTTTTCTGTATGATGAAGATGACTTGTTCCGGATAACTCTTGAACACGGGCGGAGTGCATCTCAATGAAATTCATCGACCTTTCTCGCGAGCTCTATCACCGCACGCCGACCCATCCCTCGCATCCGCCCTTCGCGCTCAGCACCTGGTACGACCACGACGAGATCAAGACGGCGGGAGAGACGCGCTTCAGTTCCAAGGCGCTGTTCATGTCGCTGAGCGATCACGCCGGCACGCATGTCGACGCGCCGTGTCATTTCAATCCCGATCCGAACGCGGCCTCGATCGAGCAGATGCCACTCTCGGATTTCTACACCTCGGCCATATGCCTCGACCTGAGCCATGTGCCGCTGAAGCACGAGATCACCGTGCCGGAGATGGAGGCTGCGCTCGCGGCCACCGGCGAGAGCATCGCCAAGCGCGACACCGTGCTGATCGACATGGGCGTGAACAAGCGGCTGTTCGGATCGCCGGGCTATGTGACCGACTTTCCCGGACTGCATGTCGATGCCGTGCACTGGCTCGCCGACAGCGGCGTCGGCATGTTCGGCGTCGAGGCGGTGAGCCCCGCGCCGCAGGGCGAGCCAAACTACAAGGCGCACATCGCCTGCGCCGAGCGCGGCATCACGCACATCGAGTGCCTGTGGAATCTGGAGGCTGTGGCCGGCAAGGGCCGCTTCAGGTTCATCGGATTTCCGCTGCGGATCAGGGGAGGGACGGCGAGCCCGATCCGGGCGGTGGCGATGTTTGATTCCTGAACGCCTTGCGCCATACTTAAGTATGGCATAAGATACATACCCTATGCCGGACGCGCCGAGCTTCGAGTGGGACGAGGCCAAGAATCGCGCGAACCGCATCAAGCATGGCGTGAGCTTCATCGAGGCGCAGTATGCGTTCCTCGATCCGCGCCGGGTGATCGCCGAAGACCTCGACCACAGCGGCGCAGAACCGCGCTACTTCTGTTTCGGCGTGGTCGCGGACGGCGTGATGACGGTGCGTTTCACGTATCGGGCAGGGCGCATCCGCATCTTCGGTGCGGGCTACTGGCGGAAGGGAAAGAGACTCTATGAGCAACAGAACCGTTAGATACACCGCGGGCGAGATCGGGCGCGTACGGGTGATCCCGGATTTCCTGCCCGCGCCCGCCGATCTTGTGCCGCGCGAGGAGAACGTGAAGGTGACGCTCTCGCTCTCACGCCGCAGCCTCGACTTCTTCAAGCGCGAGGCAAAGAAGCGCCGCGTGCCGTATCAGCGCATGATCCGCGCGCTGGTGGATACCTATGCGGAGCGGCAGGAGGGGAAGGGCGATAGTTTGTAGGGTGCGCTGAGTAAAGCGAAGCCCACGCGGCCCTAGGCAGTGGTATGCTAACTCGCGGCACCGAGTATCAAGGAAGTCCAACTGCTGGGTGTCCCGTCCAGTATCAGGCGTTGCAGCACTTGCTCCGCAAGTCCGATATGCTCGGCCAACATGGCATTTCGTTCTGAATACTTTGTTTGAAAAAGCTCTCTCGAAAAGCCGTTATGAGCGATTTGGCTCCGCAGGGCATAAATCTTCGTCAAGGTCTTGTAGACTGCTCCGCGCTCTTCCGCCGTCTTTCCAACTAGCCAGCTTCCTCGCAGGCGAAAATGCAGACTCAGTTGCCCAGGTAATTCCTGCCCTTCATGTTCGTTGTTAAGCAGCACCATTTCGAGTGCGATACCGATATCTAGAGAAACGTCTCCAGGATCAAGCCGTCCTTTCGCTTGGGCCAGACGATGAAGGGCGGCTTCGATGCGAGTCCTTGCTACACCCGATAGGTTCTCAAACTTCTCAGCCAGTCGCGACAGTAGGTCCGCATACTGCGGATCAAAGTTCGACATGTTGCGTGGCAAGATATCGAACTGAGCCGCCCCTCCACTCGACCCGCCGAACGCGCCGGTTGGGGTATGCGGCATGCAGTAGAACGTTTGGTATCCTGACATGCAGCATACCCCGGGCAATGCATTCATCAATACTGATAGGCCCTGTAGCTTCGATTGTATTGCGCTTGCGGGGTCGACCGCCGGATTGCGAATTGGTGGGGTCCCACCCGTCAATAACTTCGGAACGGCGACTTGTTTCACTAGCGCCGCTTCAGGCGACGGTAGCTTGTGAGCTTCAATCGAAAACGTCGAGCTCTGATATTCAAACTTCTCTTCCGAGAATGGCATATCAGCGATGGGCAGCAGTTCAATATCATCAACAAGTCTCACTCTACTCTTGCTTCTAACTCCATAGACCCAGAGTACGGCTAATAGATCAATTGTGGGAGAATCGAGAAAGATATTGAGATCTTGTGCTGCTACCGTTTGCCCAGCCTCATTGATCCGATAGACGTACCACGCGACTAGATGGTCTGCAGAGAGTTGGGAACCACCCTGACCGTTGCTGAACATCTGACCATCAATCGACCGAAATCGCGGATCAGCTAGCAAATTCGCTTTCGTCCTTTTTCCGAGGTCACTGTCGCGCGCGTAATCGTAATATTCGCGGGTCGAAAGCGCACGCCAATGAATGGTTTGGTTTGGGGGCAATTCGGTCGGCAGTGGCAACCCGAGTGTGCCGCGCCTCATGGGAGAACTCCTCGAAACATTACTTTCTTTCGCTTAGAAACAAGCTACACCATCTGATCTTATCGGCAGAACTGGTCACGCCCATGAACGCCCCCCTCTCTCCCCACCCGCTCCCTCCATACAAACACACCCCGCTGTTTCCGCTCGGCCGGGACACCACCACCTATCGCAAGCTTTCCGCCGATGGCGTCCGCATCGAAACGATCCTGGGCAAAGAAGTGCTGGTCGTGTCGCATGAGGCGATGCGGGCGCTGTCGGAGGCGGCGTTCACCGACATCAATCATCTGCTGCGCCCCGCGCACCTTGCCTCGCTCAAGTCCATCGTCGAGGACCCGGAGGCGAGCGACAACGACAAGTTCGTCGCGTTCGACTTCCTGAAGAACGCCAACATCGCAGCGGGCGGCGTGCTGCCGATGTGCCAGGACACTGGCACCGCGATCATCATGGGCAAGAAGGGGCGCCTCGTCTGGACCGAGGGCGACGACGAGGCGGCGCTCGCCGAAGGCGCGCGCGACGCGTACCTGAAGAAGAACCTGCGCTATTCGCAGCTCGCGCCGATCAGCATGTTCGAGGAGAAGAACACACGCTCGAACATGCCGGCGCAGGTCGAGATCTACGCGGAGGGCGAGGACGCCTACAAGCTCTTGTTCATCG
>JAXDNY010000103.1:0-19061 GCA_034669145.1 Hyphomicrobiales bacterium
GCCAGAATGGCGACCACCGTGCCGAGCATCTCCAGCGACAGCGTCTTGGTCAGCGGGAGGACGACCGCCGGGTCCATCGTGACGAGGCCGTCGAGCTGATGGCGCTTCGGCCACAGGATCACCGCCATCACGGCGCCGATCAAAGTGAGCTTGATCAGCCCCTTGATGAAGTTTGCCAGCGCGATCTTCGAGAACAGCCGCTTGAAGCCCGCGGCGGGCGAAATCTTGGAGAGCTTCGGCTTGAGGGTCTCGGCGGACCAGACGAGCCGATGCTGCACCATGTTGCCGATGGTGGCGGCCAGCATCAGCAGCGCGAACGGCAGCGCGACAGCCGCGATGGTGCCCAGCGCGAGCGTCTGCATTGTGTGTATGAGGCCGCGCCCGTCGACCGGAATTTGATGCGCGTTCGCGAGCAATCCGCCGAGCAGCGCGGTGACGCCCGAGCTCATGGTGCCTGCGAAGGAGAGCAGGATCAGCGTCGCGCCGGCCAGCACGAACCAGGTGTTGACCTCCTGGCTCTTGGCGACGTCGCCGCGTTGCAGCGCGTCGTCGAGCCGCTTTTGCGTCGGTTCTTCGGATCGTTCGGTATCGTCGTGTTCGTCGGCCACGGCGGTCCCTTATGAATAGGGAGCGAGCTCGTGCAGCACGCCCCCGACGTAACCGAGGAAGCTCGCCATCATGGCGCCGACGACGATCAGCAGGATCAGGAAGCCGATCATGATCGAGAGCGGCACCGCGACGAAGTAGACCTGCATCTGCGGCATCAGGCGCGACAGCACGCCGAGCGCGACGTTGAACACGAGGCCGAACACCAGAAACGGCGCGGAAAGCTGGATGCCGACGCGGAACGCGCCCGCGACCGTGTTGGTGACCAGCGATGCGACATCGGAAACGACCGGCACCTCGCCGGGCGCGAACAGCCGGTAACTGTCATGCAGCCCCGCGATGACGAGATGGTGCAGGTCGGTCGCGAAGATCAGCGTGACGCCGAGCAGCGTGAGGAAATTGCCGACGATCAGGCCCTGTTGCCCTTGCGTCGGATCGACCGCGGTGACAAAGCCGAGCCCAAGTTGTTGCGCGATCACCGAGCCCGCGACCTGTAGCGCCGAGATGGTGAGCCGCGCGGTCAGCCCGAGCACCATGCCGATCGCGAATTCCTGCCCGAGCGCGATGATGACCGGCCCGGGCGAGCGCAGATCGATGGCGTATCCCGCGCGATGCAGCGGAAACAGCACGAAGGTCAGCAGCAGCGCGATGGTGAGGCGGATGCGCGCCGGCACGCTCATCTCGCCCAGGCCCGGCAGCAGCATGATCATGGTGCCGATGCGCGCGAACATCAGGATGAAGGCGGCGCCGTAGGCGGGCAGGAATGAGACGTCGAGCTGCATGGCTCTGTCGCTAGATCATTTGGCGCATGATCTTTTCCGAAAACCGGTTCCCACTTTTCGGGATCATGCGCTAGCCGCCCATTATTCTTGCGGCGAGCCGCGTCATATGTCCTTGCAGCACGTCACCCATGAACGGCAGCGCGATCAGCATCGCGACGAAGATCGCCAGAATCTTCGGAACGAAAACCAGCGTCATTTCCTGGATTTGCGTCAGCGCCTGAAACAGCGAGATGACCACGCCGACGATAAGCCCGACCAGCATCAGGGGCGCCGACACCAGCACCAGCGTGATGATCGCATCGCGCGCAACGTCGAGGACTTCCGGGCCGGTCATGTCTTCCTTTCTTTACCTCTCCCCGCCTGCGGGGAGAGGTCGACCTGTCGAAGCGCAGCGAAGACAGGTCGGGTGAGGGGCTGTTTGTGTGGCGCGAAGCCCCTCACCCGGCTCGCTTCGCTCGCCACCCTCTCCCCGCCAACAGGGCGTTCACGCCCGTCTCTCGACGGGCTATGGGGCGAGGGAAAATCAAATCGGCATCCTCATGATCTCTTCGTAAGCCTGGATCACCTTGTCGCGCACCGAAACCATCGCCTCGACCGCGATCTCGGTCTCGCTTACCGCCGTCACCACGTCGACGATATTGGCCTTGCCGGCCGCCATGCCCTGCGCGAGCCCGTCCGACTTCTTGCCCGACTCGACCACGGATGTGATCGCGTCGGTCACCATCTTGCCGAAACTCGGTCCGCCCGAATCGCCGCCCCCGGCTTTGACCGGATTGGCGCCCGGATCGGCAAGCCGCGCAAGCTTGGCGTAGGCATTCGCGGCAGTAATCGGCGACGCCATGCGTCTCTCCTATTTTCGTTCGCGCTCAGGCGCGCAACAGATCGATCGTCTTCTGGATCATGCGGCGCGTCGCGCCGATGACATTGAGGTTCGCCTCATAGGAACGCTGCGCCTCGCGCATGTCGGTCATTTCGACCAGCGAATTGACGTTGGGATATTTGACGTAGCCGTTGGCGTCGGCGGCCGGATGCCCCGGCTCGTACTTGGTGCGGAACTCCGAGGGGTCCTGCCGCACCTTGCCCATCGTCATGGTTTGCGACTCGAGCGCGCGATCCATTTCGGAACGGAACGTCGGGATCTTGCGCCGGTACGGATTGCCGCCCGGCCGTTGCGCGGTCGATTCCGCGTTGGCGATGTTTTCGGCGATCACGCGCATGCGCCCGGACTGCGCGCGCAGGCCGGATGCGGCGATCGCCATCGATTTGAGGAAATCCACTTGAACCCTCCTTCACCGTTTGCCGATGGCGGTCTTCAGCAAGCCCATGCTGCGGCTGTAGAGCGAGATCGCGGCCTGATGATCCATCTGGTTGGCGGCGACCTTCATCATCTCGTCTTCCAGGTTCACCGCATTTCCCGCTGGGCGGACGTCGTATTTGCCCGGCCGCTCGGTCGCGAACGCGCTGGTGGCGCTCGGGCTCGACAAATGACTTGGCGAGGTCAGCGCAAGCTGGAGTTGCCCGCTCGCCTGCTGCACCTGGCGACCGAAATCGAGCGGCGCGAGGTCGCGCGGCCGGTATTTCGGCGTGTCGGCGTTCGCCACATTTTCGGCGAGCACCCGCTGGCGCTCCTGATGCCAGTTCATCCGGGTGCGCAGCATCGAAAAGATCGGCAGATCGGAGATTGCCATGGCCAAGCCCTCGCGACGGCCCTCATCGGCCTTGTCCGCGGTAGGCAGACTTTGCCTAGGTCATGGTTAATGCGGCGTTAAATCGGCCCTCCCGGGACAGGCGAATGCGGCGCCATTAACCAAGAAAACGCTGATTCCGCACGCCCCTTGGGCGAAATGGCCTTTTCCGTTTACAATTCGTTATTGTCTTGGGGATCGGGCAACCGTCATGGCCGGTACAGGCCTCGGCGGTGATGCCTCAAGCGGTGGAGTGGTGACCGCAGATGGATAGCTTGTTTGGCGCGGAGGGGTCTCTGATCGTACGCTTCGTCGTTGCGTTCGTGATCGTACTCGCCCTCATCGGACTGACATTCTGGCTCATTCGCCGCTTCGGCGCCGCCCGCGTCGGCACCGCCGCGCAGCGCGGCCGTCAGCCGCGGCTTGCCGTGATCGATGCGGCGCCGGTGGATGGCAGACGCCGCCTCGTGCTGGTGCGGCGCGACAATGTCGAACATCTGCTGCTGATCGGCGGCCCGAGCGATTTCGTGGTCGAGCAAAACATCGTGCGCGCCGTGCCGGTCAATCCGCCGCGCGACGTTCCGGTGCCGCGTGCCGAAGGTCCACGCCCGGAAGCAAACCGCCCGCAGCCGTTCGATGACGATGCCGCATGGACACCTCCGCCGGCCGAGCCGGCCCGTCCCGCGTTCGGACGGCCGGAGCCTGCTGCACGCGCCGCGCGCCCCGAACCGCGCCCGTTCAGCGATCCGCTGATCCGCGCACCCTTGCCGCCGGGGATTGCGCCGCGCCCGGTCGAACCTCCGCCGATCGTACCGGCGGCTGAACCGGGCGGCCCGCCCGATGCAGCGCTCGCCAGCATGGCGCAGCGTCTCGAAGCCGCGTTGCGCCGTCCCGGTGCGCCCGAGCCGCAAACTCCGCCCGCAGCAGCCGCGCAGGAACTTGCCCACGGCGAAGCGCCGCCACCGACCGCGCCTGACGATCCGGCCGCCCGCCCCGCGGATGCGAAAGGCGGCAAGTCGAAGTCCGTGCTCGACAGCCTCGAAGCCGAAATGGCGAGCCTGCTCGGCCGTCCGCCCGAGAAGACATAGCCCCTCCTTCGGATCGCGCGTACCGTTCAGCGAACTGAGTCGCGGCGCGGCTCGATGATTCGCGGGAACACGATTGCGGCCGGCTCTCAACAAACTGCGCTATGCGCTTGTCGCCGCAACGATTGCGCTCGCCGCAAGCCCTGCGTCCGCGCAGGACATCAGCGTCACCTTCGGCCAGGGCGGCGGGCTCACCGAGCGCGTGCTGCAGCTCATCGCGCTGCTGACCGTGCTGTCGCTCGCGCCATCCATCCTCGTGATGGTGACGTCGTTCACCCGCATCGTCGTGGTGCTGTCATTGCTGCGCACGGCACTCGGCACCGCGACCGCGCCGCCCAACGCGGTGCTCATCTCGCTCGCGATGTTCCTCACTGCGTTCGTGATGTGGCCGACCTTCCTCACCGCCTACGACGCGGGCGTGAAGCCGCTGCTGGCGAACGAGATCACCCCCGAGCAGGCGTTCGAGCGCGCCTCCGATCCGTTCCGCGCCTTCATGCAAAAGAACGTGCGCGACAAGGACTTGAAGCTGTTCATGGATCTTTCAGGTCAGCCGCCGCCGGAAAGGCCCGAGGACATGTCGCTGCGCGTGCTGGTGCCCTCGTTCATGATTTCGGAACTCAAGCGCGCATTCGAGATCGGCTTCCTGCTGTTCCTGCCGTTCCTGATCATCGACCTGGTGGTCGCATCGGTGCTGATGTCGATGGGCATGATGATGCTGCCGCCGGTGGTGGTGTCGCTGCCGTTCAAGCTGATCTTCTTCGTGCTGGTCGACGGCTGGCACCTCGTCGCGGGCAGCCTGGTGCAGAGCTACGGCACCTAGGCTGGCGGCGCGGTCTCGACAGGCCTACAATCCCGGTCGCGGAATGCGTCCATCAACCAAAAGTCCGGACACCGAGCCGGACACAGGGAGGTTGTCATGCTCACCAGACGCGGCTTTGCATCGTGCGCGCTCTGCGCCATCACGGGATTCATCGCGACCGAAGCGTCGGCACAAGGGTCGCCGCCACCGTCAGGCGGCGTCAACCGCAAGATCATCTCCAAGAGCGACGGTCCGGCGGCAGGCTACGAGACCCTGCTGGTGGAAGCCGAAATCGATGCCGGTGTCGCCGTTGGAAAGCATACGCACCCGGGCATCGAGTCCGCCTATGTGCTGGAAGGCGGCTTCGAGCTGCCGATCCAGGGCCAGGACACCAAGATGTTGAAGCCGGGCGATGCCTTCCAGGTCCCGGCGAACACGCCGCATGCCGGCGGCAAGGCTGCCACGGCGAAAACCAGACTCATCATTACCTACGTGGTGGAGAAGGGTAAGCCGCTCGCCTCGCCGGTGACGTAAGCCGATCGGCTAGCTCGCGCGCTTCGTCTCGGCCGCGGCACCCGGTCCGGGCGCAACCGGCTTTGCCGGCGTCGTCGCCGCCGGGCCGGTCGTGTCCGGGAAGCGCGCGCGGATGTCGCGCAGGAACGCGTCGAGTGTATCGGCGCCCGCGACCATTTTCGCGACCTCGCCGAACTCCGGCGCGTTGCTGCTAAACGGCGCCGTCACCACCGCGAAGGCGCGCCGGTCCGGCCCCTCGGGCATCTTGGGCGCATATTTGGTGCGCAGCCGGTCGAGCCCGATTGCATCTTCGGAAAGCGCGTAGCCGACCGCCGCACGCAGCACGTCCGCGCGCTCGGTATCGCTCAGCGGCGTGAACTTACTCCAGCGCTCGCCAAGGAACCGCTCGATCTGCTCGGAGGCGTCGTGCCAGCGCCGCGCCTTCCACAGGATATCGGCGCGCAGCCGCTCGACCTCGTGTCCTGCCAGATTGGCGATCACCTCGAGCGCAAGCTCGGGCCGTCCGACATCGGATTGTGCGCGCGCTTCGATCAGTAGCCGCTGACTGCGCAACTCGTTCGGAAGATCGCCGCTGCGGCTCGTCCGCAGCACCTGGATCGCACGATCGGGCTTGCGCGCCATCAAATAGATCACCGCAAGACGCACCGAAACCTGCGCGCGCGCAGCGCCTTGCAGGCGGTTGTCGACCTGATGCTGCAACAGCTCGGCCGCCTGATCGAGCAGATCGACCGACACCAGCCGGTCGGCGAGCTTGCGGATCATCTCGTCGCCGCGCCGCCCGACCGGGGTGAGATCGCGGAAATCGTAGAACAGGCTGAGCGCGTCGATCGGCGGCATCGCGTCGCCCTTGCCACCAAGGAACAGCTGTTCGAAGGCAACGGCCGCCTCATCCTGGATGCGCCGTGTCGTCTCGGAATTCGGATAGGCGATGAGCGCGGTGCGCATCACCTGGAACGCGTCGCGGTGGCGGTTGTCCTCGGCGTAGAGGTGGCCGAGCAATTGCAGCGCTTCGGCCTCGGTTTCATCGCCGCGCCAGCCCGTGGCGAGCGACTCCAGTGCCGGGATCGCGGCCTCGCGCTTGATCTCGCCGACGGAATAGCGCAGCGCGATCTCGCGCAGCCGCCCGCGCGCAGCCGCCGGGCGATCCGCCGACTCCGCCGCCGCACGATAATAGGTGAGCGCCTCGGCGAGCCGCCCGAGCCCCTCCATGATGCGGCCCTTGAGAACGCTAAGATCGGCATCGCGCGCCGGCGCCCGCCCGAGCGTCTCGAACTCATTGAGCAGGCTCTGCGCCGCCCCGAAGTCGCGCACCTCCACGGCGGCACGCACCGCCTCATGGAAGGCGTGGCGCTGCAATTCCACGGGCAGCGTCGCGGTCGCGGTGTCGAGCGAGCGGAAGCCCTCGCGCGCCTCCGCCCATTTGCCCTGCTGCGCCAGCGCAAGCGCGCGCCATAGCGCGGTATCGCTGCGATGGCCGAGCGCGGCGTGCGACAGATCCTTCATGGCGTCAGCGCCGCGCCCCAGCATGACGTTGCTGACGGCGCGCAGCAGCAGCGCCGAGCCCTCCGTGACCGCATTCTCATCGAGTGCCGTTGCATCGAGCACGCCCTTGGCCTCGGTCACCAACTCGCGCGCCATGTAGAAGCGCGCGAGATTGAGCCGCGCGGGCGTGCGCTGCGACTCGTCGGCCGATGCCGCCGCGGCGACCAGTTGTTCTTGCCGCTCGCGGAAATTTCCCTCCCGGTCGAAGCCCCAGGTCTGCGGATCGAGCACGAACAGGGCCGACGGCTTGGCGGGGCGCGCACCATCGGATGCCCGCGGCTGCCCGGCAGCTGCCCGCGTGCTCGCGTCCGATAGCGTCAGCCCACCCGGCCGCGTGACCACCACCTTGTCGTTCATCACGTCCGCCACGACATCGTCGGCGCGCGGCTGGATCACCACGCCATGGGTCGAGACCAGCGCGCTGAACTCGACGAACTCCTGGGGTTTGAGAAACCCGCGCGCGGGCCCGAGCGCGGTCACCACCAGCAACGTGTCGCCGATCTCGGCATCGGAGAGCTGGTGCAGTTGCGACGGCGCGTCGAACGGAATGGTGGCGCTTGCGCGCCCGCCGCCCTGCGCGACACGCACGACACTCAGCGGCTGCGTCGGTTCCAGCATCATGTCGCCGACCACCACGGTCCAGGTCAGCCCCTCGGTGCCGATGCTGGTGAGTTTCGGCTTGTCGAGCTTGAGCTGGATCACCTGCCCCTGGCGCGAGCGGGTGACGGTGGCGTTGCGGATGCTGCGGCCGGACTGCGCGGTGATCTTGTTGATGTCGATCGGCGCCTGGCTGTCGAACACCAGCCAGATCGCGTCGGCGCGGCGGAATACGGCGGCCGGCGTCGGCACGACGAATGGAAAAGTCAGGCGCAGTGCTTCACCCTGGCGGCGCACGTCGACCACGACCGGCGCCGCCGGATCGGCGAATGCCGGCTTTACGTCCTCAACCTCGCGCGCCGGAATGGTGGCAGGCGGCTCGGACGGTTCAGGCAGCGGCATGCGCTGCTCCGGCCCTTTGGAAGCGACGATGCCCGCCGGGGCTGCGGCGGGCTTGTCCAATGGAGGCTCCGGCGCTTTGGCGACCGGGGGCGCCTGCGCCTTCTCGGGCGGACGCGCAGCGGGTTGCGCCGGTGCGGTACGGGGCTCGTTCAGCGCGGCCGCGATGGCGGACGGGTCGGATTTGTCCAGCTCGGCCGAGGCTTCGCCGCGCGGCGCGATCGGCATCACGTCGATGACGTAAGTGTTGTCCTCGCGAAACGTGCGGACATCCGTCTTGCCGATGAATTCGAAGCGCACCGCCATGGTGTCGGCGCCCGCCTGCGGCTCGATCGACGCGACCATCGGCGGCAGTGCGGCCTGCGCGTCGGAGAGATCGAACTTGAGCGGCGCCTCGAACGTGAACGTCATCCGGTCGTCCGCGCGCTCGGTCGACACCGCGATCAGCGCGGGCAGCGCAAAGGTGTAGCGCGTGAAGGTCGGCTGCACGCCGACGCGCACGCGCACCGGCGGCAGTGCGCGCTGCTGCGCGGTCGCCATCCGCTGGCGCACCTTCTTCTCGGCTTCGCGCGCGCGCTTGGCGAGTTCCTCGACAACCTCTTGCGGCAGGCCGGGCGGCAGGCCGGTCCAGCCTTCGGGCAACAGATCGACGAACAGCTTCTCGCCCGCCGCCATGGAATTGACCGTGACCTTGCGGTTGAGCGCGAGCCGGACCGCGGCACCGTCGGGATCGCGCCGCGCGGCGCCGACATAACTCGCCGCCGCGAGTGGAATGCGATCGACCGAAAGATCCACCGCCTGCTTGAACGCGATGATCAGGATGCCGTTGCTGAGCCGCACCTCGGCGTCGGTTTCCTCGGCCAGCGTGAACACCAGCCGCGCGTAGCCCTCCTTGGTCGAGATTGCGACTTCGCCCTTCACGGCCGCGGCGCGGGCTGTGGAGGGATAGAGCAGCAGCAAGATCGCAAGGAGCAGCAACTGAATGATGACGAACACCGCGACGATGCGCACGCCAAGACGCGGCGGCACCTGCGCGTCCTCGCGCTCCCGCAACGCCCTGAGTGTGATCGACTTGCCCATGACCCGCCAGCCGCGCGGCATCGTTCGGTCACGACGCGCCCGCGGCTCCAGCCTAGATTGCGGCGTTTAACGGGTGCTTAACTGTCTCGGATAAGGCCGTCGGGGTTTGTGGTGACCCCGAGCCGGGAGCACTCACGAGCGGCTCGGCCGGCCCTCGATCTTGGGCAGTTCGACCGGTGCGGCCGCCTTGTCGACCGCGCCGGAGCGGTTGGCGATCTCGATGGTGAGGCGTTCGGCGACGTCCGGAGACATCTGACCCAGGATGTCCGACATCCGGCGCGGGTTCATCACGTTAACGACCTCGACCAGGATCCGAAGGTTGAGCCGGTCGAAGATCTTGGCCGCGTCCTTCGCCTTCATGGTCTCGTACATGCCGACAAGGCTCTTGAACTTTGCGATTTCCGCCTCGTCTTTCTTCGTGGCCGCGCCGTTGAGCCGCGCTTCCAGATCCTTCAGTTCCTGCAGCCGCATCTCGATGCGTTTTTCCGCGGCCTTGAGCAGGCTGTCGCGCACGTCGATTTCGCGCGCGCGCGCCTCAAGTTCCTGGCGGCGTTGCTGCAGGCTCTCGAGCACGGCGCGCTCGCCGGCCGAAAGCTTCGGCGCGTCCGGCGCAGGGCCAGCGGGGGTTTCGGCGGCAGCGGCAGCATTCGGCGCAGGCACGGCATCCGGCTTCGCCGCGACCGAGCCGGTGTATTCCGGCGCGTAGATATCGCGCACCCACGAGCGCGCGCGATCGCCGCGCGGCGCAGGTGCCGCGTCATCGAGCGCTGCGGGCGGCGGCAGCTCGAAGTCCTTCGCGGCCTGGCCTTCGCCTAATCCCTGCGCCAGCGCTGCGCGCGAGGCGATCAGCGTGTAGCCGCCCTCGACGACGATCGCCGAGACCTTCAGCAGAAACAGCGCGGTCGCCGCGAGTGCGACGACCGGAATGAGCCGAAGTTCGCGGACGAAACGCATCAGGCCGCCTGGCTAAAGCGCGCCCGGGCGCGCGCCGCGAACGCGGCGGCGGCCTGCGCGGTTGCCTGCGCGTCGGGCAGCGCAGGCTGTGGTTCCGGCGCCGGCGCATGGTGCGGCCGCGCCGCAAGGGTGATCTGTGCGAGTTGCGCGAGCACCTGCCGACCGCCGTCGAGCTGGCGGCCGAGTTCGCCCGCGAGCGCCTCGCCGGCGCGCAGCCGCTCGCTCAGGTTCTGGTCGCAGTCGCGCACCGTCATCTTCAGCCCGGCGATGGCGCGCTCGGCGATTTCGGTGGCGGTGATCAATTCCGAGATGGTGGCCTTGAGCGATTGCTCGTCGGCCTTGAGCTTTTTCAGCCGCCCGTTGAGCATCAGGCAGAAGCCGATCGTGAGCAGGAGCAGAACCGCAACCAGGCTCTCGATCATCAATCCCAGTCCGTTGCTCATTGCGTGTCCACGCGGTTGGAGGATTGGTCCGCCATCTCGAACATGGCGAACGTGGTTTTCGGCTTGCGTAAGGGTTTGACGACACGCACCGCGACCTTGTCGCCGACGCGGCCCATGCGGCCTTCGGTGAGCGCGACATCGCCGCAGCGCACCGTGACCAGCGCATCGGGCTTGAGGTCGAGTGTGAGTGTGTCGCCGACGCCGAGCGACATCACCTGCTTCAGCGGCATCTCGGATTCGTACAGCACGGCCTCGACGGCGATCGTCGCCTGCCCGATCTCGGTCGCGAGGTGCCCCTCCCAGATCGGATCGCGGCCGAACTTCTCGCCCATGAACATCTGCAGCAGCACGTCGCGGATCGGTTCGATCGTCGCGTACGGCAGCAAGAGCTCGATGTTGCCGCCGCGGTCTTCCATGTCGATGCGCAGCCGCACCAGGATCGCGGCGTTCGCGGGCCGCGTGATTGCGGCGAAGCGCGGATTGGTCTCCAACCGGTCGATGTTGAAGTGCACCGGCGAGAGCGGCCGGAACGCCTGCTCCGCGTCGGCGAGCACGACCTCGACCATGCGCTTGACCAAGCTTGTCTCGATCGTGGTGTAGGGGCGGCCTTCGATGCGGATCGCGGTCTGCCCGCGCCGGCCGCCGAGCAGCACGTCGATGATCGAATAGATCAGGCTGGAGTCGACCGTGAACAGGCCGAAATTGTCCCACTCCTCGGCCTTGAACACCGAGAGGATCGCCGGAAGCGGAATCGAATTGAGATAGTCGCCGAAGCGCACCGAGGTGATGCGGTCGAGCGAGACCTCGACGTTGTCGGAGGTGAAATTGCGCAACGATGTCGTCATCAGCCGGACCAGCCGGTCGAAGACGATTTCGAGCATCGGCAGACGCTCATAGGAGACCATCGCGGAATCGATGATCGCCCGGATGCCGGAGTTTTCGTTGAGCGTGATGTCGGCGAGATTGAAGCCGAGGAGCGAGTCGATCTCCTCCTGGTTCAGGATACGCTCGGCGCCGCCCTTGTTGCCGGCCTGGACGAACTGTCCGCCGTCCTCGATCATCGAGGCCCATTGGGCCGCCATGTCATCGTCGCCGCCTTCAGCCGCGGGCGCTCCGCCCTTCGGCGGCACGCCCTGCTCGGCGAGCGCTTCGCCCCATTCGGCGGCGAGATTGTCCTGGTCTTCGGCCATTTTGCGTTTCTTGGCGGCTACTGGACGACGATTTCCTTGAACAGCACCGCGTTGATGCGGCTCGGCGCGACCGCGAGGTTGACGCGGCGCGTGAGTTCGTCGCGCACGCGATAGAGCCCGGCCGAGCCTTCCAGATCGGTCGGGCGCATCTCGCGCAGATAGGTCTGGAACGAGTCGAGCACGCGCGGCAGCACCGGCTTGATCTCCTCGGCGATCTTCTGATCGGCGACTTCGAGCACGATCTTGGCCTTGAGATATTGTGCGCGGCCGTTGACGGCGCCCGACAGATTGACCAGCACGTCGGGCATGTCGACGAAGGCCGGCGGCTTCGCGGCGACCGGCGCGGGCTTCTCGTCATGCGGCTTCTTGCCGAAGAAGAACCAGGCGCCGCTTCCCGCCCCGCCGAGCATCAGCAGACCGGCCGCCGCCATGATGACGAGCTTTTTGGAGAAGAAGCCCTTCTTCGGCGCGGCTTCGCCTTCGGCGCCTTCTGCGGGCGCTTCCTTTTCTTCTTCTTCGGCCTTTTTGGTCTTAGCCATCCGACCTTGCCCCGGCGCGTGAGCGCGTGTCGCCTGCGTACTTTTCTCACTGCGAAGCTAGGTCCCGAATGGTTAACGATTGCTTTCGGACCGGGAAAAAATTGCCGGGTAACAAGGACTTGGCGGCGCTTTCTGCCGGGACGCCGGCCTGCGTAGTTTTATCTAAACCGTTGATTAACCATAATTTTCGCGAGTGGCACGGCGGCTGCAATGAACCGCTCGTACCGCCGCCTTGGGAGAGGCAGCGATACGGGCCAAGACGCAAGCCCGCCTGGGAGGGCGAGCCGCGTCGCACTTGGGGAGCTTGACCGATGGAGAACGCCGCTCTCGTCGGACTATCGCGCCAGATCGCGCTTCAGCGCGAGCTGGACGTCGTCGCGAACAACATCGCGAACCTGAACACCACGGGGTTCAAGGCGGACAACGTCGTCTTCCACGAATTCCTGATGCCCGGCGCGCAGGCCAACCAGTTCGCCGGCAATGATCGCCGCGTCTCGTTTGTGCACGACCGCGCGACCTGGCTCGATCTGTCCCAAGGCCCGGTGCAGCAGACCGGCAATCCGCTCGACGTTGCGATCAGCGGCAACGCCTTCCTCACCATCCAGACGCCGCGCGGCGAGCGCTATACGCGCAACGGCGCATTGCAGCTCAACAACGCCGGCGAGCTCGTCACTTCCGAGGGCCACAAGGTGATCGGCGAGAACGGCCCGATCGTCCTGCAGGCGAACGATCGCGACATTTCGATCTCAACCGACGGCACCATCTCGGTGCGCGAGGGCCGCAACACCACCGACTCGCTGCGCGGCAAGCTCAAGCTCGTGAGCTTCGAGCAGCCGCAGCGCCTGCAGAAGGACGGCACGTCCGCCTACGCGGCCCCGGCCGGCGTTCAGGCAAAGGCCGCGGCACAAGTGCGCGTCGTGCAAGGCAACATCGAGAAATCCAACGTGCGCAGCGTCGTCGAGATGACGCGCATGGTCGAAGTGACACGCACCTACACGCAGGTCGCCAGCATGCTGCAACAGCAGAGCGACATGCGGCGCGCGGCGATCGAGAAGCTCGCCGAAGTCCCGAACTCCTGAGCGCCGACCGAGGAACACCGCCATGCGAGCCCTTCACACCGCCGCCACCGGCATGATGGCGCAAGAGCTCAACGTCCAGGTGATATCGAACAATATCGCCAACATGCGCACCACCGGCTACAAGCGCCAGCGCGCCGAATTCCAGGATCTGCTGTACGAGCATGTGCGCCGCGTCGGTGCGCAGACCTCCGATCAGGGCAATATCCTGCCCGCCGGCATCGAGCTCGGCTCCGGCGTGAAGACGGTCGGCACGCCACGCGTGATGAGCCAAGGCAATCTGCTGCCGACCGACAAGCCGCTCGATGTCGCGATCCGCGGCGAGGGCTTCTTCAAGATCACGCTGCCCGACGGCCGCACCGCCTACACGCGCGACGGCTCGTTCGAACTCGACGCGCAGGGCCGCATGGTCACCGCGCAAGGCAACGTCGTGCAGCCCGGCCTCACCATCGCGCAGAACGCCAAGAACCTGACGGTCAACGCGCAAGGCCAGGTGTCTGTCAACCTGCCCGGCGATTCCGCCAGCACGACGGTGGGGCAGATCGAGCTTTCGATTTTCGTCAACAAGTCCGGCCTGCAGGCAATCGGCGACAATCTGTATCTGGAAACACCGGCCTCCGGCTCGCCGCAGAACGGCACGCCCAGCGTCGACGGGTTCGGCGATCTGCAGCAGGGCAATCTCGAGCAGGCGAACGTCGAGGCCGTGAAGGAAATCTCCGACCTGATCGCCGCGCAACGCGCCTACGAGATGAACGCGAAGGTCATCACGGCGACCGACCAGATGCTGCAATCCACCTCACAGATGCTGCGTTAGACGAGAGCCATCATGAAAACCGCCCTCTCCTTCCTGCTGCTCGCGCTCAGCATCGCGCCCGCGGCCGCGCAGATCACCGGCTCGACCGGCCACGCGCGGCTGAAAGCCCAAGCGACGGTCGCCGGCGACATCGTGCGCATCGGCGACCTGGTCGAGAACGCCGGCGTTGCGGCGAACACGCCCATCTTCCGCGCGCCCGATCTCGGCCAGACCGGCGCCGTTCCGGTGCGCACCGTGCTCGACGCGGTGCGGCCGTACGGGTTGGTCGCCGTGGAAGTGCGGGGCCTGACCGAAGTCGCGGTGACGCGCGCGAGCCACGCAATCGCCTCCGACGACATCGAAGCGCGCATCGTCCGTGCGCTCACCGCGCGGCATAATCTCGGTAAGGCCGAAAACCTCAAGATCATGTTCGATCGCGACGTGCGGCCGATCCACCTTGAGGCCCATATCAGCCCGGAGCTTTCGCTCGCGCGCCTGAGCTACGACGCATCGTCGCGCCGCTTCGACATCGCATTCGAGCTTGCGAGCGGCGCGCAAGGTTCGTGGCGCTATACCGGCACGGCCGTCGAAACAATGGAAGCCGCGGTGCCGACGCGCGCGTTCGCGCGCGGCGACGTCATCAAGGCGAGCGACTTCGTGGTCGAGCGCCGGCCGAAGAGCGAGTTCACCTCCGAGCCTCCGGCGCAGCCGGCCGAGATTTCCGGATATGCGGCGCGCCGCGCCGTGCGCGCGGGCCAGCCGCTGCGCTCGGCCGACCTGATGAAGGCCGAACTCGTGCAGAAGAACGACACCGTCACGCTGCACTACGAGGTGCCTGGCATCGTTCTCTCGATGCGCGGCAAAGCGCTCGATAGCGGCGCCGAGGGCGACAGCGTGAACGTGCTCAATATCGCCTCGAAGCGCACCATCCAGGGCGTCGTCACCGCGCCCGGCCACGTCACCGTGATGGCACCGCCCGCTCCTGCGCGTGTCGTGGCGCGCCTGCCCGACACCGCCGAAACGTCCGAACAAAGCCGTTGAACCGCGTGAGAGTCATGCCGAACACATCGCGTCTTCCAGCGCCCATTGCCTTGATTCTCGCCACGGGGCTCCTCGGCGGCTGCTCCGCCCTCGATCGCCTGAAGAACATCGGCGAGCAGCCGGCGCTCTCCGCAATCGAGAACCCGACCACGCAGCCCGGCTACAAGCCGGTGCAGATGCCGATGCCGGCGCCGCAGCCCGCGGTCTACAATCCGAATTCGCTGTGGCGAAACGGCTCGCGCGCCTTCTTCAAGGATCAGCGGGCCATGCAGGTCGGCGACATCATGACGGTGAAGGTGAAGATCACCGACAACGCCAAGTTCGAGAACGGCACTGCGCGCAGCCGCACCAGCAAGGAAGATTCCGGCGTCACGGATTTCATCGGCAGCAAGCTCTTGACCGGGCAAGCCGCGCAACTGATGCCGGGCAAGATCCTCTCGGCGGATTCCACCTCGTCAACCGACAACAAGGGCTCCGTCAACCGGCAGGAGGCGCTACTTACCAATGTCGCCGCCGTGGTCACGCAGGTGCTGCCGAACGGCAACCTCGTGGTCGAGGGCAAGCAGGAGGTGCGCGTCAACTTCGAGGTGCGCGAACTCATCGTCGCCGGCATCGTGCGGCCGGAAGATATCGAGAGCGACAACACGATCGACTCGACGAAAATCGCGCAGGCCCGCATCGCCTATGGCGGACGCGGCCAACTCACCGACGTCCAGCAGCCACGCTACGGCCAGCAGGTGATGGACGTGTTGTTGCCGTTCTAAAAAATGATGCTGTCATCCCGGCCAAGCGAGCAACGCGAGCGCGAGCCGGGACCCATAACCACGAATGTCGCGAGGTTACGCAGGTTAGTGGTTATGGATTCCGGCTCTCGCTCCGCTCGGCCGGAATGACGAAGTAGAGAGCTCCCCGCCGCTCCGTCGTGCACAACGGAGCAGCGTACCAACGCGGCCTCCGGCTCTCCCCGCCGGGGGCCGCGTGTCGTTTGCGCAATGCGTAGCCCGCATGGAGCGAAGCGCAATGCGGGGTCGGTTCACGCGCCGCCCAATCCCGGATTTCGCTTCGCTCCATCCGGCCTACACGGACTTCGCCGGCACGCTCGCGCATCCTCGCGGCCGAGGAATGAGGCTTCTACGAGCCGGGGCGCCGCCGCAAGCGCGCGGAGCGTTGGCTTTCGTCATTCCGGGACGCGGGCAAAGCCCGCGAGCCCGGAATCCATAAACACGAAAGGCGAAGCTGAAGCTCCGCCTGCGCGTCATCGATAGGTTCGTGGTTATGGATTCCGGCCCTCGCTTCGCTCGGCCGGAATGACAAGCGGGTTCAATCGTCGCGATACACGCGCTCACGCCGCTCGTGGCGCTCCTGCGCCTCGATCGACAGCGTCGCGATCGGGCGCGCTTCGAGCCGCTTGAGCGAGATCGGCTCGCCGGTTTCTTCGCAATAGCCGTAGCTGCCGTCGTCGATGCGCTGGATCGCGGCCTCGATCTTGGCGATCAGCTTGCGCTGGCGGTCGCGCGCGCGCAGCTCGATCGCACGGTCGGTCTCGGAGGAAGCGCGGTCGGCCAAGTCCGGATGGTTCTGGTTCTCGTCCTGCAGGTGCTGCAGCGTATCGCGCGCCTCTTTGAGGATCTCGTCCTTCCACATGATCAGCTTGGCGCGGAAATATTCGCGCTGGCGCTCGCCCATGAAAGGCTCTTTGTCGGAAGGGCGATAGCCGTTGAGGCCGTGAATGGTCTTGTCGGGCAGCTTATGGCCATTCTTCTCGGCCACTCGCGGCTTCTTTTCTTTTTCCCGCAGCATCCCTCTACGACTCCATGCACCGCGACCGAACAACCGAGTCTTCCCCGCGCGGCGAGCTTATATCCGTACGGCAAGCGCCCGACAACACCGAAGTCAGTCATCGAAGCGACATGGAAAACCTGCAGTGCAGCACGGACCGAAATGCCGATAATGCAGGCTAAACAGCGCCTTGCCGGCCGGATTGCGGCATGCCGATCTTGGCAAGTTCCACGCCGACCCGCAGGTCGATCTCGGCCAGCACGGTGTCCAGTCCGGGATCGCCGGTCTGCTCCGCAAGGCCTGCGGCGACCGATTTGAGCCGCGCGAGCGCGCCTGCGTCGAGAGTTCCCGAGAGCAGTCCGAGCTTGAGCGCATCCAGCGCGTCGAGCGCAGTGCGGCCGCGCTTGACCGCCTTGCGGCGGCGCTCGCCGGGTTCGTCGACGCCCTGCAGCGCGAGCAGCGTCTCGATGCCGCCGATGTGACGCATGCCGGACGTGGCGGTCGCGGCGCGCGTCGTGCTTTCGCCCTCGAGGCTGAATGTTCCGGACGCCGAGCGCCGCGCCGTGGACGAGGCCGCGGGCGCTGCGGGCGCATTGGTTCCCTGGATTCGCATCGCGACGCGTCCTGGTTCGTGAGCGCTAACTCAGACCTGCGTAGTTAAACTTAGGTTAACGACCCGGCAGAAATTGCCCGCAACGGCAAGGATTGACCGCCCGCGGCGCCGGCCCTGACGAAAAAATCGAGCCATCTCAATTCATTACGTTTGGCACGCCGCTCGCATGGTCGAGCCTGTTGCAACCTGCGCGTTGGGAGACGCAAGGGACTTCAGGCAACGGGGAGCAGACGATGGGGTTTGTTAGAACCGGGATCGCCGCGCTCGCGGTCGTCTTGGCAATCGGTGCGTCGGGCGCATCGCAGGCCGCCTCGCGCATCAAGGACCTCGCGAGCGTCGAGGGCGTGCGGCAGAACCAGCTGATCGGCTACGGCCTTGTGGTCGGGCTGAACGGAACCGGCGACACCCTCAACAACATCCCCTTCACCAGGCAATCGCTGCAGGCGATGCTGGAACGCCTCGGCGTCAACATCCGCGGCCAAACGCTGCGCACCGGCAATGTCGCGGCCGTGATGGTCACCGCCAATCTGCCGGCCTTCGGCACGCAGGGCACGCGCATCGACGTCACCGTATCGGCGATGGGCGACTCCAAGAGCCTCCAGGGCGGAACCCTGCTGGTGACGCCGCTGCTCGGCGCCGACGGCAATGTCTACGCGGTCGGGCAAGGATCGCTGGCAATCGGCGGGTTCGCGGCAGAAGGCGACGCCGCGAAGATCACCCGCGGCGTGCCGACCGTCGGGCGCATCTCCAACGGCGCCATCATCGAGCGCGAGATCGATTTCGGGCTCAATCGCCTGCCGAACCTGCGGCTCGCGCTGCGCAACCCCGACTTCACCACCGCCAAGCGGATCGCGGCGGCCGTCAACGATTTCATCGGAACGCCGACCGCCGAGCCGCTCGACCCCTCGACCGTACAGCTTGCCATCCCGAAGCAATTCGCCGGCAAGGTCGTCGCGCTGCTGACCGAGATCGAGCAGCTTCAGATCGAGCCGGATCTGCCGGCCAAGATCGTGATCGACGAGCGCTCCGGCATCATCGTGATGGGCCGCGACGTGCGCGTCTCCACGGTCGCGGTCGCGCAGGGCAATCTGACGGTGAGTATCAGCGAGACGCCGCAGGTGAGCCAGCCGGCCCCGCTCTCGCGCGGCCAGACCGTCGTGGTCCCGCGCACCCGCGTCGGCGTCACCGAAGACGGCAAGAAGCTCGCTCTGGTACGCGAAGGCGTATCGCTGCAACAACTCGTCGATGGGCTCAATGCGCTCGGCATCGGCCCGCGCGACATGATCTCGATCCTGCAGGCGATCAAGGCCGCGGGCGCGATCCAGGCCGACATCGAGGTGATGTGATGGCGGCCGCCCCGCTCAGCTTCGGCCCGGCGCCTGCGCTCGCGAGTTCCGGAGTTTCGCCGGCCGTCGCCGCCAAGGCGCGCGCCAGCGCGCAGGACTTCGAGGCGGTGTTCCTCAATTCGATGTTCAGCCAGATGTTCACCCATGTGAACGAAGGCCCGTTCAACGGCGGCCAGGC
>JAXDNY010000104.1:0-9731 GCA_034669145.1 Hyphomicrobiales bacterium
GATGCTAGTCGAGATCATCATGGGCGAGAAGACGGAAGATCCCGCGCTGGCGGTCGCGCTCGATTACGTGCGGGCGATCCGCAAGACGCCGATCGTGGTCAACGATTCACGCGGCTTCTACACCTCGCGTGTGGTCGGCACCTACATCCGCGAAGGCCACCTGATGCTGACCGAAGGCGTGCCGGCCGCGATGATCGAGAATGTCGGCCGCCTCGCCGGCATGCCGGTCGGTCCGCTCTCGCTCAATGACGAGGTCGCGGTCGATCTCGCGTGGAAGATTTTGAAGGCGACCGAAGCCGACCTCGGCGCCAAGGCGATCGACGCGCGGCAGAAGTCGCTGCTCGAAGAAATGGTCGAGAAGCGCGGCCGCTACGGGCGCAAGAACGCCAAGGGCTTCTACGATTACCCGCAGACCGGCCCGAAGCGGCTGTGGCCCGGCCTCGCCGAATTGCAGAAGACGAAGCTCGATCCCGACACGCTCGACGTCGCCGAGCTGAAAGCGCGCCTGCTCGCGATCCAGGCGCTGGAAACCGCGCGTTGCTTCGAGGAAGGCGTGCTCACCGACGTGCGCGAGGCCGATGTCGGCTCGATCCTCGGCTTCGGCTACGCGCCCTATTCGGGCGGCACGCTCAGCTACATCGATATGATGGGCACGAAGGCGTTCGTCGCGCTGTGCGAGAAGCTCGCGCAGAAATACGGCGAGCGCTTCAAGCCGAACAAGCTGCTCATCGAGATGGCCGCCAAGGGCGAGAGCTTCTATTCGCGCTTCGCCCCCAAGCGGCAGAAGCAGGCGGCGTAACGCTCACCGCGCACGACGCTCCCCCTTTCTTCCCCTCTCCCGCTTGCGGGAGAGGGTCGCCGCGAAGCGGCGGGGAGAGGGCTCTTTTCTGCGGTCTGTAAATTTCCCTCTCCCGGCTCACGCCTTCGGCGTTCGCCACCCTCTCCCGCAAGCGGGAGAGGGGAAAGCGGAGCGTGCGGCGCGCACTTGTTGTCGCACTCCTCTGCTCTGTATCCTCCGTCGCTAAGAAACCAACCGGGACGGAACTCCGCATGAACATCCGCACGGCCGATTATGTCGTCATCGGTGCAGGCTCGGCCGGCGCCGCGCTCGCCAATCGCCTTACCGAGGACGGTCGCCATCAGGTGCTGCTGCTGGAAGCGGGCGGCGAGACGCATCCGCTGTCGCGCGTGCCGATCAGCTTCGCACGCTTCATCAATCGTCCCGGCGTGAATTGGCTCTACGAGTCCGAGCCGGAGCCGGCGACCGGCGGCCGCAACATCCCGGTGCCGCGCGGAAAAATGCTCGGCGGCTCGAGCGCGATCAACGGCATGGTGTGGGTGCGCGGCCAGCCGCAGGACTACGATCACTGGGCGCAGCTCGGCAACCGCGGCTGGAGCTGGCACGACGTTCTGCCGGTGTTTCGTGGCATCGAGAGCTACTCGCGCGGCGCGGAAGAATTGCGCGGCCGCGGCGGCCCGCTGAAGGTCACCGACATCGACGAGAGCGGCCCGCTTTACGACAGCCTGATCGCGGCGGCCGAGAGCATCGGCATTCCGCACAATCCCGACTACAACGGCGAGACGCAGGAGGGCATCGCGATGACGCAATGCTCGATCAGCGGCGGTTTCCGCATGAGCACCGCGAAGGTCTATCTCGATCCGGCGCGCACGCGGCGAAACTTCCGGGTCGAGACCGGCGCGCATGCGCAATCGCTGTTGTTCGAGGGCGCGCGCTGCGTCGGCGTGCGCTACACCAAGCAGGGCGAGACGTACGAAGCGCGCGCCGCCCGCGAGGTGATCGTGTCGGCCGGCTCGATCGCCTCGCCGCAACTGCTCGAACTCTCCGGCGTCGGTCAGGCGGAGCGCCTGAAAGGCCTCGGCATCGCGGTGACCCACGACCTCCCCGGCGTCGGCGAGAATTTGCGCGACCACTGGTCGCCGCGCATGAAGTGGCGCGTCGGCCGCCACGGCGTGACCTTCAACGAGCGCGCGCGCGGGCTTCGCGGGCTGGGGCAGGGGCTCCTCTACATTACCAGGCGCAAGGGCTTCCTCAGCCATCCGGCGTCGCCGATGCGCGCCTTCATCAAGAGCCGCGAGGGCCTCGACTCACCGGACGCGATGCTGGCGATCCAGCCGATGCTCGTCACGCCGGAGGTGAAGATCGCCAAGGAGCCGGGCATCACCATCATCGCGCACCAGATGCGGCCGGAGAGCAAGGGCTCGATCCACATCAAGAGCGCGGATGCGAGCGCGCCGCCCGCGATCAAGTTCAACTTTCTCTCCGAGAGCATCGACCGCGAATGCCTGCTCGCGGCGATGCGCATCACGCGGCGCCTGATGGAGGCGCCCGCGCTCAAATGGATCGAGCCGGAAGAGTTCGGCCCCGGACCGCAGGCGCAGTCCGACGACGAATTGATCGACTACTGCACGCGCACCGCGGAGACGACCTATCACCCGGTAGGGACCTGCAAGATGGGGAGCGACCGAATGGCGGTGGTCGACGATCAGTTGCGCGTGCGCGGGATCTCGGGGCTTCGCGTCGCCGATGCCTCAATCATGCCGACGCTGACCTCGGGCAACACCAATGCGCCGAGCATCATGATCGGCGAGAAGTGCGCCCGCATGGTGCTGGCGGGGGCGTAGCGACGCCCTCATGCTGAGGAGCGAGCGCAGCGAGCGTCTCGAAGGATGGCCGCAGGCTCGAGTTTGCTGCCATTCTTCGAGACGGCCGCTTTGCGGCCTCCTCAGGATGAGGACGGCGACCCTTGCGGAACCAATCCGCGGCCCACAACTTGGATTCGCATGAGCCGCGCATTCGTCAAGGAACCGGACGGCGGTGAGGCCTTCGAAGACCTCCCCGACCGGCCAATTTCGCAGCATCCCAATCTGGTGACGCCGGAAGGCCTCGCTCAGATTGAGGACACGCTCGCGCGCCTGCATGAGGAGCACGGGCGTGCGCAGGTTGCGGCCGACCGCGCGGCGCTCGCGCATGCGGCGCGCGACCTGCGCTACTGGACGGCGCGGCGCTCCAGCGCGCAGGTGGTGCCCGCGCCCGAGCAGACCGACACGGTGCAGTTCGGCTCGACCGTCACCATCGAGCGCGACGAGGGCCGCCGCCAGACCTGGCGCATCGTCGGCGAGGACGAAGCCGAGCCGAACGAGGGCACGCTCTCGTATGTGTCGCCGGTCGCCCGCGCGCTGATGAACAAAAGCGTCGGCGACGTGGTGCAGGCGGGGACAGGCGAAGCGGAGATCGTTGAAATTCGCTGAGCGCCGGGCTTGGCTACTTCCATTCGATTTGCGAGAGCTGCTGGCGCAGGCGCGCTTGCGTAAGCGGCTTGTGCAGAATGCCAAGCGGATTGGTTGCCTCGGCGCGCTGCAGCGTGACCGGGTCGGTATTCGCCGTCACGAAAATGCTTGCGATGCCATGCCGGTCGCGGATCTCGATCGCGGCATCGATGCCGTCCCGCGCGCCGCTCAGCCGGATGTCCATCAGCACCAGATCCGGCTTCTCGCGTTCGGCCATCATGACCGCCTGGTCGGCTGACACCGCGATGCCGACCACCATATGACCCAGCGCCTCGACCTGCGTCTGCGCATCGAGCGCGATGAAAAACTCGTCTTCGACGATCAGAATTTTCTTCGGCGCCGGATCGGCCCGGGACTTGAGGCCTTCGCCATGCGGCTCGCCGCCGTGTTCTGACGGCGCGGGGCCGAACCACAGCTTCGGCCGATCTGAAACGGTTACAAGTTCGATCATGTGTCTATCGCGGTTGAGAGGTCCAATGCGTGATGGGCGGGGAACGCGAGCGACCAGCGTAAGCCGTCCGGCGTGAATTCCAACCCGGCCGACCCTTGAAGCGCCTGGGGCACCAGTTCCATGATCACCCGATGACCGAATCCCTTCTGGTGCGGCGTCGTGACCGGATGTCCTCCCTGTTCGCTCCATACCAGACGAATGTGTCCCGCGTCAGGCCTGCTCCACGCCACCGACACGCGGCCCGTCGCTGTCGACAGCGCACCGTGCTTCGACGCATTGGTGGCGAGTTCGTGCAGCGCAAATCCGATGTTCTGTACGGCGGTTGAATCGAGAAATAGCTCCGGGCCCGAAATCCCGGCCCGGTCCGGCGATGCGAACAGGTCCAGATGCGCGTGGGCGAGCTCGCTCAAGCGCGCCCCTTTCCAGTTCTGGCGGACCAGCACGTCCTGTGACTTCGCCAATCCCTGAATGCGCGGATCGAACTGCGCGATGAACTCAGCCACGCTTTTGCTTTGCCGCGCTGTCTGCAGCGCCATGCCTTTGACGACGGCGAGCTGATTCTTCGCGCGGTGTGCGAGCTCCCGCATCAGGAAGTCGGTGTGCTCTTCGCGCCGCCGCAGCTCGGCTGACGCGTCGCTCATCGTTTCCATCAGAACATTCGCTTCGGCGAGCGCGGAGCGGCCCGGCTCCACGCGTTCGCCGCGCCCGACCGACGCCGCCACCCGCGTCGCCGCATCGAGAGGCCGCGCCATGAGCCGCGCGAACATGTAGGCCAGCAGCGCCCCGAGGACCAGCGCAGTGCCGAGCAACAGCGCGGCGAACTGCAGGCTGCGCATGCGCGGTTCTTCCACGTGCGACAGCGGGACCGTGGCCGACACCAGCCAGCCAGAGAGATCGGAGCGCACGGTTGCGCGCAGAATGCGATCGCCCGCGACGCTGGTCGCGCGGTAGACGCCCGCGGCCGTGCGGCTTTGCTCCAGCAGCTCGGGCGGGAGCGGCTTGCCGACGAATTCCTCGTGACGCTCGGAGCGCGCGAGGATGATGCCGTTGCGGTCCGTCACGCCGGATATCCATGGCGCTTCGCGCTGTGCGCTCTTGAGGACGTTCGCGATGTGGGTCGCCTGAAACGACATGATGAGCAAATGCCGGACGTCGCCCGCGGCATCGAGGAGGGGGATCTCCACATTGAACACCGGCCGGCCCGAGACCGATCCTCTGAACAGGTTCGACACCTGCCGCTGTTTGGAATCGATGACCCGCTGCGCCGTTTCGGGATCGGCGGTCTTCGGCAGCTCCGCGCCATACTCCTTGAGCGTATCGACGAGCTGCTGATACGAGCGGTCTATCAACACGATGGCCCCTTTGGTCCCGCGCAACGCAAGCAGCGCCTGCGCGTGAAACTCCCGAAGGTCACCCCGCTTGAGGTCGGACGAGGTCGCCAGCGTCTCCAGCGTGACGAACGCGCGATCCAGCTCGCGGTCGACATCCGACGCCAGGTCGCGCGCGGCTTGCACCACCCATCGCTCGATCTGGGCCGCCTCGACATCGGCCATCCGGTTCAGCGCGAAGACCGCGAGCCCCAGCAGCGGAATGGTGATCGCCAGTGCGAACAGCACCAGATAGGTGCGAATCCGCTGCGGCCGCACCCCGATTTGCCACCATCGCGCTTGCATCGCGTTTCCAGGTTTCCGCTGCAGGCAGTGTCATGAGCGAATGGCGAAATGCAACCACGTAGCCCGCCTGGACGCCACAAGCGCAGGTGTGTCCTCTCCCCGCTTGCGGGGGAGAGTTGGAAAGGGGGCCATAAAGATAACGCTGCTTTCTCTCTCCCTGGCCCTCTCCCGCCACGGGGGAGGCAACGCACCGAGATCCCGCCGCCAAACCACGTGTTTGAAATGTCGCACGCCAGGAAATAGATGCGCCCCGTGCCCACATTGCCCTTCCGCGCGACCCATGTTTAGGTCGCCGCCCTTCATCCCCGGAATACCCGAAAAATGGCTCGTGACGTCGTCGACCTGACCCCGATCGAATCGCGCGACGAACTCGTCGCCTGGTTCGCGGAGGGCGTAAAGCCCAAGGCGCAATGGCGCATCGGCACCGAGCACGAGAAGTTCGCCTTCACGACCGACACGCACGAGCCGGTGCCCTATGAGGGACGCCGCTCGATCCGCTCGCTGCTGGTCGGCATGCAGCACCTGCTCGGCTGGGAGCCGATCACGGACGGGCCAAACATCATCGGCCTCGCGGACGTGACCGGCGGCGGCGCGATCTCGCTCGAGCCCGGCGGGCAGTTCGAGCTGTCCGGCGCGCCGCTCGAGACCATTCATCAGACGTGCAGCGAGCTGATGGCGCATTTGGCGCAGTTGCGCGAGATCGCGCGGCCGCTCGGCATCGGCTTCCTCGGCCTCGGCATGAGCCCGAAATGGACGCGCGCGCAAACGCCGATGATGCCGAAGAGCCGCTACAAGATCATGACCGCCTACATGCCGAAGGTCGGCCGCTACGGCCTCGACATGATGTACCGCACCTGCACGGTGCAGACGAACGTGGACTTCTCCTCCGAGCAGGACATGGTGAAGAAGCTGCGCGTCTCGCTCGCGCTGCAGCCGGTCGCGACCGCGCTGTTTGCGAACTCGCCGTTCACGGAAGGGCGCCCGAACGGCTTCTTGTCGTTCCGCTCCGAAGTGTGGCGCGATACCGACAACGCCCGCGCTGGCATGCTGCCGTTCGCGTTCGAGCCCGGTATGGGCTTCGAGCGCTATGTCGATTACGCGCTCGACGTGCCGATGTACTTCGTCAAGCGCGAGGACGAATACATCGACGTGTCCGGCATGTCGTTCCGCGACCTGCTCAAGGGCAAGCTGCCGGGACACGGCAACCTGCGCGCCACGCAGTCGGACTGGGCCAACCACATCTCGTCGATCTTTCCCGAGGTGCGGCTCAAGCGCTATCTCGAAATGCGTGGGAGCGATGCCGGCCCGTGGCGGCGCCTGCCTGCGCTGCCGGCGTTCTGGGTCGGCATTTTGTATGACAGCGCGTCGCTCGATGCCGCATGGGATCTCGTCAAGGACTGGAGCGCCGAGGAGCGCCAGAAGCTGCGCGACGACGTGCCGCGTGCGGGTTTCGCTGCGACGATCGCTAAGCGCACGATGCTCGATCTCGCGAAGGAGTGCCTCGCGCTGAGCGAGGCCGGACTGAAGCGGCGCAATTTCCGCGACAGCGACGGCCGCGACGAGACGCGCTACCTGGCACCGCTGCAGGAATTCGTGACGCGCGGCATCACGCCGGCGGAGGAATTGCTGGAGAAATATCACGGGCCGTGGGGCAAGTCCGTGGAGCCGGTGTTCACGGAGTATGCGTACTAGCGATGGCCAAGGGGACGCCCGCGACGGTCGCGCTCACGAAAGCCGGCGTCGCGTTCACGCTGCATGAATACGACTACGATCCGAACGCCGCGCGGATCGGCATCCAGGCGGCGGAAGCCCTCGGCGTCGATCCGGCGCGCTTGCTCAAGACCCTGATGGCGAAGGCGGGCACCACGGTGGTGTGCGTGCTGGTGCCGTCGGACGCGGAGGTCAGTTTGAAAAAGCTTGCCGCCGCGGCCGGCGCCAAGGACGCCGCGATGCTGCCGCCCGCCGAAGCCGAGCGTCACACCGGCTATCATGTCGGCGGCATCTCGCCATTCGGCCAGAAAAAGCGCGCACGTGTGTTCGTCGAACAGGCCGCGCTCGGGCACGCGAGCATCATCGTGAACGGTGGCCGGCGCGGCTTGCAGATCGAGCTGAGCCCCGCCGATCTGGTGCGCGTGCTCGATGCGACGGCGGTGGAGGTGAGCTGAATTCGGACCTCATCCTGTCGAGGAGCGCCGCAAAGCGGCGCGTCTCGAAGGATGGCCTCACGCTCCGCGCCTGCGGCCATGGTTCGAGACGCCGCCTTCGGCGGCTCCTCACCATGAGGTTCTGGGGTCACTCCGCCGCTCTTGCCGCCTCCGACAGGTTGTCGAGCGACGAGATGACGTGCTCGGCGAGCGCATCGGCCATCGGATTGCGCTCGTGCGGATTGCGCACCAGCCCGATGCGGCACGACGGCAGCTCGGGGAATCCGTCCGCCGCCGAGAGCACGCGCATGCCGGGCCGCAATCCGGATTCCGGAAACACCGAGACCGCAAGCCCGGACAGCACGGCGGCGCAGATCGCGCTCGCGTTGCCGCTCGAATAGAGCACGCGGTAGGGCCGGCCGATCGTCTCCAGGCACTCGATCGAGGCGCGGCGCCACGCGCAGGTCGGCCGGCCGAGCGCGAGCGGCAGGCGCTCTTCCAGATGCGTCGAATGGCGGTTCGACGTCGCCCACAGCAAACGCTCCTGGCGGAAATTCTCCGCCGTCATGTTGCCGAGGCAATTGGTGATGATCGCGAGATCGATCTCGTTCGCCTTGATGCGCTCCATCAGGCAGATCGTTTCCTCGCAGATGACCGTGAGCTCGATCGCCGGATAGGCGCGCGAGAAGCGCGCCATGATCTCGGGCAGATAGCGGTCGGCGTAATCGTCCGGCACGCCGAGCCGCACGCGGCCGGTGAGCTCGTCGGAAAATGCCGCGATCGTCTCGACGTTGAGCTTCACGATGCGGCGCGCGTAGTCGAGCAGGCGCTCGCCGTCTTCGGTCAATTTCGAGGCGCGCCCGTCGCGCGCGAAGATCGCGCGGTCGAGCCGCTCTTCCAGCCGCTTCATCTGCATCGAAACGGCGGACTGAGTCTTGTGCACGATATCGGCGGCGCGCGTGAAGCTGCCGGTCTCGGCGATGGCGATGAAAGTGCGCAGCTGATCGACGTCGAGCAGAGCGGTCATGACGGGGTCCTCGAGGGGTTGGCCGGAGGTGCCGATCCGGCCCGACAATCATCACCACGACTGATTGGTTAGATTAGAAACATTCGTTTCACTTATCAATAGCGAAGGCGCATATACGTGTCGTTCGGGCAAATCAGGTGGCTATCCCGGGTGGCTCCGCGAGAGGTCGGAGCGCCGCAGGAACCGCTTGTGCCCGCTGCTGACCCTTATGGAGACTGCCATGTCGATCTATTCCGATACCCAGACCCCCTCGCACTTTGCGTGGCTGGTCAACGCCGTTCTCGGGATCGTCGTGGCCCGTTCGCGCCAGGCCGCGGAAATGCTCAAAAATCGCCGCGATGCCACGATCCTGGCAGGCCTCGACGACCATATGCTCGCCGATATCGGGCTGACCCGGGGCGATGTTCGCGATGCCTTCTCGCAACCCGTGTGGAGCGATCCGACCGCCATTCTGGTGAGCCGCGTCAACGAGCGGCGCACCAGCCGCCGCGGCTTGGTCGCCCCCTCGGGCGGCACGATCGCGGCGCCGTCGATCGTGCCGGGCATTCCGAAACACGTTTCCGTGAACCGCGTCGGCTGACGCGCAAACCATCGACTTGGCCGGGCCGATCCTCCCCCGTCGGCCCTCCCTGCTCCAGGCCTCCTCGTCCCCTCGAAGGTCTGGAACCTCGCGCCCGCCGATCCTCCCCGGCGGGCGCTTTTCTTTTCGCACGCTGAATTGGGAAAGGCGCTGCGGCCGTCATTCCGGGGCGCCGCGCAGCGGCGAGCCCGGAATCCATAACCACAAGCCCCTCGCTGTCGCACAGTCCGCATTCCATCTCACCCTTCGTGATTATGGATTCCGGGCTCGCGACTTCGTCGCGCCCCGGAATGACAGCGGCTAGCCAACGCTCCGCCGGCCCGGTTGGCAGGGCGCGGGTGCCCCTTGTCCTTTTTCTTCTCCCCAAAAAGCGAGGGGGAGCAGAGCGCCGACAGGCGCTGGTGCGGAAGCGCCGCACCCATGACCCGCCTCGCGGTCGGGTCGATCTCCGGATCGCCGGAGATCACCGGCCCATGACGCGGACCGGCGCGCCTCTCGACGCTCTGCTGCGGCGTTTTCCTTACGGCGTCGGGCCGCGCTTTGCGTG
>JAXDNY010000105.1:0-4351 GCA_034669145.1 Hyphomicrobiales bacterium
GAAGAACTCGCGACGTCGATCGGCGAGATCGCCGGTCAGGCCGCGACCTCGACCGAGGTGGCAAGCCGCGCCGTCATCGAGGCGCAGCGCACCGTCGAAACCATGTCGCAGCTTGCCACCGCCGCAACCCGCATTGGCGAAGTGATTGGGCTGATCCAGGCCATCGCCGGCCAGACCAACCTGCTCGCGCTCAATGCCACGATCGAGGCCGCGCGCGCAGGCGAAGCCGGTCGCGGCTTTGCGGTGGTCGCCTCGGAGGTGAAAAACCTCGCCGGCCAGACCGCCAAGGCGACCGAGGAAGTCGCGACCCAAATCGGCGCCATCCAGTCGGCCGCGGGCGACGCCACGCAGGCGATCGAGCAGGTCAATGACATCATCTCCGAGATGTCCGGCATCGCGGCACGCGTTGCCGCCGCCGTCGAGGAACAGAACGCCGCGGTCGCGACCATTGCGGAAGGCGTCAACCGGGCCTCCGCGGAGGCACGCTCCGGCGCGGAGGCGATGACCCGCGTCGCCGGCGCGAGCGCCGACGCGCGTTCGACCGCCGACGACGTGAAGGCGCTGGCCGAGGCGCTCGCGGCTGACGCCGAAGGCCTCGACGCCGAGGTGCGGCGCTTCCTCGGCGAAGTCCGCGCGGCTTAGCACCGGCCGTCGTTCCGGGGCCGGCCCTTAAGCGCGTTTACGCGCGTCTGCGACGCGCTATGGGCCGGAGCCCGGAACCCATAACCACGATCCGTGCCATTCTGCGCTATTTGTGGTTATGGATTCCGGGCTCGCCGCTTCGCGGCGCCCCGGAATGACCACTTGGGTCTGGAGCATCGGCCGTGAGGTTCTTGCGCAAGGCTTTCCGCATCGCGGTTGATGCCATGTACGCATTCGCCGACGATGACGGCTGGGCGCTGGCAAGCCACATCGCGCTCTCGGCGCTGCTGGCGCTGTTTCCGTTCCTTATCGTGCTGACCGCGCTCGCCGGCTTTGCCGGCTCGAAGGACGTGGCCGACAATCTCGCGACCTTGCTGCTCGATTCCTGGCCGCAGGAGGTCGCAGGCCCGCTGGCGCGCGAGATCCACAACGTGCTCGGCACCACGCGCGGCGGCGTTCTGACGATCGGCGTGGTGCTGTCGATCTACTTCGCGGCGAGCGGCGTCGACAGCCTGCGCATCGCTCTCAACCGCGCCTACAACGCCAAAGAGACGCGCCCGTGGTGGCTGCTGAAGCTTGAATCGATCGCCTATGTGCTGGTCGCAGCGGTTGCGCTGCTCGCACTGGGATTTCTCATCATTCTGGCGCCGCTCGTGTTCGCGACCTGGCTGAAATACGCCCCCTGGCTCGCGCCGCTGGAACGGCAGTTCACATACTTGCGCTACGGCATCACCGGCATCGTCATCGTGATCGCGCTGGTGGTGGCACACAAATGGCTTCCCGCCGGCAAGCGGACTTTTCGCGACATTGGGCCCGGACTGATCGTCACGCTGGTGCTGTGGCTCGCGGGCGGCGTCCTGTTCGGACGGTACCTCGCGGAATTCGCCAACAACTACGTGACGATGTACGCGGGGCTCGCCTCGGCCATGATCGCGCTCGTGTTCCTCTACTGGATCGCGGCGATGTTCATCTACGGCGGCGAACTCAATGCCGCGATCGTGCACCGGCGTGAGCGCAAGCTCGCCGAAGAGCGCGCCGCACGTGAGGCCGCGGCGGCGGAAGCGGCGCTGCGCCAGCAAAGCCTGTTCGCAAAAACGATGCGCTGGATGGGTTACGAGAAGCGCAGGCGTTAGCCCTGCACCGAGAACCCGCCATCGACCGGGATCGCCGTGCCGGTGACGAAATCCGACGCCGCGCTGCTGAGAAACACCGCGATGCCGGCGAAATCCTGAGGAATCCCCCAGCGCGCCGCGGGCGTGCGCGCCAGCACGCGCTCGTGCAGCCCGGCCACCTCGCGCCGCGCATTCTTCGTGAGCTCCGTATCGATCCAGCCCGGCAGCACCGCGTTGACCTGGATGTTGTCCTTCGCCCACGCGCTCGCGCAGGCGCGGCCGAACTGCACGATGCCGCCCTTGCTCGCCGCATAGGCGGGCGCAAAGCCCGCGCCGAAGATCGACATCATCGAACCGATATTGATGATCTTGCCGCCGCCGGCCTTCTTCATGTGCGGATACGCGGCATGCGAGCACACGAACGCGCTGGTCAGGTTGGTATCGAGGACGGTCTTCCACTCTTCGACGCTGACCACGTCCGGGGCTTTTCGGATATTCGTCCCGGCGTTGTTGACGAGGATATGGAGCGAGCCGTGCTTCCTGGCGACGCCGTCGATCAGCGCACGGCAGGATGTCTCGCTGGTCACATCCACGTCGGCGAATTCCGCCTTGCCGCCGGCCTGCGTGATTTGCTTTACGGCCGCTGCGCCCTTTGCGGCGTTGCGCCCGGCAAGCACGACCGTCGCACCCGCCGCCGCGATACCTTCCGCCATGCCGAGCCCGATGCCGCCATTGCCGCCGGTGACGATGGCGACGCGTTCGGTCAGGTCGAACAAGCTCATGCGTTTCCCCCGATGTCATCATGACAATGGCCGGCATGCCGGCCATTTGACGCGGAGCCTAGAGCATCGCGCGCATGGCTGCTATTGGTGGCCCATGAATTTCGACGACGCCCTGAAGCACTACAGCCCACGCGTCTGGTTCCGGTTCAAATTCCTCAAGTACAAATTCCTCAGGCGCGGCGAGCCGGAGCTGTGGCTCATCCGCCATCTGGTGGAGCCCGGCACAACCGCGCTCGATGTCGGCGCGTCGATCGGCATCTATGCGGCCGAGATGGCGCGCTATGCCGAAAAGGTCATCGCGTTCGAGGCGAACCCAGCGGTCGCCGCATTCGCGCGCAGCGTTGCGGCGCGCAACGTCGAGGTGGTCAACATGGCGCTGTCGTCACGCGCCGGCCGGACCACCTTGACGGTCCCGCTCAACGCCAAAGGCCGCGCCGTCACCGAGCTCGCCAGCATCGCGCCGAAGCAACAGCCGGGAGAGAAAGCCACCACGATTGACGTCAAGACGCGGCGGCTCGACGACTTCGCCGTTTCAAACTGCGGCTTCCTCAAGATCGACGTCGAGGGTCACGAGGAGGCGGTGCTCGACGGCGCGTCGGCGCTGGTCGCCGCGCAGCGGCCGGTGCTGATGATCGAGCTGGTCGAGGCGTTCAATCCGGGCGTGGTTGCGCGGCTGAGCGAACGCTACGCCGCGCTGTCGTACAGCGTGTTTTTCTCGAAGGGTGGCCTGAAGCCCATCGCCGACTTCGACGCGGCACGCGATCAGGATGAAGCGCTGCTGCCGACCCGCGAATACGTCGCCAACTTTTTCTTTGTCCCCAAGGAGAAAAACGAACGGGTGCTCGCGCGGCTCGGCTAGCTACTCCTCCCCCCGCTCCATCGCATCGTCGAGCGTGCGGCAGCCCGGGCGCGGCACGTTCACCAGCACCGCCATGTTGCCGGGCGGATGCTGATTCTTCCACATCATCATGTGGGCGTCCGGGATCTTGTCCCACGGGAACGTCTTGGAGAGACACGGATCGATGCGCCGGTCGAGCACGAACTGGTTGGCGGCGCTCGCCTGCTTCAGGTGGGCGAAGTGCGAGCCCTGGATGCGCTTCTGGCGCATCCACACATAGCGCGCGTCGAAGGTGAGGTTGTAGCCCGTGGTGCCGGCGCAGAACACCACCATGCCGCCGCGCTTCACCACCAGGCACGACACCGGAAACGTCTGCTCGCCCGGATGCTCGAACACGATATCGACATCGCGCTTGCCGGTGATCTCCCAGATCGCCTTGCCGAACTGGCGCGCCTCCTTCAGCCACGTGTTGTACTCGGGCGTGTTCACCGCGGGCATCTGGCCCCAGCACTTGAATTCCTTGCGGTTGATCGCGCCCTTGGCGCCGAGATTGAACACGTATTCCATCTTCGACTCGTCCGACACGACCGCGATCGCGTTCGCGCCCGATGCCGCCACAAGCTGCAGGCCGAACACGCCGAGCCCGCCCGAGGCGCCCCACACCAGCACGTTGTCGCCGGGCTTGAGCGTGTGCGGCGCATGGCCGAACAGCATGCGGTAAGCGGTCGCGAGCGTCAGCGTATAGCAGGCCGACTCTTCCCAGGTCAGATGCGCGGGCTTTGGCATCAGCTGGCGCGACTGCACGCGGCAGAACTGCGCGAACGAGCCGTCCGGCGTCTCGTAACCCCAGATGCGCTGCGAGGGTGAGAGCAGCGGATCGCCGCCATTGCAGTCCTCGTCGTCGCCGTCGTCCTGATTACAGTGGACGATGACTTCGTCGCCGACCTTCCAGCGTTTCACCTTGTCGCCGACGGCCC
>JAXDNY010000106.1:0-19293 GCA_034669145.1 Hyphomicrobiales bacterium
AGACGCCGCGCTGTCGCGCGCCGGAAGCTGTCGATGGGCCGCCGCTCTGTCGCCATCACCCCACCCCGCTGGCTTCGCCAGCGACCCTCCCCCTCCAGGGGAGGGTAGCACCGAGCCCGCCGCACAAGAGGCGCTTCCATGACCGACGCAACACGCCTCATCGACCTGCAGATCATGTGGAACCGGCTGATCGCCGTGGTGGAGGAGCAGGCGCAGGTGCTGATGCGCACCGCGTTCTCGCCGATCGTGCGCGAGTGCGGCGATCTGTCGGCCGGCGTGTTCGACCGCCAAGGGAGAATGCTGGCGCAGGCCGTCACCGGCACGCCCGGTCACGTCAACTCGATGGCGGAGTCGGTGAAGCACTTCATCCGCCACTTTCCGCTCGACACCATGAAGCCGGGCGACGCCTATATCACCAACGACCCCTGGATGGGCACCGGACACCTCAACGACTTCGTCATCACCACGCCGGCCTTCAACTCGAAGGGCCAGTTGGTCGCGCTGTTTTCCTGCACCAGCCACCTGATGGACATCGGCGGCATCGGCTTCGGGCCGGATGCGACCGACGTGTTCATGGAAGGCCTCTACATCCCGATGCTCAAGCTGATCGATCAGGGCAGCGTGAACGAAACCCTGATGGCGATGATCCGCGCCAACACGCGGCTGCCGATCGACACCGAAGGCGATACGTATTCGCTCGCCGCTTGTAATGACGTGGGCGCCAAGCGCCTCGCCGAGATGATGGACGAGTTCGGCATCGACAACCTCGATGTGTTGGCCGAGCACATCTGTGCGCGCTCGCGCGAGGCCGTGATGGCGGAGATCGCGAAACTGCCGAAAGGCACGTACCGCAACGAGATGACGGTCGACGGCTACGATGCGCCGGTCACGCTCGCGGCGGCGCTCACGGTGTCGGAGACCGGCATCCATGTGGATTTCACCGGCACCTCGCCGCAATCGCGCTACGGCATCAATGTGCCGCTCGCCTACACCACCGCATACACGGTGTTCGGGCTCGGCTGCGTGGTCGCGAGCGCGATCCCGAACAATGCGGGCTCGCTCGGGCCCCTCACCGTGTCGGCGCCGACGGGGTGCATCCTCAACGCGCCGAAGCCCGCGCCGGTGTGCAGCCGCCACATCATCGGGCAGATGCTGCCCGACGTCGTGTTCGGCTGCCTGCGCCAGATCATTCCGGATCGCGTGCCGGCCGAAGGCACCTCGTGTCTATGGAATCTGAACGTGCGCGGCGAGACTCAAGCCGGCACCGGCGGCAATTACGGATTCACCATGACGGTGACCTCGAACGGTGGCACCGGCGCGCGCCCCGACAAGGACGGGCTGTCGGCCACCGCCTATCCGAGTGGCGTGCGCGGCACGCCGGTCGAGATCGCCGAGAGCCAGACGCCGCTGATCTTCTGGAAGAAGGAGCTGCGGCCCGGCAGCGGCGGCGTAGGACGCACGCAGGGCGGACACGGGCAGATCATCGAGATCGGCAGCGGCATCGACCGGCCGTGGGATATTCTGGCGGCATTCGACCGTATCGATCACCCGGCGCGCGGGCGCGATGGCGGGCGCGACGGGGTCGCGGGTTACCTCGGCCTGAAGTCGGGGCTGAAAATGCGCGGCAAGGGATTCCAGCAGGTGCCGCCGGGCGACCGGCTGGTGGTGCTCACGCCGGGCGGCGGCGGCATCGGCGCGCCGGAGGCGCGCGCGGCCGAGCGCGTCGCGCGCGATCTCGCCGATGAACTGGTGTCGGAGGAAACGGCACGGAATGTGTATGGCCATACGCCGGTGAAAGCCGCGGAGTGACGAAGCAGCCAAGAGGGGAGTGTCTCATGTTCACGCGACGGGAATTCATGCTGGGCACCGGCGCGGTGCTTGCGAGTACGGCTCTGACGCATCCGGCCTCGGCCGCAACCAGCCTCGATCTGGCGACAGTGTGGCCGGACGGGAATTTCCACACCACCAACGCCAAGAAATTCGCCGAGGAAGTCGGCAAGGCGACCGGCGGCGAGGTGAAGATCACCGTGCAGGCCGGCGGCTCGCTCGGCTTCAAGGGGCCGGAGCAGTTGCGCGCGGTACGCGATGGGCTGGTGCCGCTCGCCGACATCCTCAACATCCAGCAGGTCGGCGACGAGCCGATGCTTGGGACCGAATCGATCCCGTTCCTGGTCGGCTCCGACCAGGAACTAAAAATCCTGCACAAGTATCTGCGCCCCGAATACGAGGCGATCGCGGCCAAGAACAATCAGAAGGTTCTCTACATGGTGCCGTGGCCGACGCAGTACCTGCACCTGAAGGTGAAGACCGACACGCTCGACGGTCTGAAGAACGTGAAGATCCGCGTGCCCGACAAGAACGCGCAGGACATGTGCGCGGCGGTCGGCATGGCGCCGGTGCTGATCCCGTGGGGCGAGACGATCCCTGCGCTCGCGTCGGGCGCGGTCGCGGGCGTGTCGACGTCGTCGGTCTCGGGCGTCGACGGAAAGTTCTGGGAATTCCTGAAGTACGTCTATCCGACCAACCACACCTGGTCGTGCCAGATGGTCAACGTCAACAACGACACCTGGAAGAAGCTCTCGGGAGCGCAGCAGAAGGCAATCGAGGAACTGGCGAAGAAGCTCGAGCCGGATTTCTGGGCGGCCTCGCTCAAGGCCGATACCGACAGCCTGAAGCGCCTCACCGATGGCGGCATGGAGGTGGTGCAAATCCCGCCCGCCATGATGAAGGATTTCCAGGCCAAGACCGCGCCCTTGCAGGACGCGTTCCTCAAGCGTGTGCCCGCGTCCGAGAAGCCCGTGAAGGCGTTCCTCGCCGAAGTGAAACGCAGCTCGTGAAAGAGAGCTTCAACGCGGCGGCGCCCGCGCCGCTGCGGCTGCTGCTCGACGGCATCGAGCGGCTGGGCCGCCTCGACGGCTGGATCGGGGCAGCCTGTCTCGTAACGCTCACGCTGCTGATGCTCGCCGAGATCACGGTGCGGGCGCTGTCGAATTTCCTGCCGTGGGTGCCGGCGGATATCCCGGTCGCATGGGAGTATTCGTCCTACCTGATGGCGGCGTGCTTCACCTTCGGCGCCGCCATGACGCTGCGCGCGGGCGGACACATCCGCGTCACGCTCGTGCTCGGCAAACTCCAACCTCCCGCGCGGCGCCTGCTGGAAATTGCCGCCTCGCTGGTCGCGACGTGTTTTGTCGGGTTTCTCGCCATCGCGATGGCGCGCTTCGCCTGGACGGCGTTTAACGGCGGGCAGACTTCGATTTCCTCCGGCACCATGCTGTGGATCCCCGAATCCGTCATCGCGTTCGGCATGGTGCTGCTCGCGCTGCAATTTCTCGCGCGCACCATTCAGGCCGTGCTCGGCCTGCCGCTGGAGGATCACCGCATCAAGGCGGCGCCGGTCGAATAAATGGGCGCCATCACCGGCACGATGTTTGCGCTGCTGTTCTCGGCTCTCGCCGGAGGGCTGTGGATCGGGCTCGCGCTCGGCGCGACCGGCGCGGTGCTGCTCGCAATCTTCCGCAGCATCCCGCTCGACAAGCTGCTGGCGCAGTACGCGTGGAACATCCTGACCACGCAGGAGCTGCTCGCGCTGCCGATGTTCATCCTGATGGGCGAGATATTGTTTCAGTCGCGCCTGTCGCAATCGCTGTTCAAAGGTCTGGCGCCATGGGCCGGGCTGCTGCCCGGCCGGCTGCTGCACGTGAACGTGGTCGGCTGCTCCATCTTTGCGGCGATCTCCGGCTCTTCCGCCGCAACCACGCAGGTGGTCGGCCGCATGGCGCTCACCGAATTGTTGAAGCGCGGCTATTCCAAGGACATCGCGATCGGCAGCCTCGCGGGCGCGGGCACGCTCGGTTTCCTGATCCCGCCGTCGAACATCATGATCATCTACGGCGTGCTCGGCGACGTCTCGATCCTCAAGCTGTTCACCGCGGGGTTCATCCCGGGCTTCTTGCTCGCAGGCTGCTTCATGGCCTGGGTCATGATCCATACGACGCTGCGCCCCGGCCTCGTGCCCGAGACCGAACGTGACCTGCGCAATCTCACTTTGCTCGACCGCATCCGTGCGCTGAAGGAGCTCGCGCCCGCGATATTCCTGATCGGCGCGGTGCTCGGCTCGATGTATGGCGGCATTGCGACGCCATCCGAAAGTGCCGCGGTCGGCGTGCTCGGGGCGCTCATCGTGGCGGCGCTGCAGGGCGGTCTGACATTGAAGGCGCTGCGCGACATCGCGATGGGCTCGGTGATGACGTGCTCGATGATCGCCATGATCCTGCTCGGCGCCTCGATTCTCGGGAGCGCGGCCGCCTTCCTCGGCATCCCGCGCGCCATCGCGGATTTTGTCGCCGGCATGGGGCTGTCGCCCTTCATGCTGATTGTCGCACTGATCGTGTTCTACCTGGTCCTCGGCTGCTTTCTTGACGGCTTCTCGATGATCGTCCTGACCTTGCCGATCGTGCTGCCGATCGTGAAGCAGGCGGGCTTCGACCCGGTCTGGTTCGGCATCTTTCTCGTGCTGGTGGTCGAAATGGCGCAGATCACCCCGCCGGTCGGGTTCAACCTGTTCGTGATCCAGGGGCTGACCCGCGACGGGCTCGGCTACATTGCCAAGGTGACGCTGCCGTATCTGGTGATCATGGTGCTGTTCACGCTGGTGATAACCGTATTTCCCGGCATCGCGCTGTGGCTGCCCAACCTGCTGGCGGGGCGCTGAGCGACGCGCATTGCTCCCGGCGTGCGGTCGAAATATCGTGCCGGCCAAGACGTCATCCGGAAGGGAATGGAAATGGCCAAGTTCGGAATCGGGCAGGCGGTGCGGCGGGTCGAGGATGCGCGGTTCCTCACGGGATCGGGGCGCTATGTCGACGACATCGTGCTGCCCGGCATGTGCCACGGCGTGGTGCTGCTCTCGCCGCACGCGCATGCGCGCATCAAGAAGGTCGATACCGCCAAGGCCAAGGCCGCGCCCGGCGTGCTGCTGGTGCTCACCGGCGCCGACGTGGCGGCCGACAAGCTCGGCGCCTACACCTCCGCCATGATGCCGGAGGACCTCGGCGCGCCCAAAGGCCACCGGATATTCCAGCAGGTGCTGCAGGCCGAGAAGGCTCGCTTCGTCGGCGACCGGATCGCGTTCGTGGTCGCCGAGACGCAGGCGCAGGCGCGCGATGCCGCCGAGATGATCGAGGTCGATTACGAGACGCTGCCGGCCGTCGCACTGCTGGAAGACGCCGCCAAGGATGGCGCGCCGAAAGTGTGGGACGACAATCCGAACGGCAATGTCGCCTTCATGCTGGCATTCGGCGATCAGGCCGCGACTGACGCGGCCTTCGCGAAGGCGAAACATGTCGTGAAGCTGCGCACCGAAAACAACCGCGTGACGCCGGTGTCGATGGAGCCGCGCACCGCGATCGGCGATTACGCCGCGGCGGACGATAGCTACACGCTCTACACCTCGTCGCAGAATCCGCACGGCGTGCGCTTTGAAATGTCGCAGCTCCTGCATATTGCCGAGAATCAGATTCGCGTGGTCGCGCCCGATGTCGGCGGCGGCTTCGGCCTCAAGGGCGGCTCGTTTCCCGATGACGTGCTGGTGCTGTGGGCCTCGAAGAAGCTGCGGCGGCCGGTGAAGTGGGTCGCGACGCGCTCCGAGTCCATGATGAACGACCACACCGGGCGCGATCTCGTCAGCTACGGCGAGATGGCGCTCGACGAGAAGGGGAAAATCCTCGCGATCCGCTCGCAGTCGCTGTTCCAGATCGGCGCTTACTTCGTCGGCCCCGGCATGGTGAGCGGGCTGTTCTCGCTGCGCTTCATCCCCGAAGCCTACGACGTGCAGACGATGCACATCGTGTGCAAGGGCCTGTTCACCAACACGCCGCAGGCCGGGCCCTATCGCGGCGCCGGACGCCCGGAAGCCGCGTATTTCACCGAGCGCATGATCGAGCATGCGGCCAGGCAGATCAGCATGGATGTCGCCGAAATCCGCCGCGTCAATCTCATTCCGCCCAACAAGTTTCCCTACAACACGCCGACGCTCTACACCTACGACTCCGGCGAGTTCGTGCGGCTGCTCGACAAGTGCGTCGAGATGGTCGACTGGAACGGCTACGAGAAGCGCCGCAAGGCGTCGGAAAAGAACGGCAAGCTGCGCGGCCGCTCGGTCTGCTACTACATCGAGTTCGGCGGCATCTTCAACGATCGCATGGATATCCGCTTCGATCCGGGCGGCAGCGTCACGGTGTTCGCCGGCACGCATTCGCACGGGCAGGGACACGCGACCGTGTTCGCGCAGCTCGTCCACGAATTCCTCGGCGTGCCGTTTGAGTCCATCCGCTATGTGCAGGGCGACACCGCGCAGGTGCAGTTCGGGCGCGGCACATACGGAGCGCGCAGCGCGGTGGTCGGCGGCAGCGCGCTCAAGCGCGCCGCGGACGCGATCATCGACAAGGCGAAACCGATGGCCGCCGCCATGCTGGAGGCGGATGCGGGCGACATCGAGTTTTCCGACGGCACGTTCAAGGTCGCCGGGACCGACAAGGCGATCCCGCTCACCGAAGTCGCGAAGGCATCATTCGCTCCGATGGGGCCGATGACCAAGTTCGGCATCGGGCTCGAAGGCTCTGGCTCGCATTCGCCCGAACCGCCCAGCCATCCGAATGGCGCGCACGCGGTCGAGGTCGAGATCGATCCGGAGACCGGCGAGGTGACGGTCGACCGCTACGTGATGGTCGACGACCTCGGCCAGGTGCTCAACCCGATGATCGTCAACGGCCAGCAGCACGGCGGCGTGGCGCAGGGGATCGGGCAGGCGCTCTACGAGCACGCGGTCTACGACCGCCAGTCCGCGCAGCTCGTGACCGGCAGCTTCATGGACTACGTGATGCCGCGCGCCGACATGCTGCCGAATTTCCAGATCGCGCTGGAAGAAGTGCCGTGCCTGACCAATCCGATCGGCGTGAAGGGCATCGGCGAATCCGGCACCATCGGGGCGCCGCCGGTGGTGATCAACGCGGTGATCGATGCGCTGAGCCCGCTCGGCATCGACCGCATCGACATGCCGGCGACGCCCAGCCGCGTGTGGGCGGCGATTCAGGCCGCGAAGGCGGCCTGACGCCTCCATGAGTGTCGATGCCGGTACCTACGACACCATCATCGTGGGCGCCGGCTCGGCCGGTTGCGTGCTGGCCAATCGCCTCAGCGCCGATCCGAACGCGCGCGTGTTGCTGCTCGAAGCGGGCGGCAAGGATGACTTCTTCTGGATTCATGTGCCGCTCGGGATTTTCCGCACGCTCGGCAATCCGCGCACGGACTGGTGCTACACCTCGGAAGCAGAGGCCGGGTTGAACGGCCGTGCGATTCCGATCCCGCGCGGGCGCGTGCTCGGCGGCTCGTCGTCGATCAACGGCATGGTCTATATCCGCGGGCAGTCGCGCGATTACGACCACTGGCGCCAGCTCGGCAATCGAGGCTGGTCGTGGGACGACGTGCTTCCTTACTTCAAGCGCCACGAGGACTTCTGCGACGGCGCGAACGAATGGCACGGCGCGGGCGGCGAACTGCGCGTCGAGGTGCCGCGCGTGCGCTGGGAGATACTCGACGCCTTCGTCGAGGCGGCGGCGCAACGCGGCATCCCGAAAGTTGCCGACCTCAATCGCGGTGACAACGAGGGCGTCGCCCATGCGCACATGACGACGCGGCGCGGCGTGCGCGCGTCGGCCGCCAGGGCGTTTCTCCGTCCGGCGATGCACCGCAAGAACCTGCGGGTCATCACGGGTGCGCAGGTGAAATCGTTGCGTCTCGACGGCAAGCGCGTGACGGGTTCGAATTCTGGCAAGGCGGCGAGGTGTGTGTCGCGCAGTCGCGGCGCGAGGTGGTGCTGTCGGCGGGATCCGTCGGCTCGCCGCAACTCCTGCAAGTGTCCGGCATCGGCCCCGGCGCGCTGCTGCGCGAACACGGGATCGCGGTGCGGCACGCGCTTCCGGGCGTCGGCGACAACCTGCAGGATCACCTGATGTTGCGGATGATCTTCCGCGTCAGCAACGCGAAGTCGCTCAACCAGGTGCTCGGCAGCCGGCTCGGACGCATCATGATGGGAGTCAAATATTTCGGCTTCAAGCGCGGCCCGATGACCACGATTCCGGCGCAGATCAGCGCTTTCACGCGGAGCAACTCGTCGCGCGACACGCCGAATGTCCAGATGCAGGTCTCGGCGCTCAGCTTCGACAAGTACGGCGATCCGGTGCACGACTTTCCGGCGTTCACGCTTTCCTGCGTGAACGTGCGGCCGACGAGCCGTGGGCATGTGCGCATCAAGTCGGCGGATCCGCGCACGCACCCAGTGCTGCGCCACAACTATCTCTCGACCGTGGACGACCAGACCGTCGCGGTCGAGATCGTGCGGCTCGCGCGCCACATCGCGGCCGCGCCCGCGCTCGCGCGTTTTTCGCCGCGCGAGTACAAGCCCGGCACCGATGTGCAATCGGACGCAGACCTGCTGCACTTTGCGCGCGACATCTCGACGACCGTGTTCCACCCGGTCGGCACCTGCCGGATGGGGCAGGACGACATGTCCGTCGTCGACGATCGCCTGCGCGTGCGCGGCATCGCGGGTTTGCGTGTCGCCGATGCGTCGATCATGCCGACGCTGACCTCCGGAAACACCAACGCGCCCGCCATCATGATCGGCGAGAAAGCCGCGGACATGATCCGCGAAGACGGCAAGGCCACGGCGTAAGCTACAGGCCGAGATACGCTTCTCTCACTCTTGGATCCTGCCGCAGCGTCGCGCTCGCGCCCGACAGCGTGATGCGGCCAATCTCCAGCACATAGGCGCGATCCGCGATCGCGAGCGCGGCGTGCCGCGTCTAAAAAAGGTCCGGCTGGTCGGCTTCGAACAGCTCGGAGTGCATGTAGTCCTTCGTACCGTTCGCGCTGCCGAGCCAGAATAGCCCGGCGCCGTCGCTCGCTACCAGCGCAGCGGCGAGCGGCGCCGGCATGTTGAAGAAGCCGAACTTCGTCACGCTCGCGGCCGTGCCGAGGATCTCGGGCTTCACGCCTGGCGCCTGCGCCTGCTTGAACAGCGCGACCGCGTCTTTAAGGAACTTGGTGCAGGTATTGAGATTGCCGGACGCGATGCCGGCTGCGGCCAGCAGGTTGCGCAGTGCGGTGGTGTTGGCGGGCGGCGCCGCGAATCCGAAGGCTTGATCGATCGTCGCTGTCGCGAGCGTCGCGCCGAACAGGCGGTTGATCGTCTCCCCGCACGCCGTCTTGAGTGCCGGCATGTCCTTGAACGCTGCTACGAAGGTCGTGTTCGCGTCCGACAGCACCCTTGCGTCAGGGAGTGTCTGATCGAACGGGCGCGGACTACGCAGGCGCGTGCTCTCCGGCCCATACAGATCCACTTTGGTGATCTTCACGATCAGATCCAGCGGAAGGTGTTGCTTCTTGGTGTTCGGATTGAATTTCGGATCGAGGTCGAGGGCCCAGCCGAAACTGTGGTTACTGAGCTTGTCGGGGTTGTTCACGTTCTTGCGGATCGAGAAGCCACCCACGCTTTTCAAGGTGGCAAGCACCGCCGCGTGGCCCTTGGCCGTGAGCAACGTCACGGCCGCGTCGAGCCTCGCTTTGAGGTTTGGATGGACCGGCGAGTCGCGTCCGGACGCGCTTCCGGTCGGTGGGAATTTCGCCGCCACGAGGCTCGTGTAGTAGGCGTTGATGCGCGGAATGGCGGTGTTGGGGTCACCCGGTGCCCCAAAGGTCGCGAACATGGCTTGCCGCAGGTTGGGCCAAGCTGCCACTCCCCCGTCGACATTGTCGCGCACGAACTTGCTGAGCTGCGCGAACTCCTGCGCGGGACTGAAGCTTGCGGCAAAGATCGGTGGGCTGGCGGCGGCTGAGACGAATTCGGCCAACGGGCTCTGCGTGGCGGCCGACGCGTTTACGCGCGCGAAGGCGCGGTCGAACGCGAGGTCGAGGAAATGATCGAGACGTGGCCGATCGAGCGCCGCGACCAGTTCCTGCACGTCCGTGAACTTTAGGTCGGGAAAAAGCGTAGTCTCCGCGTGAGCGTCGAACGTACGGAATTCCTCCATCAGCTTGGGCCATGCCCATGACAGCAGTGCCGGATCGCGAACCTTCGCGGCGACCGCTTCCGCGATGGCATCCACGAACCTGCCAGTCACGTCATCGGCCGCAGCGATGTTGTCGGCGAAAGCGTGGTCAAGCGCGGTCACGGGCCACTTCGGTTTCTTCGGCGCGGGTGAGAGCGGGATAGGCTCGGTGAAAGCTTTAATGTTCACCGATGACGGAATGGCCGTGCCCGGGACAAGTTTGCCGTCGGCGGATTTCTTGCGCTTGTCGGCATAGCTTCCGGAATTGTTGTAGTCGCGCCAGCCCCACCAAGCCCACTCCGACCAAGTGAAGTCCTTCTCGTACCGCCGCCGGAGGTCGTCGAGGAAAATGTTGATGCCGGCATTCAGGTTGACGCGCCAGTCCCAAGCCATCGCCGTAGTAAGCTGGTCGGGATGCGTGAACTGCGAGATGCCGATGCCGAAGTCGAAAGACGCTACCGGATGGTTCGCGGGGTCGTCAGGCCAGTCGAACAACACGCCCTCGTAGGTGTCCTTGCCGTAAGCGGTCGCCCTGAACTGCTTGAAGTTAGCCTCCCAGGCGAAGATCGCATTCAACATGGGGGCGAGAATCTTGTCGCGCCCCGGAGCGGCGGCGAGCGCGGCGCAGTATGCGCGAACCTTCCACTCGTCGGGGTTGGCGTCCTTGCCGACGATGCGGATGTGCACGTAGTCCTGCATCCACGCGGCGGCGCCCGGAGGTTTCACAGCGACCGTCAGAATCGCATGTCCGCCAGCAACTCGGTCGGAGGCGTTGTCGTATGTTACGTCAACATCGGATGGATCGGCGAACAGCGCGAACTTCGCCGCGGAACTCGTGCCTGTCCATTCGTCGGCGAGGCGGACGATCTTGCCGTTGTAGCGGCTCGGGTCGGTCTTCTTCTTTTTTTTGGCTTTCTGGAAGCGGCCGAGCACCTGCAGCGTCTGCAGGCGCCAGTGTATATTGACGGTGGCCGGATCGAAGCCCTTCACGTCGCAGACCACATCGATGCGGGGCATCGCGGGCGTCGCCTTCAGGCTCAGCACGTTCGCGTTGAACTTGGTGCCGCGCGGGACGCTGCCCGGCTGATAGGAGGGCGGGTCGGCGCGGTCGAGATTGACGATCGTCAGCCCGAAGGCGCCGTCGGTCAGCCGGCGCAACGGCGGAACCAAGCCCTCATTCTCGCCCTCGAATACGTTGCTATCGATGATGACCGACAAGATTAACCTCCCTGATTTCAGCAATCCCAACAATAAATCGAAGGTTGCCGACGAGCTTGCCCGCTGGGGACGCTGCGCGCAAGACCCTGCTGGCACCCGGCGGGGTTGTAATAGCGCGGCGCGATGAAGCACGAAAGCGAAGGCGGCGTAACTCCTTCTTTCGTCCTTTCGTCATGGCCGGGCTTGTCCCGGCCATCCACGACGTCGTTGCAGGGACGAAAGACGCGCATGCCCCGCACAAGGCCGGACATGACGGAGTGTCACAATCCCAAATACGCCTCTTTTACCCGCGGGTCCTGCCGCAGGGTCGCGCTCGCGCCCGACAGCGTGATGCGGCCGATCTCCAGCACATAGGCGCGATCCGCGATCGCGAGCGCGGCGTGCGCGTTCTGCTCGACCAGCAGCACGGTGAGCCCGCTTTTCCGCAGGGCTGCGACGTTCGCCAGAATCTGCTCGGCCAGCATCGGCGCGAGCCCCATCGAGGGCTCGTCGAGCAGCAGCAATTTCGGCCGCGCCATCAGGGCACGGCCGATCGCGAGCATTTGCTGCTGCCCGCCGGAGAGGGCGCCGGCGGCGATGTGGCGCTTCTCGGCGAGCGCCGGGAAGGTTACATAGACCGCATCGAGATCGCGCGCGATGTCGGCATCGCGGCGGATCCATGCGCCGAGCCGCAGATTGTCGGCGACCGGCAATGGCGCGAACACCTGCCTGCCTTCCGGCACCTGCACGATGCCGGCGCGCACCCGCGCATGCGCGCTCAACTGCTGGATCGGCTTGCCGCCGAACGTGATGGCGCCGCGGCTCGGCTGCACGCCGGAAATCGCGCGCAACAGCGTCGTCTTGCCGGCGCCGTTGCTGCCGACCAACGCCACCATCTCACCCGCCGCGACCTCGAGGGATACATCGCGCAGCACCGCGATGCGGCCATAGCCCGAGTTGAGATTTTCGACGCGCAGCATGCTCATGCGTGCGCCCCGAGATAGATTTTCACCACCTCCGGATTGCCGCGGACTTGCGCCGCCGTGCCTTCGGCGAGTGTGCGGCCTTGATCGAGCACGTGGATGCGGCTGGAAATCTTCATCACCAGCTTCATGTCATGCTCGACCAGCACGACGGCGACGCCCGATGCCGCGACCTTCTGGATCACGGCGTCGATCTCTTCGGTTTCCACCGCGTTGCAGCCGGCGGCGGGCTCGTCGAGCAGCAGCACCTTCGGTTCGGTGGCGAGTGCACGCGCGATTTCGAGACGCTTGAGCGCGCCGTACGGCATGGTGCCGGCCGGCTGATCGGCCAGCGCCGAGAGGCCGACGAAAGCGAGCAGGTCCTCGGCTTTCTGGCGCGTCGCGTGGTTCTGCCGCAACACCGAGGGCAGCGCGAACAGATGCGGCAGCAGCGCGCGGCGCTCATGCAGATGGCGGCCGACCATGACGTTCTCGGCCGCCGTCATGCGGAAGAAGATCTGCAGGTTCTGGAACGTGCGCGACAGGCCGTGCCGGGCGAGCAGATGCGGCGCCAGCCCGGTCACGTCGTCGCCGTGCAGCGTGACGTGCCCGCGCGAGGGCCGGTAGTGGCCCGCAACGATATTGAACAGCGTGGTCTTGCCGGCGCCGTTCGGTCCGATGATCGCGACGATCTCACGCGGCGCGACGGCGAACGATACGCCCGCGACGGCCGCCACGCCGCCGAACGAAATCGCGACGTCGTCGACAGCAAGCGCGCTCATGTTTTCCGCCCGATGAGCCGCGCCAGCGAGGGCACGATGCCCTGGGGCAGGAAAATCATGAACACCATCATCAGCAGACCGAGCATGACGTGTTCGTAGTCGTGGAAAGAGGTCAGCACCTGCGGCAGCAGCACAAGAAATGCCGCGCCCACCACGCCGCCGAGGATCGAGCCGAGCCCGCCGATCACCGCCATGGTGACGAACTCGATCGAGCGCAGGAATCCGGCCGTGGCCGGCGTCACCAGCGCGTCGAACAGCGCGAGGTAGGCGCCCGCGACCGCAGCGTAGATCGCCGAGAGGACGAATGCCGCAAGCTTGTAGCGCGCGACGTCGATCCCGAGGGTGCGCGCGGCGGTCTCGCTGTCGTGGATCGCGCGGAATGCGCGCCCGGTCGGGCTCTCGATCAGGTTCACGGCGATCAGCGCGCCGACGATCAGGCTGATGCCGGAAATCCAGTACCAGGCGATCGGCGTGCGCACGCGCCAGCCGAACAGTTCCAGCCGCGGCACCGGCATGCCGTCGGGCCCGCCGGTCAAGCGCGCCTCGTTGGTGAACACCATCGCGATCAGGATGCCGAGCCCGAGTGTGGCGACCGCGAGATAGTGGCCTTTGAGTTTCAGGATCGGACGGCCGACGAGATACGCGAGCGCGCCCGCAATCGCGGCGCCTGCGATCAGCGCGGCCCACGAGGGAATGCCGAGATGGGTCGGCCCGATCGCGACGGCGTAGGCGCCGATGCCGAAGAAACCGGCGTGGCCGAGACTCACCTGTCCGGCGAAGCCCATCAGCAGGTTGAGGCCGACGACGGCGAGCGCGAAGATGAAAACAAGCGCGGCGATGCGCAGGTAAAACGTCGAGGAGACGAGCAGCGGCAGCGCCAGCACGATCGCGGCCAGCAGCACGACGACCACGTAGGGGCTGCGAAGAACGCGTTGCATCTAGACGCGCTCGATCGCGGCGCGGCCGAGCAGACCCTGCGGCATGGCGAACAGCACGCCAAGGATGACCAGAAACGCTATGGCGTCCTTGTAGGATGACGACAGATAGCCGGCGCTGATCGCTTCGAGCAGGCCGACGATCAGCCCGCCGATCACCGCGCCGAGCGGATTGCCCATGCCGCCGAGCATCGCGGCCGCGAAGCCTTTCAGCGCGAGCAACGTGCCGACGTCGTAACTGGTCAGCGTGATCGGCGTCATCAGGATGCCGCCGAAGGCCCCGATTGCGGCGGATACCGCGAAGGCTAAGCCCACGATCGCGCTGGTGTTGATGCCGACGAGGCGCGCCGCCAGGCGGTTGGCGGCGGTCGCGACCAGCGCCTTGCCGGTCAACGTCATGGTCATGAACGCCCACAGCGCAACGACGATCGCACCCGCGCCGATGAGCACGATCAGGCTCTGCGGCAGCAGCGCCGCGCCGCCGATCATCCACGGCTCGGTGCCGGCGAAGGCCGGGAACGAGTGGAAGTTCTTGTCGAACACGATGGCCGAGATGCCGCGCAGGAAAATCGAGGCGCCGATGGTGATGATGATCAGCGTGACGGCGGACGCGCCGCGCGCGGGCTCGATCGCCAACTGGTGCAGCAAAAGCCCGACGGCGGTCGCCACCACGATGGCGAGCAGGGCGGCGAGCGGCAGCGGCACGCCGGCGGCTACGGCGAAGAACGTCACCATGCCGCCGAGCATGACGAACTCGCCCTGCGCGAAGTTGATCACGTCCGAGGCGTTGTAGATCAGCGTGAAGCCAACCGCGACCAGCGCATAGATCGCCCCGACGGTGAGCCCGGAGAAGAGGAACTGGAGGAATTCGGGCATGGGTTTCTCTTGTCCCAAGGCAGGCTTGTCATCCCGGCCGACCCCGGCCTTGAGCCGGGGGAGAGCCGGGACCCATCTCTCCAAAGCATTGTCCGCGGATAGATGGGTCCCGGATAGCCGCTGCGCGGCTTCCGGGATGACAGCTGAGTATGCGGACTACGACCCCGCGCCGGCCAAGGCCCAATCGCCGTTCCTGATCTCCAGCATGCGGAAGGCCGAAAGATCGAGGCCGAGATGGTCGGCCGGCGACATGTTGACGACGCCGCCGGTGCCGACGAAGCCCTTGGTCTTCTCGATCTCGTCGCGCACCTTGGCCTTATCGGCGCTCTTGGCGCGCTGCATCGCCTCGACCAGGATCATCAGCCCGTCATACATGTGCCCGCCGAAGGTCGAGACCGGCTGGCCGGTCTTGGCCTCGTAGGTTTTCGTGTAGTCGACCACGACCTTCTTCTGCGGATCGTTGTCGGGCAGCTTGTTCGCCACCAGCAATGCTGCGGCCGGCAGCCGGACGCCTTCGGCGGCGGGGCCGGCGAGCTCGATGAACTGCTTCGAGGCGACGCCGTGGCTCTGGTAGAACGGCAGCGCGATGGCGAGCTGCTTGTAGTTGCGCGTCACCACCGCGGGTCCCTGGCCGAAGCCCGGATTGATCACCGCCTGCAGGCCCGCCTTGTTCTTGATATTGGTGAGCTGCGGGGTCATGTCGCTGTCGCGCGGCCCGTAGGTTTCCTCGTGCAGCACTTCGATGCCGTATTTGGCGGTCACCGTCATGCACTGGTCGCGCATCGATTTCCCGAACGCGTCGGTGCCGGAGATCAGCGCGACCTTGGTGAGGTTGCGCTTCTTCAGGTCGTCGAAGATCTTCTCGCAGGCCATCAGGTCGGTGTGCGGTGTCTTGAAATTCCATTTCTTCACCGGCGACACCGCCTGCACGGCGCCGGCGAAATTGATCAGCGGCACCTGCGCGTCCTCGGCAAGCGGGATGATCGCCATGGTGGTCGCCGTGGTGGAGCCGGCGAGCAGCGCATCGACCTGGTCCTGCTCGATCGCGCGGGTGCCGAAGGTGCGCGCCTGGTTCGGGTCGCCGCCGTCGTCATAGACGAACAGCTTCACCTGCTGGCCGTTGATGCCGCCCTTGGCGTTGATGTCGGCGACGTACATCTCCAGCGTCTTCTTCTCGGGGTCGCCGAGGAACGATGCCGGTCCGGTGACGGAGAGTACCGCGCCGATCTTGATGTCGGCGTACGCGGCGGTCGAGGTGAGCAGCAGCGCAGCCGCAATCGTTTTTTGGATCAATCGCATAGGTTTCCTCCGGATGGCGGCCCGTTCCCGGGTCTCGCGCGTTTCGCGTGGCGCTAAGTCTAGCCCTCAGGCTACGACCCGCTCAACTGCCACCGCGCGGCAGTCCATCTCATATTCCAGTTCGCGCACCGGCGGCCGGTCGTAATGCCAGGTCAGGCCGGCGCGCGCGGCGCCGCGCCGCACGATCTCGCCGGCCAGAAACGGGTGCAGGTCATGCACCGTGTAGACCTGCGTGGCGGTGGTATCCTGCCACGTGAAGCCGAGCGCCGCGAGACGCCGCTCCATCTCGCCCAGCACATAGCGGGCCTTTTCGAGGATCGCGTCCGGCGAGGTTTCGCCCAGCCGCACCGTATGGTCGCGGTAATTGCCTTTGCCTTCGACCGCCTCGCCGCTGCCCGCGACCACGAAGGTCGCCATCGCGCCTTGCGCCGGAACCGTGAAGCAGAACGCATCAAACGACGGCTCGGCGGGCGGATCGATCGCGGGACACACATTGCTGCGCGCCACCGGGTTGGCGTCGCCGGTCATGACGCCCCAGCGCTTGAGGGTGCCGGCATAGACTTCGTTGAAGGCGCGGAATCCGTCCTCGGTGAACGGCGCGGGCGAGCGCAATTCGCAGGCGCAGAACGCGGTGAGCGGCCGGCCGGCGTCGCGGATCGTCCGCTCGATGCGGGCAAAGCCGTCATTGAGCGGGACCGGCCGGTGAAAGCGGACGCGCACGATCTCGAAGCCCGGCTCGGCCGCGACGCCGCCCGAATATTGGAAGACGGCCGGGATGTAGCGATATCCGCCCGCCGCAAACACCGTCGTCATGGTTGGCACGGTCCCCGCTGAGCAATCGATTTTCGCGCCACGCTGCGGCAACCGCGCACCATTGACAAGTCCGCACCGCGCTCCGCACACTTGAAAAAACAAATCGGTCTCGCGGCCGCCATTGGGAGGGACGAATGAAGCGTGTAGTCGCAACAATCGGGCTTGGCTTTGCGGGTGCTCTGCTCGCCGCAACCGCATTCGCGCAGGACATCAAAATCGGGGCGATCTATGACCTGACCGGCCCGTTCGCCGGCGGCGGCTCGAAGCCCGCCTCCATCGGCAACAAGATCGCCATCGACATGGTCAACGAACGCGGCGGCGTTGAGGGACACAAGATCGTCGGCGTCTTCGTCGATGCGCAATCCAAGATCGACGTCGCGATCAACGAGGCCGAACGGCTCCTGAATGAGCAGAAGGTCGACGTGCTGATGGGCGTTTATTCGAGCGCGCAGTGCGTGCCGATGTCCGCCAAGGTCGACGCCGCCAAAAAATTCCTCTGGATGAATGTCTGTATCTCGTCGGCGGTCTTCAAGGACAAGAACCTGCAATACGTGTTCCGCCCGACCATTCATTCCGACCAATACGGCGACGCCTCCTGCTCCTTCATCCGAGATTGGGCGAAGCCGAAACTGAACAAGGATCCAAAGGACATCAAAGTCGCGATCATCCACGAAGATGGGCCCTACGGCGTCGGCGTTGCGGCAAGCAATGAGACGAAGTGCAAAGAGTTCGGCATGCAGCTTGTGCACAAGGAGGGCTATTCGGCCACCACGACCGATCTCTCCGCGATGATCTCCAAGCTGCGCCGCGCGCAGCCCGACGTGATCCTGCACACCGGATACAATCCCGACATCACGCTGTTCCTGCGCCAGGCGAAGGAAGCGGGCCTGAAGTTCTCCGCGCTGATCGGGCACGGGGCGGGCTACAGCCAGATCGACAAGCTCTACGAGACGTTCAAGGACGACGTAAATTACCTGCTCGACGTCGACCCTGTTCCGGCGCAATTGCTCGATGCGAAGAGCCTGAAGCCCGGCCTCGGCGATCTTACGGCCGAAATGGTCAAGCGCTACAAGGCCGAGACTGGCGCGACGGAAGTGCCGCCGCACACGTCGATGGGCTTCAACAACACCTGGATTTTCCTCACCGACGTGCTGCCGCGCGCGATCAAGAAGCATGGCGGCTACGACCCGGAGGCGCTGCGCAAGGCGGCGCTCGAGACCGACATTCCGATTGGCGGCACGACGCAAGGCTACGGCGTGAAGTTCTTCCCGCCGGGTACGCCGATGGCGGGGCAGAATGAGCGCTCCATCGCGGTGGTGATGCAGTTCGTTGACGGCAAGACGACGGTCGTGTGGCCGAAGGAGATCAAGACCGCCGACCCGGTATTCCCGCTCCCCAAAGGGCATGCCTACGCGCGCTGAAAAACGGTGCCGATGCTCAACGTATCCGGCCTCACCAAGAGGTTCGGCGCCCTGCGGGCGGTCAATGAGGTCTCGTTCGAGGTCAACGAGGGCGAGATCCTCGGCCTGATCGGGCCGAACGGATCGGGCAAGAGCACGACCTTCAACTGCATCGCGGGGCTTTATCCGCCGAACGCCGGAACCATCACGTTCGAAGGCGCGGATATCACCGGGCTCACGCCCAACCGCGTGTGCCATAAGGGCATCGGCCGCACGTTCCAGATCCCGCGGCCGTTCCGCAATCTGACCCTGGTCGAGAACGTCGCTCTGTCGGCGTTCTTCGGGCAGGACAGCCGGGTCAGCCGCACGGACTGCTGGCGGCTCGCCGAAGAGGCGCTGACGCTGGTCGGCCTGCCGGCCGATCCGCGCATCACCACCGACGGACTCGGCGCCGCGGCGCTGAAGAAGCTTGAGCTTGCCCGCGCGCTCGCCACGCAACCGCGCCTGCTGCTCGCGGACGAAAGCCTCAACGGGCTCGATCACTCCGAGATGGAGCAGGCCGCCGACATGCTCCAGCGCATCCGGCGCGAGAAGGGCATCACCATCGTGTGGGTCGAGCACATCATGGGCGTGCTGATGCGCGTGGTCGACCGCGTGGTGGTGCTCGACCATGGCGAGGTGATCTTCTCCGGCCCGCCGAAGGAAGCGCAGAGCAATGCGCGGGTGATCGAGGTTTATTTGGGCACGGAGGCGGTGGCGTGATGCGCGGGCGATCTCTCCGTCTTTTCCCTCTCCCCGCTTGCGGGGAGAGGGTGGCGAGCATCGCAGATGCGAGCCGGGTGAGGGGGACTCTCGATAGGCTTCGCTCGTGGAAAGTCCCCCTCATCCGCCTCGCTGCGCTCGGCGACGTCTCCCCGCAA
>JAXDNY010000107.1:0-3707 GCA_034669145.1 Hyphomicrobiales bacterium
TCGTCCGCGAAGTCTCGGAATCCAACCGCACCCTCGCCGCGCGCAAGGGGCAAAATATGTTCCTGACAATACCGGAGCGGCTGATGACGCGGGGCGATCCGGACCGGTTGCGCGAGGCACTCGACAACATCATCGGCAACGCCGTCAAGTATAGCCCGCTTGGCGGCGACATCGCCGTCTCTGCTACCGAAGAAACGGGAGAGCCGGTCATCCGCGTGAGCGACAGCGGGCCCGGCTTTGCGCCCGAGGACATGGGACGGATGTTTGGCCGCTTTCAACGCCTGTCGGCGAAGCCGACAGGCGGAGAATCCTCGACCGGGCTTGGCCTCTCGATCACCAAACGCATCATCGAGCTGCACGCGGGTGACATATCGGTCGAGCCCAACGGCGGGGTGGGCGGAAGCACTTTCGTGGTGCGGCTGAAGCCCGCAGCGGACGCGCCGGGCGTATGACTTCGCCACGTATTTTTGTCGTCGACGACGAGGCCGCCGCCCGCGAGATGGTCGGTGACTATCTCGGCATGCACGGCTTCGAAGTCACACTTTGCGATGGGGGCGCAAGTCTCCGGCGCGAACTCAACGACCAAAAGCCGGATCTGGTCGTGCTCGATCTGAACATGCCGGAGGAGGATGGGCTCTCCATCATCCGTTACCTCAAGCAGACCTGTCCGGTGCCGGTGATCATGCTGACTGCAACCGCGAGCGCGATCGATCGTGTGGTCGGACTCGAAATGGGCGCGGACGATTATCTCGCAAAACCGTGCGAGCTGCGCGAACTTCTCGCGCGCGTCCGTTCCATCTTGCGCCGGCTGCAATGGGCGCCGACGCAGAAAGCGGAGCGGCGTCTGGCGGCCATCGTCTCCTTCGACTTCGTCGGCTTTGGCAAGTACATCCAGGAAAATGAGCCCGATACGTTGGCCGCGCTGGATCGCATTTTCAGCGGGCTGATCATACCGAGCCTGGCGCGGTTTCGTGGCAACCTGTTCAAGATGCTCGGCGACGGCGCTTTGATCGAATTTGGCAGTGTGGTCGACGCTGCCGAATGGGGCGTTTTCTTCCAGCAGTCGCTCTCGGAATTCACCACCGGCAATTTTTCCGTCGGCCCAATTCGTTTCCGTGTCGGGATCGCGATTGGCGACGTGGTCGTACATGAATCCGACCGGCTCGGAGAAGGTGTCACGCTGGCGGTGCGCGTACAGGAATGTGCGTCACCGGGCGGCGTGGCTCTCTCTGAGAACGCTTATAGTCTGATCCGCGGTAAAACGCAGACCGGGTTCCAGGATGCAGGTCTGCAATCGTTGAAGAATGTTGCCGATCCGATGCACATCTGGGTGTGGCAGGCCTGACGACTACACAATCCGGATTGTGCGATTCCCCTCGTGCCATTCGCCGCTCGCTGCATCCTGCAGTGCGAACTGAACTGCATTCGCTTTGGCAAGACCCTCGGCTGGAATTTCCGCGACATGCAGACCAAGGAAACCGGGCCGCGTAAACGCGTTGGAGATATTCTGCCAGTCGTCATGTCCCCAATGGACGAGTGTCGGCCGGTCGAAGAGAAAACAAATCGGGCAGCCACGCGGCGCATTCGACACGGGCATGCGCAGTGTCCAATGTGCGCGGGTGATCTGCGGGCGCTTTCCCCCATAGCGCAGCCAGACGTCCTGCGGGCGGTCGGTTGGCCGGTGCAATTGCAGGCTAGCGGCCAGTTTGACAAATTCGCCATGCGCCCAGACGAGCGGCATGGCCGATCCGGTGGGATAGCCGGGCTGCAAATTCGCCTTGCTGATCGGCGTGGCATCCCAAACCTGTTCCGGGATGAGGCCGCAGCGTCCACTCATCGCCTTCATGGTGCGCAGCAGGCGCAGCGCCTCGGCCTTGCGGCCAGCGGCAAGCTCGTAGTGGCCGCGCTCGCCGGAAAGCAGCGGCCAAAGCCGTCCGCGGCCAGTGCCGTCGAAAGGGCTGCCGTCGTCGTGCTCGCCGTAGCCATCGTCATTGTAGCGGTGCCAGCCGGCGCCGCGCGGCGTCTCGGCTTTCAGTATCGCGTCTATCAGCGTGACGGTGTCGCGCATGATTGGATCATCGGGCAGGCGCAAGCCGTAACGCACGAGCTGCAATGGGTCGGTTGAGATCAGAGTCGACGCGTCGACCTCGAACATGCCGTCGTGATTGCGCACGGGAACTGGGTCATGGATGGCGGATGCATCCTCGACGATGCGCAATGGTGCGGCACGCACATAATAGCGGCCGATACCATATTGGCGCGATAGCTCAGTGTCTCCCGCCGTACACCATTCCTCGATGCGGGCATTCCAATCATCGGCGAGCAGGAGGACGGCATGTCGCTCTTCTTCCGGCAGAAAGTGGGCGCCGCAGACAAAGGCCGAGATTGCAACTGCAATCGTGCAGGTGTTTATGCCCGGCGTTTCTTCCCAGCGATCCTGGTCCGTCGAAGGCCCGCAGAGTGCAAGGTAAGAAAGCGCGCGACGCACCATGTCGCAGACTTCGATGCCGCCGAGCCAGGCCTTCTCTTCAAGTCTTGAGGCGAGCAATACGGGGAAGGCCGCCTCATCGAGTTGAATGCCCTCCCAATAAGGATTGCCGCCGAGCCACTGGTTCTGGGACCAGTGACCGTCGGCGAGCTGCGTCGCGATGAGGTAGCGCAAAATGTCGCGAGCCTCCCGCTGCGCGCCGAGCGTCAGCAATGCGCCGGCGCTTTCGACGAGATCGCGTGGCCACACGAGATGATAACCGCCGATGTCGTCCCGGCTGCTGCCCCAGGGAATGCTGAGGCTCGCGACCATGGCACCGGGATAGGTTTTGTCCTGATGCACTCGCAAAACCATCGCGGAAACGCTGATCTCGTCGCCGAACTCTTCGGCAAAGCCGCGAAGATCAATGTTGCGCCGATGCCAATCCTGCCAAGCCTCTGTGTAGAGCTGCCAGACTTTGTCGAAGGGATGCAGCAGCGCCGAAATGGCAAGAGTCGAGGCCGATTCATTGCTGCCGGCAAAACCAAGTGCCAGCACTGCATGATGCGAGCCGAGTTCGCCGATCAGCGCGACATTGCCCGGGCCGGCCTGTGAATAGGTCCAGGTCATGTGCCCATGCGTGGCGAAGTCCCGCCATCCGTCGCTGGAGCCGACGTAACCCGCGCTGGTGCGCCGCCACGCACCGCGTTGCGTCACCGCATCCACGGCCGCCAGGGCGAGCGTGTACGGCGCTTCCGATGCGCAAAGCGTCTGCCAATCGCGGTCGCAGAAAATCTCCGCAATATCCGCGCTGCCTCTGCCGACGAGATGGGGGGCGAGCAGCGCGTATATTTTCAGGTCGGCGTCGCCGGAGAGCTTGCATTCCACGAGAAGCACATCGCGATCGGGATCGGCCAGGATACGCAAGCCCAATTCGAAGCGCTCGTGCCGATGCACGATTTGCACGGCGGGAATTCCCGGCCCGGGCGTGGTGATCGAGTAATCGAAATTGCGCTTGACCTCGACCCAAAAGCCTTTGTCATCCGCCACGATGAATCCGAGGTCGCGGATTTGCGGGAGATCGATGCGCGGGAAATACACCTCGTTGATAATCCCGTAGCCGATTGTGAACCAGAGGCGTGAGTGGCCGATCGCAACGCCAATCATGTCCTTGGCGCTGCTGGTCCAGGTCGGGCCAACTCCCGGGGCGCCGGGCGCTTCCATCACGATCTCTCCGCGA
>JAXDNY010000108.1:0-8858 GCA_034669145.1 Hyphomicrobiales bacterium
GAGTTATGCGGACGCGTGACCGCATCCTCATGCTGACGGCGCTCGGACTGTTGTCCGGGGTGACGGAGGGGTTCGCCTTCGAAGGCAAGGTGCAGCCGCCGGCCGAAGTGACCGCTCCGGCCGTCGCGCCCGCGGTCCCGACGCAGGGCGTCAGCCGCGCTGTGCAGGTCGATGTCCCGCGTCCGCCGGGGTCGATACCGCGCACCGGCGGTTATGCGCCGGCCGCGATGCCGAATGCCGCGCTGCCGCGCCCGACCGCGCCGGTCCCGGCGCTGGCCACGCCTGCGGCGCCTCCGGTCGACCGTCCGCTCCCGCCGCCGACCGCGTTTGCGGCGCCCGCCACGCCGATCACGCCATTCGAGGCGTTCCGCTCCGGCGCGCGCGCGCTGCGTGATGGGCAGAAGGAAAAGGCGCTGGTTTCGCTTGAGTACGCCGCCGAACAGGGGCTGGTCGCAGCGCAGTGGAAGCTCGGCCGCATGTATGCCGAAGGCGACGGCGTCGAGCGCTCCGACATGCGCGCGTTCGAGTATTTCAGCGGCATCGCGGACGCCCACGCCGAAGACAACCCGGGCACCCCGCAGGCGCGCTACATCGCCAACGCGTTCGTCGCGCTCGGGCATTACTATCGCGAGGGCATCGCGAATAGTGAACTCAAGGCCGACCTCGGCCGCGCGCGTCACATGTACGCCTATGCGGCATCGTACTTTGGCGATCCCGATGCGCAGTATCATCTGGCGCGGATGATGCTCGATGCGCACGGGCCGGCCCGCGACCCCAAGCAGGCGGCGCGCTGGCTCAATTCGGCGGCGAACAAGGGCCAGTATCAGGCGCAGGCGCTGCTCGGTCGCATGCTGTTCCGCGGCGAGACCGGCGTGCCGCGCCAGCCCGCCCGCGGGTTGATGTGGCTCACGCTGGCGCGCTCCAATGCGGGGCCGTCGGAGGGCTGGATCACCGACCTCTACGACTCGGCCGTGAAGCAGGCGACTGATGACGATCGTGCGCTCGCCGGCGAATTCCTGATGCGCTGGATGAACGGACGGCGGGATTGATCCTTGCGCGTGATCTTGTCCGAAAACCGGTTCCCACTTTTCGGGATCACGCGATTAGCGCTGCCCAAGCTCCAGCTCGATCCAGACCGGAACGTGGTCGGACGGCTTCTCCCAGGCGCGCACGTGCTTGTCGATGCCGGCCGTGACCAGCCGGTCCGCCGCCTGCGGGGAGAGCAGCAGGTGGTCGATGCGGATGCCGTTGTTCTTTTGCCAGGCGCCGGCCTGATAGTCCCAGAACGAGTAGAGGCCGCCCTCGTCGGTGGTGGCGCGGATCGCGTCCACCAGCCCCAGATACTTCAGGGCGCGAAAGCGGGCGCGCGTCTGCGGCAGGAAGAGCGCATCGCCGACCCAAAGCTTCGGATCGTGCACGTCGATCCCCGCCGGAATGGCGTTGTAGTCGCCCGCGAGCACCAGCGGCTCCTCCAGCTTCAGGCGCTCGCGTGAATACTCAAAAAGCCGCTTCATCCAATTGAGTTTGTAGGGATATTTCTCTGTGTCCGGCGGGTTGCCATTGGGCAGATAGATCGATGCGACGCGCAGCGCGCCGGTTGGCGTCGACACGACCGCCTCGATGAAGCGTGCATGATCGTCCTCCGGGTCGCCGGGCAGGCGCGGTGTCACCTCGTCGAACGGCAGCTTGGACAGGATCGCGACGCCGTTGAAGTTTTTTTGGCCATGGATCGCCAGATTGTAGCCGAGCGCCTCCAACGGCTCGCGCGGGAAGCTCTCATCGACGCACTTGGTTTCCTGCAAGCAAACGATGTCCGGCTCGCGCTCCTTGAGCCAGGCGGCAAGGTTTTCCAGCCGTTGCCTGATCGAATTCACGTTCCAGGTGGCAATGCGCATGGGCTCGTCCGGGCTTTTGGGCGGTTTACCATGCCGGAACGCGGGGTGTGACGGGAAAGCCAGGTTGTTCACTCAATTGGCAATAAAGCGTCTGCGATGTGGTTACGTGCGTAAGCCAGAATATGGTAGAGAACAGGCGCTTGGGGAGAGAGTCTCCCCGGGCTGGTGCCTTGCGTCCGAGGGGACGATCTTCTAACCAGAGGGAGCTTCGGGGGCGTTACGCAAACCGGGGCCTTACAACACGTGAACAGACGGCGGACTTGGGTTCTGGGGGCTGTGGCATTGGTGGCCGTGGCGTCGGGTGCGTACGCGACGCGTAGCCTGTGGAGCCCGCAGGGTGCGGTCGCACAGGCGCCGGCTGCGCCGCGCCTCGTGCCGGTGGAAATTGCGCGCGCGGTCAAGAAAGACACGCCGGTCGTCATCGAGGCGCTGGGGACCGTCATGCCGATCGCCAGCGTTGCGATCAAGCCGCGCATCGACAGCGAAATTACCGCGATCCACTTCGCCGACGGCGCGCGCGTAAAACAGGGCGATGTCCTCATCACGCTCGATGGCCGCGCAATCGAGGCGCAGATCCTTCAGGCCGAGGGCAACATCGCGCGCGACAAGGCGCAGCTCGAAGGCGCCGAGCGCGATTTCCGCCGCTACACCGAACTGGTGGCGAAGAATGCGACGCCGGTCACCAATCTCGACAATGCCAAGACGCAAGCCGCCGTCTACGCGGCTGCGATGAAGGCCGACGAGGCATTGCTGAAGAACCTCCAGGTCCAGCTCAGCTATGCCACCATCAAGGCGCCGATCAGCGGGCGCATCAGTGCCGCTTCGGTGAAAGTCGGCAACTACGTGCGCTCCGCCGATCTGAGCCCAATCGCGACCATCATCCAGACAGCGCCGGTTTACGTCTCGTTCCCGATGCCGCAGGATCTTCTGCCGCCGCTGCGCGATGCGATGGCCGAGGGCGCTCCGAGCGTCGAGGCCATCGTTCCGGGCGACACCAAGCGCGCGCTCGGACGCGTCGCGATGGTGGAAAACACCGTCGACGCGTCGACCGGCATGGTGAACGTGCGTGCCAACATGCCGAATGAAAACGAAGTGCTGTGGCCCGGCACGCTGGTGAACGCGAAACTCAATCTGCGCCAGGAACAGTCGGTGGTGGTTCCGACCGCCGCGATCCAGGTGAGCCAGCGCGGCACTTTCGTGTTCGTGATCAAGAACGGCGCCGCCTCGGTTCAGCCGGTGAAAGTCGCGCGGACGATCGGGCAGGACACCGTGATTGAAACCGGACTGGAAGGCGGCGAGGATGTCGTGATCGACGGCCAGCTTCAGCTCACCAGCGGTGCGCGCGTGGAAATCAGGACCCGAAAGGCGGGCAGCTAAGTCATGACGCTCTCTGAGGCCTGCATTCGCCGGCCGGTGATGACGACGCTCATCACCGCCTCGCTGATCGTGTTCGGTGCCTTTGCGTATCGCCTGCTACCGGTCGCGGCGCTTCCCGCCGTCGACTTCCCGACCATTGCGATTACCGCGACGCTTCCCGGCGCGAGCCCCGAGACCATGGCGGCCTCGGTCGCCTCGCCGATCGAACGCCAGCTCTCGACCATCGCGGGCATCAGCGCGCTGACGTCCACCTCGTCGCTCGGCGCCACGACGATCACGGTGCAATTCGACCTCAACCGCAATATCGACGGCGCGGCACTCGACGTGCAGACAGCGCTGACGGTCGCGGCGCGGCGCCTGCCCGTGGAAATGACCACGCCGCCGTTCTTCCGCAAGGTGAACCCGGGCGACTTCCCGGTGCTGTTCGTCAGCCTCAACTCGGCCACCCTGCCGATGTCGACGGTCGACGAGTACGGCCAGACCGTGCTGGCCCAGCAGATTTCCCAGCTTCCCGGCGTGGCGCAGGTGCTGGTCTATGGCGGCCAGAAATTTGCCGTGCGCGTGCAGGCCGATCCGGTGGCTGCTGCGGCGCGCAATATCTCGCTCGACGACATCAAGAATGTTCTGGCCAAGACCAACTCCAACACCCCGGTCGGCACCATCGCGGGACTGGAACGCGACGTCACCCTGACCGCCTCCGGCGCGATCAGTCAGGCGGCGGACTACCGCAAGCTGGTCATCGCCTATCGCAACGGCGTGCCGATCAAGCTCGAAGAGATCGCGAACGTCATCGATAGCGTCGAGAACAATCGCATCGCGAGCTTCTTCAACGACAACCGCGCCGTCGTGCTGGCGATCCAGCGCCAGCCCGATGCCAATACGGTCGCGGTCGTCGACTCGGTGAAGGAGCGCATTCCGGCCTACCGCTCGCAGATTCCGGCCGCGATCAACATGCAGGTGATGATCGACCGTTCGATCTCGGTGCGCGATTCCGTGCACGACGTGCAGGAGACGCTGCTGATTGCGATCGGACTCGTCATCCTGGTGATCTTCCTGTTCCTGCGCACGGTGTCCGCCACGATCATTCCGGCGCTGGCCGTGCCGATCTCGCTGATCGCGACCTGCGCGGTGATGTACGCGCTCAATTTCTCGATCAACAACATGACGCTGCTGGCGCTCACGCTGTCGGTCGGCTTCGTCGTCGACGACGCGATCGTGATGCTGGAAAACATCGTGCGCCATATCGAGGGCGGGATGCGGCCATTCGAGGCCGCGCTGAAGGGTGCGCGCGAGATCGGCTTCACCATCATTTCGATCACATTTTCGCTGATCGCCGTGTTCATCCCGGTGCTGCTGATGGGCGGCATGGTCGGCCGGGTGTTCCGCGAGTTCGCCGTCACTATCGCGGTCGCGATCATCGTGTCGGGCTTCGTGTCGCTGACGCTGACGCCGATGTTGTGCGCGCGCGTGCTGCGCACCCATCATGAAGGCGAAAAGCAGAATGTCGTGCTGCGCATGTTCGAGGCGATGTTCAATTCGTGGCTCCGCGCCTACGAGTGGTCGCTCGACAAGGTGCTGCGCTACAAGTTCATCACCCTGCTGGTGACGTTCGCCACGATGGCGGGCACCGCGTATCTCTACGTCGTCATTCCAAAGGGGTTCTTCCCGGTCGAAGACACGAGCTTCATCTCGGCGACCATCGAGGGGCCGGCGGACATCTCGTTCCGCGCGATGCAGGACCGGCAGCGCGAGATCGCCAATGTCATTCGCGCCGACCGGGCGGTCGACTACATCAACTCGACCGTCGGCGTCGGCGGCCCGAACTCGACCAACAATACCGGCCGCATCTTCGTCGCGCTCAAGCCGAAGAAGGAGCGCGGGGAAAACGGCGAGGCCAACGACGTGGTGGCGCGCTTGCGCCGGGAGGCCAACAAGGTCACCGGCATGACGTCCTACTTCCGCATGATCCAGAACATCAATCTGGGCGGACGTATTTCCAAGGGCGAATTCCAGTACACGATGCAGTCGAGCGAAACCGAGACGCTCTATCGCGTTTCCGATGAGATGCTCACCAAGATCAAAACGATCGAGGGGTTGCGCGACCTCAACAGCGACCTCTACATCCGCAACCCGCAGGTCGTGATCGAGATCGATCGCGAGAAGGCGGCGGTGTACGGCATCTCGGTCGATCAGATCCGCCAGGAGCTCTACAACGCGTTCGGCTCGCGCCAGGTCGCGACGATCTACACGCCGATCAACGACTATCAGATCATTCTCGAGACGCGGCCGGAATTCCAGAACGACACCAGCGGCCTCTTGAAGATCTACGTCAAGACGAGCGTGCCGGTGGGCTCCGCGGCAGGAGCAGCATCGACGCCGCTGGTCGGCGGCGGCGTGCTCGGCAGCGGCACGCCGAACGGCATGGCCGTGCCGCTGAGCGCCGTGACCAAGCTGGTGCCGTCGGTCGGCCCGCTGCAGGTCAATCACCAGGGCCAGCAGCCTTCTGTGACGATCTCGTTCAATCTGGCTCCCGGCTTCTCGCTCGGCGCGGCGGTCGACCGCATCCGTGCGCTGGAGCAGGAGTCGCGGCTGCCGCTCTCAATCATCACCGGCTTTCAGGGCAACGCACAGGTATTCCAGGAGTCGCTGAAGGGGCAGGGCATCCTCGTGCTGGCCGCGGTGTTCGCCGCCTTCGTGGTGCTCGGCATTCTCTACGAGAGCTTCATCCATCCGATCACGATCATTTCCGGCCTGCCATCGGCGGGCGTCGGCGCGCTGCTCGTGCTCATCCTGTTCAAGATGGAGCTCTCGGTCATCGCCATGATCGGCATCGTGATGCTGGTCGGCATCGTGAAGAAGAACGCCATCATGATGATCGACTTCGCGCTCGAACGGCGCCGCGTCGGCATCGGCGCGGAAGCCGCGATCCGCGAGGCGTGCCTGTTGCGCTTCCGCCCGATCATGATGACGACGTTCGCGGCGATCTTCGGCGCGCTTCCGATCGCGCTCGGCACCGGCGCCGGCGCCGAGCTGCGCCAGCCGCTCGGCATCGCGGTGGTCGGCGGCCTGTGCGTGTCGCAATTGCTCACGCTCTACATCACGCCGGTCGTCTACCTCTATCTCGACCGCATCGACCGCATCCTCAAGCGCCGCCTCGAGCCGCAGCTGCAGGAAGTCGAGGAGCATCCGCGCCCGGCGGCGGTCGCGGCGGAGTAGCCTCGATGGAGGCGATCGAGCAACGCATCGTGCTCGATCCTGCGGTCCTCGCGGGCAAACCTATCGTGCGCGGTACGAGACTCTCGGTCGAATTCATCATCGGCCTGATGGCGGATGGATGGGGCGAGACCGATATTCTGGCGAACTATCCGGGCCTGACGCACGAGGATATCGCGGCGTGTAAGGCAGCCGCGGCGGAGTAGGCATACGACTTGCTTGGTCTTGCGGCGAGGTATCACCGCAAGAGCAAGAGGTTTTCGATGCGCCCCAGTTTGATCATCGGTTTGGCGGCCTTGCTGTCAATCGGCGCCAACGCGCTGGCCGACAGCTATCCATCCAAACCCATCCGCGCGATCATTCCGTTCGGCGCGGGCAGCGCGACCGACGTGATCCCGCGCATCGTGTTCGATCAGCTCGCAAGCCAGCTCGGCCAGGCGATCATCGTGGAGAACCGCGGCGGTGCGGGCGGCACCATCGGGGCTGCGGCGGTCGCGAAGGCCGATCCCGATGGCTACACGCTGCTGGTCAATTCATCCGCGCACACGATCACGCCCGCGATCTATCCCAATCTGAGCTACGACGCCGCGTCCGACTTCGCTGCGGTCGGTGCGATCGGCAGCGTGCCGAACGTGCTGATCATATCGCCCGAGAAGGGCCTCAAGACGCTTGCCGAGTTCGTCGCGGCCGCGAAGGCAAAGCCCGGCACGTTCAACTTCGCCTCCGTCGGCATCGGCTCGGCGGTGCATCTGTCCGCCGAACGCTTCCGCATCAGCGCCGGCTACGAGGCGCAGCATATCCCGTTCAAGGGGGGCGCGGAGGCGCTGACCGAGGTGATCGCTGGCCGCGTCGAGTATTACTTCTGTCCGATCGCAACCGCGCTGCCGCACATCCGCGAGGGCAAGCTTTTGGGCCTTGCGGTATCGAGCCCGAAGCGCGCCTCCGCGCTGCCCGACGTGCCGACCACGCTGGAGGCAGGTTTTGCGGATTCCGACTACACGTTCTGGATCGGTGTGTTCGCGCCGGCCAAAACGCCGCAGGACATCGTCGACAAACTCAATCGCGAGATGGCGGCCGCGGTCCAGGCGCCCGCCGTGCGCGAGAAGCTTAGCGTCCTTGGCGTCGAGCTGATGCCGATGACGCCCTTGGCGTTCGACGCACATGTGAAAGGCGAGATCGTGCGCTACGCGACCTTCGCCAAGGCCGCAGGGCTGAAGCCGAATTAGAGCGAAAATCGCGTCCCGCAGCGCAGCGGGGCACCCGCGCGACCTCGACATGGAACTATTGCCCCCCCGGTCCCCCCGATTGCCCTGCCGGTTCTGGCGGTATAGGCTGCAGGGGCAATCGTACGCATACGGGGAATTCAGATGGACAAGCTTACGCGCCGCTCTTTGCTACGCACCCTCGCCGGGGGCGCTCTCACCACGCTGGGCACGGTTGTGATCGCGCGCGCCTCGGTAGCCGCGACGGCCGAAGCGAGCGGCGCGCTCCCGCTTCCTGGCGATTTGCAGGATCGGGCGATGCGTGTCGCCGAGTTCGGCGAAGAAATGACGACGAAGGTGGCTCAGTGGCTCAACGTCGGCATTCCGGGCCTCTTCGGAAATGGTCCTCCGCTGTTCGGGAACGGGCCGCTCTTCGGAAATGGCGGCTTCCGTAATGGCGGCTTCCGCAACGGTGGTTTCCGCAACGGCGGCGGGTTCCGGAACGGTGGCTTCCGGAATGGTGGGTTCCGGAACGGCTTCCGCAATTACTGATTCAATGCCCGCGGTCAGCGGCAGCGGCCCACTCGAGCTGCTCGTCGTTCAGCCGACCCCGTTCTGCAATATCGACTGCTCGTACTGCTATCTCCCCGATCGCCGGAACACCCGGAAGATCAAGGCTGAGATACTCGAGCAGACGTTCAAGTGGGCGTTCAGCTCCGGACTGGTGCGTGAGCCGTTCACGCTCCTCTGGCACGCCGGCGAACCGACGGTTCTGCCGGCGTCGTTCTACGAGGAGGCGACCGTCCTCCTGGAGCGCTGCAACGACTCCGGCTTCGAGGTCACGCAGTCGTTCCAGACCAACGCGACATTGATCAACGACGCCTGGTGTGACTTCATCAAACGCCGCAACGTCCATGTCGGGGTCAGCGTTGACGGACCCGCGTTCCTGCACGACCGGCATCGCCGCACCCGCCGTGGTGGCGGCACGTTCGAGCGTACGCTGCAAGGGATGCGGCGGCTGCACGACCATGGCATCGACTTCAACACCATCACGGTGCTGACCGCGGATTCGCTCGCATACCCGGACGAACTGTTCGATTTCTTCGTCGAGAACGGCGTCACGTCGGTCTCGTTCAACGTGGAGGAAATCGAGGGACCGAACGTCGCCTCG
>JAXDNY010000109.1:0-65733 GCA_034669145.1 Hyphomicrobiales bacterium
CCAGCAGCACTTGCCGGCAGGCTGGCGGTAGATCGGCCATGGTCAGCGGCGGCTTCGGTTTGGACGGCGTCGGCGAGGGCTTCGGATAAAGGATTGAATCTTTGAACCAGCCGTCGAGTTCGCTGCCGCAGCCATCGCTGGCGGGCGCCGGATCCTGCGGCCGGCATTCCCCGCTTCCGGCCGGACAACCGATGCGGATATGGAAATGGTAATCGTGCCCCCAATACGGGCGGACTTTGTGCAGCCATGTGCGGTCGCCGCCGGCCTCGCGGCACAGCGCCTTCTTGATCGCCGCGTTGACGAAGACGCGCTCGACCTTGGGGTCTTCGGCCGCGGCCTTGATCACGGCGAAATGGCCCTGCGTCCAGATGTTCGGGTCGACGTCCTTTTTGTCCTCCGCCACCACGTTGGTCGCCGACATTTCCTCGCGCTCCTCGCGCGAGAGCGGCCTCTTCGGCATCGGGGTGAGCCAGATGTCGGCATCGAGCCCGACCTGATGGCTGGTGTGGCCGGTGAGCATCGGGCCGCCGCGCGCCTGCGCCATGTCGCCGACCAAGAGGCCCGGCCAGTTGGACACCTTCGGCACTTTGTCGGCGAGCCGCTCCATGAACGCGACCAGCTCCGGATGGCCCCAATTGCGGTGGCGCGAGAGCCGCATCACCTGCCAGGTCTTGCCATTGATCGGCAGCGCGACGCCGCCGGCGAGACAGCCGCGCGTGTAGAAGCCGATCGAGCGCGCCTCGAGTTGCGCCGGTTTGAGCTTGCGGCCGAACAGTTCCTTGGCGGGGTTCTTCGGATCGTCCGGATTGGCGAGCGGCGGCAGCGGCTTCGGGTCGACCGTGCCTTTGTCCTGCGCGAGCGCCGGCAGCGCCAGGATTGCGGCCGTCAGCAATGCGATCGGGATCGTTCGGACCATCGTCTCTGGGATGCGGTGAATCATGGCGCGGATTCTCACGATCCGGGCCGGAATGCCAAGCCGTCTTTACCAAGAAATCGGAACCCGGATGCGAACCGCGCAGCGAGCGGGCAGAAATGCCCGCATGCGCCGCCTTGTTCTCTTGCTCATCGCTGCTGTCGCGCTTGCCGCCTCAGGCCACGCCGCGGCCCGCCTCACTCGATCACGATCTCGCCCACCATGCCGAGTTCGGCGTGGGTTTTTCCATCCTTGACGATGCCGCAGCGCAGATCGGTCACGCGGCCCGCCGCGACCGGCACGAGCACCATTCGGCGGCGTGTCCCGGATACACCTCGATCTCGCGGATCGCGCCCTTGAATTCGGCAAGCGTGACCGACTTGCCGTCGCGCTGCTGCGTCACCTGCACCTTGCGGGTGAACACCATTCCGGAGAATGCATCCGAGGTAAAGTAGTGCGGGTCCTCGCTCGGGTTGCGCAGGATCAGCTTGTAGAGCTTGCCGGTCTCGAACCTGATCTCTCTCGGCACGAAAGCATGCTGTCCCGGCTTGCCGAGGTCGACGGTGACCTCGATTGGGTTCTGCTTGGCGAGGTCGCCGGCGCTCCAGAGTGCGGTCGGCAGGCCCACCAGCGCCCCAACGGTCGCGGCCGCGACGAATAACGTCCGCAGCCGCAATTCCTGAACTATTCTCATGGCTTACGCCCCCGGTCCTGGGATCGCGGGCAGCCACGATCCTGCTATTGCAAATTATTTGCAAAAAGGAGGCGTGTCGAAAAGGGGTTGGATTGCCGCAGAGGCTCAGCCTGCCTCCGCCCGCGCGTTGCCGCCGCCTTTTGGCCGATGCCGAGCGTGCCGGGCCGGACGCCGCGCCGGAACATCCGCCGTGCGTGCCCGTTACCCGCACAGGGGAGCAATGAAAAACAAGGAGAGACACCATGGCGAGCGCAACCGCTGAACGGCGCGAAACCGCGGCCCTGATCGGCAGCGACAAGGTCGAAGGCACCAATGTCTACCGCTCCAACGGCGACAAGATCGGACAGATCGAGCGCATCATGCTCGACAAGCAATCCGGCAAGGTCGCCTACGCGGTGATGAGCTTCGGCGGATTCCTTGGGCTCGGTCACGAACATTATCCGGTGCCGTGGTCGCTGCTCACCTACAACACCAAACTCGGCGGCTACGAGGTCAACATCTCCGATCAGCAGCTCACGGGCGCGCCGAGCTACGCCAACGACAACGACTGGGATTGGGAAGACAGGAAGCGCGCGCAGCAGGTCTACGACTATTACCGCGTCGCCCCGTATTGGATGTAAGTTCACGAGACACGTCGCGTGGTCGCCCCGTTCGGAACTCCGAGCGGGGCGATTTTTTACATCGTCTTACCGCGGTCCCAGCGGCTTCAATCCGTTCTTCGTGATCACGGCAGCGGCCTCTGCCGACGACAGGAAGCGGAGCAGCGCGACCGCGGCATCCGCCTGTTGCGAGCCCTTCGGCAGCGCACCGACGAAAAAGGTCGGCGGCTGAATTTCGGCCGGCACTGTGCCGACGAAATCGGTACCCGGGACGTGAATCAGTTCTGCGACCTGCTGGAAGCCGACTTCTGCCTCGCCGCGCGCGACAACCGCGGCGACCGACTCGCCCGACGGCGGACCGCGCACCTTGCGCGTCTTGCCGGCGATCTCGTCCGCGATGCCGAGCTTCTTGAAGCCGACGGTCGACAGATACGTGCCGCTCGAACTGTCCGAATAGGCGATGGATTTCGCCGCGAGCAGCGTCTTGCGCAGGGCCTCGACCGTGCTGATGTCCGGCTTGGGCTGGCCCGAGCGCACCACCATGCCGATGAACGACTCCGCGAGCGGCACCCGGCTGCCGGGAAGAGTCATGCCGCGCTGGTCGAGGATATCGGTGCCGTGCCCATCCATGATGAGCACGTCCCCGTGCTCGCCGCGCGCAAGGCGCGCCGGGATCGCTTCCGGTGAATCGCCGAGCGAGGGTCCGCGCGTGGTGATGAGCTTGTGGCCGCTCGATTTTTCGAACGCCGGGCCAAGCTCGGAGTACACGCTGAAGAAGCCGGCCGAGATCATCACCTTGATGTCGGCGGCGGTGGCGGGGCTGGCCGCAAATGCGGCAGTCAGAAAGGCGAACACCAAAGGCAAGAATCGCGGCATCGCAGGGCCCATATGCATGTGAGAGGCGGCGAGTGTGCGATGAGCTTTTGTGCGCGTCCAGTGGGGGTAGACGGGCGTGCCGCTCGAAGCCTGAACACGTCGTCGTTTCCCTATCCTTACCCGTTCCTAGACAAATCGTGTGATTGATACACACTCCCTGAACCGTCCTTGGCGTAAGGTTCGTCAGCCTCGCCTAGGAGGACCTGATGCTCCCGCGCAAGTTCTTGTTCAGCCTCGCTCTCATGTTTGCGGGACCTCTCACGGTGATCGCACCGCTCGCCGCACAGCAGTCACTGCCGGCTCCGCAGGTGCCGCTCGGTTGCACGCGCGTACCTGTCCCCGCTGATCATCTCTTCACCGGCCTCTTCGCGCATCAGGGTGACACGCTCGTCAACGTCCTGCCCGAAACCGGGACGGGCGAGCCCTTGACGGCGATCCGCGTGACGATCGCGCCGGGCGACCAGCCCATCACAGCGCTCCTGTCAGGGCGACGTGTGGTCTGGGATTTTGCGGGCGACGTTGCGCGCGTGCAGCGTGTTCTCGTACTGGCACAGGACAGCCCGATGGCAGTGAAAGGTATTGCGCGCGAACGCGTCGAATTTCCAGCAGCCGAAATCTGCCGGATGGGCAAGGTCGTCAGCACACGGGAAGAAATCGACACGCTGAAATTCACATTCCCGTTCCTGTTCGGCCGCGCGCTCGACGTGGCTACCCTGGATGACTCGATCCACGAAGTGCGGCTGCCGACAGGCGAGGTGGCGAAGCCGAACCGTGACCGCCGGGATGCCGCCAGCCACGAGCTCTACTGGTTCTACCCCGGCGGCGTGCTCGAGTTCGACCTCGCGACGCTCGTCTCGTCCGTGCCGCTCATCGTCCCCGAGGTCCTGCCTGATATGGCCGGCCTGAGGCAGCTCGAGCAGTCCGGCGCGATCCGCGCGCCGACGCGCGAGGAGGTGGCTGCGTGGAACGAGGGCGCGAGCCGGCCGTACCGCTCCAAGCTGTCGCCGAACTACCGCATGCGCGTTCCGTTCGATTACGCGATCACGCGCGAGATCGCGATGCCGGCCGGGCTTCACGGCGCGCACAGCCGCAAGTTCCTCGTGCTGTCGGGCGTGCCGGCCCCTCGCGGCAGCCCGGGTCACAGTTGCGTTGCGCGCATGGACACCTTCAGTGCCGGCGACACCATGTTGTGTCACGGTGACGAGCGGGAAGCGATCGAACGCCTCGGCAAGCTACCGCCACCCGAGGCGCTCGCCGACTGCCGTGCCGTCGATGTCCCGGCGGATGCTGCGATCGAGGCCGTGTCGGCCTACGAGCCGGCCAGCGCGTCACACTCCTTCGGGAGCAAGCGCGTTCCAGCGCCTATCCATGTGCAGGTACGCAGGAGCGGCAACGTCGTGCTCGTTCTCAATACGTACGAGCCAGCGATCTGGCGCGTCACCTTCACGCCTGATACCCGCATCGCCGCTGTACTGCTCACCGGGTACTACAAGAGCGAGGTTGAGGGCATTCACCCCGACACGCCCGTGATCGCGACCGACCATGAAGGTCGCGCGCAACGGCCGAAGCCCTCGCGGCGGCCTGCGCGCCGGTCCACGGCTATCTCACCAGCGCATACAGTGGAGGGCCGGGCGCGATGCTGTTCGATCGTCAGGTCCAAGCCCTGACCGGCCGCAACATCGACGCGATCCGCGGTAGCTACAAGGTGAAGGACGTGGAGATCAGGTGATGCGGGCGAGGCGCGCCTCACACATCCACCTTCAGCGCCGCAATGAACGCCTCCTGCGGGATGTCCACCTTCCCGTACTGGCGCATCTTCTTCTTGCCTTCCTTCTGCTTGTCGAGAAGCTTGCGCTTGCGCGAGATATCGCCCCCGTAGCATTTCGCCGTCACGTCCTTGCGCAGCGCGCGCACGGTTTCGCGCGCGATGATCTTGCCGCCGATCGCGGCCTGAATCGGCACCTGGAACATGTGCGGCGGGATCAGCTCCTTGAGCTTCTCCACCATGGCGCGGCCGCGCTGTTCGGCGCGCGTGCGGTGCACCAGCATGGCGAGCGCATCGACCGGCTCGTTGTTGACCAGAATCTGCATGCGCACGAGATCGGCCGGCTTGAAGTCGGTCAGGTGGTAGTCGAACGACGCGTAGCCCTTCGACACCGATTTGAGCCGGTCGTAAAAATCGAACACCACCTCGTTCAAAGGCAGGTCGTATTTCACCATCGCGCGGTTGCCGACGTAGGTGAGCTCCTTCTGCGTGCCGCGCCGGTCCTGGCAGAGCTTCAACACCGAGCCGAGATAGTCGTCCGGCGTCAAAATTGTCGCCTCGATCCACGGCTCCTCGATCTCGATGATCTGCATCACGTCCGGCATGTCGACCGGATTGTGGATCTGGATCTCGGTGCCGTTGCGCAGCTTCATCTTGTAGATGACCGAGGGCGCGGTCGCGATCAGTTCGAGATTGAACTCGCGCGTCAGCCGCTCCTGAATGATTTCCAGATGCAACAGCCCGAGGAAGCCGCAGCGGAAACCGAAGCCGAGCGCTGCGCTCGTCTCCATCTCGAACGAGAAGCTCGCATCGTTGAGGCGCAGCTTCCCCATCGCGGCGCGCAGGTCCTCGAACTGAGCGGCATCGACCGGAAACAGGCCGCAGAACACGACCGGAATGGCGGGCTGGAAACCCGGCAGCATCTCGGTCACGGGCTTGCGGTCGTCGGTAATCGTGTCGCCGACGCGCGTGTCGGCCACTTCCTTGATCGAGGCGGTGAGAAAGCCGATCTCGCCCGGCCCCAGTTCATCGGCCGGCACCAGCTTGGGCGTGAACACGCCGACGCGGTCGACGTCATAGGCCGCGTTGGTGCCCATCATGCGGATGCGCTGGCCCTTCTTCAGCGTGCCGTCGACAATGCGCACCAGCACGACGACGCCGAGATAAAGGTCGTACCAGCTATCGACCAGCAGCGCCTTCAGGGTCGCTGCGCGGTCGCCCTTCGGAGGCGGCAGGCGCGTGACGATCGCCTCCAGCACCTCCGGCACGTTCTGACCCGTTTTGGCCGAAATCTCGATCGCGTTTGAGGCATCGAGCCCGATCACGTCCTCGATCTGCTGCTTCACCTTGCCGACCTCGGCCGCCGGCAGGTCGACCTTGTTGAGCACCGGCACGATCTCGTGGCCGGCATCGATCGCGTGATAGACGTTGGCGAGCGTCTGCGCCTCCACGCCTTGGCTAGCATCGACCACCAGCAGCGAGCCCTCGCAGGCCGCGAGCGAGCGGTTCACCTCGTAGGCGAAATCGACGTGCCCGGGGGTGTCGATCAGGTTGAGGATGTAATCCTTGCCGTCGCGCGCGTGATATTTCAGCCGCACGGTCTGCGCCTTGATGGTGATGCCGCGCTCGCGCTCGATATCCATCGAATCGAGCACCTGCTCGACCATGTCGCGCTCAGCGACCGTTCCGGTGAGCTGGATCAGCCGGTCGGCGAGCGTCGACTTGCCGTGGTCGATGTGGGCGACGATCGAGAAATTGCGGATGTTGTTGATGGGTTGAGCCGTCATGCGCGGCAGATAACACTCGTGTCCAAGGGCGGCAAGCGATGCGCATGCATCATCGCCCGCTTGTCGTGGCGCGCGGGCTGCGCCCTCTCGTCAACGCCTCCAAAGGGGAAGCGGAGCGCCGGGAAACGCCGGCGCCTGCGAGGCCCCGTGAGCGGCTGGCGAAGCCGCCCGGCACGCTTGCGAGGCGTGCCGCTTCCTCTTGCGATCGAGGAAGCGCGCCTCTCGGCGCTCCACTGCGGCTTTTCTCAACCCGGGCCAACGCTTTCTCATGAGACTTACGCCTCACGGTCAGCCAGCTCCTGGCAGGGGATCGTTGTTATCCCCGGGTGGAGCCCCGGGCCGCCCGGGGACGGTGTGCAAGGCCGTCCGCGAGGACCGCGTAGCGGGCAACGCCCGCCCCGGAAGTATCAGGGCCGCATCTCCAGCCCGTTCCTCCGGCCCGCCCCACCCAAGCGATGCCTCGCGAGAGCGCCCCAAGGTGGACGGATTAGGGTGATAGTCTCACAGATAGGAATATGTGTCAAGACGGTTTCACCAGCCAGATACCGGTATTAATGCGGCCGGCATCTGGGAGTGGCGCGACAGCCCGGGGGGCAATCGCGTAGCCATGGTGGCGAAGTCCGCCGCAGCATCGAGGCGGGCGACCAAGGCGGGGAAGCGGCGTGGATAATAAGTTGTTTGCCGTGCTGGTGTGCTTGCTCGCGTTCTTCGCGGGCATCTATCTCATGCGCTGGATGCGGAAGCGCACAGGAAAGAATCAGAAATAGCCCCTAGTCATTGAGCGTAGCGCGCGTAGGGCGGGCAAAGGCACAACGTGCCGTGCCCACATGGATCGAATGGCGGGCACGCTTCGCCCCGCCTTCGCGGGGGCAAGCTTTGCCCGCCCTACGGCGCGGCTGACTGACGTCCTACCAATAGCGGCGGCGCCAGTACCGCCGGCGCCAGCGGCGCCGCCAATAACGACGGCGGCCCCAGTAGCGGCGACGCCAATAACGGCGGCGCCAGTATCGCCGCCGCCAGCGGCGCCGCGCGCTCAGGTCGGTGACATCGCCGTCCGCGTTGCCTTCGATGGCGCTTTGTTCGGTTGCTTTGGGCTGGGTCGCATCCGCGGTACCCGGCTCCGGCGGGGCGGCGGGCGTAAGCGTGGCGGCCTCGGCCGCGCTCGGCGGAAGAACCTTCACGGCCGTAACGAACAACCCGGCGAGCCCGATTCCGGCCAGCATGTCTCGCCGGGAAAGAGCCGACTCCCGCTCGCGGCTGAAAAGCGATGTGAGCAGCGTCCGCGCCTGACCCCATTCCATGTGATCTCTCCTGTGATCGCCCCCAAGCACTAACCGCGGCCGGGTCATTTTGTTTCCTTCGGGGACCTTCGCATCTGCGAAGGGCGCATTGGAGCGGCAGGCTTCCCGCGTTATGGTCCGGCACCACGGAGAGGGGCCCCCGCGATGACCTACGGCACGCGCACCAGCTATCCGCCAACCTCGAAATGGCTGCATTGGCTGATCGCGGCGTGTGTGCTCGTCACGCTGCCGGTGTCGCTCGCAATGGTGCGCGTCGGCGAGGGGCCGGCGCAGGACCTGCTCTACAATTTCCACAAGTCGCTCGGCGTGCTGATCCTTGTGCTGATGGTGCTGCGCCTGATCAACCGGCTCGTCGCCGGCGCGCCGGCTCGCGATCCGGCCCTCGAGCCGTGGCAGCGCAAGCTGTCATCCGCCGTGCATGGCCTGCTCTATGTGCTCCTCCTCGCGATGCCGGTCGTCGGCTATGTGGCGAATTCCGCCTACGGCGCGCCGACGCCGTTCTTCGGGCTGTTCACGCTGCCGAAGATCGCCGCCGACAACCAGGCGCTCGCGACGCAACTGTTCACGGCGCACCGCTGGGCGGGCTTTGTCGTGATCGTGCTCGCCGGGATGCACATCGGCGGCGCGCTGTTTCACTTCGCGATCCGCCGCGACACGGTGCTGCAACGCATGCTGCCGCGGGCCCTCGGCGGGGTCTGACGCGGCACACACCGAATAGGGAAACGTCACGATCGTCAGCGTGCCCTTCGGCACTTCGGGGGAGGTGAGCCGTCCGCCGAGCTGGCCCGCGAGGCTTTCGACCAGCCGCAGGCCGAACGCGCCCTTGCGCGCCGGTCCCATGCCGCGGCCATTGTCGCGCACGACAAGCTCCGCTTCGCCGATGGTCTCGTTCACCCGGAACACGACGTTGATCACGCCGCCTTCATCGTCGAACGCGTATTTGACCGAATTGGTGACGAGCTCGTTCATGATCAGGCCGACCGGCACGGCGCGGTCGAGCGGGATGCCGGCCACGTCCACGTCCACCTCGATGGTGATATGCGGGCGCCGCGGATCGATGTTGGCGCACAGGGCCTTGAGGTAGTCGTGCATGTCGACGGTGCTGGCGCTGTCCTTGAAGGAGAGCTGATCGTGCGCCAGCCCGATCGCGAGGACGCGATCCATCACGCTCGCGATCCGCTCGCGCGCCTCCTCACTGGTCGACTGCCGCCGCTGCAGCGCGAGGAAACTCACGATCACCTGCAAATTATTCTTCATCCGGTGCTGCAACTCGCGCAGCAGGACCTCGGTTTGCGTGCGGCTGCTCGTGGTGTCGGTCGCGGCCTTCAGCGCGTCGGCTTGCGCGGCGCGGCGCGCCAGCGACAACCCGATGATGTTGGCAAATACCGAAAGCGAATGAACCTCGAATTCCTCGAACGTTGTTTTCTCGATCGTGTCCACCTCCAGCACGCCCCAGTGGCTGCCATCGATGAAGATTGGGACGTTGAGGACCGAGATGATGCCGTGCTCGCGCAGCACGTCGGCGTAACGGAATTCCGGATCGTTGCGGATGTCCTCGCAAGCGACCGGGGAGCCGGTCTGCAGCGAGCGTCCGGGCGAGGAGTGCCGGTCCGCGCCGAAGCTGACATGCCCGACGACGCCCGGCTTCCAGCCGACGCCGGCCTCGATCAGCAGGTCGCCCTGATCCGGACGATAGCGCAGCACCTTGACGTGGCGGATATGTGTGATGCGGGCGACCTGCGCGGCGGCGTTTTGCAAGAGCCGCTGCTGGGAGTCGGCTTCGCCGACGATGCGCGTGAAGGTCGCGAGCGCGCGCTGGTAACTCAGGGCTTTGTGCGGATCGACCAAGAAAGCGCACCCATTCAACAAACAAACATCCCCCGCCCGGCGCAGTGCGGGTGAGGTCATCTGATTTGAGGTGCAACGTGCGAAGCGGAACAGAAGTTCCTTGGTGTTGATTGCGGGCTGGGCCCCGGCCACCGCCGCTTGACCCGGGCGCGGCGTCGGCGTACTGAACCGCGAGGTTATTTAACCAGATGGTTCAGTTAAAATGAGCGACCGCCTCAGCGCAACCTTCCAGGCCCTCGCCGATCCGACCCGGCGCGCGATCCTCGCGCGGCTTGCGCTCGGCGAGACGTCCGTCACCGAGCTCTCGCAGCCGTTCGCGATGTCGATGCCGGCGGTGTCGAAGCATCTCAAGGTGCTGGAGCGCGCCGGGCTGATTACGCGCGGCCGCGAGGCGCAATGGCGCCCCTGCCGCATCGAACCGGCGGCGCTGAAGAACATCGACGAGTGGCTCGAGCGCTATCGCCAATTCTGGGAAGCGAGCCTCGACCGCCTCGGCGAATACCTCGACGAATTGCAGGCGAAGGACGCCGCGAAACCCAAGCCGAAACGCAAGCGCAAACCCAAGAAATAGCCGGCGCGACCGCGACGCACGAGTTCACCTTTCACATCAGGGAGTACCAGCCGTGATATTGACGCATCAAATTACGCCGTGCCTGTGGTTCGACAACCGCATCGAGGAGGCGGTGAAGTTCTACATCTCGGTGTTCGGTGGAAAAATCCACGACACGAGCTATTACGGCGAGGGCGCCCCGCAGCCCAAGGGCACGGCGCTGACCGTCACGTTCAGGCTCAAGGATCAGGAATTCGTCGCGCTCAACGGCGGCCCGCATTTCAAGTTCACCGAAGCGATATCGTTCTACGTCCGCTGCGAGACGCAGGCCGAGGTCGACGATTACTGGAACAAGCTCACCGCGGATGGCGGGCAGGAGTCGCAGTGCAGCTGGCTCAAGGACAAGTACGGCCTCTCGTGGCAGATCGTGCCGACCGCGCTCCTCACCTGCATCACCGACAAGGATCCCGCCAAGGCGCAGCGCACCATGGCGGCGATGATGACGATGAAGAAGATCGACAGCGCGGCGATCGAGAAGGCGCACGCCGGTTAGGCGCCCGAACAGGCCGCGGCTTCAATGGGTTAAAGAAAAAAACGCGGCGGGGAAGATTTTTTCGGATCGCGTGTCGATCCGCCGCGGCCCCGTTCGTCGTCTCAGTGAGGGTAACGGAGAAGCGTCATGCTCAAGATTGCCGGAATCGTTGTCGTCGTGCTCATCGTCGCGGCCGTGGCGGTCGTCGCCTATGCGTCGACCCGGCCGGATTCCTTTCGCGTGCAGCGCTCGGCCAGCATCAAGGCGCCGCCGGAGGTGATTTTTCCGCTGGTCAACGATTACCGCAACTGGCCGCAGTGGTCGCCTTACGAGAACCGCGATCCCGAGATGAAGCGCACCTACAGCGGCGCCACGGCCGGCAACGGCGCGAAATACGCCTGGGAGGGCAATAGGAACGTCGGCTCCGGCGAAATGGAGATCATCGACACCGCGCCGCCGCGCAAGGTTCTGATCAAGCTCGATTTCATGAGGCCGTTCGAGGCCCACAACGTCGCCGAGTTCACGCTCGAGCCGCAGGGCGACACCACCAACGTCACGTGGGCAATGCATGGGCCGGTGCCGCTGTTCGGCAAGGTCATGCACATGGTGATGGATATCGACAAGATGGTCGGCACCGATTTCGCCGCCGGCCTCGCCAACATGAAAACCGCCGCCGAGAAGTAGGGTGGCGGAGGTAAGCGGAAGGAAGGAAGGAAGGAAGCCCATGACAGCTCTAGCCAGAGCCGCCGCCAAGCCGGTGGTGCAGCGCGAGATCGTCATCACGCGCACATTCGATGCGCCGCGCGCGCTCGTGTTCGGCATGTTCACCGACGGCAAACATCTCGCCGCATGGTGGGGTCCGCACGGCTGGACCAATCCGAAGGCCGAGGCCGATCCGCGCCCCGGCGGCAAGATCCTGATCGACATGCAGGCGCCGGACGGCACCGTGCACCCGATGGGCGCCGTATTCGACGAGATCGTGCCGCACGAGCGCATCGTGTTCACGACCTTCGTCGACATGCCAAACGGCACGCGCGCGATCGAGTGCTGCAACACGGTCACGTTCGAGGACGTGGGCCGCAGGACCAAGGTGACGCTGCACGCGGCGGCGCAAGGCTTCACGGATTTCTCCGCGAACATGCTGGCCGGCATGGAGGCGGGCTGGTCGCAGAGCCTCGACAAGCTCGTGGCGCATACGGCGCGCGAGACCGGCGCCCGCGATGCCGGCGATCAGGCGGCGATCCGCGGCATTTTCGGGGACCGCACCAATGCGCTGTTCGGCAAATCTGTCGATCTCGCCGTGAAGCATCTCGCCGACGACCTGGTGTCCTACGATCTGGATCCGCCGCTGCAGCATGTCGGTCCGAGTCGCGACGCGCTGCAGGCCTGGTTCGATACCTGGGACGGGCCAATTGCCTGGGCGATGGATGACACCGTTGTCGAGGTGGACGGCGATCTCGCGGTGGCGCGCGGGCTCGGCCACATGATCGGGACCAAGACGGACGGCGCGAAGGCTGACGTCTGGGTGCGCGTCACCGTCGTGCTGCGCCGCATCGGTGGGGCGTGGAAGATCACGCACCAGCACACTTCGGTGCCGTTCCGCATGGACGGCAGTTTCAAGGCCGCGGTCGATCTGAAGCCTTAAGACGAAAGGAAGCTCCCCATGAGCGCTACCGCCAGAGCCGCCGCCAAGCCGATCGCCGAGAGCGAAGTCGTCCTCACGCGCACATTCGATGCACCGCGGGCGCTCGTGTTCAAGACGTGGATCGAGCCGCGCCACCTGGCGCAATGGTGGGGACCGCGCAAGTTCACCAACCCGGTGTGCGAACTCGACGTCCGGGTCGGCGGCAAGATCCTGATTCACATGCGCGCGCCTGACGGCACCGTTTATCCGATGACCGGCACGTTCCGTGAAATCGTCGCGCCCGAGCGACTGGTGTTCACGGCGGTCGCGGAGGACCACGACGGGCATGCGCTGCTCGAAGGGCTGGTCACCGTGACGTTCGAGGACCTCGGCGGCAAAACGAGGCTTACCGTGCGCGAGAAGGCCGTCGCGCTTGTGGCGGCCGGGGCGCCGATGCTCGCCGGCATGGAAACGGGCTGGGCGCAGAGCCTCGATCGGCTCGAAACGGCCGTGGCGAAAGTCTGAGCCGCAGGAGAACCGACATGCAACCGCCCAAAATCGTCCCGTACGAAGACTGGCTCACCGCGCGCAAGGCGCACCTGAAGAACGAGAAGGCGCTCACCCGCATGCGCGATCTCGTCAGCGCCGAGCGGCGCACGCTGCCGTGGGTCAAGGTCGAGAAGCGCTATGTGTTCGACACCCCGCAGGGCAAGAAAACGCTCGCCGATCTGTTCGGCGCCAACAGCCAACTCATCGTGCATCATTTCATGTGGCGGCACGACCTCGATTCGGGCTGTCCGAGCTGCTCGCTCGAAGCCGACCATGCCGAAGGCGCGCTAGTGCACCTGCAACATCACGACGTGAGCTATGTGCGCGTCTCGCGCGCGCCGCTTGCCAAACTCACCGCCTACAAGGAGCGGCTCGGCTGGCACGCCGAGTGGGTCTCGTCGTGGGGCGGCGACTTCAACTATGACTTCCACGTCTCATTCACGAAGGATCAACTCGCGGGCAGCGTCTATTACAATTACGCGGAAATTCCGGGCGCGGATGCGTTCGACGAGCTTCCGGGCCTGAGCGTGTTCGCCAAGGACGACGCCGGCAATGTCTTTCACACCTATTCGAGCTATGCGCGCGGCAACGAAGAGGTGATCGGCGTTTTCATGTATCTCGACATCACGCCGAAAGGCCGCAACGAAAAAGAGATCATGGATTGGGTAAGGCGCAACGACGAATACGATGAGCCGGGGCAGTCGTACGCGGCGAAGAGTGCGTGATCCTGTAGGGCGGGCAAAGGCGCGCTTGCGCCGTGCCCGCCGCCAAATGCCGGGCACGCTTCGCTTTGCCCGCCCTACGACTACGAGGCAATCAAAGGAGACTTCCGATGCCCTACGTCGATGGATTTGTCGTGCCGCTGCCGAAGAAGAATCTCGCCGCCTACCGCGCAATGTCGAAGAAGGCCGGCAAGGTTTGGCGCGAACACGGCGCGCTCGATTACAAGGAATGCATCGCCGACGACGTGAAAATGGGGAAGTTGACCTCGTTTCCGCGCAGCGTGAAGCAGAAGAAGAACGAGACGGTGGTGTTCTCCTATATCGTCTACAAGTCGCGCGCCGACCGCGACAAATGCCTTGCCAAGGTGATGAAGGACCCGCGCCTCGCCAAGATGATGGATCCGAAAAAGATGCCGTTCGACGGCAAGCGGATGATCTACGGCGGGTTCAAGGTGTTTGTGGAGGCATGAGGGCGCCATGTCGCTGACACTGCACTTCCATCCGCTCTCCTCGTTCTGCCACAAGGTGCTGATCGCGCTCTACGAGAACGACACGCCGTTCAGGCCAAACATCGTCAACCTGCAGGACGAGAGCGAGCGTGCCGCGCTGCGCAAGCTGTGGCCGATCGGAAAATTCCCCGTGCTGCGCGACGACGGGCGCGACCGCACCATCCCTGAGTCGAGCATCATCATCGAATACCTCGACCAGTGCTATCCCGGGAAAACCAGGTTCATTCCCGCGGATGCCGACCTCGCGCGGCAGATGCGTCTGCGCGATCGCTATTTCGATCTGCATATCCACATGCAGATGCAGAAGATCGTCGGTGACCGGTTGCGCCCGGCCGACAGGAAGGATCCGCATGGCGTGGCGGAGGCGCGCGCGCTGATGGCTACCGCGCTCGGCACGCTGGAGGGGCAAATGGCCTCTCGCATCTGGGCGATGGGCGATGCATTCACCATGGCCGACTGCGCTGCCGCGCCGGCCCTGTTCTACGCTGATAAGGTCGCGCCGCTGTTGCCGGCATTTCCGAATGTCGCAGCCTATCTCGACCGCCTGAAGCAGCGGCCGTCCTACGCGCGCGCGCTGAAGGAGGCGGAGCCGTATTTCAAATTTTTTCCGAAAGAGTAGGCGGAGGATACGCAACACACTCCGGCCTCATCCTGAGGAGCCGAGCACAGCGAGGCGTCTCGAAGGATGGTCACGAACTTCGGCCGTACCTTTGGGCCATCCTTCGAGACGCGGCCGGAGCCTGTCATCGGGCCGCGCTTCGCGCGGACCCGTTGGGCCGTTCCTCAGGATGAGGATTCGCTTATCCATAATAACTCAGCATTTTCAAATACATATGATGCTTATAAAAATCTCCCTTCGGCCTGTCGATTCCGCCGCGGCCCATTCGTCGTCTCATTGAGAAGGCACGATGCCAAGGGTGAGCGCCATGATCGAATTCAAGCCGCGTTACTTTCTGCTCCCGGCGATCGCCGTTGCGGTACTCGCCATGTTTCACCCGGCCGCAAGCGGCCGCGCTGCCCCGCAGGACGCCTGTGCAGTGCAGACCCGCGACCCCGGTATCCGAGCAAGTTTCGCGCGCTTTGCCGACGGGCAGTCGCAGACCGCCGCGAAGGTCTGCGCGCTCGCCAGCAACACAATCCGCTAAATCCGTTTCAACCCGATCCGAACATAAGGAACAGCCCGATGCGTTTCATGGTGATCGTCAAGGCGACCAAGGATTCCGAGGCCGGCAAGATGCCGTCGGAGGAAATGCTCGGCGCGATGGCGAAGTTCAACGAGGAGATGGTCAAGGCCGGCATCATGCTCGACGGCGCCGGCCTGCAGTCGAGCGCGAAAGGCGCGCGCATCCGCTTCGAGGGCGGCAAGCGTCGCGTGATCGACGGGCCGTTCGCCGAGACCAAGGAGCTGATCGCCGGCTACTGGATCATCCAGGTGAAGAACAAGGCCGAGGCGATCGAGTGGATGAAGCGTTGTCCCAATCCGTACAACGAGGACGGCGAGATCGAGCTGCGCCAGTTCTTCGAGCTGGAGGATTTCGGCGCGAGCCCCGCGATCGACCATCACAAGGCGGTCGGCGAGCAGATGGCGGCGCAGAAAAACTAGCCGGTCACGCTGAGTTCACATTTCGGGACCAAGGAACACGCCATGCAGACCCAAATCTACCTGTTTTTCGACGGCCGCACCAACGAGGCGCTCGCGTTCTACAAGACGACGCTCGGTATCGAGGTCGAGATGCTGATGCGCTTCAAGGACGCGCCCGCGGACCCGAATGTGCCCGCCGATCCCGATTGCCAGCCTCCCGCCAACATGAATGCCGTCATGCACTCGTCGTTCAAGCTCGGCGACCAGCGCGTCATGGCGTCCGACGGACACGTCGGCGGCAAACCGGAGTTCAAGGGCTTCGCGCTCTCGCTCGCGGTCAAGTCGGAAGGCGAGGCCGACAAGTTGTTCGCCGCGCTGAGCGAGGGCGGGCAGGTGACGCAGCCGTTGATCAAGACGTTCTTCTCGCCGAAGTTCGGTATGCTAGTCGACAAGTTCGGTGTGAACTGGATGGTGCTGGTCGGGCAGTGACACGAGAGGCCACGATGCCGTACATGCTGCTGGTGATGGAACCCACGGGGCAACGCGAGGCGCGATCCTTGCCCGAAGGTCATGAGGCCTACGACCGCATGGTCCGCTTTGGCGAGGGCCTGCGCGCCAAGGGCATCCTCAAGGCCTCCGACTCGCTTGGGCCGACGTCGAAAGGCATGCGCGTCCAGGTGCGGGACGGCAAGCGCAACCTGGTCGACGGGCCATTCGCGGAGGCAAAGGAGATTGTCGGCGGGTTCTTCCTGCTCGACTGCTCGAAGGACGAAGCCATCGCCGCCGCGACCGCGTGCCCGGCGGCCGAATTCGCCACCATCGAGGTGCGCGAAGTCGGGCCGTGCTGGGAGAAATAATGTAGGGCGGGCAAAGCGCAAAGCGCGTGCCCGCGTCTTTCGCCATGGCGGGCATGCTTCGCTTTGCCCGCCCTACAGCACAAAAAATTCTGACAGGCGCTGTCGATCCCGCCCATCCCCGTTCGTCGTCATCTCAGAGGCGGAATTGGCCGCCCAAGACACGAGGGAAAACCATGCGCTTCATGGCGATCGTCAAACCCGGCAAAGACTACGAGGCAGGCCGGCCCCCAAGCCCGGGCTTGATGGCTGCCATGGGCAAGCTCAACGAAGAGAGCACGAGAGCCGGCATTTTCGTTACCGGCGGCGGTTTGCTGCCGAGTTCGCAAGGGCATCGGCTCAGCATGACCGGCGGCAAGGTTACCGTCACGGATGGCCCATTCACCGAAACCAAGGAAGTGATCGGCGGCTTCGCGATTCTGAATTATGCGAGTCACGAGCAGGCGATTGAAGGCGCGCGGCGCGTCATGCAGATCCATGCCGAGCACGGCATCACCGAGCTCGAAATCGAGCTGCGGCCCATGATGGACCCTGCGGAGTGCGGACAGGTGCCGCAGCAGGAAGCCTCGGCGGCCTGAGGCTTTCCGCGCCGGGCTTGCGGTGGCGGCTGGAGTTGCTCTAGTCGGGAGCCGTGAGCGCTCCCGACACCCACGCGACCATCGCGGCGATCTGGCGCATCGAGCAGGCGAAGATCATCGCCGGCCTCGCGCGCATCGTGCGCGACGTCGGCATCGCCGAGGAGCTGGCGCAGGACGCGCTGGTCGTTGCGCTCAAGCGCTGGCCGGAAGCTGGCATCCCGGACAATCCCGCCGCCTGGCTGATGACGACCGCGAAGAACCGCGCGCTCGACGAGCGGCGCCGCGCGAAACTCATCGAGCGCAAGCACGAGGAGATCGGCCGCGACATGGATGAGCAGGACGTGCCGGATCTCGACGCGGCGCTCGACGACGACATCGGCGACGACCTGCTGCGGCTCATCTTCACGGCCTGCCATCCGGTGCTCTCGACCGAGGGGCGCGTGGCGCTGACCTTGCGGCTGATCGGCGGCCTGACCACCGAGGAGATCGCGCGCGCGTTTCTCCTCCCTGAGCCGACCGTCGCGCAGCGCATCGTGCGCGCCAAGCGCACGCTGGCCGAGGCGCGCGTGCCGTTCGAGGTGCCGCGCGGCGATGCGCTCGCGGAGCGGCTCTCGTCGGTGCTGGAGGTGCTCTACCTGATTTTCAACGAGGGCTATGCGGCGACCGCGGGCGAGGACTGGGTGCGCCCGGCGCTGTGCGAGGAAGCGCTGCGGCTCGGCCGCATTCTCGCCGAGCTTGCCCCGCAGGAGCCCGAAGTGCACGGCCTCGTGGCGCTGATGGAGATCCAGGCCTCGCGGCTCGGTGCGCGGATTGGGCCGTCGGGCGAACCGGTGCTGCTGCTCGACCAGAACCGCGCGCGCTGGGATCAGCTTTTGATCCGCCGCGGGCTTGCGGCGCTCGCGCGCGCCGAGCGGCTGAGGGCGGAGCGCGGGCCATATGTTTTGCAGGCCGCGATCGCCGCCTGTCATGCGCGCGCGCGCAGCGGGGATCAGACGGATTGGGCGCGCATCGCGGAGCTTTATGCCGAATTGGCCGAGCGCACGCACTCGCCGGTGGTGGAACTCAACCGCGCGGTCGCGGTGGCGATGGCGCAGGGACCCGCCGCAGGGCTTGAGCTGGTGGATGCGCTGACCGCGGAGCCGACGCTGAAGTCCTATCATTTGCTGCCGAGCGTGCGCGGCGATTTTCTGAAAAAGCTCGGCCGGCTCGATGAGGCGCGTGCCGAATTCGAGCGCGCCGCCTCGCTCACGCAGAATGCCCGCGAGCGCAAGCTGCTGCTCGACCGCGCCGCCGCGCTCGCCTCATGAGAAAACGCTGGCGCCGGCTGGAAGCGTGGTTCGCGGCGCGCCTCGAGGAACGCGACACACGCGCCGCGCTGACCGCCATCGCGTTGTTCAGCGTGGCAGGAGTCTTCTTTCTGACCGGCCTCAAGGCCGCGCAGGACGTCTTCATCGACGCGGCCGAAGCCTACGCGTGGGGCCAGAGCTTCCTTGGCGGCTACGGCCGCCATCCCCCGATGACCGGCTGGATCGCCGGCGTCTGGTACAGCGTGTTTCCGGCGGCCGACTGGGCCTCGTATGCGCTCTCGCGCGTGATGACGTTCGTGACCTTGGCGGCACTGTATTTCATCGCGCGGCGCGTCGTGGGGCCGCGGCGTGCGCTGTTCGTCGTGCTGGCGATGATGCTTTACCCGCTGTTTCACACCAAGGGCGAGCGCTTCAACAACTATCAGATGCTGCTCGCGCTGCTGCCGGTTCTCGTGCTGGTGTTTCTCAATGCGTATGAGAAGCGCAACGTGCTGTGGGGCGTTCTGCTCGGCACCGCGGCGGCCGCCTGCACGCTCACGATCTATTCCGGGCTCATTGGTGTGGCGGCGATCGGCCTCGCGGCGCTGATTCATCCCGGCCGCATGCGCTTCCTGCGCTCGCCGGCGCCGTGGGTCGCGGCCGCCGTCTATGGCGTGGCGCTGACGCCGCACGTGCTGTGGCTGATGAAATGGAATTATCCGACCCTGCAGTGGGCAAGCTCGCTCGCCGGTGAGCCCGGCAGCGTGCGCCACACGCTCGGATATCTCGGGCATCATGTCGCGCTGCTGGCGATTCCGGTCGTCATCGGCGCTGCGTTGCTTCTGCCCTGGCGGCGCGCGCTGCGCGATGCTGCTACGAGATATCCCGATGCATTCCTCGTGCTCGTCATCAGCACCGCGCTGGTCGTTACGCCGCCCGTCATGGCGCTGGTGCTCGGCAGCTATCTGCGGCTCGACTGGGGCAATCCGCTGTTCTTCCTCGTGCCGCTGACCTTGCTGGTGCTGCTGCCGCTGCTGGTCACGCGCCGCGCGGTCGCGCGCGCCGGCATGGTCGCCACGGCCTTCACGCTGATCCTGCTGATCGCCGCGCCAATTTATCCGTGGGTGAACTACCGCCTGCGTCCGGTCGGCGGCTCGCACGCGCCGTATCACGAGATCGCCGAGGAGCTGACGAAACTATGGCGCGCGCGGTTCAACTCAGCGCTGCTGCTCGTCGTCGGCGGCTACGAGGTCGCGGCCTACGTGGTGTTCTACAGTCCGGATCATCCGAAGATGTATGCGGACTTCGATCCGGCGCTCTCGCCCTGGATCGACTATCCGAACGAGTTGAAGAAGGGTTTCGTCGGCGCCTGCGCGTCCTACGCGCCGGAGTGCATCGCGAAGCTCGATGCGCTCGATCCGGCGGCGGAAAAGCTCACCGTTTCGGTGACGCGCCAGCTCGGCAACGTGAAGGGCGACACGATGATCTACGAGGTGCGGATTTCGCCGCCACGCCCGTAAATTACTCCGCCGCCACTCTTGCCTCTTCGGCGAACGGCAAAAGTTCTACCGGCCCGTGCTTGCGCGCCACGATCAGGTGGCGCTGCGGCACCATCTTCCAGTGCGCACGATCGGTATCGAGCGGCTCGGATACCACGAGCACATTGTTGCTCGCCTCGCGGTAATACAGCGTGTTGGGCGTGTCGTTGTTGGAATAGCGGAACGCATAGAGGTTCTCGCCGTCCGACAGTGCCGAGGTAAAGCGCAGCGGCTCGGTGGTGCCGCTCACCCGCACCATGTCGGTGAGCACGCTCAGCGTGCGCATGGTGGCGGCAACGGGATCGGTTTCGGCGCCCGCGCCGAGGATCGCCAGAAACACCGCTTCCGAGTCGGTCGTGCCGATGCGGCTCTTGTAGAGCTCGTCCGGGATCAGCGCCTCCACGCGGCGGCGGATCAGCGACCAGTCGCCGACCTGGCCGTTGTGCATGAACAGCCAGCGCGCGTAGGCGAACGGGTGACAGTTCGGCCGCGTGGTCGGCGTGCCGGTCGAGGCGCGCACATGCGCGAAGAAGAGATGCGAGCGGATGTGGCGGCAGAGATGCCGCAGGTTTTCGTCCGACCACGCCGGGCGCACCTCGCGATAAAGCCCGGGCTCAGGATCGTTCGCGTCGTACCAGCCGAGCCCGAAGCCGTCGCCGTTGGTGGAGGCGTTGCCCTCCAGCGCCCGCATGCTCTGCACCACGAGCGAGTGCGCCGGCGCCGTGACGTAGCGTTCGAGCTTGATCGATTCTCCGCGATAGGCGATCCAGCGGCACATCGGCGTTTCAGGCTCCTTCGGACGCTATGATAACGCCTGTAGCTGCTGATTTGTCAGTCCTTTTAGCGGGAAAATTTGACGAATTTCGGGTTCCAGGCGGGAATCAGCGCTGCCGCCAGACGAACGCCGCGCTGACCACGTAATTCCACACCGCTCCCATCACGGCGCCGCCGAGCCCGGCGATCCACCAGTCCGGGTCGTAGCGATAGATCACGCTCGCGATCCCGACGTTGGAGATGGCGCCGACTGCGCAGATCACCTGAAAGCGAACGAGGCCGGTGACGAATTGCCAGCCGGCGAGCCGCTGGTCGCGGTAGGTGAACATGTTGTTGAGCACGAAATTCCAGGTGATCGCCGCGAAGGTGGCGACCGTCTGCGCCCAGCCGAACCGCATGCCGAGGCCGGCCGTGAACAGCAGCACCGACATGTGGATCGCGATGCCGGTGAGGCCGACCAGGCAGAACAGCAGGAAGCGGAACGACACCGTGTCGTGGGTGAACTTGGCGAGCACCAGCGCGGCGAAATCGAGCGCGACGCGGGTGTCGAGTTTGCTTTCGCCATGCTGGCGCTCGCCGAACACGAACGGCAGCTCGGCGATGCGCAACGAGCCGCGCGCGCTCGCCACGATGTCGAGCAGGATCTTGAAGCCCTGCGAGGAAAGCTGCGGCGCAAGCTCCTCGAAGCGGTCGCGCCGCATCATGAAGAAGCCGCTCATCGGATCGCTCAATGTCACGCCGAGCAGGCGGCGGGCGATCGCAGTCGACAGATGGCTCGCCTTTTCGCGGCTTACACTGGAAAGCCCCGCAGCGGACCCGCCATCGACGTATCGGCTTGCGACCGCGAGATCGATTCCGCCGCGCAGCCGTTCCAGCATCGCGGTGAGCAATGTCTCATCGTGCTGCAGGTCGGCATCCATCACGGCGACATAGCGCGCCTGCGAGCTCAGCATTCCCTCGATGCAGGCACCGGAAAGCCCGCGCCGGCCGATGCGGCGCACGCAGCGCACGCGGGCATCGGTCTCGCCGATCTTGCGTGCGACCGCCGCGGTGCCATCGGGCGAATTGTCGTCGACGAACACTACTTCCCAGTCGACGCCCTCAAGCGTGCGCGCGAGCTTGTCGACCAGCAGCGGAACATTGTCGCATTCCTTGAAGGTCGGAACTACCACGCTCAATTCCGGCGCCGGACGTGGCGCAACGGCAGGGCGCGCAGGCGCGAGCGCTGGGGCAGGGGCGTTCATTGCGGCTGGTGATAGGCGACACAGGGGCGCATTTCAATGCGGATGGACGCTCCCGGAGGCCCATGCCATAGACCTATGACCCTGATGAGGTTGACGATTTGAAGTCCCTTTCTCTGCTCCGCGATGGGTTCAACGGCGCGCTGCTGGGCGTCATCGACGGGCTTGCCGATCCGGCGCGGCGGCGGCGCGCGGCCCTCACGTTCGTGCTGGCCTACGGCGCGCTCTGGTTCGTCTACGGCGTGATCGCGAAGTCGAGCCAGGACGTCAATGCCGACATGGGCGAGATGGTGGTGTGGACGCGCGAGCTTGCGCTCGGCTACCCGAAGCATCCGCCGCTGCTCGCCTACATTCTGTGGGCATGGTTCAAGGTCTTCCCGCTCGCCGACTGGGCCTACATCCTGCTCGCGGTCGTCACGGTGTCGGCCGGGATTTTTCTCGCGATCGAACTTTGCGCCGAATGGCTTGCACGCGAGAAGCTCGCGGCCGTGCCGTTCCTGCTCGCCGTCATCCCGTTCTATAATTTCCTCGGATTGAAATTCGATCAGAACTCGATCCTGATCCCGCTCTGGGCGCTCGCCATGTGGGCGATGCTGCGCGCGCTCGACACGCGTCTTGTGGGTTGGGCCGCGCTCGCGGGGCTGGCCGCCGCCGCCGCGATGCTGTCGAAATACTGGTCGGCGTTTCTCATCGGGGCGCTGGCGCTCGCCGCGCTCACGCATCCCAAGCGGCGCGGCTATTTCGGTTCCGCCGCGCCATGGGTCACGGCCGGAGTTTTTCTCGCCGCTATCGCGCCGCATGTCGTGTGGCTCATCCGGGAGAACTTCCCGCCGGTCACCTGGGTGGCGACGCGGCGCATCGCCGAGTCGTTTGGCGATACGCTCGCTTCGGCGGCGGAATTCCTCGGCGGCACCGCCGCATACGCCGCCGTGGCGATCGCGCTGGTGTTGCTGTTCGTGCGGCCGGGCCCGGCGGCACTGGCCGACGGCTTGGCGCCTCGCGACGAGCGGCGCGTGGCTTCGGTTCTGTTCTGGACGCCGCTGCTGCTGCCGCTTGTCCCGGCGCTGATCAAGAACATCAGCCTGCTGTCGCTCTGGAACACGCCGGCGCTCAACCTGCTGCCCGTGATGCTGCTCGGCTCGCCGCGCCTGGTCGTGCCGCGCGTCGCGGTGCTGCGCATCGCGAGCGTGGTCACGGTGCTGACGCTCCTGATCGTTGCGGCGTCGCCGGTCGTGGGGTTCATGCTGCTCAAGGCCGGCGTTGAGAATAACGCCGCCTATGCGCGGCTCCTGATGGAGGCGGCCGAGCGCGAATGGCGCGCCAGCACGGGAAAGCCGCTGAAGCTGATCGCGGGGCCGTTCACGCTCGTTTCGAGCGCCGCGTTCTACGGGCATGACCGGCCGTCGACCTTTGCGCATTTCTCGAAATATCTCTCGCCGTGGGTCGACGATGAACGCATCGCCCGCGACGGCATGGCGATCCTGTGCGACGACATCCCGCTCTGCCTGCAGTTCATGGAGCATGTCGCCGCGCCGTTCGGCGGCGGGCGCCGCGCGGAAGTGACGCTGCAGCGCCGCTGGCTCGGCTTTGCCAGCGAATCGAAACGCTTCGTCATCATGATCGTGCCGCCAAAATCATGACTCTGCTCAAACCATTCGAACGCCTGCTCGATGCGCTGACCGGCGCGCGCCGCGAACGCAATGCCGTGTGGCTGCTGATCGGCTACTGCGCGCTGTGGGCGCTCTACGGCGCGCTCGCCAAGGGCAGCCAGGACATTCATTTCGACATGGGCGAGATGGTCGCATGGTCGCGCGATGCCGGCATTGGCACGCCGAAACATCCGCCGCTTTCCGCCTGGCTGGTGCGCGCGTGGTTCACGGTGTTTCCGCTCGCCGACTGGGCATACTACCTGTTCGCCATGGTGCTCACGACCTTCGCGCTATGGGTCGCGTGGCGCGTGTCGGAACGCTATCTCGACGCCGAGAAGCGCGTCGCCGGCCTGCTGCTGCTGACGTTCATTCCGTTCTTCAATTTCCACGCGCTCAAGTTCAACGCCAATACGGTGCTGATCCCGCTGTGGGCGCTCGCCACGTGGTTTTTCTTGCGCTCGTTCGAAACACGCAATGCGGTGTGGGGAGCGCTCGCCGGTGCGGCGGCGGCCGCCGCCATGATGGGCAAATACTGGTCGATCTTCCTGCTTGCGGGGCTTGGGGTCGCGGCCCTCGCCGATTCGCGCCGCGCGCAGTATTTCCGTTCCGCCGCGCCGTGGGTGACGGTGGCGGTCGGCGCGATCCTGATCGCGCCGCACCTCATCTGGCTCGTCAAAAACGATTTCGCGCCGTTCACCTACGCGGTGGTGGCGCACCAGTCGACGCTCGCGAGCTCGGCGCTCTCGGGGCTCGGCTTCCTGCTCGGCGTTGCGGGCTATCTGGCGGCGCCGGTCGCGATCTCGGCGGCGATGACCCGGCCAAGCGTGGCGGCCATCGCGGACACGATGTGGCCGCGCACGCCGGAACGCCGCCTTGTGCTGATCGCGTTCATGGCGCCGCTTGTCTTGCCGGCGTTTGCCGCGGCGCTGGCCAAGGTCGAGATCGTCTCGCTCTGGGCGATGTCGGCAATGACGCTGCTTCCGGTGGTGCTGCTGTCCTCGCCGCTGGTCACGGTGCCGCGCCGCGCCGCCGTGTGGCTGCTCGCGGCCGCCGTTGCGTTCCCGATCCTGATGGTGCTTGCCTCGCCGTTCATTGCGGTCTGGATCCACCGAGAGGGCGTGCCGAACTATGCCACACACTACCGGCTGCTGGCGCAGGCGGTCGAGAAGGCCTGGCGTGACGAGACGAACCGGCCGCTGCGCTATCTCGGCAGCTACACCAATATCGTCAACGGCGTGTCGTTCTATCTGCCCGGGCGCGTATCGACGCTCGACATCGTCGGCCCGGCCTCAACGCCGTGGTCGGACGAGGCGCGCGTCGCGCGTTTCGGCATCGCGCTGGTGTGCCCGGAAGCGGAAGCGATCTGCATGCATTTCCTCAACATGCGCGCGCGCGATGCGACGCGCCACACCGTCACGCTCTCGCGCCGGCACTGGGGTGTCGGCGACACGCCTGTGCGCTATGTGATCGCCGTGCTGCCGCCGTAACGATCGTGCTCACGGCCAGCGGAACAGTCCCGCGATCAGAACCGCAATATTCCGCAACGTGCCGCGCTCGCTCGCAACCATGCGCTCGAATTCGGCGGACGCTTGCTCGAGCTTCCTGAACTGCGCTTCCTTCTCGGCCGTATCGATGAACGCGTGATCGAGCGAGTTGCGCGCGATCTTCTTCAGCTCGCGATAGCCGAACGGATAGTCGCGCGCGGCGCGGAAATACTCGTTGGAGAGATCGATGCGCGACACGCCCATGTCGTCGGTCGACAGCACGACCGGCACGCGTGCCGTCCAGTAGGCCATCAGCGGGTGATCGTTGCCGCGCACGCCGAGGATGACGTCGTTGCTGGTGAGATTGATCTCGACCGCGACCGGCCTGCGGCGCATGACGTCGAGCAGTTCGTTGCTACGCCGCTCGAAGCTGAGCGCGACGCCGTGTCCGATACGCCGCGCGCCCGCGACCTCGACCGCCTGGCGGATGTGGAAGCTCAAGTCTTCCGGCGGCACGATCCCGATCCACAGTTCGCCGGCGTGCAGCGCCACGGACACGTCCTTCGCCAGAAAGCCGATCATTTCCATGTGGCGCCGGTAATCCTCGCGCGCCACGCGGTAATCCTCCGGTCCGACGAAATTCAATCCCCCGACGCGCTTGTCGGCGCGTGCGAGCGCGGCCGCGAACGCGGTCTGCACGAACACGCTGGCCTCATCCGCGTTGCGGTTGACCTGCGCGATGTATTTGTAGCTGACGCCGCAGCCGGGCTGACTGCGCTGCGCATCGCACTGAAGGACTTCATCGACGCGCTTGATCCAGCCGTCGATGGTCTTGGTTGCGTCGGCGACCGCCGCGTCGAGATCGCCCTCCTTGAGCCGCTTCAGCCGCTCTTCGTTGCCGCTGACGCCCGCGATCGCGGCCATCAGCTTCGGCCCGTACTCGAACGGCAGCAGCGTGATCATCAATTCGGTGTGCTGCACGGCGTCGGCCGCGTAATGCCTGAGCATCGCGGCGGTCATCTCCGCCGGGATCAGCCAGGTGACGCCGCCGAATCGGCCGAAGGTCGCGAAGAACTGGTCGTGGCCGGTCGGGTTCTCGGTGTTGGGCAGGAAGGCGCGCATCGACAGCGCATTGACGAGGTCGTCGTAGAGCGACTGCTTGGCGACCACGTCGGCCATCGGCACGCTGCCGGCTTCCTTGCAGTCGACGATTTTCGTCGCCTGCGCGGCGCACAGGTTCTTGTCCTTCGCCCACGCGATCAGGTCCTCGGCGTAGACCGCGCCGGATAAGTGCACGTGCAGGTCGCCACCCTTCGGCATCGCGCGCACGAAGGCGCGCAACGCGGTCGGATCGGAGCGGAAGCCTGAGAACCGCGCCGCCGTGACGGCGGTATCGCCGCCCCAGGCGACCAGCAGCGCGGTGAGGATCGCCAGCGCAATCAGGACCAGCGCCCCGATCAGGACATTGCGTCGCATGAATTCCCCCGGCGCCCGAAGCGGACGCGTGAGTCTAGCGCCCGGGGACGGCGGGGACAATCAAAGCGGGTCTTGCCTTCCCTCGCCCCGCGAAGCGGGGAGAGGGAAGGAAGGGCCATCAATACCGGTAATGATCCGCCTTGAACGGGCCTTCCTTCTTCACGCCGATGTAGGAGGCCTGGTCGTCGCGCAGTTCGGTCAGCTTCACGCCGATCTTGGCGAGGTGCAGCCGCGCGACCTTCTCGTCGAGCGACTTCGGCAGCACGTAGACTTCCTTCTTGTACTTGCCGTCCTTGTTGTTGGCGTAAAGCTCGATCTGCGCCAGCGTCTGGTTGGTGAACGAAGCGCTCATCACGAAGCTAGGATGACCCATTGCGTTGCCGAGGTTCACGAGCCGCCCCTCCGACAGCATGATGATGCGGTGGCCGTCGGGGAACGTGATCTCGTCGACCTGCGGCTTGATGTTGTCCCACTTCATGTTCTTCAAGGAGGCGATCTGGATCTCGTTGTCGAAGTGGCCGATGTTGCAGACGATCGCCCGGTCCTTCATTGCACGCATGTGCTCGATGGTGATGATGTCCTTGTTGCCGGTCGCGGTCACGAAGATGTCGGCCATCGGCGCGGCGTCCTCCATGGTGACGACCTGATAGCCCTCCATCGCGGCCTGCAGCGCGCAGATCGGATCGATCTCCGACACCATCACGCGGCAGCCAGCCTGACGCAGCGAGGCGGCCGAGCCCTTGCCGACGTCGCCGAAGCCCGCCACCATCGCGACCTTGCCCGACATCATCACGTCGGTGCCGCGCCGGATGCCGTCGACCAGCGACTCGCGGCAGCCATAGAGGTTGTCGAACTTCGACTTGGTAACCGAGTCGTTGACGTTGATGGCAGGCCACAGCAGCGTGCCGGCCTTCTGCATATCGTAGAGGCGATGCACGCCCGTGGTGGTCTCTTCCGAGACGCCCTTGATGCTCTTGGCGATCTCGCCGAAGTAGCCCTTCGGCTTTTCCTTGAGCTGCTTCTTGAGCAGCGCGAAGAAAACCTCTTCTTCTTCCGAGCCGGGCTTGTCGAGGAACGCGGTGTCGCCGTTCTCGGCGCGCACACCGAGGTGCACGTACATGGTAGCGTCGCCGCCGTCATCGAGGATCATGTTCGGGTAACCGCCGCCGTGCCAGTCGAACATGCGGGCGGTGTAGTCCCAGTAATCCTTCAGCGTCTCGCCCTTGATGGCGAACACCGGAACGCCGGCGGCCGCGATCGCGGCCGCGGCGTGATCCTGCGTCGAATAGATGTTGCACGAGACCCAGCGCACGTCGGCGCCGAGCGCGGTCAACGTCTCGATCAGCACGCCGGTCTGGATCGTCATGTGCAGCGAGCCGGCGATGCGTGCGCCTTTGAGGGGCTGCTTTGGGCCGTATTCCTCGCGCGTCGCCATCAGGCCGGGCATCTCGGTTTCGGCGAGCGAGAGTTCCTTGCGGCCGAACTCGGCGAGCGAAATGTCCTTGACGATGTAATCGGACGCGGCGGCAGCCTTCGGCTTGGCATGAGCAGTCATGACGATCCCTGAATCTGTGGTGGAGTGAATGTGCCCCGGCCGGGGCCGATGCGCTTGGGGCGTGCCTATAGCAGGGGGCCGGGAGGGGATCAAGAAGGATATAAAGATATCTTTATATCGATTTCGAGCTCGCCATCATTCCGAGGCAGGCCGAAGGCGCGAGCCCGGAATCCATAAACACAGCAGTGGCTTAGTCGTGAGGGTCGGGGGTATGGATTCCGGCCCTCGCTGCGCTCGGCCGGGATAACGGCGGAGAGATTTCACCTTGCCTCGACCTGCTGGCGCAGTTCCTCCAGCCGCAGCCATTCGTCCTCGCCGGCGGCCAGGTCGGATTGCGCCTTGGCCAGCGCCGCGGAAGCCGTGTCGAACGCCGCGCGGTCCTTGGCGTAAAGGTTCGGGTCCGCGATGGTTTTGGACAGCTTTGCGATCTCGGCTTCCAGCGCGGCAATGCGCGCCGGCAAGGTTTCCAGCGCGTGCTTGTCCTTGAAGGACAGGCGCATTTTCGGCGCCGATGCTGCGGGCGCCTCGGATTTCTCGCGCGGCGCCTTCGCATCTGCCTTCACGGCCTTCGCCGTCACCCCTTCGCCGCGCTGCGCCACCATGTCGGAATAGCCGCCCGCATAGGCAATCCAGCGCCCGCCGCCCTCGGCGACAATCACGGCCGAGACGGTGCGGTCGAGGAAGTCGCGGTCGTGCGACACCAGCAGCACCGTGCCGGGATAATCGTCGATCATCTCTTCGAGCAGATCGAGGGTTTCGAGATCGAGATCGTTGGTCGGCTCGTCGAGCACCAGCAGATTCGAGGGCTTCGCCAGCGCGCGTGCGAGCGTGAGGCGGCCGCGCTCGCCGCCGGACAGCGCCGCGACCGGTGTGCCGGCCTGCTCGGGCGCGAACAGAAAATCCCGCATGTAGCCGACGACGTGACGCGACTGCCCGCCGACGAACACCGCGTCGCCGCGCCCGCCGGTCAGCGTGTCGCGCACCGAGACATTCGGATCGAGCTGTTCGCGGCGCTGGTCGAGCGTCGCCATCGCGATGTTCGCACCGAGCGTGACCTTGCCTTCATCCGGCGCAAGCTCGCCGGTCAGCAGCTTCAACAGCGTGGTCTTTCCCGCGCCGTTCGGACCCACCAGCCCGATGCGGTCGCCGCGCTGGATGCGAATGGAAAAGTCGCGCACGACGGGCGAGGGATTGTCAGAATCTTGGCCGAACGACTTTGAAATCCGCTCCGCCTCCACGACGAGCTTGCCCGACAGCTCTGCCTCGCTCACCGCGATCTTCACGCTGCCCTGCGCGCCGCGATGCTCGCGGAAATCCTTGCGCATCGCCGCGAGCAATCCGACACGGCGCATATTGCGCTTGCGCCGCGCGGTGACGCCGTAGCGCATCCAGTGTTCCTCGGCGACGATCTTGCGGCCGAGCTTGTGCTGCTCGCGCTCCTCTTCCTCCAGCACTTGGTCGCGCCACTCCTCGAACGACGCAAAGCCGCGCTCGATGCGGCGCGTGACGCCGCGATCGAGCCACACGGTCGCGCGCGACAGCCGCGTGAGGAATCGGCGGTCATGGCTGATCAGCACCAGCGCGGAGCGTGACGCCGCAAGTTCGTTTTCCAGCCATTCAATCGCCGGGAGATCGAGATGGTTCGTCGGCTCGTCGAGCAGCAGGATGTCGGGCTGCGGCGCAAGCACGCGCGCAAGCGCCGCGCGGCGCGCTTCGCCGCCGGAAAGCCGTCCGGGCTGCTCGTCGCCGGTCAGTCCGAGCTGGTCCAGCACATAGCGCGCGCGATGCGCGTCATCGCCCGGCGCAAGCCCGGCCTCGACAAAGGCCAGCACGCTCGCGTGGCCCGTCAGGTCCAGCTCCTGCGGCAGGTAGCGGATCGTCGCACCCGGCTGCGCGAAACGCGCGCCGCGATCGGCTTCCACCAGCCCGGCGGCGATCTTCAGCAAGGTGGATTTGCCGGAGCCATTGCGTCCGACCAGGCACACGCGCTCGCGCTCGCCGATCGACAGCTCCGCGCCTTCGAGCAGCGGCGTGCCGCCGAAGGTGAGGTGGACGTCTTGCAGGGTCAGAAGCGGTGGCGCCATGCGCGCCGTTTAAGGAGCACATGGGCGCGGGGCAAGCGTTAGTGGCCCTCTTTCGCTCGGCGTTCGGCTTCAAGGGTGCAATCCCCGCTTGACCCCCTCGCTGCCGCGTCAATACCATTCGGCATAACAAAGCGCCGCGACCGGCGGCGCATGCCGGGAGGACGTCATCATGCAATTGCGCACTTCGTTGCGCGGCTGGCTCGCGTCGGCTGCGGTTGGCTGCATCTCGCTGGCTCTGTGTGCGGGTTTTGCCCAGGCCCAAATGATCATGAAGATCGCGACGGTGAATTCCGGCGACAATCCGCGCAACATCTCTGCCAACGAGTTCGCGCGTGTTGTCGGAGAGGCTTCGAAGGGCAAGATCAAGGGCGAGGTCTACATCAACAATCAGCTCGCGCGCGGCGAAGGCGCGATGCTCGAGGGCATCCAGCTCGGGACTATCGACATCGCGCCGGTGGGAAGCGCGCCGATCGGCGGCATCTTCGAGCCCGCGTTCCTGCCCCTCGATCTCCCGTTTCTGTGGACGAGCCGCGAGCAGGCCTGGAAGGTGATGGACGGGCCGGTCGGCGCCGAGCTGCTCAAGAAGATGGAAGCGAAGGGCGTGAAGGGGCTGTGCTGGGGCGGCGGCTGGGGCTTCCGCAACATGCTGTCCAACGTGCGCCCGATCGTGACGCCCGACGATATGAAGGGCCAGACGCTGCGTATCCAGGAGTCGCCAACCTACACCGCAATGATGAAGGAACTGGGCGCGAACCCGGTGCCGATGCCCTACGGCGAAGTCTATCTCGCGATGAAGCAGGGCACGGTGGACGGGATGGAGCTGCCGGTGTTCACCGCGGTGTCGGACAAATTCCACGAGGTGACGAAGTTCTATTCGCTCACCAAGCACACCTATCCGCCGATCGCGTGGTTCACCAACCTGCGCAAATACAATGCGCTCGCGCCGGACCTGCGCGCCGCCGTCGATGAAGCCGCGAAAGCGACCTGTGCGCTGGATCGCAAGGCGGAGATTCAGAAGGAGGAGGAAGACCTCGCCTTCATGCGCAAGTCAGGCGTGAAGGTGAACGATGTGGCGGACATCAAGGCATTCCAGGCACGCATGAAGCCGGCCTACGACTTCGTCACGGGTAAAGTCGGTCAGCCGTGGATGGACAAGGTGCTCGCCGCCGTCAAAGCCGCCGAGTAGCCGATGATCCGCAAGGTGCTGGACAACGGGGTGGAGTGGCTCTGCCTCGCCCTGATGGTCGTGCTCACGTTCGACCTGATGCTCGGCGTGTTTTCGCGCTACGTGCTGTTCAGCACCTTCACCTGGTATGACGAGATCGCCCGCGCCTGCTTCGTGTGGGTGGTGTTTCTCGGTGGCGCGGTAGGCGTCAAGCGTGGCGCGCATTTCGGGCTGCATCTCGTCATCGACATGCTGTCGGCGCGTGCGCGGCGCATCGCCGCGTTCGCGACGCCGCTCGTCATCATCGCGTTCTCGTGCGTGCTGGTCGTTCAGGGCTACGCGTTCATGGAATTCGGCCGCTTCCAGCAGCTTCCCGTGATGGGTATTTCCAAGAACTGGATCTATGCCGCGATGCCGGTCGGTGGACTGCTCATGATCGTCTACAGCCTGCAGAACCTGTGGCGCGCCGCGCGGGCACGTCCTGCGCCGGCGGTCGCCGTATGATCGCGATCACGAGTCTCGTCTTCGTGGTGCTGCTTCTGCTTGGGGTGCCGGTCGCGTTCACGATCGGCATGGCGGGCTTCGTCGGGCTGTGGTGGAACGGCAGCTATCCGCTCACTGTCATCGTGCAGCAGGCGTTTCAGTCGGTCGACTCGTTCGTCCTGCTCGCGATCCCGCTGTTCATCCTCGCAGGCTCTCTGATGGAGACGGGCGGCATCGCGGTGCGGCTGGTGCGTTTCGCGCAGGCGCTGGTCGGATGGGTCCGCGGCGGCCTCGCGATGGCGGTGGTGGTCGCCGAGTACATCTTCTCCGGCATTTCCGGCTCGACCATTGCGGATGCATCCGCGATCGGCGCCACCATGATTCCGCCGATGACGCGGGCGGGCTACAAACCCGAGCAGGCGGTGGCCATTGTCGCGGCGGCATCCGCCATGGGCATCCTCGTGCCGCCCTGCATCCTGATGATCGTGATCGGCGCGGTCGCCAATGTGTCGGTCGCGGCACTATTCGTCGCCGGCTTCCTGCCGGCCGTCGTGCTCGCGCTCGCGATCATGGCCTACATCTATTACGACGCGAGCCGCGGCGGGATGGCGCCCGCGCAGCCGATCTCGTGGCACGAGTTGCGCGACAGCTTCGTGCATGCGCTGATTCCGATGGGGCTTCCGGCGATCATCTTCGGCGGGATTCTCGGCGGCATCGTTACGCCGACCGAAGCCGCCGCGGTCGCCGTGCTCTACGCCGGTATCGTCGGGCTGCTCGTCTACAGGGAAATACGCTGGTCCGACCTGCCGCGCATTCTGATCGACAGCGCGGTGATCACGGCAAGCGTTTGCTTCCTGCTCGCCGTCGCCGCCGTGGTCGCGTGGATGCTCGCGGTCGCGCAGGTGCCGGCGCAACTCCTCGCCGGGATGAAAGCGATGTCGGCCGGGCCGGTCGCGTTTCTGATTCTCACCGCGCTGCTGTTCATCCTGCTCGGCGCGATCCTGGAAGGATTGCCCGCGGTGATCATCCTGCTGCCGACGTTCCTGCCCGTCGTGAAGCAGCTCGACATCGATCTCATTCATTTTTCGATCGTGGTGGTGGCGGCGACCGGGATCGGGCTGTTCCTGCCCCCGATCGGCGTCGGTCTGTTCATCACCTGCGGGATCGCCGGCATCACCATCGACAAGGTGATGAAGCCGATGGCGCCCTACATCGCGTTCCTTTGCCTCGGGCTGCTGCTGGTGATCCTGTTTCCGCAGATCACGCTGGTGCTGCCGCGGCTGTTCGGGCTTTAGCTATTCGTCTTCGCCGAAAGCGGCTCGACACGCAGCCACCCGCCGCGCGCCTCTGGGCATCTGCACGGATAGATTGTGTTTCAGCGGAAGCACGAGTATTGTTCGTGCCGCTGATTCAGCGAGGGGGCTTGCATGATCACGCGCCGAGGAAGCCTGCGTGCGCTCGCAGGACTGGGTGTGTTGCCGTTGTCGGGCTGCGGCACATGGATTTCACGTGGTGACATCAAGGATGGCGTCCTCGCGGGCCACGTTGTCGTGGAGTGGTATCGAGAAGACAAATTCATTTACCGCAAGCAAGCCTTCAATACATTCAGCTTCAAACCCTCTTTCTTGAAAAACCCCATCGTTCCGGGGGACATGTACACGGATGGTGGGTCTGTTCCGCGCATATTCTGGAACATTCCCGGTCTTTCTCCTTGGGCGTTGGGACCGGCTTACATCATTCATGATTGGATTTTCGAGGTGCATCGCTGCGGACGCGCTGCGCCACCCGAGATCAAGGCAATTACGTTCGAGCAATCCGCTCTCATTCTCGGCGAGGTCGGCAAGGCGCTGATCGATCATGGCCTCATCGACCACGATCTGCTCGATCCAATCTTGTGGGCTGTGAGCACGCGCTTCGCGCGCGATCTCTGGGATACTCCGGGCAAGGGCTGCCAAATCCCACCGCCGGCGGCGAGCCGCGCGTTTCTTGCCGCCACGACAGGGCGCCGCGTGATCGACTTCGTGATCCCGCCGCGGCGCCGCTAGCCGCGGCTCACTCCTCTTCGCCGAACCTGCTCGACACCAGTTGATCGAGCGCGGCGATCGCCTGTTCGGCCTGCGGCCCGGTTGCCGTCACGGTGATCGACGTGCCGATCCCGGCACCGAGCATCATCAGTCCCATGATGGAGTCCCCCGAGACGGTTTCGTCGCCGCGCATGACCTTGATGGCGGCAGAATCCTTGAATTTCTCGACCACGCCGACGAATTTCGCCGACGCCCGCGCATGCAGGCCTTTCTCGTTCACGATCTTCAGGATACGGGTGACGGCGCCCGGGGATTTGGCGGGATCGTCGGAAGGCGGCGCGCTCATTTCCCGGCAAGCACGCGGCTCGCGACGGTGATGTATTTCTTGCCGGCGTCCTGCGCGGCGGCGACCGCCTTGTCGAGCGGGCAGTCGGCGCGCACCTTGGCGAGCTTGACCAGCATCGGAAGGTTGATGCCGGCGAGCACCTCGACGTTCGGGCGGTTCATCACCGAGATCGAGAGGTTCGAGGGGGTTCCGCCGAACATGTCGGTCAGGATCACGACGCCGTCGCCAAGGTCCGCCCGCTTGACCGCCTCGATGATGTCGCGGCGGCGCTGCTCGACGTCGTCATCGGGGCCGATCGTGATGGTCTCGATCTGCTCCTGGGCGCCAACGACGTGTTCCAGAGCCGCGCGGAATTCGACGGCAAGCCGCCCGTGGGTGACGAGGACCAAACCTATCATGTGAAGATCGGAACTCCGGCCGGCGCGTTCTTAGCGCCCCACCGCACGAAAGGGCGCCATCATGACCATGTACCCGGCAAGCGCAAGGGGGGGGCGGCGACTGCAAGTATATTTTGCAGCGCAGTAGGACGCACCGGAAAGTGGCATTATTCGCCGGATTCAGCGGTGCGCAGTGCAGCAAACAGGAGCGGCAGGGCGTCCGCGCAAGCCGCGACCGCAAGTCGCGGCAGGGCTATTCCGGCGACCTCCGTGGTAGCGGCAGCGGCACCGGGAAGACGTTCCGTGTCGGCCGCGCCGAGATCGATGACGAGGCCGACGGCCGCGACCGGCTCGAACGGAAGGCGGCGGATTCCGAGTCCGCGAACCTCGATCAGACCCTTCAGCGTGGCAGCCGGCCGTACCAGCACGCAGCCGTGCGCGGCCTCGACATGCACGCGGTCGTCTCCGACCAACCGGGTAAACGGGAGGGCGCCGGTCGCGCCTGCCTCGATTAACGCAAGCGCAAGACGCGATTTGCCGGAACCCGCCGCACCGCGGATCAGAACCGCGCGCGCGCCGACCAGAACCGCGGAGGCATGAATTGTTGGGGATTGGTTCATGCCGCGCCGGAACCCCTCGCTTTGCTCGGCGGCGCTTTTGTCACATCGCCGGCAGGCGCACGACGAAGCGCGCGCCCAGCACCCGCGGGCCGTCCGGCTCCTCGGACACGCCGATGCGGTTCTCAGCACGGATGCGCCCGCCATGCGCCTCGACGATCTGGCGCGAGATCGAGAGGCCGAGGCCGGAATTCTGGCCAAAACCCTGGTGCGGCCGGTCGGTATAGAAGCGCTCGAAGATCCGCTCCATCGCTTCCGGCTGGATGCCCGGCCCGTCGTCGTCGACCGTGATCTCGACCGCGGACCGCAAGCGCTTCGCCGTAATGCGCACGCTGCCGCCCTGCGGCGAAAACGAGCGCGCGTTTTCGATCAGATTATCGATCACCTGGCCGAGCCGCGAGTCGTGCCCGCGCACCATGAAGGTGCGCGGCGCCCCGCCCTCGAAGGCGAGCGTGATCGTCACGCCGTCGTCGCGCCGCACTTCGTTGGCGACCGTCACGACCGTCTTCAACAGCCGCGTCAGATCGACCGGCGCGACGTCGTGGCGCTGCAATTCGGCATCGAGCCGGCTCGCGTCCGAGACATCCGAGATGAGCCGGTCGAGTCGCCGCACGTCGTGCTCGATCACGGCGAGCAGGCGCGCGCGGCTTTCCGGCGTCTTGGCAAGCGGCATGGTTTCGACCGCGGAGCGCAGCGAGGTGAGGGGGTTCTTCAGTTCATGCGCCACATCGGCCGCGAAGCTCTCGATCGCCTCGATGCGGCTGTAGAGCGAATTGGTCATCTCGCGCAGCGCGCCGGAGAGTTCGCCGATCTCGTCGCGGCGGTAGGTGAAGTCGGGGATTTCGCCGCGCGACTTGATGCGGCGGCGCACGGTCTCGGCGGCCTCGGCGAGCCGGCGCACGGGCCCCGCGATGGTGCGCGCGAGCAGCATCGAGAGCAGCACCATCACGGCGCCGAGTGCGAGGAACAGGGTGACGACCTGCAAGCGCTCCGCCGCCACCGCGTCGTCGATCTCGCCGCCTTGCGTCGAGAGCAGCAGCGCGCCGCGCACCGCGCGGAAACGCTGGATCGGCACCGCGACCAGCACGATGATCTCGCCGCGCTCGTTGGCGCGCACCGTGCTCGCTTTCTGTCCGGCGAGCGCCTGCACGACTTCCGGATAGCCGCGGCCGTTGCCGGGCCCGAGATCGCGATAGAGCGGAAGATCGCCGCGGCTAAACCAGTTCTTGACCGCGATCCATGCGCGTTCCATCCGGGTCGGGCGGTCGTCGGCCGGCACCAGATCGAAGCGCAGCACGTCGCCGCGGCCGTAGAGATTGCGCGAGTCGATCTGCAAGGCGCCTTCGCGATCGTAGATGCGTGCCTGCGTGCGCGTCGGTTGCACCAGGCGACGCAGCACCGGCGCGACGCGTTCGAGATTGATCGGGAATTCCAGCCCCGAGAGCGCCTCGTCCTGCGGGCCGTAGCTTTCGCCGGTCTGCAATTCCAAGAGCTTGTCGGGGTCGATGGTGATCGTGTCGGTTTCGACGGTCGCCGAGGACGCGATCGCGCTCGCGATGATCTCGCCCTGCACCAGCAGGCTCTGTACCCGCGCGTCGATCAGCCCGGCGCGATATTGCGACAGATACAGAATGCTGATCACGAGCACGAGCAGGCCCGCGACGTTGAGCAAAACGATGCGCCGCGTCAGGCTGGAGGAGCTCTGCGCGACGAGAAAGCGCCAGCGCGCGCGCAGGAATTCGGCCGCACGGCGCAACCGCCTGCGCGCAACGCGCGGCGTTTCGCCGAGGTCGGTCTCGGCGGTGGCCGGGGAGATATTCGCGGTTCGATCCAGCACGTTTGCTATGCCCGCTGGTCGGTGGTGCTTCGCCCCCCATATCGTCGGGCCACCATACCGCAATCCGGCCGAAAACGGGAGTTTCAGCCTTCCTTGAAACGATAGCCGACGCCGTAGAGCGTCTCGATCATGTCGAAATCGTCGTCGGCCACCTTGAACTTCTTGCGCAGCCGCTTGATGTGGCTGTCGATGGTGCGGTCGTCGACATAAACCTGATCGTCGTAGGCCGCATCCATCAGGGCGTTGCGGCTTTTCACCACGCCGGGGCGGCTGGCGAGCGCCTGCAGGATCAGGAACTCGGTGACGGTGAGCGTCACCGGCTCGTCCTTCCAGGTGCAGGTGTGGCGTTCCGGATCCATGCGCAACAGCCCGCGCTCGAGCACCTTGCGCGTGTCGGTTTCCTTGACGGCCGTGGCGTCCTTCGGGGTGCCGCGGCGGAGCACCGCCTTGACGCGCTCGACCAGCAGGCGCTGCGAGAACGGTTTGCGGATGAAATCGTCGGCGCCCATCTTGAGGCCGAACAGTTCGTCGATCTCCTCGTCCTTCGACGTGAGGAAGATCACCGGCATGTCGGTCTTCTGACGCAAGCGGCGCAGCAACTCCATGCCGTCCATGCGCGGCATCTTGATATCGAGGATGGCGAGATCCGGCGGGCTCGTCTTGAAGCCCTCCAGTGCCGAGGCGCCATCCGTGTAGGTCATGATCCTGTAGCCTTCGGATTCGAGCGCGATCGAAACCGAGGTCAGGATGTTGCGGTCGTCATCGACCAGGGCGATTGTGGGCATGGGCGGCCTTCTAGCATGAATCGGCCGCGCGCAAACTCGCCCGGCCCCGGTTCCAAGCAGAACGCCGCCAACAGGCGCAATTGTGGCAAAGGTGAGAAAAATCGTGGCAGATGAAGGATTTGGGAGGGGTTCGATGACGTCCGAAATGGCACAACCGCTGCCCGGCGCAATGCCCGATCGGCTCCCGGAAGGTGCGCGCGCGCCCGCCGACTTCGATTCGCGGGCGCTGGCCAAGACCCTGCTGCGGGCCACCCGGGCCGGCACGCTCGGGACGCTCGACCGCAATATCGGCCACCCGTTCGCCTCGCTGGTGAACGTTGCGACCGACGTCGACGGCTCAGCCCTGATCCTGACCTCGCGGCTGTCGACCCATACGGCCAACCTCGAAGCCGACGCCCGCGCCTCGGTGCTCCTGGCCGAAACCGGCAAGGGCGACCCGCTGGCGCATCCGCGCCTCACAATCCTCGGCGTGTTTGCACGGGTCGAGCGCGAGAGCGCCCATGAGGCGCGTGCGCGGCGGCGCTTCCTCGCACGCCATCCGAAGTCGGAGCTTTACGCGGGCTTCGGCGACTTTTCGTTCTGGCGCATGCAAGTCGCGTCGGCGCATCTCAACGGCGGGTTTGCGCGGGCCGCCGATCTGGTCGCCGCTGACGTGCTGACCGATTTATCGGGCGCGGAGGAATTGGTCGCCGCCGAGGAGGGCGCGGTCGAGCACATGAACGCCGATCACGCGGAGGCGACGCGGCTCTATGCGACGAAACTGCTCGGCCAGGACGAGGGCCCGTGGCGCATCAGCGGGCTCGACCCCGACGGCGCGGATCTCACGGCCGGCGACCGCACCGCACGGCTTGCGTTCCCGCAAAGGGTGACATCGGCGGCTGCGTTGCGGCAGGTGCTGGTCGAACTCGCCAGGCAGGCCCGCGCGGCGTAGCCCGGCGCCAAGCCCGCTCTCAAGATACCAGTTGCCGCTTCACGCCTTCGGGTTCACGGCAGCCGCATCCCAGAGAAGTCGCTCGAACGTATGGGTGTCTCAATTGTCGCCGCGCGACACAAAAGCCACGCGCTTGAACGGGAGGGTTCGAAGCGCTTCACTCGCACTCTTCATGCCATGCAGCCCCGCCGGATCATCGCAACCGCCGAGTTAATGCATCGCCAAGACATCCGGCGCGAAACTTTCTCCCATTGAAATAGCGTGCTTGCTGGCGCGGATTCCTGCGAGTGGCATTGCGCACGGTTATCGGGTGGGACTACTCTGCGGCACAGCCCGCACGAGCGACGACAACGATTGCTCAGGGCAAGGGAGCGATGCCATGCGGATCAACTCGATAAGATTCGGTTTGCTTACGTCAGCCGCCATTGCGGCTTTGGTTGCGCTCGCGGCCGTACCGGCCAGCGCGCAGCAGGCGCCCGCCGCGGCGGTTGCCATCGACAATGACGACATCGGCGGCGTGGTGAGAGGTCCGAACGGGCCGGAAGCCGGTGTGTGGGTGATCGCGGAGACGCGCGATCTCCCGGTCCGTTTCATCAAGATCGTCGTGACCGACGATCTTGGCCGCTACGTGGTGCCCGATCTGCCGAAGGCGAACTACGACGTGTGGGTGCGCGGCTACGGCCTCGTCGACAGCCCCAAGGTGAAGAGTGAGCCCGGCAAGCAGCTCAATCTCACCGCGGTGCCGGCGCCGGACGAGAAGTCCGCCGCGCAGTACTACCCGGCGATCTACTGGTACGCGATGCTGCAGATTCCGACTGCGGACCAGTTCGGACCCAAGAACGAACTGGGCATTCCCGAAAAGATCAAGCAGTCCGATTGGCTCAACATCATGAAAAACAACGGCTGCGTCGGCTGTCATCAGCTCGGCCAGCTCTCCACCCGCACGATCCCGGAATTCCATCTCAAGGGCGCTGAGAGCCATGCTGACGCCTGGATCAAGCGCACCCAGTCGGGGCAAGCCGGCGAAAACATGACCAACCTGCTGGCCGGCGATCTCGGCGGCGTACCCTACAAGTTCTTCGGTGAGTGGACCGAGCGGGTCGCCAAGGGCGAGCTACCGTTCGCCAAGCCGCAGCGGCCACAGGGCGTCGAGCGCAACATCGTGGTCACGCTGCGCGACTGGCACAATCCCAAGCAATACCTCCACGACCTGATCGCCAGCGACCGGCGCTATCCGACGGTGAACGCTTACGGGCCAGTGTATGGACAGTGCGAGCACGCCTGCAACGACATGCCGATCCTCGATGTCGTGAACAACAAGGCGTCAAATTTCGTTCTGCCGACGACACCGGACATGCCGCTGGCGCTCGGGCCGGGCAATGCCGGTTCGATCCATCATCTCGGGCCGTCCGCCTACTGGGGCACGGAGGATATCTGGGACAGCAAGGCGAACAATCACAACTCGATGTTGGACCGCAAGGGCCGCGTGTGGCTCGCGGCGACCGGTCACAAGCCCGACAATCCGGACTTCTGCAAGAAGGGATCGAGCCATCCGTCCGCGGTGGAATTTCCGCTCAACAGCACCAACCGCCGCGTGACGATGTACGATCCGAAAACCGGCAAGTACACCGCCTACCAGACCTGCTTCGGCTCGCATCATCTCCAGTTCGGCTATGACGAGAACGAAACGCTGTGGATGTCGACCGGCGGCGGCGGCGGTAACGTCGGCTGGATCAACACCAAGATGCTCGACGAGACCGGCGACATCGAGAAGTCGCAAGGGTGGACCGCCCTGGTGCTCGACACCAACGGCAACGGCCAGCGCGACGAATACACCGAGCCGGGCCAGCCGCAGGATCCCAACAAGGACATGCGTCTCGGCCCGACGTTCTACGCGGTAATGCCGAGCCCCGCCGACGGATCGATCTGGGGCACGCTGCGCGGTTCACCCGGCGCGATCGTTCGCGTCGATCCCGGCAAGAACCCGCACAAGGCGCTCGCCGAAATCTACTACGTACCGATGCCGGGCTTCGGCATCCGTGGCGCCGATATCGACAAGCAGGGCCGGGTCTGGGCTTCGCTCGCGAGCGGACACATGGGCGTATTCGATCGCCGGCTCTGCAAGGGTCCGCTGAACGGCCCGAAGGCGACCGGCAATCATTGCCCCGAGGGCTGGGCGTTCCACCAGTATCCGGGCCCTGGCTTCAAGGGCATCGGCGAGAACAGCGCCGAGGCGAGCTACTACTCATGGGTCGACCAGCACAACACATTCGGGCTGGGCGACGACATCCCGATGTCGACCGCCAACCTGATGGACGGCCTCGTTGCGCTGAACAAGGACGGCAAGATGGTGTCGATCCGCGTTCCGTACCCGCTCGGCTTCTACGCCAAGGGGTTCGATGGCCGCATCGACGATCCGAATGCCGGCTGGAAGGGCCGTGGACTGTGGGCCGCCAATGGCGACCGCACGCCGTGGCTGATCGAGGGCGGCAAGGGAACGAAGCCGCTGGCGGCGCACTTCCAGCTCCGGCCCGATCCACTGGCGCACTGACGGAAACGACAATCAGCCGGGCGCGGCTCACGCTGCGCTCGGCTTTTTCGCGCCCGCAGGGCAGCGCGAACCTTGACAAGAGATGTGCCATGAAGACGGTGCTGTCGCTGCTCGCAATGCTTGTGTGGGGATCAGCCGCGATCGCGCAGGAGACGATCGCGCTCGCGATCGAAGGCTGGCGGGCGGAAACGCGCGGGGACATCACCTACTATCGCTGCGCCAGTCAGATCTGCGCCGCCGGCTCGACGGTCAGCTACAAGGAGCAGCCGCACCGGACCACGATTTCGCTCGCGGATTTCGAGGGTCACCATCGTGGCCTTGCCGAGCAGAACAAGGGCTCCGGGCGCATTCGCGACGTGCGCATTTCCGACGCGAAGGAGCGCACGGCCGCGGGCGTGCGCGTGGTGCAGATCAGCCGCGAGGTCGACTGGGCCGACAAAACCACGACCTTCACCATCGAGGCGCGGCTGATCGGGCCGGACAAGAGCTTCAGCCTCGTCAGCGATTCCCCGAAGCGCGAATGGACGGCGAACAATTTCGAGGGCTTTCTCCGGCGCATGGTCGACATCGCGGGAATCAAAGGCTGATAGAAGGCTCTGCCCATCGCGTGCCCACCGTGGCGCGCGGCTTGCGGATCGGCGACAATGTCTCAACAAAACGGGGAGGACGCCGATGCGCCGTGCGCTGATCGCCACACTGATGAGTCTCGCCGCGCTGCCGGCGCTTGCGCAGGACGACATCGTGCTGCGCGGCATGGGCTCGTTTCACATCGGCGGACGCATCGCGGAAGTCACCGGCAAGGAGGTGCGCCAGATCCAGCGCCAGCCCGGCGGCCCGATCACCAAGCTCGATCCGAACGGCCAGTACATAGTCGAGCAGATGTACGTGCAGTACTTCCTGCCGAAGAACCGCAAGGGCAAGTATCCGCTGTTGATGTGGCACGGCGGCGGATTGACCGGCGTCACCTACGAGTCGACGCCGGACGGCCGCGACGGGTGGCTCAACTACTTCGTCCGGCGTGGTTGGGACGTCTACAACTCCGATGCGGTCGAGCGCGGCCGCTCCGGGTTTGCCAGCGGCGACGTGTGGCCCGACGCGCCGATTTTCCTCACTTATCAGGACCCGTTCGAGCGTTTCCGCATCGGCGAGGGCGAGGGCTCATGGAATGCCGATCCCGCCAAACGTAAGCTCCTACCCGGCAGCGCATTCCCGGCGGAGGCCTATGAAAACTACATGCGCCAGGCGGTGCCGCGCTGGCTCGGTACCGACAAGGCGATCGTCGCGGCCTATCTCGCGCTGGTCGACAAGGTTTGCCCGTGCGTGATGCTGCTGCACAGCCAGGGGGGCACGTTCGGCTTCCAGGTCGCCGAGCAGCGGCCCGACAAGATCAAGGGTATCGTGGCGGTCGAAGCCGCGTCACCCGGCAACGTCGCGAACGCCCCGAAGCTCAGGGACGTGCCGGTGCTGCAAATCTTCGGCGACTACGTCGATCAGCACCCGCGCTGGTCGATCTTCAAGAAGCTCGACATGGCGTACGGCGAGGCGATCAAGGCAGCGGGCGGCAGCGCGGAGTGGATCAACCTTCCCGAGATCGGCATCAAGGGCAACTCGCACATGCTGATGCAGGACAGGAACAGCGATCAGATCGCCGAGGTGATCCAGAAGTGGCTGGCGAGCAAAAACCTCGTCGAGTGAACACGCGACAGCATCGAAAATGAAAACACGGGGAGGACTTCCATGCGCATGGTGCTCGCTCTGATGGCGGCGCTCACGGCTTCATCCGCGCTCGCGCAGAATAAGGAACCGATCCTGCTGCGCGACATGGGCTCGTTCCACATCGGCGGCCGTCATGTCAAAGTGAAGGGACAACCCGTCAAGGAGATCGTGTTCACGCCCGGCGGCGTGCCCGCCAAGGTGGACCCGAACGGTGTCTATCAAGTCGAGCAGATGTACGCGCAGTATTTCCTGGTGCAGAACCGGCGCGGAAAACTGCCGCTGCTGCTATGGCACGGCGGCGGACTTTCCGGCGTGACTTACGAGACCAAGCCGGACGGCAATCCGGGCTGGCTCAACTATTTCCTGCGCAAGGGCTGGGACACTTACGTCTCGGATGCGATGGAGCGTGGCCGCTCCGGCTGGACCGACAAGTTCCAAGGCGAACCGGTGTTCCTGCCGCTCGGCGATCCGTGGGAGCGCTTCCGCGTCGGCCCCATCGGGTCGTGGAACGACGACAAGGCCAAGCGCACGACCTATCCGGGCGTGCAGTTTCCGATCGACGCCTACGAGCAGTTCATGAAGCAGGGCGTGCCGCGCTGGACCACCACCGACGATCAGATCGTGGCGGCCTATATCGAATTGGTCGACAAGGTGTGTCCGTGCGTGGTGCTGGTGCACAGCCAGGCGGGCTCGTTCGGCTTCAAGGTCGCCGAAGCGCGGCCCGACAAGGTGAAGGCGCTGATCGCGGTCGAGCCCTCGGCGCCGGGCAGCCGCGACAAGGTCGCCGCGCTGAAGAATACGCCGGTCGTCGTGATCTACGGCGACAACGCCAAGGACCATCCGCGCTGGGGCAAGATCCGCCAGAATGTCGTCGGCTATACCGAGGCCCTGAAGGGCGCGGGCGGTACGGTCGACGTCATCGATCTCCCGGACATCGGCCTCAAGGGCAACACCCACATGGTGATGATGGACAAGAACAGCGACGAAGTCGCCGACGTGATGCAGAAATGGCTGGCGAGCAAGGGGTTTGTGGATTGATGCAGCGCAGCAATGCGCCGCGCTGCACTAACCTTGTGCCTAACATTCTAGTGGCGGGGCGCCATGGTGGCGCCCCGGCGCCTTGGCAGCATGGTAGATGATCATTATAGGTCCCCGCCTCAGCCGGGACCCCGACCGGCCCCGCTGTCGTTAATCACGGGCGTCTTTGGAAGGTGTCCACGGCTTTGCGCGAGCCGGGACTGGTGCGGAGGTTTTGCGTGAAAGAGACGGGTCTGCGGAACAGCGCCCACGGCGCGGACAAGTTCGGCCTCAAGGACCTCGCCGCGGTCCACTGGAATCTGCCCGCCGAGCAGCTTTACGAATATGCGCTGGCGGCAAACGAGGGCCACGTCGTGGAGGGCGGCGCATTCTGCGCCGAGACCGGCATCCACACCGGCCGCTCGCCTAAGGACAAATTCGTCGTGTGCGACGAGCAGACCGAGCGCACCATCTGGTGGGACAAGAACGGCAAGCTCTCGCCCGAACAATTCGACGTTCTGTTGGCGGATTTCCTGGAGCACGCGCGCGGCAAGCAGCTCTTCGCGCAGGACTTGTTCGGCGGCGCCGACCCGAAATACCGCATCAAGGCACGCGTGTTCACCGAGCTTGCCTGGCACTCGCTGTTCATCAAGTCGCTGCTGATCCGCCCGGAGCGCAAGGACTTGCCCGCCTATGTGCCGGATTTCACCATCCTGTGCCTGCCGACCTTCAAGGCCGACCCGAAGCGCCACGGCGTGCGCTCCGAAACCGTCATCGCGCTCAACCTCACCAAGCGCATGATCCTGATCGGCGGCAGCTTCTATGCCGGTGAGATGAAAAAGTCGGTGTTTACGACGCTGAACTACTATCTCCCCGCCGAAAGCGTGATGCCGATGCACTGCTCGGCCAATGTCGGCAAGGACGGCGATGTCGCGCTGTTCTTCGGTCTCTCGGGCACCGGCAAGACCACGCTCTCGGCCGACCCGAACCGCACGCTGATCGGCGACGACGAGCACGGCTGGGGCCCGCACGGCGTGTTCAATTTCGAGGGCGGCTGCTACGCCAAGTGCATCAAGCTCTCGCGCGAGGCCGAGCCCGAGATCTACGACGCGACCTTGCGCTTCGGCTCGGTGCTGGAAAACGTCGTGTTCAATCCGGAAACGCGCATCTGCGATTTCGACGACGATTCCAAGACCGAGAACACCCGCTCGGCCTATCCGCTGGAGTTCATCCCGAACGCCTCGCGCACCGGCCGCGCCGGCATGCCGACAAATCTCGTGATGCTCACCGCCGACGCGTTCGGTGTGATGCCGCCGATCGCCAAGCTCACGCCCGCGCAGGCGATGTATCACTTCCTCTCCGGCTACACCGCTAAGGTCGCCGGCACCGAGAAAGGGCTGGTCGGCGTCGAGCCGGAATTCTCCACCTGCTTCGGCGCGCCGTTTCTGCCGCGCCATCCGACTGTGTACGGCAACCTGCTGCGCGAGCTGATAGCCGTGCACGATGTCGATTGCTGGCTGGTCAACACCGGCTGGACCGCGGGCAAATACGGTGTCGGCCGCCGCATGCCGATCAAGGTCACGCGCAAGCTCTTGACCGCCGCGCTTGACGGCTCGCTGCGCAACGCGAAATTCCGCACCGATCCGTATTTCGGCTTCTCGGTGCCGACGTCGGTGCCGGGCATCGAGCCGCATTTGCTCTATCCGTTCAAGACCTGGGCGAACAAGGCAGAGTTCGACGAGACCGCGCGCAAGCTGGTCGCGATGTTTCAGAAGAACTTCGTGCAGTTCGAGACTCATGTCGACGCCGACGTGCGTGACGCGCAGCCTGCGGTGCGGATCGCCGCCGAATAACGCGCGAACGCTTGGGGGATTTCATGGCCGAGGCGGTGCCCGCTGCTCACGCGGCGAACTATCTGAGCGTTCGTCAGGACTGGCTCGACCGGCGCAAGGAAGACATCCTCGAACCTGCGCTCCCCATCATCGATCCACACCACCATTTGTGGGATCGCGGCGGCTGGCGCTATCTGCTCGACGAACTGCTCGCCGATACTAACAGCGGGCACAACATCCTCGCGACCGTATTCGTGCAGGCGCGTGCCTTTATTCGCGCCGACGGGCCGGAGGAGATGAAGCCGGTCGGTGAGACCGAGGTGATGAACGGCGTCGCCGCAATGACGGCGAGCGGCATTTACGGAAAGATTCGCGCCTGCGCGGGGATCGTCGGCAACGCGGACCTGACGCTCGGTGGCCGCGTCGAGAAGGTGCTCGAGGCGCATGAGCGCGCGGGCGGCGGGCGTTTCCGCGGCATCCGTCACATCGTCGCCTACGATCCCGATCCGCAGGTGCGCAATCCGGCCTTCTCGTCGCCGCCCGACGTGCTGGCGGACAGGAAATTCCGCGAAGGCTTCGCGGTGCTGCATCGCATGGGTTGCTCGTTCGATGCCTGGATGTACCATCCGCAACTCGACGAGCTCACGAATCTCGCGGATGCGTTTCCGGACGCGAAGATCGTGCTCAATCATTGCGGCGGGCCGGTCGCCATCAATTCCTACAAGCGCGACGAAGTCTTCCCAGGCTGGAAGAAATCGATCGTCGCGCTCGCCAAGCGCCCGAATGTTTACGTGAAGCTCGGCGGGCTCGGCATGCGCATCGGCGGCTTCGGCTTCGAGAGAGAGGCCGATCCGCCGTCCTCGCAGGCGCTCGCCGATGCGTGGCGGCCCTACATCGAAACCTGCATCGCGGCGTTCGGATCCTCGCGCGGCATGTTCGAGAGCAATTTCCCGGTCGACAAGGGCTCGTACAGCTATCCGGTGTTCTGGAACGCCTGCAAGATTCTGGCGAAGGGCGCGAGCGCGGCCGAGAAGGCGGACTTGTTCGTCGGCACCGCGAAGCGGTTCTACAAGCTCGACGGGATCGGCTGAGCGCGCTACCAAACCCGCATGCAAGTTCTCGTCATCGGCGCCGGCGCGGTCGGCCTTGCGATCGCGCGGGCGGCCGCGCTTGCCGGCCACGAAGCGATCGTCGCGGAAGCGACCGGCGGCATCGGCAACGGCGTATCCTCGCGCAACAGCGAGGTGATCCACGCCGGGATGTATTACCCGACCGGCTCTTTGCGCGCGAAGCACTGCGTGCGCGGGCGGCGCATGCTCTACGAGTTTTGCGCCTCGCACGGCGTGCCGCACAAGAAGGTCGGCAAGCTGATCGTCGCGACGGACGAGAAGCAGACCGCCAAGATCGAAGGCATCGCCAGACAGGGCGAGATCAACGGCGTCGAGGGGCTGGAGTTTCTCGGCGGCAACGCGGCGCGCGCGATGGAGCCGGCGCTCAACTGCGTCGCAGCGCTGCTTTCGGCCGAGACCGGCATCATCGACTCGCACTCCTTCATGCTGGCGTTGGAAGGCGACCTGGAAGATCGCGGCGGCATGATCGCGTTCAATACGAAGATCGAGCGGCTGGTGCCCTCGCCATCAGGGTGGGAAGTTACCTTCGGCGGCGCCGAGTCCGGCGCGCTGACGGTCGATGCGGTGATCAACTCGGCCGGCCTTGGCGCGCAGGCAATCGCGCGCGCCACCGAGGGCTATGCGCCGTCGCGCGTGCCGCGCCTCGTGCTCGCCAAGGGCAACTACTTCGGCTTTATGGGCAAGCCGGCGTTCTCGCATCTGATCTATCCGGCGCCGGTCGAGGGCGGGCTCGGCACGCACGTCACGCTCGACATGGCGGGCCGCATGCGCTTCGGGCCCGACGTGGAGTGGCTCGAAGCCGAGAGCTACACGGTCGATCCGAAGCGCGCCGAGTCCTTCTACGCCAGCGTGCGCACTTATTTTCCCGCGCTGCCGGATAATTCACTGGTGCCGGATTATTGCGGCATCCGTCCAAAGCTCACCGGCAAGGGCGAACCGGCCGCGGATTTCCTGATCGACGGCTCGTCGGGACACGGTCTGCCGCGACTCGTACACCTGTTCGGGATTGAATCGCCGGGGCTCACCTCGGCTCTGTCGATCGCCGAGGATGTGGTCAGCCAGCTTCAGTAGAGGCTCAATCCTCGGGGCGCTCGTCCGCGTCGGAGGCCGGTTCCGCGGCGGCTTTGGCCCGTGCGGGGCTGCCGCGCAATGCAGCAGGCTTCTCGGTGATGATGCGGCGGGCCTGCTTGTTCGCCGCGGCCACGAGCGCGGCCTTCTGGTTGTCCCCGGTTGCAACGATGTCGCCCGGGCGCAGCGTCGGGTCGGCCTTGACGTCGATCTTGGCGAGGCCGAACGGGTCCTTGCCGTTGCAGGTGCAGTTGGGAACGATCTTCTCGCGGTAGACGAATGCGTTCTCGAGGTTGGCGTAGCGCGCGCCATTGCTCGCCGTCGCGTGATCGATCGCGCTGCCGTTGAACACCTGCGTCTTGGCCGCCGGGCAGAACGCGTTGCACAGCTGGATCGAGGTCGCATTGCCGTGGCGCTGCATCGGGAAATGGCGTCCGTCACACAACCGCACGCAATAGGCGACATAACGGCCGGTGCCGCCGCTGATCGAGGGCGTGCTCGCCGGCCCGTAACGCTCCTGCATGACCGGGCCGGGATCGCTGTAGGCATTCGCCTGCGGCGGGACATACTGGCGCTGGTGGCCGGACCAAGGGGTCTGGCGCGGGTAGCGCTCGTCCTGGCTGCCGCCGAACCAGCCGAAGAAGCCCTGCGTGGACGCGGGCGTCGCCTGCGACATGATGGCAAGCAACGCGAGGCTGACGATCTGTGTGAATGCGAAAGGTCGCACGGCCTACTCCCTACACGCGCCGCTGTCCGGGCGTGCTGGACTACCTACGCGCCGCGGACCGAAAAGTTCCCGAAAGACCCGTCGCACCCCCACGGGTAACACTCAAGCAACCAATGCCGTTAACCCTAGCGCGCGAAGGTAAACGGCCGATTTCCGCGGCGCTCTGGGCTAAAAGCTAGCGTCGCAGAATGCCGCGGACGGCAACCGTCCAGGGACGGACGTCCTTGCAATTTCTCCATTCGTTGGGCAGCGTCTTGGTGCGCACACGGCGTGACCGGAGAGACAGGTCTTGGAAGCTTCGGCCTCGATTGAAGTTGCGAAGCACACGTTGCTTTCCGGTGGACTTATTCTCGCCGTCGGCACCATCACCGGCCTTTTGGCTCAGAAAATAAAGATTCCCGACGTCGCGCTCTTTCTGCTTGCCGGCATAGCGATCGGCCCGCAAGCGCTCGGCCTGATCGACATCAAGGCGGATTCGGCGCTGAACCAGATCATTCTTCTGTTCGGCGCCAGTTACATCCTGTTCGATGGCGGTGCCTCGCTGCGCCTCGACGTCCTCAAGCGAGTCTGGATCACGATTGTCGTCATCGCGACAGTCGGCGTGCTGATCACAGCGGCCATCACCGGTATCGCGGCGTATTATGTTCTCGGCGTGCCGTTGATCGTGGCGCTCTTGCTGGGTGCGACGCTCGCCTCCACCGATCCCGCCACCCTCGTTCCAATTTTCCGCCAGGTGCATGTGCGCGACCGCGTGGCGCAGACGGTGATGAGCGAGTCCGCGTTCAACGACGCGATGGGCGCGATCGTCACCTTCGGCGTGCTCGCCGTCGCGATGGGCACGGCTGAGTTCTCGTGGACCTCCTCGCTGATCGATCTCCTCAAGCAGTCGGTGATCGGCATCGTGGCGGGCGCCGCGCTCGGATATCTGGCAGCGTTGCTAATCGCGCATGAACGATGGTCGTTCCTCGCCGAATACGCCCCGGTCGTCACGCTGGTCGCCGTTATCGGCGCCTATTTCGCAGCCGACGGTTTGCAGGCGAGCGGCTTCATGGCGGTGTTCGTCTTCGGCATTTTGCTGGGAAACAAGGACGCGTTCGGCTTCGAGATGGAGCCGGGCGAGGCGCGCAAGCTCGAAGAATATGTTGTCACCACCGCATTCATCATGCGGCTGTTCATTTTCATCCTGCTCGGCGCGCAGGTCGATTTCGGCCTGATGGGTCAGTACCTGGTGGGCGGCGTCATCGTGGTGACCGTCTTGATGTTCGTCGCCCGGCCGGTGACCGTCTTCCTCTGCGCGCTGCCGGACCGGCGTGCGCGGTGGAGTTTCAACGAGATGCTCTTCATGTGCTGGACCCGCGAGACCGGCGTGATCCCGGCGGCGCTCGCCGGCCTGTTGCTCGGCATGAATGCGCCCGGCGCGCAAATGATCGCCTCGGTCACGTTCATCGCCATTCTGATGACGATTCTGATCCAGGCGCCGACGACGAAGTGGCTAGGCGCAAAGCTCGGATTGCTAGAAGGAGTCAAGTAAGCGCCTCAGTGCGCCTCGTCCCAGTTGTCCGCCGCGTGGGCATCGACCGCGAGCGGCACGGAGAGCGACACCGCCGGGTGCGGCGCGTCTGCCATCACGCGCTTGACCACCGGCAGCGTCTCCTCGACCTCGCTGTCCGGTACCTCGAACACCAGTTCGTCGTGCACCTGCAGCAGCATCTGCGCGCCGAGCCTCTCGCTCGCAAGCGCATCCTCCATGCGGATCATGGCGCGGCGGATGATGTCGGCGGCGGAGCCCTGCAGCCGCGCGTTGATGGCGGCGCGCTCGTTGAAGGCGCGCAGCGACGGGTTGGAGTTGGCGATGTCCGGGTAGTGGCACTTGCGCCCGAACAGGGTCAGCACATAGCCGTTCTGTTTCGCGAACGCCTTGGTCTCGTCCATGTAGGCGCGGATGCCGGGGAAGCGCTCGAAATATTTCTTGATGTAGGCGCCGGCCTCCTCGCGCGGAATGGCAAGCTGGTTGGCCAGCCCGAACGCCGAGATGCCGTAGATGATGCCGAAGTTGATCGCCTTGGCGCGGCGGCGTACGTCGGCCGGCATGCCCTTCACCGGCACGCCGAACATTTCCGACGCCGTCATGGCGTGAATGTCGAGGCCGTCCTTGAACGCCTGCCGCAGGACCGGCACGTCGGCGATCTCGGCGAGCAGGCGCAGCTCGATCTGCGAATAGTCGGCCGAGACGAGCTTGTGTCCCGGCGTCGCCACGAACGCGCGGCGGATCTTGCGGCCTTCCTCGGTGCGGATCGGGATGTTCTGCAGGTTCGGCTCGGACGACGAGAGACGCCCGGTCGGGGTCGCGGCGAGCGCGTAGTTCGTGTGCACGCGCTTGGTGGTGGGATTGATGTAGCCGGGCAGCGCGTCGGTGTAGGTGGACTTGAGCTTGGTGACCTGCCGCCAATCCAGAATCTTCTGCGCCAGTTCGACGCCTTGCTCGGCAAGTTCGTCGAGCACGCGCGCGCCGGTGGACCACTGGCCGGACTTCGTTTTGGTGCCACCGGGCAACTGCATCTTGCCGAACAGGATGTCGCCGAGCTGTTTCGGCGAGCCGGGATTGAACGCCGGATCGCCGGCCAGTTCGCGCACCTCGTGTTCCAGCGCTGCGCCGCGCTGCGCGAATTCGCCCGAGAGGCGCGAGAGCACCTGCCGGTCGACCGAAATTCCGCGGCGCTCCATGCGCGCGAGCACCGGCAGCAACGGCCGCTCCAGCGTTTCGTACACGGCGCTCACGTGCTCGGCGACCATCCGCGGGCGCAGCACCTGCGTGAGGCGCAACGCAACGTCGGCATCCTCCGCCACGTAGGGCGTGGCTTTCTCGAACGCCACATGATCGAAGCCGACCTTGGCTTTGCCGGTGCCGATGACGTCGTTGTAGTCGACCGCCGCATGATTGAAGTAGCGCGGCGCCAGCGCGTCGAGCGAATGGCCTAAGCGCCCGGCATCGAGCACGTAGGACATCAGCATGGTGTCCTCATGGGTGCGCATCTCGATGCCGCGCACGGCGAACACCTGCATCTCGAATTTCAGGTTCTGCCCGATCTTGAGGACGCTCACGTCCTCCAGCAACGGCTTGAGCGCGGCGAGCGCGGCGGTCTCGGAAATCTGGCCGGGTGCGAGCCCGCCGCCGAACAGGCCGTCGCCATTCCCGCCTTTCCGATGCGCGAGCGGAATGTAGCACGCCGCATTCGGCGCGACCGCCAGCGCGACGCCGCACAGCGCCGCCTGCATCGGATCTTCGCCGAGCGCCTCGATGTTGATCGCCACGGCACCGGCATCGAACGCACGCGCGATCCAGGCGTCGAGGCGTTCCATGTTCTGCACGATTTCATAAGCCGCGCGATCGATCATGGTGTTGCGCAGTGCATCGAGCCGCGCTGCCGCAAGCATTTGCGGGGTGACCTGGATGGCCGGCGCGGCGGCGCCTGGGCGCGGCTTTGCCGTCATCCCGCCGCCGGTCAGCGGCAGGCCGGGCGATGCGGGCGAGGAGGTAGCGGCAGCGGGCGCTGCGGCGCGCTCACGCTGCGGGGCGGCCGCCGAGGGGGCGATCGCGCCCGCGTCGATTGCGGCGAACTCCGCGACACGGCGCGTCAGCGTGGAGAACTCCATCGCCTTGAGGAACGCGATCAGCAGATTGTGATCCGGCTCGTGCACCGCGAGATCCGCCAGCGGCACGTCGAGCTTCACGTTCTGGTCGAGCGTGACCAGCACCTTGGAGATGCGCGCCTTCTCGGCGTGCTCGATCAGGCTCTGACGCCGCTTCTCCTGCTTGATCTCGCCTGCGCGCGACAGCAGCGTTTCGAGGTCGCCATATTCGCCGATCAGCTGCGCCGCGGTCTTCACGCCGATGCCGGGCACGCCTGGCACGTTGTCGCTCGAATCCCCGATCAGCGCCTGCACCTCGATCACCTTGTCGGGCGTGACGCCGAACTTCTCGAATACCTCCGGGATACCGATCTTCTTGTCCTTCATCGTGTCGTACATGATCACGCAGTCGTTCACGAGCTGCATCAGGTCCTTGTCGGACGACACGATGGTGACGTTGGCACCGGCCTCGCACGCCTGCCGCGCATAGGTGGCGATCAGGTCGTCGGCTTCGAAGCCGATCATTTCGAGGCACGGAATGTCGAACGCGCGCACCGCCTCGCGGATCAGCGGGAACTGCGGAATGAGATCGGCCGGCGCATCCGGGCGGTGCGCCTTGTAGTCCTTGTAGAGCTCGTTGCGGAAGGTGCGCTCGGACTTGTCGAACACGACGGCGAGGTGCGTCGGCCGCTCCTCCGGCTTCATGTCGCGCAACAGCTTCCACAGCATGTTGCAGAAGCCGAGCACGGCATTGACCTGCAGGCCGTCGGACTTGCGGTTGAGCGGCGGCAGCGCGTGGTAGGCGCGGAAAATATAACCCGAGCCGTCGACCAGAAAGACGTGGTCGCCTTTTGTCACCGGGCGCGACACGGGAGACGCCACGGGTGCGGCGGATTTCGCGGATGCTTTGGCCATGGGACCAATATAGGCCCCGGCGCGGCGATTTCACGCCCCCGGAAGCGTTATCCACGCCCGTCAGCGACGTTGCGCAGCTTGAAGAACAGGATGGCGGAAAGGAACGCGAGGCTCATGCTGTTCGCCAGGATGATGACGGCGTCGCTTTGCAGCACGCCGTAGACGATCCACAGCGCAATGCCCGTCGCCAGAATGAGGAACATCTTGAGCGAGATGTCGTGCGTCTCCCCGGTCGCCCAGATTTTTCTGATCTGCGGAATGTAGGAGACCGTCGTGCAGAATGCCGCGACGAGGCCGACCAGCGTGACAAGGCTCATGCCCGGTAACCGGCCGGGCGGCGAAACGGTTCCGGCGTCACTCAGCCGGCTGGAGCGCGTATTTCGGCTTGTCGCGCAGCCGCGCCCACGCCGGCCGCTCGAACAGGAACTTCAGCCGCGTGCCGCGCACGGTCCAGAACAGCGCGACCGCTCCGGCGACGCCGCAGGCGGTCACCAGCAGCGCGACCGTGCCCAGGTCGCCGATCAGCCCGGTCTTGAGCAGCAGCGAGCGCGAGGCCGCCATGCCGAGGAAGAACGCGAGGTAGACCACGATCGAGTTCCGCCCGAGATAGCGCAGCGCCGCAAATACCTCGCTCTTCGCCATCAGCGCGGCGAGCGAAACAACCGCCGCGGCGCCGGCGACACCCAGCGTGAGCGACACGAACGGTTTGCCAGCCAATCCGCTGAACACATAGAAGCCGTTCAGCAGCGCCCATGCGACGAGCGTGTAGGCGGCGAGTGCAGGCCGCGCTTGCGCGGCCGCGGCGATCTGGAAGATGCGCGCGGCGAGCACATAGCCGAGATAGAAATACACGAAGCGCGCCGCGAACTCGTCGATCACGGTCCAGCCGGTTTCGACCGGGGCGATCTCGAGCGCCGCCGCGATCGCGAAGATCACGACCGGCGGCACCTTGCGCGTCAGCTTGGTGACGACGAAGAAAATCGGCAGCAGGTAGATGAACCACAGCGTGCCGAACGGCTCGATGAAGGCTTCGGCGTAAAGCGACACGACACCGAGCGCGCCGTGTTCCGTGGCTAGGCCGGGCGCCTTGAAGGCGAACTGAACGGTGACCCACAGCACGTAGAAATAGAAGAAGTGCACGACCTTGCGGTCGAGATAGCTGCGCCAGTCGCGGTCGATTACGCGCGCGAGGAACAGCCCGGAAATCAGGAAGAAGTCCGGCATGCGGAACGGCTTGGCGAACGCCACCACGTGGCCCATCCAGCTGGACTGACCGGCGGCCTGTTCGACGCCCGCCGTCGAATGCATCATCACCACCATGACGATACAGAAGCCCTTGGCGTAGTCGACCCAGTCGACGCGCGTGCCGACCTGTCTCAAATCCGTTCCCATGCGTGCCATTTTGCGACCAAGCTGTTGCGTTCGGCTTTACGGGTGCAAGGCGCGGGCCGGGGCCGGCGTTCGGAATGTGTTAACCATAATGAACAGATGAACTTCGACTCACCCCTTCCCATCGACGAGGCACTGCCCGCGCTGACGGCCGCGTTGCGCGCGTCGAACGCCGCCGTCCTTGTCGCGCCGCCCGGCGCTGGCAAGACCACGCGCGTGCCGCTGGTGCTGGCGCGGGAGCCGTGGGCGATGGGAAAAATCCTCGTGCTGGAGCCGCGCCGGATCGCGGCGCGCGCCGCCGCCGACCGCATGGCGAAGACGCTTGGGCAGAACGTCGGCGACACGGTCGGCCTGCGCGTGCGTTTCGGCTCCAAGGTGTCGGCCAGGACGCGCATCGAAGTCGTCACCGAGGGCGTGTTCACGCGGCTGATCCTCGACGACCCGGAACTCAAGGGCATCGTGGCGGTCCTGTTCGATGAATTCCATGAGCGCTCGCTCGATGCCGATCTTGGCCTCGCGCTTGCTCACGACGCGCAGCAAGGACTGCGCGAGGACCTGAAGATCCTTGTCATGTCGGCGACCATCGACGGCGCGCGCGTGGCGGCGCTGCTCGGCGCCGCGCCGGTGGTCGAGTCACAGGGCAGGGCGTTTCCGGTTGAGACGCGTTACATGGGGCGCGATCCGCGCGCGCGCATCGAGGACCAGATGAGCGATGCGGTGACGCGCGCGCTGCGCGCGGACGCAGGCTCGGTGCTCGCCTTCCTGCCGGGCGCCGCCGAAATCCGCCGCACCGAGACAATGCTGAAAGAGCGCGTCGATGCCGCGACCGACGTGGTCGCGCTTTATGGCGCGCTCGACGCTGATACGCAGGACCGCGCGATTTCGCCCGCGCCCGCCGGCCGTCGCAAGGTCGTGCTCGCGACATCGATCGCCGAGACGTCGCTGACGATCGAGGGCGTGCGTATCGTGGTGGACTCGGGGCTTGCGCGCGTGCCGCGCTACGAGCCGGATGTCGGCCTGACGCGGCTGGAGACGGTGCGCGTCTCGCGTGCGGCCGCCGACCAGCGCCGCGGCCGCGCCGGGCGCACCGAGCCGGGCATTGCGTACCGCCTGTGGGACGAGCCGCAGACGGCATCGCTCGAAGCTTACGCACGGCCCGAAATCCTCGCCGCCGATCTCTCATCCTTCGTGCTCGACCTCGCCGCCTGGGGCGCTGCGCCGGAGAAGCTCGCCTTCCTCGATTCCCCGCCGAAGGGCGCGCTCGCCGAGGCGCGTGCGCTGCTCAGCGAACTCGGTGCGCTTCACGATGGCCGCATCACGCAGGAGGGTCATGCACTGCGCCGCCTGCCGCTGCCGCCGCGACTGGCGCGGATGGTGGTCGATGCGGCACGCGAGGGGGCGGGGGCGCTTGCGGCCGACATCGCAGCGGTGCTGACGGAGCGCGGGCTCGGCGGGGATGATGCCGACCTGACGCATCGCGTTGAGGCGTTTCGGCGGGATCGTTCGCGGCGCGCCGGTGATGCACGGCAGATGGCGAACCGGTGGAGCGAGATGGCGGGAGGTGGGGAGGGCGAAATGAGCGTCGGCGCCATTCTCTCGCTCGCCTATCCGGATCGCATCGCGAAGAATCGCCACAATGGCGCGTTCACGCTCGCCAACGGTCGCGGCGGCAATGTCGATCAGGCCTCAGCCCTGTCGCGCGAGCCGTTCGTCGCGGTCGCCGAGCTTACTGGCAGCGCGGCGAACGCCCGCATCGTGCTGGCGGCGCCGATCGGCCTTGCGGAGATCGAGCAGCGCTTCGCGGATCGCATCGAGAACCGCGATGAGGTGACGTTCGACGAAAAATCCCTGAGCCTGCGTGCGCGGCGCTCGCGCCGTCTCGGCGCGATTGCACTTAATGAACAGACCCGCCAGGTCGAGCCGAACGATGACACCGCGCGCCTCCTTGCCGAAGGTCTCGCGCGCGTTGGCATCGACAAGCTGCCGTGGACGAAATCGCTGACGCAATGGCGCGACCGCGTGATGTTTCTGCGCAAGGCGGAAGGCGACGAGTGGCCGGATCTTTCCCACAACTGGCTCGCCGCGAATATGGATTGGCTGATGCCTGCATTGGCCGGCACGACGGCGATTTCGCAACTCTCTCCCGACGACCTGCATTCCGCCTTGACCGAACGTCTCCCGTGGCCTCTCCGGCGCCGCCTCGATACCGAAGCACCGACCCATTTCACAGCACCGACCGGCACCAACGCGGCGATCGACTATGAGGCTGACGCCGGTCCGACCATCTCGATCCGCCTTCAGGAATTGTTTGGGCTTGGCGACCATCCGAGCATCGCGGCCGGACGCATCCCGCTGGTGATCGAGTTGCTCTCGCCCGGGCACAAGCCGGTGCAGATCACGCGCGATCTGCCGGGTTTCTGGCGCGGCTCGTACGCAGCGGTGCGCACCGAGATGCGCGGGCGCTACCCGCGCCACCCCTGGCCGGACGACCCGCTCGCCGCGGCCCCGACACGCCGCGCCAAGCCGCGCGGGACGTAAGTCTCTCACTTCGTCATGGCCGAGCTTAGCCCGTCGAAGACGGGCGTGAACGCCCTGATGCCCGGCCATCCCGATTGATTGGGCACGATGGTGCATGCTCTATCGGGATCACCGGGTCTCGCCGCTGCGCGGCGGCCCGGTGATGACGAGGGAATTGTGACGCACCCGCAGCTCATCGGCCTCGACTGGGGCACCACGTCATGCCGCGCCTACCTGATCGGCGCGGGGGGTGCCGTGCTGGAGCGGCAGCTCGACGGGCCGGGCATCCTCAAAGTTGAGAGCGGCGCGTTTGGTGCTGCGCTCGACACCATGATCGGCCGGTGGGATAGCAGGCTGCCGGTCATCCTGTCCGGCATGATCGGTAGCCGGCAGGGTTGGATCGAAGCGCCGTATGCAAGCTGCCCGGTCACCACCGAAATTATCGTGACGGCATTGGGAGGCGTCCAGCACGCGGACCGTACGATCGCGCTGGTGCCCGGACTCTCCTGCGAAAACGGCGGAATGCCGGACGTGATGCGCGGCGAGGAGACGCAAATTCTCGGCGCGCTCGAGATGGGCAAGCAGGACGGCGGCGTGTTCCTGCTGCCTGGCACTCACTCGAAGTGGGCGGGTGTGACGGAAGGCTGGATCACGTCATTCCGCACCTTCATGACCGGCGAGATGTTCGGCGCGCTGAAAGAGCACACCATTCTCGGCCGCCTGATGCGCGAGGGTGCGCCTGACATGGATGGCTTTGCGCGCGGCGTGCGCGCAGGCGCCGCGCTCGGCAGCGCCGGCGCGTTGCTCAACCGCCTGTTCGCCACGCGCACTTATGGCCTGATGAACCGGCTGCCCGATACTGCGCTGTCGGATTATCTCAGCGGTCTTCTGGTCGGTGCCGAGATCGCCGAGGCGACGAAGCAAATCGAGGTCCCCGTCACGATCATCGCGAGTCCCGCGCTCGCTCGGCGCTACACCGATGCGCTGCGCCTGCTGGGCCACGAGAGCATGCTCGCTCCGGAGGATTGCGTCGCCGCCGGTCAGTGGCGCATTGCGCGCGCCGCCGGGCTGTGTTGAGGAGTGCCCATGCTCGATCTGCGCGCCGCTCTCGCCCAATGTCCGATCGCCGCGATCCTGCGCGGCGTGACGCCGCCCGAGATCGACGCGGTCGGCGACGCGCTGGTCGAGGCGGGCATTACGGTCATCGAGGTGCCGCTCAATTCGCCGAGCCCGTTCGAGAGCATCCGGCGCCTCGCGGCGCGCCATGGCACTCGCGCGCTGATCGGCGCCGGCACGGTGTTGGACGTGGCCGACGTCGCACGCGTCAAAGAAGCAGGCGGGCGTTTGATGGTCGCACCGAATTTCGATGCCGATGTCGTGCGCGCCGCCAATGCGGCCGGGCTCACGACGTTGCCCGGCGTGATGACGCCGTCCGAGGGTTTCGCGGCGCTCAAGGCCGGCGCGGACGGGCTGAAGCTGTTTCCTGCCGAGATCATCCCGCCTGCCGTGTTCAAGGCGTGGCGCGCGGTGTTTCCGGCGGACACGCTGATGCTGGCGGTCGGCGGTGTCGGCGTGGACAACCTTAGGAGCTACGCGCAAGCCGGCGCCTCGGGCTACGGGATCGGCTCCGCGCTGTACAGACCGGGCCGCCCGGCCAGCGAAATCGGCAAGCTTGCGCGGGCGCTCGTGGCCGCCGCAAAGGCTTGATTTTCAGGGGCTTCCGGCCCATATTCGGGTCAATGAGATGAGGCCTCTCGTTCGGCAAATGTCGCGCGGGAGGTTTATTGCTTTTGGGGCGGCTCAAACCGCGTAGGCGATGACGAAGAGCAACCGCACCGGCCACATCCGGCTCACCTCGCATCCGGGGCGGGCGGGCGTTGCGATGCGCTTTCCGGTCCAATGGGGCGCCGCGTCGGCGCGCGAGCGCGGGCCGGTGGTCGGCACCGTGAACTCCGGCGTCGACCGCAACGCGATCGGCGCGCACGGCGGCTCATACGCGCTCTATCGCGCGCTCGCGGTTTCGTCCGGCGCCTTGAGCCCGATCAACCGGCCGGACCTTACCAACACGTCGCCCGTGGTCGAAGTCGGCCCGTTCCCGCAATGGTCCGAGCCCGGCCGCATCGTGTCGCTCGACCCGTGGGGCCATCGCATCGCGGACGATTTCCGCCAGGAGATCGGCGAGGGTGCCGACATCCGCCCGAGCATCGCGATCACCAAGGCGCGGCTGACCATTTCGGAGCTGGACGAGGCCGTGGTGGCGGGCCGGCTCAAGGTCGACGGCACCATCATGAAGGACACCGGCGAGGTGGCGGTCATCAAGGCGGCGGTCGAGCCGGTGTGGTACTTGCCCGGCATCGCGGAGCGCTTCGGCGTCAAGGAAGACGCGCTACGCCGCACGCTGTTCGAGCAGACCGGCGGGATGTATCCCGAACTGGTGACGCGGCCGGATCTCTCCGTGTTCCTGCCGCCGATCGGCGGCATCACGCTGTACATCTTCGGCGATCCGTCAGCCGTGTGGGACAAGCGCCGCACGCTTGCCTGCCGCGTGCACGACGAGTGCAACGGCTCGGACGTGTTCGGCTCCGATATCTGTACCTGCCGGCCGTATCTGATCCACGGCATCGAGGAGGCGATCCGCGAAGCGCAGAACGGCGGCGCCGGCCTCATCGTCTACAATCGAAAGGAAGGCCGCGCGCTCGGCGAGGTGACCAAGTTCCTCGTCTACAACGCGCGCAAGCGGCAGGAGGGCGGCGATCAGGCCGCCACATACTTTGAGCGCACCGAGTGCGTTGCCGGCGTGCAGGACGCGCGCTTTCAGCAACTGATGCCCGACGTGCTGCACTGGCTCGGCGTCACCAAGATCGACCGCTTTGTGTCGATGTCGAACATGAAGCACGACGCGCTGACTGGCTCGGGCATTGAGATCGGCGAGCGCGTGCCGATCCCGGACGAATTGATCCCCGACGACGCCAAGGTCGAGATGGAGGCAAAGAAAGCCGCCGGCTATTTCTCAGCCCACGCGCCGACCGCCGACGAGCTGAAGGCGACGGTCGGGCGCAAGATCGAGGAATTTTGATTGGGTGACGCCGAAGCCGCACGCTCGCTGCTGTCGGCGACGGCCGTTCGCGAGCGCGCGCATGAAATGCTGGTCGCGGGGCTCGAAGGCCGGCTCGAGCATTTCACCGTCGACATCGAAAGCCTTTCGACCGCCGCGCAGGTCGTCTCCGAGCTGATCCGCGTCAACTATCCCGACGGCAACGTGCCGTTCCACGCGCGCTGGCGCCATTTCGTGGTCGGCGCACGCGATCTGTGGGCCGAGCGCGCCCGGCAGGCGACCTGGGCTTCCGCTGCTGAGCGCGCCCGCGCCGAATTCGATCTCGCGATCGTCTCGGTGCTGCTCGATGCCGGCGCCGGGGGGGCATGGCATTACCTCGACGCCGGGACCGAACAGGTGATCTCACGCTCCGAGGGGCTCGCGGTCGCGAGCCTGCGCATGTTCGAGGCGGGCGGTTTCTCGGCAAACCCTGCCGATCCGTTGCGGGCCGATGCCGAGCGGCTGATGCACCTGAAGCACGAGGAGGTCGCCGACGGCTTCCAGAGCATGGTCGGCAACCGTCTCGTGGGCATCGAAGGCCGCGCGGCGCTGCTGGCGAGCCTTGGCGCCGCCGTTGCGGCCAAGCACGAGGTCTTCGGACGGCAGGACCGAGCCCGCCCCGGTGGGCTCTACGACTATCTCGTGGCGCAAGCCGAAGACGGCCGCTTGCCGGCGCCGCGCATCCTCGAAGCGCTGCTGGAGCATCTCGGCCCGATCTGGCCGAGCCGGCTGACGCTCGGCGGCGTGTCGCTCGGCGACACCTGGCGCCATCCGGCAATCCGGCGCGCCGACCCCACCAACGGCCTCGTGCCGATCCACAAGCTGTCGCAATGGCTCGCCTACTCGCTGATCGAGCCGCTGCAATGGTCGGGCATCGCGGTCACCGAGATCGACGGGCTCACGGGACTGGCCGAATACCGCAATGGCGGCCTGTTCGTGGATGCGGGCGTCCTGCGCCTGCGTAACCCCGAAGCCGCCATCCATCCCAATCCGGTCGACTCCACGCTGGTGGTCGAATGGCGCGCGCTCACGGTCGCGCTGCTCGATGAGACCGCCAAACTGATCCGTGAGCGGCGCGGGCTTACCATCGACGATTTCCCGCTCGCGTGCGTGCTCGAAGGCGGCACCTGGGCGGCCGGGCGCCTGCTCGCTCGCAACAAGCGGCCCGACGCCAGCCCGCCGATTGCGGTTGTGAGTGACGGCACCGTATTCTGACGGAGCTTGTGGGGGACTTCATGCAAGGCGTGACCGTCGTCGATCATCCGCTGGTGCAGCACAAGCTGACGCTGATGCGCGACAAGAAACGCTCGACCAAGGGCTTCCGCCAGCTCCTGAACGAGATCGGCATGCTGCTTTGCTACGAGGTCACGCGCGACCTGCCGCTCGAGCTGACCGAGATCGAGACGCCGCTCGAGCCGATGAAGGCGCCGGTGCTGGCCGGCAAGAAGCTGGTGTTTGCGCCGATCCTGCGCGCCGGCGTCGGCTTCCTCGATGGCATGCTCAGCCTCGTGCCGTCGGCGCGCGTCGCGCATATCGGGCTTTATCGCGATCCGAAGACGCTGGTTGCGGTGGAATATTACTTCAAGGCGCCCGAGGACGTGGCCGACCGCCTCGTGCTGGTGCTCGATCCGATGCTGGCGACGGCGAATTCGGCCATCGCGGCGGTCGACCGGCTGAAAGAGGCGGGTGCGAAGAGCATCCGCATGGCCTGTCTGCTCGCCGCGCCCGAGGGGATCGAGAAATTCCACGCCCATCATCCCGAGGTGCACATCTGGACTGCGGCGATCGACAGCCACCTGAACGATCACGGCTACATCGTGCCGGGTCTCGGCGATGCGGGCGACCGGATGTACGGGACGAAATGACGCGAAGCGTCATCACCGGGCCGCCGCGAAGCGGCGAGACCCGGTGATCCCGAGAGCCAAGTCTGGTGCGTCCCTAAGCGGATCGCCGGGCACCAGGGCGTTACGCCCGTCTTCGACGGGCTATGCCCGGCGATGACGACGATTTGAGCTTTTCCCTCAACCCTTCATTCACCACCCGTCCCAAAAGCCGGCTCCGCATGCGCGCGGTTAGCGCACCGGTTGCCACTCGTATGCTTGGATGCCGCGAACTATTTGTGCGGTGGACTCATGCGGCAAATCCTCTTCTTCGCGATCGCGGCGCTCGTCTTGGCCGGCGTCATGCCGCGCCTGATGACCAATGTTGGCGATGCGCCCGTAGCGGAAGCGAAAGCTATCCGGAAGGCAGAGCCCGCGCCGAAGCAGAGTAGCAGCTACCGCACCGTCACGGTGCAGGGCGACCGCCTCGGCCATTTCCAGGTTGAGGGCTCGGTTGACGGCCGGCGTCTCGACTTCATGGTCGACACCGGCGCCTCGCTGGTCGCGCTGCGCGAGCGCGACGCGAACAGGCTCGGCATCTTCCCGGCCCCGCGCGACTACACGGCGCGCACCTCGACGGCGAACGGCGTGATCGCGGTCGCGCCGGTGCGGCTCTCCTCGCTCGAAATCAACGGCATTCGCATCTATGACGTTGGCGCCGTGGTCATCCCCGACAAGGCGCTCGGCGTGAACCTGCTCGGCATGTCGTTTCTCTCGCGCGTGCGCCGCTTCGAGATGGCGAATGGCCGTCTCGTGATGGAACAGTAACCTCTCTCAGGCTTTCAACTACGCGGCGCTTAAGCTATGTGCTCGGCGCGCCCGTTTGCGCGCGATCAGAGGATTTCATGCTCCCCAAGCCGAAGCCGTCTCTCGTTCCCAACACCTATGCGTATGAGTCCGAGCCGATGGTGAAGCCGACCGGCTTCCGCGAATACGACGCGCGCTGGCTGTTCGGCAAAGAGATCAACCTGATGGGCGTGCAGGCGCTGGGGCTCGGGCTCGGCACGCTGATCCACGAGCTCGGCGTGAAGCCCGAGCTGGTGACGGCCCATGATTTCCGCGGCTATTCGGCCTCGATCAAGATGGCGCTGGTCACCGGGCTGATGAGCGCGGGCGTCAAGGTGAAAGACATCGGCCTTGCGGTGACGCCGATGGCGTATTTCGCGCAGTTCGATCTCGACGTGCCGTGCGTCGCGATGGTGACGGCCTCGCACAACGACAATGGCTGGACCGGCGTGAAGATGGGCGTGGACCGCCCGCTCACCTTCGGGCCCGACGAGATGACGCGGCTGAAGGAGATCGTGCTCAACGCGCAAGGCAAGGCAAAGGCGGGCGGCAGTTACGACTTCATCGAGAATTTCCCCGCGCGCTACATCGCCGACCTCACCGACCGGCCGAAGATCAAGCGCAAGCTGAAAGTCGTGTGCGCCTGCGGCAACGGCACAGCCGGCGCGTTTTCGCCGCGCGTGCTTGAAGCGATCGGCTGCGAGGTGATCCCGCTCGACTGCGAGCTCGATCACACCTTCCCGAACTACAATCCCAACACCGAAGACATGAAGATGCTGCACGCCATGCGTGACGCCGTGCTCGAGCACAAGGCGGACGTGGCGCTCGGCTTCGACGGCGACGGCGACCGTTGCGGTGTCGTGGACAATACCGGCGATGAGATTTTCGCCGACAAGGTCGGCGTGATGCTGGCGCGCGACGTCTCGGCGAATATTCCGAATGCGAAATTCGTCGCCGACGTGAAGTCGACCGGCCTGTTCGCGACCGACCCGGTGCTGATCCGGAACGGCGCCAAGACCGACTACTGGAAGACCGGCCACTCCTACATGAAGCGCCGCGTCAACGAGATCGGCGCGGTCGCGGGCTTCGAGAAGTCGGGACACTTCTTCTTCAACAAGCCGATGGGGCGCGGTTACGACGATGGGCTCATCTTCGCGCTGGCGGTCTGCGACATGCTCGATCGCAATCCGGACAAATCGATGGCCGACTTGAAGAACGCGCTGCCCAAGACTTGGGGCTCGCCCACCATGTCGCCGCATTGCGACGACGAGAAGAAGTACGGCGTGGTCGACGAGGTGGTGAAGCACTTCGAGACGGCGCAGAAGAAGGGCGAGACGGTGATCGGTCAGAAGATCCGCGATCTCGTCACCGTCAACGGCGTGCGCGTGACCGTCGAGGACGGCACCTGGGGCCTGGTGCGCGCCTCATCGAACAAGCCGGAGCTTGTGGTGGTGGTGGAAAGCCCGGTGTCGGAAGCGCGCACCCGCGAGATGTTCAAGGCGATTGACGCCGTGTTGCGCACGCACCCGGAGGTCGGGGAGTACAATCAGACGTTTTAGTCATTCCGGGGCCGGCCGAAGGCCGGAGCCCGGAATCCATAACCACAGGTCTGTGATCATCCCGGGTGTCGCGGTTATGGATTCCGGCCCTCGCTGCGCTCGGCCGGAATGACACTACGGCTCCACGTCCTTGTAGACATCGATCTCCACCCCGCCGGGCAGCATCGTGCGCCACATGGTGAGGTAGCCCTGCATGCGCGGATCGCCGGCGATGCGCGCGCGATTGGTTTCCAGATCCTCCGCCGTCTCGTACACGATCATCTGGATGAACTTGCCGGGATCGTCGACGTTCTGCAGCAGGCGCACGTCGGTGCCGCCGAGCATTTCGTAGAACGGCTTGGAGGCATTCACCATCGCGAGCAGCTGCGACGGATCGGCGGACGTCAGGGTGAACTTGAGGTGCAGCGTGCGCCGGACCTTGCGTTCTGTCTTCGCCATGTCTTGCTCCCGGAATCCGCGGCTTAACCTTGCGGCACTGCTAGCCCTTGGAAGAACGATACGTCACATTGCCCGGATACACGCCGAGGATTTTCAGCGAATTCTTTTGCGAGAAGAACTCCAGTTCCTCCAGCGCGCGTGCCAGCGGCGGATCGTTCGGATGCCCTTCCACGTCGGCGTAGAACATGGTGGCGAAGAAATTGCCCTCGATCATGTAGCTTTCGAGCTTCGTCATGTTCACGCCATTGGTGGCGAAGCCCCCGAGCGCCTTGTAGAGCGCGGCCGGCAGGTTGCGCACCTGGAAGACGAATGTCGTCACGATCAAGCCGCTGCTTTGTTTGGCGTGTTTTTGCTCGCGCGAGAGGATCACGAAGCGGGTCGTGTTGTGATCCTCGTCTTCGACGTTCTCGGCGAGGACGGTGAGGCCATAGATCTTCGCGGCGAGCTTGGGCGCGAGCGCCGCGCGGGTCACGTCCTCAGTCTCGGAGATATGGCGCGCCGCGCCCGCCGTATCGGCGGCGATCACCGCCTTGTAGTTATGTTTGCGAA
>JAXDNY010000110.1:0-15455 GCA_034669145.1 Hyphomicrobiales bacterium
ACCAAGTTTCTCGGCGGGCACGGCAATTCGATCGGCGGCCTGATCGTCGACGGCGGCACGTTCAACTGGTCGCGCGAGGGCCGCTACCCGATGCTGTCCGATCCGCGCCCGGAATATAATGGCATCGTGCTGCACGAGACGTTCGGCAATTTCGCCTTCGCGATCGCCTGCCGCGTGCTCGGCCTGCGCGACATCGGCCCGGCGCTCTCGCCGTTCAACGCGTTCCTGATCCTCACCGGCATCGAGACGCTCCCCTTGCGCATGCAGCGCCACTGCGACAACGCGCAGACCGTCGCCACCTGGCTCGCCGTGCAGAAGAGCGTCGCATGGGTGAGTTACCCGGGCCTGCCGAACGACCGCTACCATAACCTCGCCAAGAAATACGTGCCGAAGGGCGCGGGCGCGGTGTTCACCTTCGGGCTCAAGGGCGGCTATGAGGCCGGCGTCAAGCTCGTCTCGAACGTCAAGCTGTTCTCGCATCTGGCGAACATTGGCGACACGCGCTCGCTCATCATCCATCCGGCATCGACCACGCACCGCCAGTTGTCCGACGCGCAGAAGGTACAGGCCGGCGCCGGACCGGACGTGGTGCGGCTCTCGATCGGACTGGAGGATACCGCCGACATCATCGGCGACCTGGAGCAGGCGCTGGCGGCGGCCTGATCAGGCGACCGCCCGATGTCCTGGCCCCTTCGCAGCGAGCAAAGCTCGAATCGCCGCAACCGGTAGCGGACGGCTGTACAGGTAGCCTTGCGCCTGGGTGCAGCCTGCCGCACGCGCCAGTTTGGCCTGCCCCTCTGTTTCCACACCTTCCGCTGTGATCTCGGCGCCGAGGCTGCGGCCAAGTCCAGCGATCGCCGCGACGATGGCCGCGGATTCCTGGGAGCTTTCCATCTCGGCGACGAACGACTGATCGATCTTGATCTTGTCGAACGAGAAAACGCGCAGGTCGCTGAGCGAGGAATGCGCGACCCCAAAATCGTCAAGCGCAACCCGTACGCCAAGATCGCGCAACCCGCGCAACAGCGCGAGGCTTCCCTTCTCCCCCTGCAACAGGATGCGTTCGCTGATCTCGAGTTCCAGCCGCCGCGCGGGCAGGCCGGATGTGACGAGTACCTGGCGCACCACACCCAGCAAGGTCCGCCGCTTGAATTTCTCCGGCGAGAGGTTGATGGCGATGCCGGCATCACCGGGCCAGCCTGCAGCCTCGGCGCATGCGGTCTCCAGAACCCACGCATCGATGGCCGGCATCAAACCAAGTTCTTCCGCCAGAGGCATGAAATCGGCCGGCGAGATACGCCCGCTTCCGGGGCGATTCCAGCGCAGCAACGCCTCCACGGCCGCGACATTCTCGGTCGCGAGATCGTAGATCGGCTGATAATAAATTTCGAATTCGCCGCGATCCAGTGCGCTGCGCAGGTCGCTTTCCATCCGCCGTCGCGCCAGCACTTCCGCGTTCATTTCAGGCTCGAAAAGGCGGAAGCCGTTTCGGCCCTCCGCCTTGACCCGATAGAGCGCCAGGTCGGCGTTGTGAAATAGCTGTTCGATATCCGTGGTATCGGCGGACCGAGCGATCCCGATGCTGGCGCCGATGACGGCAGAACGACCGGCGAGCGAATAGGGAGCGCTGATCTTCTCCACGATCCGCCGCGCCAGCACCTCGATACCCTCTCGGTTGTCGGTCATGGCCTGAATGATTGCGAACTCATCGCCGCCAAGCCGCGCGACCATATCTGCTTCGCGAACGCAATCCCGCAGGCGTTGTGCCACGCAGCGAAGCAGCTCATCGCCGGCGGCGTGCCCGAACCTGTCGTTGACGGATTTGAATCGGTCAAGATCGATCAGTAGAAGCGCGAACCCTTTCCCCTGCCGCCGCTCCCGCTTCAGCGCAACTTCAATATGACTGCTCAGCAGCAACCGGTTGGCGAGCCCGGTGAGCGGATCGTGCTGCGCCATGTGCGCGATCTGGTTCTCGCTACGTTTGCGTTCGCTGACATCGGTGAACGTCCGCACCAAACCGCCGGCGGGTAAAGAGGTCGTGCGGACCTCGAGCGTGACGCCGTTAGGACGCGTGCGCTCATAGGTGTTGGCCCCGTGGACGTTTCCCACTTTGATGGCTTCCCAAAGCTGCGGGGCAACCTTTTCATCGTCCTTGCCGAACTCATCGTGCGCCAGAAAATGGGCCATGACTTCGGCGAACTTCGGTCGCGAGTAGACAAAATCCGGTAAATTGAGCAGATCTACGGCGCGTCGATTGACGAAAGCTACATGATGGTCCGCATCGATCATCATGATGCCCTGGCTCATGTGGTCGAGTGTAACCTCCAGTTCACGCGATTTTTCGCGCGCCAGGGCCTCGCTGCTGCGCAGTTCTTCGCGCGTGCGCAGCAGCCTCTCGCGGTGGCGGATGTTGATCGACATGACGATCAGAATCAACAGCGTCAGGCCAGATGCGATCACACGGTAGGAAACGCTGTTGCGCCGATAGACGGCGAACACTTCGCGTTCGGCGCGACCGACCCATAGCACCAGCGGAAACCCCTCAACCACTCGGTAGGATACCAACCTTCTGACGCCGTCCATGACGCCCTTGATCGTGTATGACCCCTCCTCCGTGGTCGCTACGCGGCGCATCAGCTCCGAGCCAGCCATGGATCGGCCGATCGCATCGACCTTCAAGCCGGCACTCGCGCGAATGATACCGTCGAGTCCTACGAGGCTGATTGCCCCGTCAGGACCAAGCTCGACGAGCTCGTAAAATCGCGTCAATTTGTCGGCCCGGATCGACGCGACGACCACCCCCGCAAATGCGCCATGCGGCGTTCGCAGCGCGCGTGTCAGTTGGATCGACCACTTTTGCGAAATGCGGCCGCGCACGGGCGCGCTGATGTACAAGCCAGCTTCCGGGGAATGGAAATGAACCTTGAAGTACTCCCGATCGTTCAGGTCGATGCGCTCTTTCGGCGGGCCTTCGCTCGTTGTCGTCAGTATTCCCCTTGCATCGACCAAAGTGAGGTCGGCAATGGGTTGAACCGAATTTTCGACTTCGCTGATCAGGCGGTCGAAATCGACCGACAGCGTGCCCCTCACCGACGATAATTGCAGCTGGCGCAGTATCCGATCGTTGTCCTTGATCAGGCGAACGATGTGATCCTCGAACACGCGCGCAAGATTACCCGTATTCCGCATCGCATTCGCTTCCGACCGGACATGTTCGGCATTCAAATCGAATTCGATCGCACCCCAGATCAGCGCAATCATGGCCAGGGCGAAAAAGGTGCTTACCTGCGGTAATGCCCGCAGCCAGCCGCCCCATTCGATTTTGTTGCTCGTCACTACACGCGTCCTGTCGGTCGGCGTGCACCATCCGCGCTGCGCGCTTGCTTAAGTGTTGTGATTTCTGCGCTTTACGTAGTCTTCCCAAGTCTCAAAACGACTCTTATCGCGCGGCGCCATCAAACAGAGTCAACAAAGGGTCACCGCGCTGCCGCAGAACGCCGAATTGGAACTGTGTTTTGCCTTGCGGCAATCCATCCGGCGTGAATAACCGCGAGCGCAAGCACGATCATCGCCAGGCCCTGATGCGCGAGCGCGAGACCGATCGGCACCTGGTGGATCAGCGTCAGGATGCCGAGCGCGGCCTGGATCGTGACAGCCGCGGCGAGCGCGAGCGCATGCGCCAGCGCGGGACCGCCGCGCAGCGTGCGTGCAATGTCGAACGCGTGGAAGAGCGCAAGCGGCCACAGCGCATACGCCATCATGCGGTGGTTGAACTGCACCGTCAGCGTGTTCTCGAAGACGTTTCGCCATAGCGGCGTGTCATGCGCGAGCCGTGCTGCATCCGGAATGAAGCTGCCGTCGATCAGCGGCCACGTGTTGTAGATCAAACCCGCGCGCAGGCCCGCGACCAGCGCGCCGAGATAAATCTGCACCAGCACCAGCACGAGCAGCGCGATGGCGGTCGCGCGGACGCGCGGCGGGACTTCCGCGCGCGCACGGCCGCTCAAGCGCCCGGCCGTCCACAGCACGGCGGCGAAAATCACGCACGCGAGAATGAGATGCGTCGCCAGCCGGTATTGCGAGACCTCAAGGCGCTCGGTGAGGCCGGACGCGACCATCCACCACCCGACCGCGCCCTGCAGCGCACCGAGGCCGAAGATCGTCCAGAGCCGCCAGCGCAGGTCCGGCCCGATCCAACCCTTCACCAGAAACCAGAGGAACGGCAGCAGGAACGCAGCGCCGATCAGCCTGCCCATCAGCCGGTGCGCCCACTCCCACCAGAAGATGGTCTTGAATTCGGAGAGCGTCATCGTGTGATTGCGCTGCGTGAACTGCGGAATCGTCTTGTACTTGTCGAACTCGGCCTGCCACGCCGTCTCGCTCAGCGGCGGCAGCGTGCCGGTGACCGGCTTCCATTCGACGATCGAGAGGCCGGACTCGGTCAGCCGCGTCGCGCCGCCGACCAGCACCATCGCGAAGATGAGCACCGCGACGGCATGGAGCCAGAGGCGGATGATGCGTTGACGGTGTTCGCTCGGGTCCATCTCACGTCTTGCCGGGAAACGGCGCGGACCATATAGACCGGACCCTAAGGGTCAAGTGGAGCAACCATGCACATTCGCACGCGCAAGCTGATTGGAACTATGGCGCTGCTCGTGCTGGTGACGGTGTGGGCGCTGCTCGCGATGGCATTCGCACAATTCGCGTTGCGCGCGCAGAGCGCCATCGTCGTCATGCTGTTCTACGCGGTTGTCGGGCTCGGCTGGGTGCTGCCCGCGATGCCGATCGTCGCGTGGATGCAGCGGCCGGACGCAACGGCAGCCGACTAGGCGGCATCCACCCGGCGGAAGCGGTTCCACAACGCGGTCGCGGCGCCCGACAGCAACACCTTGGCGTAACGGCGCTGCTGGTATTCGCCGTTGAGCGAAATGCGCGGCAGCGCGGTCAGGTGCGCGGCATGCTCGGGAAACAGCACACCCGGCCGCGTCGTCACGGCGGTCTTGAAGCCGAGTTCGTCGGCGATGCGAAATTCGCGCGGCCCCGCCGAGGTGCGGTCGCCGACCGGATAGGAAAAATGCGCCGGCTTTTTTCCGAGCGCGGCTTCGATGACGGACGCGCTCTGCTGCATTTCGTTGCGCACGCCCGCATCGCTCGCTTTCTTCAGCATCACGTGGTTGACCGTATGCGCGCCGATGGTCGCGAGCGGATCGGCGGCGATTTCGCCGATCTCGCCCCAGGTCATGCACAGTTCGTTGCAGAAGGCCGCGTCGTCGACGCCGTAGCGGCTCGCAAGATCGCGCACCGCGTGGCGCAGATCGTCCTCGCTCTCGAGGCTGCGCAGCCACCAATAGATATGCTCGTAGAGTTCGTATTTCGCCGCGGTGGAATCGCAGTCGTAGCGGCGGTCCTGCCCGTCCATCACGAGCGCGATGCGGCTATGCCGCGCGATCGCAGCTTCCAGCGTGAGCCACCATAGTTCGCCGGCGCGATCGGGAAAGCTGGTCGGGATGTAGATCGCGAACGGCACATCGTATTTTTTGAGGACCGGCAACGCGTAGCGCAGATTATCGCGATAGCCGTCGTCGAACGTGAAGCAGATGAAGCGGCGGCGGAAATCCTGCTCCTTGAGCCGGCGGTGCATCTCATCGAGCGCGATCAGGTCGGCATTCGCGCGGCGCAGGCCGCGAATCACGTCCTCGAGAAATTCAGGCGATACTTCCAGAAGCCGGTTGGGCTGAAACGCATCCGCACGCGGCGGACGCACGTGATGCAAGGTCAGGATCGCGCCGACGCCGCCGAGCAACGGACGGAGCAGCCGGTGGGCGCCGGAGAAATACAGCGCCTCCATTCCGGTTCGGAGAACGGCCTTTTTCAGTCCAGCCACAATGCTTGCCCCGCCTGCCGCATCAGGCGGCGACGCCCGTCTCGTTCGCGGGATCGAGCGCAGGCGCCGTGCCGGTGAACACCGCGATGTCGCTAAAGCCCGCGGTCACGAGATGATCCCGGATCGCGTCGGATTCGCCGGCCGCGAGCCCGGTCGCGACCAGGACGGCGCACGGTGCAAGGCGTGCAATGCGCCCATCCATGGCATGCGGCGCGGCGCTGGCGTCGATGACGATGTGATCGTAGGTGCGCGCCAGCGCGTCGAACGCAATGACCAGCCGGTCAGAGCCGAGGACGGCGGCGGCATCGAGCCCTGCCCGGCCGGCCGGGATGACCTGAACGCGCGAGAAACGGTCGCGCGTGATGATCTGCGCAAACGACGCGGTGCCGCGCACCAGATCGCTGATGCCGGGCGCACGCGGATCGGCGGTGATCGCGGCGAGCTTCGGACGATCGAGCGAAAGATCGATCAGGATGACCCGCGAGTCGCGCGCCAGTTCCCGCGCAATCGCGACCGCGGTCATTGTGGTGCCGATGCCGGCAGCAGCGCCAAGCACGGCGATCCGCTTGCCGCCCTCGCCGGCCTGGCGCAATGCCTGGGCGATATCGGTGACGGTCAACTCGTTTGCGGCGGGCGCCGGCGCAGCGGTCGCCATCGGCGGCTCGACCGGAGCCTGCGGTGCCGCTTTCGCGCGGAGGAGGGCCTTGGGCAACCAGTTCCGCTTCGCGACCGGCGCTTCGACGGGCGCGATGACCGGCTCCGCGACAGGCTCAGCCGCCGGCTCCACGACCACGCGGCCGCCGCGATAGACATTACCCGCGAGCAGTTCGCCGGTCGTGATGAAGCCCGCGCACATGAACAAGGTTGCCAGCGTGGCGATCAGCACCACCGGCATCTTCTTCGGGAAGAACGGCGTATTCGACACCACGGCGCGCGAGATGATGCGCGCATCGCCCGGCGCCGCGCCAAGGCTGTCGCGCGCGGTCGCCTCGCGGAATTTCGCAAGATACGATTCGAGCAGATCGCGCTGGGCCTTGGCTTCGCGCTCCAGCGCACGCAGCTCGACGTCCTGTCCGTTGGTCGAGGCCGCCAGCTGCTTGAGCTGGTCGAGACCGCTGGCGAGCGACTCCATGCGCGCGCCCGCGATCTTTGCATCGTTCTCGAACGAACGGGCAAGCTGCGCAGCCTCATCGCGGATCTGACGCTCGAGATCGTTGATCTGCGCCTTCAATTCCTTGATGCGCGGGTGATTGTCGAGCAGTGTGGACGACTGTTCGGCAAGCTGTGCGCGCAAGGTCACGCGCTGCTCGTTGAGGCGGCGGATCAGCTCGGAATTGATCACGTCGGACGATTCGACCACGCCGCCCCGCTTGATCAGGTCGCGGATGTAACGCGCCTTCGACTCAAGCTCGGCTTTCTGCGAGCGCGCGGTTGCAAGATCGCGGTTGGTTTCGCCCAGCGTCTGGTTCGACAGCGTCGTGCCGTTGGTGCCCATGAACAGATTGGTCTTGGAGCGGAAGTCTTCGACTTTCGCTTCCGCCTCGGCCACTTTCTTCCGCAGCACCTCGATCTCGCCGGAGAGCCAACGGCCCGCCGCGCGGGTCTGGTCCTGGCGCGCGGTCTGCTGCAAGGCGAGGTAATTGTCAGCGACCGCATTGGCGACGCGCGCGGCAAGCTCCGGATCGGCCGACTGGAACTCGATCGAGATCACGCGCGACTTGTCGACCGGAAACACGGTCAGCCGCTCATAATAGGCTTCGAGCACGCGCTCCTCGGGCGTCATGCTGAGCGGGTCCTTTGCCAGACCGAGGAAGCCGAGCGAATAGCGGATCAGCGAGACGCCACGCAGCGTGGAATCGAATTCGGGCCGCTCGCCGAGCTTCAGCTCCTTGATCACCTGGCGCGCGAGATCGCGCGACAGCGCAAGCTGCACCTGGCTGGTCACGGCCTCCTGGTCGACGGTACGGTCGCGTTCGCTTGCGCCCTTGTCGGCTTCGGGCCGGAAGAAGACATTCTCGCGCCCTTCGATCAGGATGCGCGCTTCGGACTTGTATTTCGGTGTGATCAGGTTGACGCCGACAAAGGTCAGCGCCGCGACGGCAAGCGCGGGGCCAAAGATCCACCACTTCTTGCGCATCAGCGTGCGGCCGACCGCGCCGAGGTCGAGCTCGCCGTCCCTCGCAGCATCGTTCATGACTGCAACGCGACTTTCACTCATCGCCGACTCCACAACTGTACGCGAACGGGTGTCCTTGCCACCCATCAGAAACTATTAAGGTTGCTGTCGCGTTAATTGTGGCGCCGAAGCAGCCGGCAGTGAGGGTTTGTTAACCATGTGAAGCGTTAATCGGCCGGGTCAGTCGTTACTCCAAGGCGCGGATTCGGTCTCATGCGGTCAAGCCGCTTTGTCTTGTTGACACTTACCGCTGTGGCGCTCGCCGGATGCATGCAGACCGGGGGGTCGGGCATCTTTGCCCGCAACGCCGGACCGCTCAATCAAAACCAGTTGGTCCTTCCCACCATGCTGCGTCCCGCGCCCGTGCGGACGGCCCAGCCCATCGTCGCGCAGCCGATCGAAGCGCCGATGATGGCGCAGCAGGCCGCCCAGCCGGTCATGATGGAGCCGGAAGAGCCCGGATACACGCTCGACTCCGGCGACAGGCTGCGCGTGGTCGTATTCGGCCAGGAGGGCCTTACGGCGTCCTATGCGGTGGACACCGGCGGCAGCATCACCATGCCGCTGATCGGCGCCGTTCTGGCGCGCGGGCACACACCCGCGCAATTGCAGCAGGCAATCGCCGCCAAGCTGAAGCAGGGCTATGTGCGCGAACCGCATGTTGCCGTCGAGGTCGAGGCTTACCGGCCGTTCTTCATCCTCGGCGAGGTCACCCTGCCCGGCCAGTATCCCTACGTCGCCAACATGACGGTCGAGACCGCGGTCGCGATCGCCGGCGGCTATACGCCCCGCGCGTACAAGCAGCGAATCGAAATCAGCCGCCCGGCGAGCGGGCTGACCGAGAAGCGCGTCGTTTCGCCGAATTATCCGATACGCCCGGGCGATACGGTCAAGATCGCCGAACGCTGGTTCTGATCGCGACGTTCGTAGCCCGGCTTAAGCGCAGCGAAAGCCGGGACAGGTCTTACCCCTATGCAACAGCGGCCCCGGGTTTCGCCATCGCTCAACCCGGGCTACGCGCCATGTTGAAAATCCTGCACGTCCTGCGGTCTCCTGTCGGCGGCCTGTTCCGTCACGTGATCGATCTCGCGCGTGCGCAGGCGGCGCGCGGCCATCAGGTCGGCATCGTGGCGGATTCCTCCACCGGCGGCGCCCGGGCGGATGCCGCCTTCGCGGGGCTATCCGGGCAACTCGCGCTTGGACTGACCCGCGTGCCGATGAGCCGGCACGTCGGCTTGAGCGATCTTTCGGCTCAGCGCCATGTGGCGCGGCGCGCACGCGATACCGGCGCCGACGTGCTGCATGGCCACGGCGCCAAAGGCGGCGCCTATGCGCGGCTCTGCGGCGGACGCGCCATTCGCGTCTACACGCCGCATGGCGGCAGCCTGCATTACAGCCGCTCCTCGCCGGTCGGGCTTCTCTATCTCACGCTCGAACAGGCGCTGATGGCGCGCACCGAACTGTTCCTGTTCGAGAGCCGCTACGGCCGCGATGCCTTCACCGCCAAGATCGGCACGCCGCGTTCGCTGGTGCGCGTCGTGCACAACGGCGTCTCGGCGGAGGAATTCGCCGAGGTCGCGCCGGATCCCGACGCGACCGACATCGTGTTCATCGGCGAGTTGCGGCTGCTCAAGGGCGTCGATGTCCTGCTCGACGCGTTGGCGCTGTCGTCGCGCGAACGCCGCGTGACGGCGACGATCGTGGGCGACGGGCCGGACGCCGGGCAATTCCGCGAACAAGCCGAAAGGCTTGGGACTGTTTCTTCAACCCGTTTCCTCGCACCGATGCCGGCCCGTGAGGCGTTCAAACTCGGGCGCCTGCTCGTCGTGCCCTCGCGCGCCGAATCCCTGCCCTACATCGTCATCGAAGCCGCAGCGGCCGCCGTCCCACTGATCACAACCAATGTCGGCGGCATTCCGGAAGTGTTCGGCCCGCAGGCCTCGCGCCTGATCCCGCCCGGAGCTGCCCCAGCTCTCGCCGCCGCGATCTCTTCCGCGATCGCCAACCCCGCCGCGTTGCGCAACGAAACGTTAACGCTGCAGGACCGCGTTCGGGCGGAGTTCTCCGCCGGCGTCATGGCCGATGCGGTGCTCGCCGCATATGCGGAGGCGCTGGCCAGGTTCCGGTTAGGCGCAGGTTGAGCAAACGCCTAAGCTTTTCTTGAACCTTTTTGGCTAGATCAGGGAGGTGGCGGGGGCTCTGTGTTCGCAGAGTGAGTGCGATGTCCATGATGAATTTCGATACCGGCAAGATGGTGCAGGCGGCGCCTTCCGCCGCAGGTGCGGCCACTGTGCCGGGAATCCGTGCCAAGTCGCGCACCTTGTCGCCGCTCGCCCAACTGGTCGCAGCCCAGCACATCGTGCCGGCATTTTCGCCGATCGTCGTCGCCGGAATCGTGCGCTTCGTCGAGTTCGTCCTGATCGCGGCGGTCGGCGTCGCGATCTATCTCGGCTACGTCTACACGCCCTCCACCGAATTCGACTGGTACTACGTCGCGACCGCCCTCGGCGTTGCGGCCCTCGCGATGATCGCGTTCCAGGCCGCCGACATCTACGACGTCCAGGCGTTCCGCAATCCGGTCGGCCAGTGCGCACGGCTCACCGTCGCGTGGGCCATCGTGTTCCTTCTCATCGCGACGCTCGTGTTCTTCGCACAACTCGGCAACATGTACTCGCGCGTCTGGCTCAGCAGCTATTTCGGCATCGGCCTGTTCACGCTTTACGCCGCACGCCTGTTCGTGTTCGGCATCGTGCACAGCTGGACCCGCGAGGGGCGGCTCGACCGCCGCGCGGTCGTGGTCGGCGGCGGCGACCCGGGCGAGCATCTTGTGACGGCACTCGCGCGTCAGAAAAACTCCGATGTGCGTCTTGTCGGTGTGTTCGACGATCGCGGCGACGAGCGCGCGCCGACCGCGTGTGCCGGCTTGCAGAAGCTCGGAACGGTCGATGACCTGGTCGAGTTCGCGCGCAAGACCCGTGTCGACCTCGTGATCTTCTCGCTGCCGATTTCGGCCGAGACCCGCATCCTGCAAATGCTGAAAAAGCTCTGGGTGCTCCCGGTCGACATCCGGCTTTCGGCGCACACCAACAAGCTGCAGTTCCGCCCCCGCTCCTACTCCTATATCGGCTCGGTGCCGGTGCTCGACGTGTTCGACCGGCCGATCGCCGACTGGGACGTCGTGATGAAATGGCTGTTCGACAAGGTCGTCGGCGGCCTCGCTTTGCTCGCCGCCCTGCCCGTCATGGCGCTTGTCGCGCTCGCTATCAAGCTCGACAGCCGCGGGCCCGTGCTCTTCAAGCAGAAGCGCTACGGCTTCAACAACGAACTGATCGAGGTGTTCAAGTTCCGCTCGATGTATGTCGAGGCGACCGACGCGACCGCCGCGAAGCTCGTCACCAAGGGGGATCCGCGCGTCACACGCGTCGGCCGCTTCATCCGCAAGACCTCGCTCGACGAGCTGCCGCAGTTCTTCAACGTGGTGTTCAAGGGCAACCTGTCGCTGGTCGGCCCGCGCCCGCATGCGGTCCACGCCAAGGCGGTCGACCGGCTCTATGACGAGGCGGTGGACGGCTACTTCGCGCGCCATCGCGTCAAGCCCGGCATCACCGGCTGGGCACAGATCAACGGCTGGCGCGGCGAAACCGATAACGACGAGAAGATCCAGCGCCGCGTCGAGCACGACCTCTACTACATCGAGAACTGGTCGGTGCTGTTCGACCTCTACATCCTGGCGATGACGCCGTTCGCGCTGGCCAAGACCGAAAACGCATACTGATGTCCGCCGTCGCCCTTCCCTTGAGCGGCGCGGGGCACGCTCCGCGGCTTGTGCGCTCGGTCGAGCGGTTGCGCGGGGCGCTGCTGTGGCTCACCGGATTTTCCGGCGCGTTCGTGTTCATGGAGCCGAGCCCGTACGAGGTGGTTTCGCTGCTCACCATCATCGTATTCGCGCTCACCGGCCTGGCGCTGCGCCCGACGCACATGCCGCTGCTGCTGCTGCTGCTGCTGTACGCGGTGGGTTTCGCGCTCGCCGTCGTGCAGGTCGGCGATCAGAGCAAATCCGTCATCTGGGTACTCGTGACATGGTATCTCTGCGCGACGGCGGTCTTCTTCGCCGTGATGCTCGGCGCCAACACCAGCGAACGGCTCTCCCTGCTGATGCGCGGCTGGATGGTGGCGGCAGCCGTCACTTCGGTCACCGCGATCCTCGCGTACTTCCAGCTGCTCGGCAGCCTGTCGGACCTGTTCCTGCGCTACAGCCGCGCGCGCGGGACCTTCAACGACCCGAACGTCCTCGGCGCGTTTCTCATTCTCCCGACCTTGCTTGCGTTGCAGCGCATCCTGAACGGCCGGCTGCACGACGCGTTCCGCGCCTCGCTGCTGCTCTGTCTGATGGTCGTTGCGATCTTGCTGACGTTTTCGCGCGCCGCCTGGGGCCAGTTCGCCTTCACCGCCGCGCTGCTGATGTTTTTCACCTTCGTCACCAGCCGGTCGAGCAATGAGCGCCTGCGCATCCTGCTGATCGCGATCGCAGGCGTCGTGGTGCTCGCGCTTTTCGTCGCGGCCTTGCTCTCCATCGACCGGATCGCGGACCTGTTCAAGGAGCGCGCGAGCCTGGAGCAGGAGTACGATGTCGGCCACCTCGGCCGCTTCGGCCGCTATATTCTGGGTTTCCAGCTCGCACTCGAGCACCCGCTGGGTATCGGGCCGCTCCAGTTCGGCAAGATCTTCCCGGAAGATCCGCACAACACCTATCTCAACACCTTCATGTCGGGCGGCTGGCTCTCCGGCTGCGTCTACCTCACGCTGGTTGCGACCACGCTGATCATGGGCTTGCGCTTCGTCTTCGCCCAGGCGCCCTGGCGGTCGAACTATATCGCGATCTATTGCGCCTATGTCGGCGTCGCCGCCGAAAGCATCATCATCGACAGCGATCACTGGCGTCACTATTTCCTGCTGCTCGGCATTCTGTGGGGCCTGATGGCGGTCTCCCGCCGCCACGCCGATGGACGTCTCGCGGCTCACTAAACCGCCTGTCCCGTTTCGGGACCGCCTTCAGGCACGCGAATTGCGAACCCCACCGTACCGATTCCAGCTTCGGCACGGGGAGTTTCGCATGTCGCCGCCGCTTAACCCTGCTTATGCCGGCACGCAGGGCCGGGTCGAGGTTCTCGACCTGCTCCGGCTGTTTGCCGTTCTGGCCGTGCTGCTGTTCCATTACGGGTTTCGCGGCGCCGCGGCCGACGGCTTTACGGCCGTCTCGCTGCCGGACGTGACCTCGATTGCCAAATACGGCTACCTCGGCGTCCAGCTCTTCTTCATCATCAGCGGCTTCGTCATCGCCTACTCGGCCGAGGGACGCACCGCCACGGGCTTTGCCATCGCACGAATTGCCCGCATCTATCCGGGCTTTGTGTTCTGCATGACGGCGACCTTCATCATCACGCTCGCGATCGGCGCGCCGCGCTTCGAAGCGACCGCGCTTCAGTGGTTCGCCAACCTGTTCATCGTCGCGCCCGGTTTGAAACAGCCGTTCATGGATGGCGCGTACTGGTCGATCGTCTACGAGATCACGTTCTACGCCTGGGTGTTCGCGTTGATCGCGACCGGCCTGCTCCGGCGCGAGCTTGGTCTGATCGTCGTGACCTGGCTCGCGATTTCCATCTTCAACGAATCGATCCTCGGCTCGGGGGCGCTGCGGCGGCTGCTGATCACGGACCAGAGCGCGTTCTTTGCCGCCGGGCTGCTGCTCTATGAAATCTATCGCGGCCGCTGGGATCGCAGCGTGCTTCTCCTGCTGGCGCTCGCAAGCATCACGGCGATCAACGAGGCGCTCGCCGGCGCCGCGTGGCTGCGCGGCCACTATCACGTCGCGCTCGACAATGGGGTGATCGCCGGCCTGTGCCTCGCGGCCATCGCTCTGGTGTGGCTCTCGACCCGGGTGCGGCGCCTGCCGCTGCCGCCGGGGCTGATCCTCGCCATCGGCGGGCTCACCTATCCGATGTACCTGCTGCACCAGCACATCGGCTACATGCTGCTCAACCGGTTCGAAGGGACCGCGACCGCCGCGCAACTCATCGTCGCGACGACACTCGGCGTCACGGCGGCGTCCTGGCTGATCTGGCGCTACATCGAACGCCCGGCGCAAAAGTGGATGAAGCGCAGCCTGACCGGTTGCGCCGAGCAGCTTGGCGGTTGGGTTGCGCCGATCCGTGCCCGCCTGGTGCGCAGCGCCGCCAAGTGACCGCAGGACCGGACCCGCGCCCTTGCGCGGCCTAGCCGGGCGGCGTAGTTGTCGCCTCGGCGGAGCGTAGCGCAGCCCGGTTAGCGCACCAGTCTGGGGGACTGGGGGTCCCGAGTTCAAATCTCGGCGCTCCGACCAATTTTCCCACTAGAAGCCCCAGATAAGGGCCACAGGGAGAGGATGGGCAACGCGAAGGTCCCCGTCGTTTCCCGTAGGTGAAGATAAGCTATTCCTTATGTTTGTGCTTTAAAAAATAAGGCATAGACTATTGAACTCTTCATCGATTATATGTTATACGTTATCGCATGAAAGACGCAGTCCGCCATCTCGACCAGCGGTTCAAGGCCCTACGACCCTTGGCTCGAAGTTCGCGCCCCTCCAAGGGCTGGCTACGAGCGATCCGCGATGCACTCGGCATGACTTCGGCTCAGCTTGCGCGGCGGCTAGGTGTCTCCCAGCCAAGGATTATTGAACTTGAAAAATCAGAAGCTAGCGGAACCGTAACGCTTAACACTTTGCAACGCGCGGCCGAAGCACTCGGCTGCCGCCTTGTCTACGCGCTCGTTCCAGACGAGCCCCTCGAGAAGACCGTGACTGAGCGGGTCAATCAACTCGCTCAGCGGCAATTTATGGCCGTGCAGCAAACGATGCGACTCGAAGATCAATCCGTGAGGAGTAAGAAGGCCAATGACGACGTGCGGCGGCAATTTGTCGAAGTGCTCTCAAAGCATCCCGCGCGCCTTTGGGACGAAAAATGATCGGCCCTTTCGATGCAGTAAAGAATGCAACCCGACTGTCCCCCGAAGCGCGTAATGACCTTATCCCAACGCACGTCACGTTACGTTCAGAGCTAAACGAGCTCGAACAAAAGAACATTGGGCAAGCGGACGCCTGGGCTTTCCTCCGCAAACGAAATGTCCTCGACGGAAACTTTCTTAAAGGCCTGCATAGAAGAATGTTCAAAGACGTATGGCGATGGGCCGGGGACTATCGCAAGACCGAAACAGATTTCGATTTCAGCGCACTGCCGCATCTTATCCAACCCGGCGTCTAGCAAATTGTCGGCGATATCCGCTTTGCGTTTCAACATAAAAGCTTTGAGCCAGATGAGTTAGCGCTCCGCCTTTCGCATCGATTGTATCCGTGCATCCATT
>JAXDNY010000111.1:0-10337 GCA_034669145.1 Hyphomicrobiales bacterium
CCGACGACAGCACCGTCACGGCCGAGCCAAGCTTGATGCGTTTGGTGCGGCTTGCGATCGCCGCCAACACCACCTCCGGCGCCGAGACGGCAAAATCGGCGCGGTGATGCTCGCCGACGCCGATAAAGTCGATGCCGATCTCGTCGGCGAGGACGGCCTCCTCGACGAGGTCGCGGATGACCTGGGCGGCGTGCAGCGGGGTGCCGTCCGGACCGGACGTCACATCGCCGAACGTATCGATACCGAGTTCGATGCTTTGGTCCATCCGGGCCTTGTTATCAAGTTCGGCCGCGGCACGCCTCTTCAAATCCAACGCCGGCCCTGAGGGCAGCTCAAATCCCGCCCACGGTCTTCAGCCGGACCCGCGGATGAATTTCCGACTGCGACAGCACGCTGGTCTGGGTGCGGAAACGCTCCACGATCGAGCGGACGAAGGGCCGCACGCCCGGTGAGGTGACCAGCACGGGCGCTTCGCCCTCGCGCGCCGCATCCTCGAAGCGCTCGCGGATCAGCGTGATGAACTCGGAAAGGCGCGAGGGCGCCATCGCGAGGCTCTTGTCCTCGCCCTGGCCGACGATCGACTCGGCGAACGCCTGCTCCCACTTGGACGACAGCGCGATCAGCGGCAGGTAGCCGTTCGGCGAGGTGTGCTGCGCGCAGATCTGGCGGGCGAGGCGGGTGCGCACGTGCTCGACCAGGTAGGTCGGGTTGCGCGTGAAGGCGAGCGCGTCGGCGATGCCTTCCAGAATGGTCGGCAGGTCGCGGATCGAGATGCGCTCGGCGAGCAATAGCTGGAGCACGCGCTGGATGCCTGAGACCGTGATCAGCGCCGGGACGAGGTCCTTGACCAGTTCGCCCTGATCCTTGGACAGGTCCTTGAGCAGTTTCTGCACCTCCGCGTAGGAGAGCAGCTCGGACATGTTGGTCTTGAGCACTTCGGTGAGGTGCGTCGCCAATACGGTCGCCGCGTCGACCACGGTGTAGCCCTTGATGGCGGCTTCTTCCTTCAGCGTGGCGTCGACCCAGGTGGCCGGCAGGCCGAACGTCGGCTCGGTCGTGTGCAGACCGGGCAGATTCACTTGGGCGCCGGTCGGGTCCATCACCATGTGCTGGTTCGGCCACACGCGGCCCTGACCGGCGTCGACCTCCTTGAGTTTGATGACGTAGGCGTTGGCCTCGAGCTGCACGTTGTCGAGGATGCGCACCGCCGGCATCACGAAGCCCATTTCGCCGGCGAGCGAGCGGCGCAGCGCCTTGATCTGCTCGGTCAGGCGGTCGGAGCCGTCGGGTGCGTTGACCAAGGGCAAGAGCGCATAGCCGAGCTCGATCTTGAGGTCGTCGATCTTGAGCGCCGCCGAGATCGGTTCCTCGGTGGGCTCGGCCTTGGCAACCGCCGTCGCCTGTTTCGCCTCGGCGGCGAGCGCGAGCTTGGTGCGCTTCTCGATCATGAAGGCGAGCACGCCGGCGCCGGCGCCAAGCGCCAGGAACGGGAACATCGGAATGCCCGGCAACAGCGACATCACGATCATCACGGCGGCCGACATGCCGAGCGCCTTCGGGTAACCGGAAAGCTGCTTGAGCAGCGCCTTGTCGACGCCGCCGCCGACACCGGCCTTGGAGACGAGCAGGCCCGCCGCGGTCGAGACGATGAGCGCCGGGATTTGCGTCACGAGGCCATCGCCGACGGTGAGCAGCGTGTAGGTGCGCGCGGCCTCGGCGAACGGCATGCCCTGCTGGGCGATGCCGATGATCATGCCGCCGATCACGTTGATGAACACGACCAGCAGGCCCGCAATCGCGTCGCCGCGCACGAACTTCGAGGCGCCGTCCATCGCGCCGAAGAACGCGCTTTCGTCCTCCAGATGCTTGCGGCGCGTGCGCGCGTCATTCTCGTTGATCAGGCCGGCGGAGAGATCGGCGTCGATCGCCATCTGCTTGCCCGGCATGGCGTCGAGGTTGAAGCGCGCCGCGACCTCGGCGATGCGGCCGGAGCCCTTGGTGATGACCACGAAGTTCACGATGACGAGGATCGTGAACACGATGATGCCGATCACGAAGTTGCCGCTCATCACGAAATTGCCGAACGCCTCGATGACGTGGCCGGCGGCCGCGGTGCCCTCGTGGCCGCGCGCGAGGATGAGGCGCGTCGAGGCGAGGTTGAGCGCGAGCCGCAGCATCGTCGAGATCAGCAGGATGGTCGGGAACGAGGAGAATTCGAGCGGTGTATGGATGAACAGCGCCGTCATCAGGATCAGCACCGAGAGGATGATCGAGACGGCGAGCGCGAAATCCAGGAGTAACGGCGGCAGCGGCAGGATCAGGACCATCAGGATGGTCAGCACGCCGACCGCGAGCGCCAGATCGCCGCGTTTGGCGAGGTCGGCGAAATTTCCGATCCCGGGGAGCGAGAAGCCGCCCGATTGTGCCGCCGTGACGTCGGTCATGCGCGAAGCGCTTCTCTCGAACCTCATCCTGAGGAGCGTCCGAAGGACGCGTCTCGAAGGATGGCCGCGCGCCGTCCTTCGAGACGCCGGCTGCGCCGGCTCCTCAGGACGAGGCTTTCCTGTTAGGCAATTATTGCCGAGTGTATGGTTATCAATCGGTTAACTAAGGCTTCCTGCATGCAAATCGGTATCGTCGGTCTGGGGCGGATGGGCGCGAATATCGCCCGCCGCCTGATGCGCCATGGGCATGACTGCGTGGTGTTCGACGCCAATCTCGATGCGAGCCTCGCGCTCGGCCGCGAGGGGGCGACGTCGTCGGCCGCGCTGCAGGATCTGGTCAAGCGGCTGAAACCGCCGCGCGTGGTCTGGCTGATGCTGCCGGCGGGGGAGATCACGGCGAAGGCGGTGGAGGAACTGGCCCGGCTGATGGCCGCGGGCGATACCGTCATCGACGGCGGCAACACGTTCTGGAAGGACGATATCGCACGCGCGAAGGCGCTACAGCCGCGCGGCATCCATTATGTCGACGTGGGGACCAGCGGTGGCGTCTGGGGGCTGGAGCGCGGCTATTGCCTGATGATCGGCGGCGAGAAGGACGTCGTCGAGCGGCTCGATCCGGTTTTTCACGCGCTGGCACCGGGGGCGGGGGACATCTCGGCCACGCCGCACCGCGAGGGACACGACCCGCGCCCGGCTCAAGGCTATCTGCATGCCGGGCCGAACGGCGCCGGGCATTTCGTCAAAATGATCCACAACGGCATCGAATACGGCCTGATGCAGGCTTATGCCGAGGGCTTCGATATTCTCAAGCACGCCGGCGATGAAACGCTTCCCGGGGAGCATCGGCTCGATTTCAATCTGGCGGATATCGCCGAGACCTGGCGGCGCGGCAGCGTGATCACCTCGTGGCTGCTCGATCTCACGGCCGCGGCGCTCGCCGAGGAGGGCGATCTTGCCTCTTATTCGGGCCATGTGGCGGACTCAGGCGAAGGCCGCTGGACGATTCAGGCGGCGATCGAGGAGGCGGTGCCGGCCGACGTGCTCTCGGCCGCGCTCTACACGCGGTTTCGTTCGCGGCAGGAGCATACGTTTGCGGAGAAGATACTATCGGCGATGCGCAAGGGCTTCGGCGGCCATCAAGAGCTCGCCAAGTGATGGCGCAAATTCCGGGCGTTGCCGCCATCGTGGTGATGGGCGTCTCGGGTGCCGGCAAGTCAACGGTCGGCCGGCTGATCGCTGAGCGGCTCGATTGCCCGTTCCGCGATGCCGACAGCTTTCACCCTGCAGCGAACATCGCGAAGATGAGCCGCGGCGAGCCGCTGACCGACGACGACCGCTGGCCGTGGCTGGCGGCAATCGCGGCGTGGATCGGCGAACATCGTGCGGCGCGCACGACCTGCGTGGTGACGTGCTCGGCGCTCAAGCGCATCTACCGCGATATCGTCACAGACCGGCAAGGCGCCGACGTCCGGCTGGTCTATCTCACAGGCGATTTCGATCTGATCGACGCGCGGCTCAAGGCGCGGACGGGCCACTTCATGCCGCCCGGATTGTTGCGCAGCCAGTTCGACGCGCTTCAGGAGCCGGGCGCGGAGGAGCGCGCGATCACGGTGCCGATCGATGCGGCTCCGGAGGAGATCGCAGAAAGCGTCGGTGCAAGACTGCTGGTTATGGAAGATCGGACTTGATCTGTTGGGTGGAGTGGCACCAATGGCTTTTGCGTCGACACGCTTTCCTACGCCCGTTACCTCCGCGAACGAGGGGTGGTACAAGAACAGGCCGAGGCACATGCCGAGGCCGCCAGGCAATTCATTATGGCCGAACTTGTAACCAAGACCGATCTACAGACTGCGCTCACCCACGTCGACGCGAAGCTCGACAACCTAGGACTCAGGCTTACCGTGCGTCTTGGCGTCCTGCTAGCGGGAGGCATTGCGCTACTGGGCGCCGTCATCAAGCTGGCGTAGCGACCCGCGCCGCGTTGTTAGCCCGCGACGACGCGCAGCGGTGGCCGGGCGTGAACCGTGTGGTCGTGCAGCGAGCAACCGAACGTGCGCTCGATGTTGCTCCACCCGATCGGCGTGATGGTCAAGGCGCGCGTGTCGCGCTTGCGCGCGATCCAGCGCAGCGCCATCAGCCGGTTCGCCAGCGCCGCGCCGACCGCGCCGGCAAGATGCGCGCGCCGCTCGCTCCAATCGATGCAGGGGCGGCAGAACACACGGCGGTTTTGGCGCGAGGCCGACAGGTCGATGCCGAACTTGGCGAAGAAGGCCTCGCCCGCGGGCGTGACCACACCGCCATCGTCGGCGAATTCCACATGGCCGTGCTCGCGCAACGCGTCGGCGAGCGTGACGCCGAGCCGCCCCGCCACGTGGTCGTAGCACATGCGCGCCTGACGCATCGCGTCGTCGATGCGGATCGCCCGCAGGCGCGGCGGCGCGATGGCGCTGACCGCCGAGATGCTCTCGATCATCGCCGCTACATGCGCGCCCGCGAGCCTGAAATAGCGATGACGGCCCTGCTGCGCCGGCATGATCAGGCCTGCCCGGGCGAGCTTGCCGAGATGGCCGCTCGCGGTCTGCGGCGTCACATGCGCCGCGTAGGCCAGTTCGCTCGCGGTGAGCGCACGGCCGTCCATGAGCGCACACAGGATGTTGGCGCGCGCCGGATCGCCGACCAGCGCGGCGACGGCGGCAATGTCGAGGACTTCGCTCATGGGGCAACTATAGCGCTGCCGGCCTGCGGAAGCTCGACGAAACGCTTCGGCCAGCGCCGAAGCGATTGCGTCAACCCGCCATCCGGAACTCGCCGCCGCCATTGGCGGGCGGCGGGATCGGCATGCCGTCGCCGGCATACTCGTTGAGCTTGTTGCGCAAGGTGCGGATCGAGATGCCGAGGATATTGGCGGCGTGCGTCCGGTTGCCGAGGCAATGCTTCAGCGTTTCCAGAATGAGATCGCGTTCGACGTCGGCCACGGTGCGGCCGACCAGCGCGCGCGTCACGGTCTCGGCCGCGAAGGTCGCGTGATGCACCGCAGGCGCGGCGCGCTGCTCTTCGAGCCGTGCGCCGTCCGGCGCGATGATCGCCTCGGGGCCGATCGACTCGCTCCCGGCAATCAACACCGCGCGGTGCATGGCGTTTTCCAGCTCGCGCACGTTGCCGGGCCAGCGATTGGCGATCAGCTGCGCGCGCGCTTCCGTCGAGAGCACACGCGAGCAGCCATTGGCCTTGGCGTACATCTTGACGAAATGATCCGCGAGTTCGAGCACGTCGGCCGGGCGTTCGCGCAGGGCTGGGATCTTCAGGTTCACCACGTTGAGGCGGTAGAACAGGTCTTCGCGGAACGTACCCGCCTTCACCACTTCGGCCAGATTGCGGTTCGAGGTGGCGATGATGCGGATGTCGACCGGTACGGGTTTCGCGCCGCCGACGCGATCGATCACGCGCTCCTGGATGGCGCGCAGGAGCTTGGCCTGCAGCCGAACGTCCATTTCGGAAATCTCGTCGAGCAGCAGCGTGCCCCCGCTCGACTCCTCGAACTTGCCGATGCGGCGCGCGACCGCGCCGGTGAACGAGCCCTTCTCGTGGCCGAACAGCTCGGATTCGAGCAGGTGTTCCGGGATCGCGGCGCAATTGACCGAAATGAACGGCGCGCGGGCGCGGTTCGACTTCGCATGCACGAAGCGGGCGAGCACCTCCTTGCCGGTGCCGGATTCGCCGGTGATCAGCACCGAGGCGTCGCTCGGCGCGATCTGCTGCGCGAGCTTGACCACCGCCGCCATCGCGTCGTCGCGATAGATGAAGTCGCGGTGGTCGTCGGCGACCGCCGCGAGCACGGCCGCGATCAGCTCCGGGTCGGGGGGGAGCGGGATGTATTCTTTCGCGCCCGCGTGAATGGCGGCGACGGCCGCGCGCGCGTCGGTCGAGGTGCCGCACGCCACCACCGGCACGGTGATGTGCTCGGCTTCCATCCGCGTGATGAGATCGCGGATATCGACCGCCACCTCGACCATCAGGAGATCGGCGCTGCGGCCGGAGCGCAGGACGCGTAGCGCCATCTCGGCGCCTTCCGCGTGGGTGACGGTCGCGCCCTTGTCCATGGCGAGCTTGGTGGCGAGCGTGAGCTGGCCGCGGAGCGTTCCGACGATCAGGAGGCGCATGGGTCTCAGTCCTTCTTGGTATCCGGCGGCGGGCTATTCAGCTTCGTTCCGCCTTGATCATTTCGGTCATGGTCACGCCGAGCTTCTCCTCGACCAGTACGACTTCGCCGCGCGCGACCAGCCGGTTGTTGATGTAGATGTCGATTGCCTCGCCGACCTTGCGGTCGAGCTCGAGCACCGCGCCGGGGCCGAGCCGCAGCAGGTCGCCGATGTCCATGCGGGTGCGGCCGAGCACGGCCGACACCTGCACCGGCACGTCGAACACGGCTTCCAGATCGGACGCGCTGCGCGTTGTGTCGCCGCCGTCGGGCGCGAGGGGCGCCTCATGCGGCACGACATCGTCCTTTCGGTTGAGCTCCGGGAGGGGGACCTTGGTGTCGTCAGCCATCGCTCAATCTCCAAAAATCATCGTCCGGCCGTCGCACGGCGCGCCGCGACGTATCGCTCGACCGCCTCGTAGATCACGGCTTCGGTTGCGGCGCGGTCGCGGCAGAGGCCCCCGTCGGCCCATTCGATGCGGCAATCGCCGAGCGCCATACCGGGCTCCGCGAGCACGACCAGACGGCCCTCGAAGCCGCGCAGCCGCGCGATCTCCTCAAGCCGCGTGTGGGCATTCTCGTAGACCGGCTCGGCGATTCGCACGACGACGTGCGGCGCGGCGATCAATTGGTGGAAACAGGAGGCCGCAAGCGCGGCGATTTCGCCGAGCGGCTCGGCGGCAATCAGTTCGGGCGCGAGCTTTCTGGCAACCGCGACCGCGACCTCGACGGATTCGGCTTCGAGCCGCGCCTCGATCGCAGCGAGCCCCTGCGCCATCGTGGCGATCGCCTGCGCGATGCCTTCGCAGGCGGCGGCCGTGCGGCCTTCGATCTTTGCTTCGGCGGCGGCGAACGCGTTGCGATAGGCTTCGGTTTCGGCGCGCGCGAGCGCCGCCTCGTGGGCGGCGGCCGTGACGGGACGCTTTCCCGGCGCCCCTTGGCCCGCGAAATCGTCCTCGAACAGGAATTTGACCGGCGCGCTTCTCACATGGGCCTCAATAGATCAGTTCTTCGTCGGCGCGGTTCTTGGAAATCATGATCTCGCCCTTGGCGGCGAGGTCCTTGGCGAGATTGACCAGCAGCGCCTGCGCCTCGTCGACATCGCGCAGGCGCACCGGCCCGAGCGCCTGCATGTCGTCGACCAGCATCTTGGCGGCGCGCGTCGACATGTTGCCGAGGAAGAACTGGCGCACCGTATCGTTGGCACCCTTCAGCGCCACCCCGAGCTTGTCCTTGTCGACATGGCGCATCAACGTCTGCGCCGAGCCCGCGTCGAGCTTGACCAGATCGTCGAAGGTGAACATCAGCGTCTTGATGCGCTCCGCCGCCTCGCGGTTCTGCTCTTCCAGCGCGGTGATGAAGCGCGTCTCGGTCTGGCGGTCGAAATTGTTGAAGATCTCCGCCATCACCTCGTGCGCATCGCGGCGGCGCGTCTGCGAGAGGTTGGACATGAATTCGGTGCGCAGCGTGTTTTCCAGCCGCTCGATCACGTCCTTCTGCACCGCCTCCATGCGCAGCATGCGCGAGACGACGTCGAGCGCGAGCTCCTCGGGCAGGATCGCCAGCACGCGCGCGGCGTGCTCCGGCTTGATCTTGGAGATCACCACCGCGACGGTCTGCGGATATTCGTTCTTGAGATAGTTCGCGAGCACCTGCTCCTGCACGTTGGAGAGCTTCTCCCACATGTTGCGGCCCGCCGGCCCGCGGATTTCCTCCATGATGTTGGAGACGCGGTCCTTCGGCAGATACTGAACCAGCAGGCGCTCGGTCGCGTCGAAATTGCCGAGCAGCGCGCCGGACGCCGACAGCCGCCCGACGAATTCGATCATCAGGCTCTCGACCGACTCGGCTTCGACCGTGCCGAGCGTCGACATCACGATGGAGAGCTGGCGCAGTTCGTCGTCGTCGAGCAGCTTCCAGACCTTTTCGCCGTGCTGTTCGCCGAGCGCGAGCATCAGGACGGCCGCGCGCTCCGGGCCTTTGAGCTGGCGCGCGGGGCCGGCACTGCTCTGACGGCCGGCGAGCGTCGCAACGAGATCGGCGATCTCGCTGCTGCGGTTCTGGGTTTTTTGCGCGGCGGCGGCCATGGCTGGTCCCGATCAGGCCGGAGCGTCTTGCAGCCATTGACGGACAATGGCGACGGTTTCGTGCGGGTTGCGTTCGGCAAGTTCGCCGACCTTCTGCATCGACTGCGCGTGCACTTGCCCCTGCACCTGCGCCATGTCGATCATCTTGGAGGCCTGGCTCGGCACGCCCGTCATCGGCGCCTCGGGGAGGGCGGCATGCGCGCCCGAGCTTGCGAGCGCGGGCGCGCCCGTCATGGCGGCTGACATCGGCCGGGATTCGTCGGGCGCGAGGATGCGGCGCACCAGCGGGCGGACCACGAACAGCACCGCCACAAGGCCGAGCAGCGCCATCACGGCCAGCTCGATCGCGCGCATCAGGTCGTCCTTGGTGAACTGCAGGAACGACAGGAAGCCGCCGGACGGCTCGGCGATCGGTGCCGCGGGCGCCTCGGCGAAGCGCAGGTTGACGACCTCGATCTGGTCGCCGCGCTTCTGGTCGAAGCCGATCGCGGTGCGCACCAATGCGGCGATGCGGTCGAGCTCTTCCTTGGTGCGCGCCTGATAGACGATGTCGCCCTTGTCGTTCTTGGCATAGCTGCCATCGACCAGCACCGCCGCCGAGACGCGTTTGATGCGGCCGCCTTCGGTGACTTCGGTCTTGGTCGAGCGCGAGATCTCGTAGTTGACGATTTCCTCGGACTTCTTGCTCTGGTCGCGCCCGGCCTGGGCGGGCTGCTGCTGGCCCTGCCCGCCGGGCAGCTCGTTACCAACCGTCACCTGACCTTCCTTGCTGTCGCTGCCGGAGGATTCCTCGCGCGTCTGGCTGGAGCGCAGGACGCGGCCTTCCGGATCGAACTTGTCGAACGTCTCGGTGATGCGGTTGAAGTCGAATTCGGCCGAAAGCTGCACGCGCGCGCGGCCCGGCCCGACCACCGAGGAGACGATCGACTCGATCTGGTCCTTCAGGCGCCGCTCGAAGGTGGCCTGGCGTTCCTGTCCGTTGCCGCCGATCGCGCCTTCGGGGCCGCTTGCGCCATCGGCGAGCAGGTTGCCGGCCTCGTCCACGACCGAGACGCGCTGCGGCTTCATGCCGTTGACGGCGGAAGCGACGAGATGGCGGATTGCGCGCACCTGGCTTGCCTCCAAGGCGCCGCGAACGCGCAGCACGATCGAGGCGGACGGCTCGACCTTGTCGCGCGAGAACAGCGGGCGCTCGGGCAGAACGAGGTGGACGCGGGCGGCCTGCACGCGGTCGATCGCCTTGATGGTGCGGGCGAGTTCACCCTCCAGCGCACGCAGATGATTGATGTTCTGCACGAAGCTGGTGGCGCCGAGCGTGTCGGATTTGTCGAAGATTTCGTAGCCGACACCGCCGCCCTTGGGCAGGCCGCCTTCGGCGAGCTTCATGCGCACGCGGGTCATGCGGTCGCGCGGCACCAGCACGATGGCGCCGTCGTTCTTCAGCTCATAGGGGATCGCCTGGCGCTCCAGGTCCTTCACGATCGCGGCGGAATCCTCCGGCGTCAGGTCGGTGAAGACCGGCGCCATCTGCGGTGCGGTGACGCGCAGGATGATGAAGGCGAACACGCCGACCAGCGCGGCCGTGACCGCCGCCATGGCACCAAGGCG
>JAXDNY010000112.1:0-29484 GCA_034669145.1 Hyphomicrobiales bacterium
CCGGACGCGATGCTGACCGAGGTGCACCGCCAGGCGCAGGACGATCCGATCGTGCGGCTCTCGATGCAGGTGCGCGAGGGTCAGCGGCTTGTGCCCGGCGAATATGGAAAAACCAGCGTCGTCACCAAGGATGCGTTCGACCCGCAGCGCGCGCTGGAAACCGACCAGATTCTGGTGGGCCGCAACAATACCCGGCGGGCCTATAATGGGCGCATTCGCGAGCGCAAAGGCTTCGACGATCCGCTGCCGCTCGCGGGCGATAAGCTCGTGTGCCTGAGAAACAATCGACGCAAGGGCTTGTTCAACGGCGGGCTGTGGAATGTCGCCGAGCGGCCGACCGTGCGGCGGCAGATCCTGCGGCTGCGGCTGATGCCCGACGAAGGTTATGCGGGAAAGGGTATCAAAGTGTCGGTTCGCCCCGAATGCTTCACCGGCAAGATCGAGCAGCTCGACTGGCAGCTCCGCAAGAAGCAGGACGAGTTCGACTACGGCTATGTGCTGACCGTGCACAAGGCGCAGGGGTCGCAATGGGACGACGTGGTGCTGTTCGACGAGTCCTTTGCGTTTCCCGAAAGCCGCGAGCGCTGGCTCTACACCGGCATTACGCGCGCCGCCAAGCGCCTGACCGTGGTGGTCTAGCGCCGCAGCCGGGGCTTGCCGTCCTCCACGGGGAAAAAGAAAGACTCCGGCGTGGTCGCGCTCTTGCGGATCGAGGCCGCAACCGGGGAGGGCGCCGCCGGCGCGAGCGCGGGCGCTGCGCTCGCAATCTTGGAGAACTCGCTGCCCGCAAGCGTGTCGAGATCGCCGAACTCGTCGTCGCCGGAAGGCCGCGAGCGCGTCTGGCCGCTCATGGTGGCGCCGCGCCAGCGCTCCACCACCGACACCAGGAACCCGACGTCGACGCCCTTCGCCGAATCCATGTTGGCGCGCGTGATCGCCTGGCTGTGCGGGATGTGCGCCGCGTCGAGCTGCTTGAAGCGCAGCCGCGTCGGCAGCGCCACGCCCTCACCGAACGCGAACACCTCGCGCGTCCCCAATGACGGCACGAAGCCGATCAGCGAGCCGGCCGCGTCCGACACCGCCGAGCGTACGATCGCCTGGTCGCGGTCGTTCGCCATGCGCATCGCAAACAGCGTCGAGCATTGCGAGATGATGGTGGCGTCAAGCTCGGCCGGACGTTGCGTGATCAGCCCGAGGAACACGCCGTATTTGCGGCCCTCCTTGGCGATGCGCGACACGGCTTTGCGCGTCGGCCCGAAACCGACGGTGCGGTCGGACGGCGCGTAGCGGTGCGCTTCCTCGCAGACGCAGAGCAGCGGAAACGCGCCGTCGCTCCACAGCCCGAACTCGAATGCCATGCGCAACAGCACCGACACGACCGAGTCCACCACCTCGGCCGGGAAGCCGGCGAGCTGCATGATGGTCATCGGCATGCCGTTCGGCGGCAGGCGGAACAGCGTGGCGAGCGTCTCCACCATGGTGTCGCCGCCGACATTGGCGTTGTCGAACATGAAGCCGTAACGCGGATCGTTGCGCGCGGTCTCGATGCGCGTGATCAGCCGATGGTACTTCGCCCACATCGCGCGGTTTTCGAGCTTGCCCATGCGCTCGTCGATCAGGCGGATCAGGTCTTCGAGGCGATACGGCACCGGCGTGTCGACGGTGACGCCGGAGGATTTCGGATCGTTGCGCACGAGGCGGCGCGGGTTCGTGCCGCTGTTCGGCTGGAAGATCACCTTGGCGAGCGGGATCACCTCGGAGAGGATCTCGACCTCCTCGTCCACGCCGGGGCGGCCGCGGAAGAACACGTCGACGATTTCCTCGAAGTTGAACAGCCAGAACGGCAGCTTGAGGTTCTTCGGCGACATCGTCTGCGCGCGGTCGTCGAAGCAGTGGCCGTATTCGTTGTGCGGGTCGATCAGGAACACGCGCAGCTCGGGCCGCGCGTCGAGGATCTGGCGCACCAGCACCGCGACGCCGCTCGACTTGCCGACGCCGGTGGTGCCGAACACCGCGAAGTGCTTGCGCACCATGTCGTCGACGTTGATGTAGGCGTGGATCGACTGGTCCTGCTGCAGTGTGCCGATGTCGATCGTGCCCGGGCCGGACATGTCGAAGATCAGCTTGAGCTCGCGCTGCGTGATCACGCTGACCGCGTCGCCGATCATCGGATACTCGGTGACGCCGCGCTGGAAGAACGGTTCGCCGTTGTCGCTGCCCTTGATCTCGCCGAGCATGTCGAGCGCGCCGATCGCGAAGTCCTCGCGCGCAAGCCCGCCGCCGGCCTTCGGCTCGACCGCGATCTTGGTGATGACGCCGATGACCAGCGCGCCCTCGCCGCGGATGCCGAGAAACTTGCCGACGGTCGCGCGCATCTCGTCCGCGCCGCTGACCGGGAAGCGCACCTGCGCCTGGCTGCCGGTGACCGAGAGCACGCGCCCGAAGGCCTCGACCGGCCGGATGTCCGTTTCGCTGTTCACGCTTCACTCCACACTTTGCCCATTGTGATCAGGGCAATTGGCGTGGAGGTAACAAAACCGCGCCACCATCCGGTTAATCTTGAGCCGCGGAGTTTCGGAAAGTTGGCGCGGGAGGGGCGGTAACGCGTTGCTGTTGCGGATGTGGTTAAGGAACAGCAGCGCGCAGGCCGAGTTCCGCGCAAGGAAGGATTCACCATGGTGCGGCGAGCGTTGGCCGCGTACTCGGTCTTTACCCTCCCCTGGAGGGGGAGGGTCGGCGAGTACCGGAGGTGCGAGCCGGGGTGGGGTGAGTTTTTCTGCAAGAGCTTCACCCCACCCCGACACTCGCTTCGCTCGTGTCGACCCTCCCCCTCCAGGGGAGGGTGCGCGCGCGGCGCTGTCGGAGGCGATCTCATCAGATCGCATCATCACAACGCCCGCACGCGCGGGCCTTTTCTTTCTTCCCGCTCCCCGCTTGCGGCGAGAGGGTGGCTCGCCACCGGGTCGGCGCAGAGCGCCGCCCGATGATGAACTCCGCGAGCCGGGTCAGGGGCATCCGCCTTCTCGGCAGCCACCTTCGCCTCCCACGCCCGCGCCGTCTCGGCATCCACGCGCGCGATGTGCTCGGCGGCGCGTTCGACTTCCGCGTCGGCTTCGCGCAGCGCGTCTTGCGGCGACAGCCCGGCGCAGCTTGCCTTGATGTAAGCGCGGAACTGCACCTTGGGGGCTTCCGGCGTGATCCACCACCAGCGCTCGAAGCAGGCATAAGGATCGCCCGCACAGCCGCGTGTGCGCTTGCAGACGCGTGCGGCGCAAACGCGCCAATAGCCGAACAGATTGTTGACCCAGCGCTTGCGCGCATCAGCTTCCTGCGCGGTGTCGCCCTGTGCCTGTTGCTTTGAGATGTGTCGTGCAGCCATGCGTTCTCCTTCTCCGCAGCGCCTTACGCGCGGACCATTCCCAGTTCGGTTCTCCCCGTTTGGAAAAAAAAGCGAGGGGAGCAGAGCGCCGGCAGGCGCTGGTGCGGAAACGCCGCACCCGTGACCCGCCTCACGGTCGGGTCGATCTCCGAGAACGCTCGGAGATCACCGGCCAGTGACGTAGGCCGGCGCGCCTCTCGGCGCCCTGCTGCGGCTCTAGCGAATGCCTTTCGGCATTCGCCCAGCTCCGGTCCGCGCTTGCGTGTCCCGTTGTCAGGCGGGCCGTCAGCGAGCTCCTCGCACAGGGGCCGTAGTACCCCCAGGGCGGGTCCCGAAGCCGCCCGGGTATCCGGCTGACGAGGCCGGACGCGCAGGCGCCGCACAGCACGGGGATCGCTTCGCGACCCCTATGCCCGGAAGGCTCGGCCTGATCTCCGGCCGCTCCCTTCCGCCCGCTCCGCCAATCCAGCGTCACCGGTTGACGCCCCTCAGCGAGCGAGGTGTGGGGAGGATGATGTGGGTGTGCGGCGGAGGAAGGGCGCAAAATTGTTCAAAGTGTGATTTTAGTCAAATAATAGGATCGATGATGTAGGGCGGGCAAAGCGAAGCGTGCCCGCCAGTAGAGCGTAGGGCGCGATAGCGCAGCATACTGCGCCATCGGGACCCGACAGCCGACAGCCTTCCCTCCTCGAATAACTTTATTGCGACGGAAGTCCTCTTCCCTCATGCTTTCAATATGAGTCTCGTCGATGCGAACGAATCGGATGTTCGGGAGGAGATCGCTGCTCCATTTCTCGAAGCTCTCGGCTATCGGCGAGGCACAGAGAGCGACATTCTACGCGAATTTTCGTTGTCCTATGATCGCCTATTCCTTGGACGAAAAAAGAAAAATGATCCGCCTCTGAAAGGGCGCCCTGACTATGTGCTCACCGTTGCCGGGTCGGCTCGATGGGTGCTTGAAGTTAAAGCTCCGTCGGAAGCGATAACGCTCGATGTGATTGAACAAGCAATCTCGTATACCCGAGTTCCGCAAATATCGGCGACCTACGCAGTAATATTGAACGGCGCCCGCGTCCTTGTATTTCACTATTCGCAGAAATCCACCGACGATCCGATCGTCGATCTGCAAGTCGAGTCGGCGGAGAAGCTTGCCGCGCAGCTATCGAGCTTGTTGTCACCCAGCGCCATACGCAGAGATTGCAGCCCTCCTATCGTCGATCTAGCTTTGCCACTGGCGCGCGGGTTTCGATCAAGCGCACGCGTAGTCAATGGCTCAGTGACGTATTCTGACTATGCTTGGAGCAGCAATGTTCCTCTGCCCGAAGCCGCTCAGAAAAGTCTGAATGAAGCTGGAAAAGTGATGCTCGGTTTGCGCGCAACAGCAGTCGGCGGTCGCGTTTGGAGGGATGATTCGACTAGGGTCAAATGCAAGCTGGAGTGGGCATTTCCGCATGATGGAGTGTTGAGATTTGCAGAAGACAAGAAGCTCACGAACGTCGAATACGTCTCTCTGGATACCACGATATCAGATGATCCAAGCCATCTCACCGTCTTCGATGTTGTCGGTGATTTAAGCGTCGTGGCGGGCGAACCGATATTCAGCATTGCCCGCTGGGAGACAAAGGTTGCTGATATTGCTGCAAATATGAATTACAGAGGCCAAGCGTTTGGCCATATTACAGACCGGAATTTTGCCGGTCAGGTCGAGGTCGAATATGAGCAAACATTCCCTGCGGTACCCGGCCTGAGGATCAACATGTTTTTGATCGGCCGATTTGACATCACACTCGATCCAAATTGAGCAAGCAAGCGAGCGTAGGGCGCAATAGCGCAGCGTATTGCGCCGCGGCGGGCACGCGCTGCGCGCTTTGCCCGCCCTACGGATGTTGCGCCATCCCCGCCACGACGTCACAGGCGCGTGACTGCCGAAACTCCACACCCTGACGCGCGTAACTGCCGGGCGGACAAAGACACCGCCCCGGAGATCGGCCATGAAACTGTCGTTTGCCAACGCGGCCCTCGTCGCGCTCGGCCTGAGCCTGGTTGCCGTCGTGAACATCGCCGCTGCCAATCAGGCCGCGAGCAAGACCGATTGCGTCGCCGCCGACGGCTCGGGCCGCAAGGTGCCCTGCGCGGCCGCGAACAGGCCGGCCGACTACCGGACCTATCAATGCATGACGGATGACGGGTACGGCCGCCGTCTTCCCTGCGGCATCGGACCGAAGTAATGCGTAGGGCGGGCAAAGCGTAGCGTGCCCGCCATCTCGCAATTGCGCGGGCACGCGCTGCGCGCTTTGCCCGCCCTACGAAGCTACGAAGCGGCGCCGCAAATCGGGAACCATCGCGGCCTTTTGTTGTTTCCGCTGATCATTCACGGAGCAACGCCATGAGCCGCGGTTTTCCATCCATGACAGCTCTCCTCGGGCTGCTCGCGATTGCGGGCTACCAGAACAGGGACAAGATCGCCGAGATGCTGCGCGGCGTGGGCCAAGGCCAAGGCCAAGGCCAGGGTCAAGGCCAGCCGGGCGCCGGGCAGGTGGCGCCGGGCGCAACCGGCGGGCTCGGCGGCGTGCTGGAGCAATTGCGCGGCAGTCTTGGCGGAGGTCCTGGCGGCGGCGCGGGCGGTTTCCTCAGCGGCGGGCTCGGTGAATTGATCGATCGCTTCAAGCAGAACGGGCAGGGCGCGGTCGCGGATTCCTGGGTCAACACCGGACCGAACCGGCCGGTCACGCCATCGCAGCTCCAGCAGGCGATCGGACCCGACGTGCTGGCGGCACTGGAGCAGCAGACCGGATTGTCGCGCGAGGAACTGCTGGCGCGGCTCTCGCGCGAGCTTCCCGACGCGGTCGACCGCTACACGCCGGACGGCCGTCTCCCGAGCGCGGCGTAGGGTTCCTTCCGCGCGCACATTCGCGCTACGCTTGGCTCATGCAAACACGAAAACTCGGCCGCACCGGCCTTAACGTCTCCGTGCTCACCTTCGGCTGCGGCGCGGTCGGCGGCCTGATGACGCGCGGCGCCTCGATCGATCAGGAGCGCGCGGTTGCGCGCGCGCTCGAAGCCGGCATCAATCATTTCGACACCGCGCCGGCCTACGGCAACGGCGCCTCGGAGGAAAATCTCGGCCGCGTGCTGGCATCGCTCAAGCCCGACGTGATCGTCTCCACCAAGGTGCGGCTGCCGGCCGAGCGCAATGCCGCCGCGGTGATCGAGTCGCTCGATGCGTCGCTCAAGCGGCTGCAGCGCGACCATGTCGATGTGTTTCAACTGCACAACACCATCGGCGCGTCCGACGGGCAGACGATGAGCGCCGCCGAGGTGCTGAGCGACGTGGTGCCGGCGCTCAGCCGCGCGCGCGAGCAGGGCAAGACGCGGTTCATCGGATTTACGGCGATCGGCGACACGTCGGGCCTGCATGCGCTGATCGCGTCGGGCGCGTTCGACACCGCGCAGGTGCCCTATAACGCGCTCAATCCGAGCGCCGGCGAGGCGATCCCGGCCGCCTATCCGGCGCAGGATTACGGCCGCGTCCTCGATCTCGCGGCGCGCCACGGCGTCGGCACCATCGGCATCCGCGTGCTCGCGGGCGGCGCGCTGTCGGGCAGCGAACAGCGCAATCCGCTCGGCCTCGCGCAGGTCGAGCCGATAGGCTCGGGCGCGAGCTATGCGGCGGATGTTGCGCGCGCGCGCCGGCTCGAGCCGATGGTGCGCGAGGGCCATGCGGGGAGCCTCACCGAACTTGCGATGCGCTTTGCCATCGCCAACGCGCAGCTCTCCACCACCGAGATCGGGCTCGCGCATATCGGCGAGCTGGAGGCGGCGATCGCTGCGGTGAAAAAGGGGCCGCTGTCGGACGCGGCGCTCGCGCGGCTCGCCCAGTTGCAGGCTGGATTCCTCGGCGAAGCGCGCTAATCCGTAGCCCGGCTTGAGTGCAACGAAAGCCGGGAGCTCCCGGGTTTCGCAAACGCTCAACCCGGGCTACGATCGACTCATTACACAAAGGAGAAAACACCATGGCGAAGGCATATTGGGTCGCGACCTACCGGTCGATTTCCGATCCGGACAAGCTGGCGGCCTATGCCAAGCTCGCGGGGCCGGCGATCATGGCTGCGGGCGGCAAGTTTCTCGCGCGCGGCAATCCGGCCAAGACCTACGAGAACGGCCTTGCCCAGCGCTGCGTGGTGATCGAGTTCGACAGTGTCGCGGCGGCAACCGCCGCGCACGACTCGGCCGGCTACAAGGCCGCGCTCGATGCGCTCGGCAACGGCGCGGATCGCGACATCCGCATCATGGAAGGCGCTTAGCGCTTCGGCTTCCAGCCATACGCCTTGGCGCAGGCGCCGCCCATCAGCATCGCGCGATCGCTCTCGGAGAGGCGCTTCGTTTCGACGAAGGGCCTGACCGCCTGCTCGTAGTTGACGACGGCGGCCGCGCGCGTCCAGTCCGTGCCCCACAGGCAGCGATCGAAACCCCAGGCGTCGAAGATGCGCTGCAGCGGGTCCCAGATGTCGTTGAACGGGTAGGGCTCCTTCGAGAGCGTGCAGGCGCCGCTCACCTTGATCACGGCATTCGGGCGCTTGGCAAGCGCCAGCACCTTGGGCAGATCGGCCCACGGCTGCGGCGGGGCGGGCGGCACGCGCGGCTGCACGATGCCGAGATGGTCGATGATGAAGCGCGTGTCGGGGTGGCGGTCGATCAGCGCGGCGCCGACGTCGAGATTGCCCCAGCACAGCATGTTCAGCGGCATGTCATGGCGCGCGGCCGCTTGCGCGATCCGGCCGAGGCCGGGGTCGTCCGCCGGGCGCTTCGTTCCTTCCGGGATCATGATGCGGATCCCAACCGCGCCCGGCTGCTTCTTCCACTCGGCGATGACGTCGGCCACGGCCGGATCGTCCGGGTTGACCGGCTTGATGATCGCCATGCGGCCCGGATGCGCCTTCTGCACCTCGATCGCGTAGCTTGCGTCGTACTGGTAGAGCGAGAACGCCGAGATGAAGATCGCGCCGTCGACGCCGACGCTGTCCATCGCGGCGACCATCTCGTCGCCGGTGACGTGCGGCGGCCAGTTCGGCACGCTGTGCCACGGGCGCTTCGGCGTGTTCGCCTCGTAGGCATGAACTTGAGAGTCGATGATCATCGTGGCTCCTTCTCACATGGCCGGATTGACGAAATTGCCGCCGAGCGCGTGCAGGCCGAAGGCCGCGCCGGCGATGTCGAAGTTGAACGAGAAGTGCTGGTTCATCGCGATCACGTCGCGTAAATGGCGTTGCAGCGGGTCGCGCGTGTAAAGCCCCTGCGCGCCGTAGCACGACCATAGCGTTTCCACCGCCTCGCGCGCCTGGTTGACGGCGAAGGCCGATTGCGCGCGCCAGCGCAGCTTGGTGGCGAGGTCTGGCACTTCCCCACGCGCGGAAATGTCCTGCAAGGCGATCGAGGCATTGCGCGAGAGCGCGCGGCCGCTATCGATCAGCACGCGCGCGCGGGCAAGCTTGATCTGCACCGCCTGGAAATCGGACACTTTCGCGCCGGTGTAAGTGCCCATGCGCTTGCCCATCGATTGCACGAACAGCTCGTAGGCGCCTTCCGCGGCTCCAATCGAGGCGGGCGAAAGCGGAATGCCGGCCGCACCGATGATCGGGATGCCGAACAGCGCGCTTTTGTTGAGCGCAGCGCCCGGATGCGCGTAGCCGCCGCGCGTGCGGGTCAGCGCAAGCGCGCGTCGCTCCGGCACGAACAGGTCCTTCACGGCGATGTCCTTCGAGCCAGTGCCGGCCATGCCCATCGCGTACCAGGTGTCGATGATCTCGTAGTCGGTCTTGGGCACCAGGCAGAGCCGCCAATCGACCGCCTTGTCGCCGTCGTAGACCGTGACGGCGAGCATGTTCCAGTCGGAATTGTCGACGCCCGACGAGAACGGCCAGCGGCCCGTCACCGCGAAGCCGCCGTCGACCTTGCGTCCGCGCCCCGCCGCGAGCGCGATCGAGGAGGCGATCAGCGCGTCGGGGTTTGCGTCCCACACCTCGTGCTGGGTCTCGGGCTCCCAATAGCCGAGCATCCAATGATGCGTGGCGAGGTTGCCGACGTTCCATGCGGTGGACGGGCATCCGCGCGCGATCTCCGCCGGAATGTCGAAGATCGCGACGAAATCGAGCTCCATGCCGCCGAAGATCTTCGGCTGGTGAAAACGAAACAGCCCAGTCTCGTGCAGCAGCTGCTCGTTCTTGCGCAGCAGCATCCGCGCATCCTCGGTCGCCTGCGCGCGCTCGCGCAGCACCGGAACGATCTCGCGGGCGCGCGCGAGCGCTTCGTCGTAGGTGACGGCGGAAAAATCGCGGCGCGTGGCCTGCGGCAGTGTGCCGATCATGCCGCGATGCCGTCGGCCTGACGCCGCCACGCCTCATCGCGCCGCGAGGGCCTGCGATGCAGGCGATTGTCAATCAGCGTGCGAGCCTTCTCAGGCTGTCCGCCGCGCAGGCACGCGACGATCAGCGTGTCCTCGCACAGTTCGCGTTGCGCATGGCTGCCGCCGAGGCGCACGATGTCGGGCATGATCGGCTCCAGCACGCGAACGGCTTCCCTGTAGTCGCCGTCTGCGAAAGACTGAACGCCGTGATAAAGCGCAATGAGGGACGGGCCCGGCGGCAGCTTGCCGGCGGCATCGAGCGCGCTGAGTTCGCCGATCCGGCGCGCATGGCCCGCGCCGTCGCGGGTCGCGGCAGCAACCAGCGCGTAGTGATAGTCGACGAAATGCACCCCCGCCTTGGGAAAGGTCCGCGCGGTGTATTCGGCGACGTCGCGCCAATGGGGCGTGAGGTCCAGTCCGGTGTCGAGCCCGAGCCGCCAGAGCAGCGAAGCGGAGTCGGCGAAAAGGTGGGACGGCGCCGCATGCGAAACGGCGTGCCGGATGCGCTCGTCGTAGAGCGAGAGCGCCCGTTCCGGATCGCCGTTCTCAAGCGCCAGCAATGCGCCGTGCCAGCAGAGATGTCCGTTGAGCAAGCCGCGGCGGTCGTAACCAGGCAGCCAGTCGGCGAGAAACGCTTGTGCGGTTGCGGCGTCACCCTGCTCGAACATCGCATGCGCGAGCGCATGTGCGGCGTGCGCGTTCTCGCGCCGCAAGCCGAAAGCGCGCTCGGTCACGGCGCGGCCGTGCGGCAGGTTGCCGGCTTCGGTGTGCGACCAGCCGAGATAAGTGAGAAACCACCAGTCCTCGCCGTAGTGCGCGGCATGGCGCTCGCAGATCGTAACGCGCGCCGCATCGTGGTCGGGCCGGCCTGAGAATGCGTAGAGACCGTATGCGCCGAGGAGAGCGACGAACACCAGCGCGTCGCGCGGAAACTCCTCGACGTGCTGTTCGGCCCCGGTCAGCGCTTCGCTGGCGCGTCCCTCCACGGCCGCGGCGAGCACCTCGACGTGCTGGCGCTCGCGCTTGGTCGCGTGAGCGGCAAGTTCGCGCGCTCGCGCGGCCTTGGCGCGCGCGTCCGCGCCTTCGCCATACATCTGGTGGATGCGGGCGCGCGCGATATGGGGGAGGGCGAAGTCGGGGTCGGCCGCGATCGCGCGATCGAGCGCCTGGACGGCGCCGGGCCAGGCGGAGAGCATCGCGTCATGGGCCTCGCGATAGGCCGCGGCCGCGGCATCCGAGGATGTCGTGAGCGGCAAATCGTATCGATCGCGCCTCATGGTAGTTTTTCCTGCGCATCCCGGTAGGAAAGCATAGCCGCCGCGGCACAAAGCGGCCAGCCTGCATGGGGCATAGCACCGCGCTGGAATTGCACCGGGCCCGTGGTGTATTGGAATCCTCTGACGTGCACCCTGCGCCGGAGGACCACCATGCCCCGACACGCGAGCTATCTGCCGCACGGCGTCATTCCGGCCATCCTGCTCCCGTTCGACGAGGACCTGGCGATCGACGAGCGCGCCTTCCGCGCCCACATCCGCGACGTGGCGGCGACGGAGGGCATCTCGGCGCTCACCATCAACGCGCATTCGACCGAGGTCGCATCATGCTCGTTCGACGAGCAGCGCCGCGTGCTCGACATTGCGCAGGACGAGATCGGCGGCAGGCTGCCGCTGGTACACGGTATCTGGGCGGACGGGAGCCTCGAAGCCGCGCGCATCGCCAAGATGGCGGCGGCGGGCGGCGCGTCCGCGTTGCTGGTGTTTCCGCCCGCGCCGTTCACGATGGGGCAGAACGCCAGGATGGCGCTCGCGCATTTCAGGCGCATCGCGGATGCATGCGACCTGCCGCTGATCGCGTTCCAGTATCCGCTTAGCACGGGCCAAGGCTATCCGCAGGACACGTTGCTGAAACTCTGCGACGAAATCCCGACGCTGCGTGCCATCAAGGACTGGTCGAACAATGTGCCGCAGCACGAGTGGCATGTCCGCACGCTGCAGGCGCTGCCGCGCCCCGTGACTGTGCTGAGCACGCATTCGGCGTGGCTGATGTCCTCGCTGGTGCTCGGCTGCAACGGTCTGCTCTCGGGCAGCGGCAGCGTCATCGCGGATCTGCAGGCGCGCCTGTTCGCCGCCGTGCAGGGCAGCGATCTCGCCGAGGCGAAGCGCATCACCGATCGTATCGATCCGCTGGCGCGCGCCTTCTACGCGGATCCGGCCGCCGACATGCATAACCGCATGAAGGAAGCGCTGGTGCTGCTCGGCAAGCTGCCGCGCGCGGTCGTGCGCCCTCCGCTGGTCAGACTGGAGCAGGCCGAAATCGCGCGCATCCGGCAAGCGCTGGCCGAAGCCGGCCTGCTCGGTGCGGCGCAGCGCGACGCCGCCTGAGGCGAGGGTTTCGGCGATGTCCGGCATCCACCACGTCACCGCGATCGCGGGCCGCGCCGACCGCAATCTCGATTTTCACACCCGTGTGCTCGGGCTGCGGCTGGTGAAGAAGACCGTCAACTTCGACGATCCCGGCACCTACCATCTTTATTATGGCGACGCGGAGGGCCAGCCCGGCACCATCCTGACTTTCTTTCCCTGGGCGCATGCGGCGGCGGGCCAGCTTGGCGCCGGCGAAACGCAGGAGACCGCGTTCCGCATTCCGTCCGCGGCGCTCGGCTATTGGACGCATCGGCTGCTGGAGAAAGGCGTGACGCATGGCGCGCCGGAGAAGCGCTTCGGCGAGACCGTGCTGCCGTTCACGGATCCGGACGGCATGCGCTTCTCGCTGGTGGCGGCGCCGGCCGCCGAGAATGAGAAAGGCTGGAGCATCGACATTCCGGCCGAGCACGCGATCCGCGGCTTTCATGGCGTAACCTTGCTGGTTCACACGGCCGCGCCGACCGCCTCGATCCTCACCGATGTCCTGGGCTTCCGCGAGGTGGCGCGCGACGGCGCGCTTGTGCGCTATCGCGGCGATGCGCCGATGGGTGCGCATGTCGACCTGCGCGAGGCCGGCGATTTCCCGCGCGGACGGATGGGGCGCGGCTCGGTGCATCACATCGCGTTCCGCGCGGCAGACGATGCTACGCAGGCGGCGATGGCGGCGAAACTCGTGGCGGATCGCAAGATGCATCCGACCGAGCAGAAGGACCGCAATTACTTCCGCTCGATCTATTTCCGCGAACCGAACGGCATCCTGTTCGAGATCGCGACCGATCAGCCGGGCTTTGCGGTCGATGAGCCGGCGGCATCGCTCGGGCAATCGTTGAAGCTGCCGCCGTTCCTCGAGCCGCGCCGCGCCGAACTGGAAGGCAAGCTCCCGCCGCTTGAGACAGCGTGATGGGGGTGCTTGCTGCCGGGGCGCCGCTCGCGCGCGCCCGCGCGACCGCGATCCTGGTGCATGGTCGCGGCGCAAGCGCGGACGATATCCTCGCGCTCGCGGATGAATTCGGTCAGGACGACATCGCGTATCTGGCGCCCCAGGCGGCGGGGCATTCCTGGTATCCGTATTCGTTTCTCGCGCCGCTGGAGCAGAACGAGCCGCACTTGAGCAATGCGCTCGCGACGGTCGGTGCGGCGCTCGATCACGTTGCGCGCGAAGACTTCACGCCGGAGCGCATCGCGCTGATCGGCTTCTCGCAAGGCGGCTGCCTCGCGCTGGAATACGCGGCGCGCAACGCCAAACGCTACGGCGCGGTTGCGGGCTTGAGCGCCGGACTGATCGGCCCGCTGGGGCTCCCGCGCGACTATCCGGGCTCGTTCGCCGGGATGCCGGTGTTCCTCGGCTGCTCCGATGTCGACTCGCACGTTCCGCTCGCGCGCGTGCACGAGTCGCGCGACATGCTCACCCGCATGGGCGCGGCCGTGACCGAGCGCATCTATCCGGGAATGGGGCATACGGTGAATGCCGACGAGATCGCGCATGTCGCCAGGCTGCTGGCGGCGATCACGCGCGATGCTGCTCCACACGGAGAAGCCAGTCGGCGGTCTTGAGCAGCTCGCCGCGCGACTTCCAGTTCGCCGCCGCCCACCACCGCGTCAGCAACTGTTCGGCATTGGCGATGAACCTGGAATTCTGCCCGGCCTCCTGCAGTATCGCGATCTCGCGCATCAACTCGGTGCGGCGCGCGAGCGCCGCGGCCGCCTGGCGCTTCGGCGGCAAGGCCTCGGGCTCGTTGGACTGCCGGCGACGCTGCACGCGCGACTTTATGTCTGTGTGAATCGGGAAACAACTTTCCCAAGATTATTTATTAATGTCAATATGTTATTCGGGGATACTACACCTTTCGCCTAATACGAGTTGCGCACAGACAGTGACCGGCTCTCCCTCCTAGCGTGCAGGAATCGGCTCCGCGCGCTCGCGCGTTGCCGCGCACAACAAAGGGGGAGCGCTCGTGACAACAGCTACAGTCACCTCGACGCGCGCCGGCGGCATGACGAAGGACGAGAAATTCGTCATCTTCGCATCGTCGCTCGGCACGGTCTTCGAATGGTACGACTTCTATCTCTACGCAACGCTGGCGCCGTTCTTCGCCGCGCTGTTCTTCCCGCCCGGCAATGACACCGCGGCGCTGCTCTCCGCCTTCGCCACCTACGCGGCCGGCTTCCTGGTGCGCCCGTTCGGCGCGATCATCTTCGGCCGTATCGGCGATCTGGTCGGACGCAAGTACACCTTCCTCGTCACCATCGTGGTGATGGGCGGCGCGACCTTCCTGGTCGGCCTGCTTCCCACGTTCTCCGCCATCGGCTGGCTGGCGCCGATCCTGCTGGTGTCGTTGCGCCTCGCCCAGGGCCTCGCGCTCGGCGGCGAATACGGCGGTGCCGCGACCTATGTGGCCGAGCACTCGCGGCCGCATGAGCGCGGCTACACGACCGCCTTCATTCAGACCACCGCGACGCTCGGCTTCTTCCTTGCGCTCCTCGTGATCGGGCTATGCCGGATTTACATGGACGCGAAGATGTTCGCCGAATGGGGCTGGCGCATTCCGTTCTGGATTTCGCTGATCCTGCTGGTGTTCTCGGTCTGGATCCGGCTGCGCCTGAACGAGTCCCCGGTCTTCGAGAAGATGAAGGCAGAGGGCAAAGGCTCCTCGGCGCCGCTGACCGAAAGCTTCCTGCACTATCCGAACAACAAGTACGTGCTGCTCGCGCTGCTCGGCGCGACGGCCGGCCAAGGCGTGGTGTGGTACACGGGACAGTTCTACGCGCTGTTCTTCCTCACCATCACGCTCAAGCTCGACTACGTCTCGGCCTATTCGCTGATCGCGTTGTCGCTCCTGATCGGCACGCCATTCTTCATCTTCTTCGGCTGGCTGTCGGACCGGATCGGCCGGCTGAAGATCATCCTGGCGGGCTGCGCGATCGCGGCGATCACCTACTTCCCGCTATTCGCCGCGCTGACGCACTACGTCAACCCGGACCTGGAAGCGTTCGCCCAGAAGAACCCGATCACGGTCACGGCGGACCAGCAGACCTGCAACTTCCACATCTTCGTGGGTCCGTGGTCGAACTTCACGCAGTGCGACCGCGCGCAGGACTTCCTCACCAAGTCCGGCCTCTCGTTCAAGATCGTGAGCGCGCCGGGATCGAAGTCGGTCGATATGATGGTCGGCGCGACCAAGGTCGAGGGCTGGGACAACGCGAAGTGGACGGCCGCGCTCCGCACGGCCGGCTACTCGCCGACAGCCGACAAGGCCAAGGTCAACTGGTTCATGGCCGAGCTGATCCTGGTGATCATGGTGCTCTACGTCACCATGGTGTACGGGCCGATCGCCGCTTTCCTGGTCGAGATGTTCCCGACAAAGATCCGCTACACATCGATGTCGCTGCCGTATCACATCGGCAACGGATGGTTCGGCGGCATGCTGCCATTGCTGGCGACGGCAATCGTGGCGGCCACCGGCGATATCTATGCGGGCCTCTGGTATCCGATCGTCGTCGCGGTGATGACGCTCATCATCGGTGCGATCTTCCTGAGGGACACCAAGGGCGTCGACATTTCGACAAGCTCGGGCGTGGCCATTCAGAAAACCTGAACGCCCCGGCCTCAAGACTGCGCAGGGCGGCCTCACGGCCGCCCTGTTCGTTTGGGGACCCGTAAAAGCGAAGGCCGGCGGCCTTGCCAGCCCTCGCGCTTTCGGCGAATGAGGGCAGCCAAGCCGCAACGACAAAAAAGGGGAGGGCGCTCATGCTCAAGAAGCCGAACGTTCCGGTCATCGCGATCGAGGAGCATTATTCCGATCCCGAACTGTACGCGCTGTTCACCGGCCGCGACTCGTTCGCGCCGCCGCATGTGATGATGGCGCTGGAGGACACCAGCGAGGCACGGCTCAAGGACATGGACGCGGCCGGCATCGACATCCAGGTGCTCTCGCATACCGCGCCGTCGCTGCAGAAAATTTCAGACGGCGCGGTGGAGCTTGCGCGCCGCGTCAACGACCGCCTCGCGCAAATCGTCAAGTCGCAGCCGGCGCGCTATGCGGCCTTCGCCGCGCTGCCGACCAGCGATCCGGCAGCGGCGGCGGACGAGCTTGCGCGCTGCGTCGAGGCGCTCGGCTTCAAGGGCGCGATGCTCCACGGGCTTGCGCACGGGCAGTTCATCGACGACCAGCGCTACTGGCCGATCTTCGCGCGCGCCGAGGCGCTCGGCGTACCGATCTATCTGCATCCCTCGATGCCGCACGAGGCGGTGATCGACGCCTATTACAAGGAATACGCCAAGGATTTTCCGGTGTTGCTGCGTGCCGCCTGGGGCTTCACGGTCGAGACCGCGACGCTCGGCGTGCGTCTGGTGCTCTCGGGCGTATTCGAGAGATATCCGAAGCTGCAGTTCGTTCTCGGCCATCTCGGCGAGGGACTGCCGTTCCTGTTGTGGCGCATCGACAACGGGCTCGCGCGCCCGGGGCAGAAGCCGGTGGCGTTCCGCGATACTTTCGCGAAGCATTTCTCGATTACCACCAGCGGCTTCTTCGCCGATCCCGCCCTGCTGCTGTGCGTGCAGGAAATGGGCGTCGACCGGATCCTGTTCGCAGTCGACTATCCGTTCGAGGCGAATGCGCCGGGGCCGGCGTGGCTTGCGCGTGTTCCCTTGTGCGACGAGGACAAGGCCAAGATCGCGAGCGGCAATGCCAAGCGGCTGCTGAGGATGTAACGGCGTCAACGCATCGCTAACGCGCCGCGCTAAGCTTTCGTCGAATTTTCCGTGAAACGATAGCCGCGCCGCAACTTGTGTCCGGTACACAGGTGCCGAAGGGCCGCGCGGGGGCGGAACGCCACAGGGATCATGTTCAAGTTCAAACCGAAAGCCGCACCCGAAAACCGGCGGCGCACCGAGCGCCACGCCGTGCGCGGGCTGGCAAAAATTCAAACCGGAACGGGTTCGCTGCCGCGAGATTGCTGGATCACGGATATTTCCGACGGCGGCGTGCGGTTGCATTCCGAGCGCACCGACGTGCCGGACGAATTCATCCTCGTGTTGCCGGGCGTTCAAGGAAGGCGCGAGTGCCGCGTGGCATGGCGGCTCGGCCACGAGATCGGCGCGGAGTTCATCGACGGCGTCACGCCGGGCTTTGCCCGCAAGGTCGCCGGACGCTAGCTACTGGCCTGACGCGCTGGTGCCGAATGTCCCGTTGCCGAAGGTGCCGTTCGGCAACGGGCTGTTGCCGTTGTTGAAGATGCCGAAGGAATTGCCGGGCGGCGCATTATCGAACGAACTGGCCGATTGCTGCTTTGCACGGGCCTGCGCGGCGCGCACCTTTCGGGCGGCGGCCTTGCGCTCGCGCGCGAGGCGTTGCGCCCGCGCTTTTTTGGCGGCGGCTTGCTCGGCTTTCTTCTTCTTCTTCGCCTTCTTCGCCGCAATCTCGTCTACGGCCCTGGGTGCCGGTTGCCCGGATTGAGTGAGTGTGTCCTCCACCAATGGACCGCCCATCGGAGGCTCGGCCGATGGCGGTTTCACCGCGACGACGTCCGTTGCGGGCAGTTCGGCTACGGGCGGCTCCCCTTGCGGGACAGCCAGAACGGCAGCCATCGGTGTCGCAGGGGCGTCTTTGGGAATCTCCGGCGCTTCTTGAACCTCGACCGCCGCCACCGGATTGGCTTCCAGCGGCGTGGGCTTATCGGCCAGCAAAGCCGGGCGGGATTCCTGGCTGGCCGGAATAGACGAGCGGCCGCGCTGCGCGAGATCAGCTTGCAGCATGCCGGTGCGGGTATCCTGCGCGACGCGGAACGCCGCCATGAGGGCGAACGACATCGCCAGCAGTGCAACCGCCGCCACGATGGCGCCAAGGACCGCGCGGATGCTGGGCAACATGGCTCCGCCCCCGATGAGCCGAACACCGCGGTTGCCGTTGCCCCGGCCTCAAACCTGGCGATGATTCGCAAACCGCAATGGAATAGCTGAGTCGGCAGACTTTGGGGAACGCCCTAAGTTGTAAGCCGCGATCCGGCGCGGCTCACCAGACCGAGAGCCACTTGCCGACGTCGTAGACGGTCGCGCCGAGCGCAAGCACGAGAAACGCCACGAGCACGAGATCGCCGAGCAGCGCGAGCGTGGCGCGCTGGCCGATTTCGAGGTCGTGTTGCAACCGGCTGCTCTGGACCATGTGTCACATCCTACCGCAGGCGATATCCTGCGGTTGTGCCGTCCTTCACATAGGCCTTAATCATGTCCACCGGAATGGGCGGCCGGCTCGGCTGGCTGCCGGTCAGGCATGCGCCGCGCGCGGCTCTTGGCGGCAAAGTGCCACCCGCGAGGCATTTTCGGCGTCAAATCGGCGAAAACCGCCGCGGAGATTTCACTTCGCGGCGAAATGATCTAGTTCTCGCCCACCGGCCGCGCGACGCGATCGGGCCCGTAGCTCAATGGTCAGAGCCGGCGGCTCATAACCGCTTGGTTGGAGGTTCGAGTCCTCCCGGGCCCACCACGCAGGCGGGCGATTCCCTCGCGATCGCCTTGTCCGCAATCCTGAACCATCAAAACAAATGGCCACCGCCTCGCCGCGATGGCCACGGTTGAAGTCGATGTGTGAGCGCTGATGCTAATTGGCGATCTCACCCACCACCGTTCCGTTCGGCGGATCGACGATGAGCACGCGCTTGTCGAGCTTCACGTATTTGTACTGCTTTGCCGCCGGAATTTCGCTCATGATTTCCGGCGAGAAGTCCTGGCTCGGCGTTGCGGTTGGCAGAAAATCCGCGACGTGGACATTCGAGAGATCGCCTGTGCCCTGAGCTTTCGGCGCGGACGCGATGCTCGTCGCGATCAGTTTCTTCTGCTCTTCCGTCAGCGGAAACTGGTGCGCGGTTGTCGTCAATTTGTCGAGCTTGGCGTTCTCGGCCGAGATCGTGGACGGCATGGTCTGCCCCGTCGCACCGATCGGGCCGTTGTTGCCCGGGACAGACGACGCCGTGTTCGCCTGTGAAGGACCGACGGCCGCAGGCTTTGCCTGATCGGCGATCGGAGCCTTCGGCTGCGCCTCGCCTGTTGGCGGAACGGTGTGATCTGGCGCCGAGGTCCGGCCCTGCGGCTGGTCCTGAGGAGCTTGCTGCTTCTCCTGCCCCATCGAGGGGGCTTGAGCGAAAGCAACGGATGTGATCAGCGCCAGTGCCGCGCTGGAAAATACCGCCCTGCGCATGAGTTCCTCCTGTTCGAAGCTCATGGAACAACGCACTCGCGGCGATTGCGTTGCATCGTGGCCAAGGCATTGAATTTGCGTATGCTGGCGGCAATGCATGCCTTGAATTCGTTCCGCTTTTTGTTCGTTCTGGCTCTTTTCCTGACCGGGTCTGCGCCCGGTCAGGCGCAACTGCGCGGCCATGGCGGCCCGGTGCGCGCGGTCGCGATTTCGGCCGACGGCGCAACGGCGCTGTCCGGCAGCTTCGACTCGTCCGCGATCCGCTGGTCGCTCGCGCGCGGTTCGGCGAGCCAGGTGTTGCGCTTTCACGACGACGCGGTGAACGCCGTGGCGTTGCTGAAGGACGGGCGCGCCGTGACGGCAGGCGCGGATGGCCGCGTCGCAATCTGGCGTGACGGCGAACAGCAGCCCGAAACGGTGCTGCAAGGACACGTGGCGCCGATCGTCGCGCTCGCGGTTTCGCCGGACGGCGCGACGCTCGCTTCGGCGGCATGGGACAACACCGTGCGGCTTTGGCCGCTCGCGGGCGGTGCACCGCGTGTGCTCGAAGGGCACACGCAAAACGTCAACGGTGTCGCGTTCACCGCCGACGGCAAATCGGTCGTCAGCGCAGCCTACGATCTCACACTGCGCATCTGGCCGCTCGATGGCGGCGTGCCGACGGTGGTGACGCTGCCCGCGCCCTTGAGCGCGGTCGCGGTCGCGCCGGATGAAATCGTCGCGGCCGGTGCAAACGGCGTCGTCTATTTCCTCAACTACGAAGGAGAGCAGAAGGGCGAGGTGCAGGCTTCGCCGACGCCGGTCATCTCGCTGAGCGTGTCGCCGGATGGCGCGCTTGTGGCCGCCGCCGGCGTCCGCGGCTCGGTCGCGGTGATCGAGCGCAAGGAGCGCAAGCTCGCGCGTACGCTGGTCGGACCCGGCCTTCCGGTGTGGTCGGTCGTGTTCCTGCCGGACAGCCGCACGGTGCTCACCGGCGGCACCGACCGCATGATCCGCCGCTGGGACGCGATGACGGGCGACCACGTCGGCGCGATCGCGATGGAGGAACGGCAGGATCCGCTTGCGGCCTATGCGGGCGATCCGGGCGCGGAGATCTATCGCGCGTGCGTGGCCTGCCACACGCTGTCGCCGGACGAGGGCAATCGCGCCGGGCCGACGCTTGCGGGACTCTTCGGGCGAAAAATCGCGACGTTGCCGGGCTACAATTTCTCCGACGCGCTGAAGAAGCTCGACATCGTGTGGATGCCTGAGACGGTCGCGAAATTGTTCGAGGTCGGTCCCGCCGAATACACGCCGGGCACCAAGATGCCGGAGCAGCGCATCGGCTCGCCTGCGGATCGCAAGGCGCTGACGGACTTTTTGGCGAAGGCGACGAAGTAAGAGCGCCTGTCATTCCGGGACGGCCCGAAGGGCTCACGCCTTCGGCGTGCCCCGGGATGACACGTCCTCACTTGCCTCGCGCTCGCGCAGATAATCCTCCGTGGTGCGCGGATTGGGGCGCGCGGGCGCGGCAAACGGATCGAATTTCTCATTCGTCATCGCGGTGACGCGGCAATCCGCGCACATCTTGATCACGTCGAGCCGCTTCGCCGAGTTCTGGAACATCCAGTGCTTGCCTTCGAGCTTGGCAGCGACGCGCTCGATGCTGCTCCTCACGCCGAACGGCTTGCCGCAACTGATGCAGCAGAACGGCTCCTCTTCCTTCAATATGCGCGCGGGCGCGTTCATGGCGCGGAAATCCAGCTGCGGCCGAAGCGTGATGACCTTTTCGGGACACGTCGCCTTGCACAGCCCGCACTGAACGCAGGCGTCCTCGGCGAAACGCAGGACGGGACGCTCCTGATCGTCCGAAAGGGCGCCGGTCGGGCACGCCGCCACACAGGAGAGACAAAGCGTGCATCCCTCGACGTTGAGCTCGACCGTGCCGAAAGGCGCGCCTTCGGGCAGCGCCACGATGTCGACCGGCGCGGGCGCCGCGTGATGCAATTCGCGCAATGCAATGCGGAGCACATCGCGCTTCTCGCCGATGGCGTGGAACGAGGCCGGCTGTGCGGCGCCGGCGGCCTGTGGGATTGCACGCAGCGTCTCGCCGAGCGCGAACGGATCGTCGGTCTCGATGGTGGCGACGCGACCCGTCCCGAAGCCGAGGCCGTTCAGGATCGGATCAGCGAGCGCGATCGTCTTGTAGAGACCGGCGATGTCGTGGCGCGGCTTGGCGCGCGTCAGAAAGCGAAGGCTCGCCGCGCCGTAAGCGAATGCGGCTGCGACCGCCTCGATCCCGATTTGCGTCACCTCGTTGACGGCGAAGGGCAGCACGTTCGCCGGCAATCCGTTGCCATGGCGCGCGAGCGCGTCGATCAGCGCAGCGCCGTGTGGCTCGTCATGCAGCAGCACGATGGCGTTCGCGCCGCCGCCCGCTTGCGCGTAGGCGGTGAGCATCGCGCGCAGCTTGCGCAGCAGCGCGTCGGCGGGCGGGAGCGCATAGGATGCCGCGCCGGTCGGGCAAACCGCGGCACATTGACCGCAACCCGCGCAGATATTTGGATCGATCGCGACGTGATCGCCGGCGGGCGAGATCGCGCCCGTGGGACACAGATCGAGACAGCGGCGGCAGCCGACGATCTTCGAGCGCGAATGCGCGCAGATCTCCTGCGTGAACGTAATGTAGCGCGGCTTGTCGAAACCGCCGACGAGGTCGCGCGCCTTGAGTACGGCGTTCAACACGGCGGCCGGATCGGCCGGATCGGCGCGCAGATAGCCATCGCGCAAGTCGTGTGCGGGAAACATCGGCGCGCCGCCCGAGAGATCGAGCACGACATCGCAACGCGACACCGCGCCGTTGCGCGCCGCGCCGAAGACCAGCGCACCACGCGATGAGGGCTCGGGCGCCGCGTAATCGTCAACGGTCAGCTCGAACGCGCCGAAATGCCCTTTCGCCGAGCGGATCGTGCCTTTGACAACCGGAAATTCCGTCACGCGCAACGGCGCGATGTCCTTCGGACGGGTGAGCAGCACGGTGACGTCGAGATGATCGGCGAGCAGCTTTGCGGCTTCGATCGCGCGCTCGTCGCGCCCGTAAACCAGCGTAACGCCTTCGCTCGACAGGCCGACCAGGTGTACGTCCGGCACCGGCTCGGCTGCGGCCGCGATCAGCGCCGCCATCTTCGGACCGGCCTTCGCAGCTTGATCCGACCAGCCGGCGCTCTCGCGCAGGTTCACAAAGGTCAGCGGTGCGGCGTTCTCCACTTGCGCCGCGATCTCGGAGAACAACGGCGCTTCCTGGGTGCAGCCGACAATCATCGGCTCCCCGCTGGCGATGGCGCTCTGGAACCGGCCGATCTGGGCCCGGCACAGGTGGTTTGCGGTTGCGACCTTTGCGCCACCGCAGCCGCGCCGTACGGCGTCCGCGTCGAGCGGCATCGTGTCTTCACACGAGCAGATCAGGATGCTTTGCGGGCGATCCGCCATATGGTTTTTGACCTCGTCGGGGCTTACTTATAATTAAACCAGGGAAAAAGTAAGCGCCGAGGCAAATTGCCCTGAAAGCACGCATGCTTGAGCCGAAGATCGCATTGCCGCCGCCGTTCACACTTGTGACGCTGCGGGAGGTTGGCGATGCCTTCGCGCACGCCGTCAAGATCGCGTCCGAGCAGGGCGCAGGCACGCTGGTTTATGTCGGGCGCTTCGATATCGTCGAGTTCGCCGTGGTGCTGGAGCCGGACGAGCCGCTGCGCAGCGCGCGGCGCGCGCTTTACACCGGCATGACGGCGCTGGTCGATGCGCTGCTCGCCTTCGCGCCGCCGGAGAAGCCGATCACGATCGCGTGGCCGGACGCAATCTGGGTCGATGGCGGACTGGTCGGCGGCGGACGGCTCGCGTGGCCGAAAGATGCGCGCGAGGACGAGCCGCCGGACTGGCTCGTCTTTGGCGGGATGATCCGCACAGTGTCAATGACTGGCAACGATCCGGGCTTGCATCCGCTGGCGTCGGCGCTGGAAGAAGAAGGCTTCACCGACGTTGCGGCGGCGGAGCTGGTGGCAAGCTTTGCGCGTCATCTGATGGTCCATATCGACGCCTTGCAGGAATACGGCTTCGGCGCCATTGCGCGCGATTATCTCAAGCGGCTCCCGGCCGAAAGCGGCGTGCGGCGCGACATCGACGAGAATGGCGACCTGCTGGTCCGGCGCACCGGCAAGAGCGAAGCCCAGCGCATGGCGCTCGCGTCCGCGCTGGCAACGCCCTCCTGGCTCGATCCGAAAAGCGGCGGACCGCGCGCATGAAGCTGATCCGCACCATCCGGCTCGATCCCTCCGACACCTTCGTGTTCGAGCGCGCCGCCGAGCCCGGCGAATGGGCGGTGTCGGGCGCGTTCGCGTTCTGGAACGCGGATGCCGACACGCTCGAAGGCAAGGCGCGCTCGGCGTTCCGCAGCGGGTTCCTGGGTGTGGAGTCGCTCGGCTGGTCGACGCTGGTGCAGATCGTCGAGGCGAGCCCGGCGGATCGTGCGGCGGTGGTGGAGCGATTGGCGCAGCAACTCGTCGCAAGCTTTGGCGCACCCGATGCCGGGACGGCGCGCGCGGCGGCCGAAGAGGAAGTCGCGTTTGCGGAGTCGCTCTGCAATCATCCGTCCGATACGCTGATTGCGGTGCATCGCGCGTCCGAGGATGGCGAGGTGCGCGAAGCCTTCCGCACGCTGCATCCGCGCGGCGACAAGAAACCGATGCGCGCGTTCTCGTTTCTCGAAGTCGAGGGCGAGGAGCAGCCGGGCGACGAGGTCGATCTGGTCGCGCTCGCCGCCGGCAAGAACGCAGGGTCACGATGAACGACTTCTGGCTCTCCTGCGGCCATCACCTGCTCGATCGCGATGCGGGCGGCGGGCTCGTGGTGACCGACGACTTCCTCAAGGTCTATCTCGCGCGGCCCGAGCTTAGCCCCCCGCCGGACGCCTGTGTCGTCGAGAAGACGCTGCATGCCGCGCTGATGGCCGATCCGCGCCGCACCGTGGCGTCGGACGATATCGCCGCGATCGCCGACGCGGATGCGCGCGAGAACTGGCAGGTGATGATCGCTTTCCGCGATCGGTTGACGCGCTATCCGACACTGGAAGCGGCCTACCTCGATATCGTGCGCACCGGTGCGAAAGTCCCGCACATCTTCCTGAATCAGCTCGTGCACGTCATCCTGCGCAACGCGCTCGACGCGTGCGGCGATCCGTTCGTCCTGCGCGCCGCTGAACTGTTCTTCCGCACCCAGCGCATGACGTCGCACGACGGCTCGCTGATCGCGGCCGACGAGGAAACGATCGCCGGCACCTCGAACACGCCGACCTCGCCGCTGGTCTCGATGCTCGGCATTCCGGCCGAGGCCGAGATCGACGTGATGTCGGAGGACAACGCGGCGCATTACTTCGAGCACAGCGATCTGTTTCACGTCGCGCTCGATCTGACCGCGGGACGGCGCGGACACGCGGCGCTTGCCGAGGCGATGCGGCGCTGGATCGCGCATCTGCTCGGCGCCGAGGTCGAGATCGAGCCGCTGACCGAACTGCACGAGGCGAAGTTCACCTGGTACGTCGGCCTCGACAGCGAAGGCAGCCGGATCGGCGATTTGCTGTGGAATGGCGAGGAGCTCGACGACGCAGCGGCCGGCCGGGTCGTCGGGCTGTTCCGGCTGACGTTCCGCGATCCCGGCATCGTGATCGAGAAGGTGCGCGGCGAGGCGGTATATCTCATCCTGGCGATGACGGCCGACAAGCTGCTGCGGTTCAAGCCGCAGAACCTCGTCACCGGTCTGCCGGTCCGCCATCTGGAGGCGGTGACATGAGCGCGGCCACGGCCCGGCATGTGACGATTCCGGTCGGTATCGTGGTCGAGCGCGCCAAGGCCGCGAGCCAATGGATCGACTATCTGTGGCGGCCGGTCGCGGCACTCGCCGGCGAGCCGGACACGGCACCGTGGACCAAACTGACCGGCGATGATGAGCGCACGAGTTTCTATGCGGGACGAGCCGATATCTCGCTCCACGCCACCGACACCGGCGGATACCGCGACAACCTTGCGACCGGATCGCCATCGCTGTGGGTGGTGCTGCGGCCGACCGAGTCCGGACCGCCCTATGAGCTGTTCGCTGTCACCGCCGACCCTTCCGAGGGCGAGGCGGCGACCGAGGCCGGAAGCAATATCGTCGAGTCGGTGCCGATGCCGCAGCCGATTGCGGAACTGGTCGCCGCCTTTGTCGCCGAGCATCATGTCGAGCGTCAGTTCTTCAAGCGCAAGCGCGACCGTGCCAATCCCGAGGCACTCGGGCGGCGCGCGCGGGAGGAGCAAGGCGAATGAGCGACGAAGATTTCCTCAAACGCTGGTCGCGGCGCAAACGGGACGTCGCCAAGGCGGAGCAGGCTCCTGCGCCGGCGTCTGAGGCGGCAGCGAAAGCGCCTGAGTCCCGTGAGGCCGACAAAGCCGAAACGCCGTTCGATCCCGCGAGCCTGCCGCCCATCGAATCGATCACGGCGCTGTCCGACGTCACGGCGTTCCTGCGCGAGGGCGTACCGGCCGAGTTGACTCGTGCGGCGCTTCGCCACGTGTGGACAGCCGATCCCGCGATCCGCGACTTCGTCGGCCTTGCGGAAAACGCCTGGGACTTCACCGATCCGAATGCGATGCCGGGCTTCGGTCCGCTCGAAGCAACCGACGAAGTCCGCCGGATGATCGCGCGGGTGGTCAGCGAGATCGGACAGGCGGCGCAACCCGACGAGCGAAGTGCGGCTGGGCGGAGAAAAGAAGATGCAGAAAATTCAAATCATTCCAATGCGATAGTAAAGGAACCGGCGGCCGAAATCGTGCCCGAAACGAGCGCGCCCGAAGAAGACGAGAAGCAAAAATCTGCCCAAGTGTTAGGCAACCAAGTATTGCTGCAAAGCGATAAAGAATATAGTGCGCCGCAACATGAGCTCACGGAAGCACAGGAAAAACCAAAACAATTGTCACATCGAATACATGGCGGTGCATTGCCGCGGTGACGAAAGTATAGTCTGCGCCTATCGCCCACCTATTGACCACCATTAGGGCAGCATCTAGCCTTTTGGAGACCTTCTCATGTGGCGGGGGCGACATGAGCTTTGACGGCATTTGATGCGTGATCCAGGATTGAGCGAGGCCATCCAGGCGGCCGGCGGTGTTTCCAAACTCGCGCGGCGCGTTGGCGTGTCGCAGCCATCCGTTTCCAACTGGGACAAGGTTCCCGCCGAACGTGTTCTCGGTGTCGAGGCCGCGACCGGCGTCGATCGCAAGGTGTTGCGGCCCGATCTTTATCAAGAGCGCGATGAAGCGGCGCGGACGGTCGACGACGTCGATATCGCGCGCGCGCAGGAATACGCGCTGCTCTCCACGTTGCTGGTACGCGCACCGAATGCGGCGCTGCTGAAGAAGCTCGCGGCGTTGCGCGGCGATGCGACCCCGCTCGGCGTCGCGCATGTTTCCCTCGCGCAAGCTGCGGCGGACGCGTCGGTTCAGAAAGTCGAGCGCGAATACTTCGATCTGTTCATCGGGCTTGGACGCGGCGAACTCCTGCCTTACGGCTCCTTCTACATTGCGGGATTTCTGCACGAGCGCCCGCTCGCACGCCTGCGCGAGGACCTCGCGCGCCTCGGGATCGAACGGGTCGAAGGCAACTACGAGCCCGAGGATCACGCCGCGACCTTGTGCGAAATCATGGCCGGCGTCGTGGGCGGCGGCTTGCCCGCGCCGGAAGGCGCCGACCGCCTCATCTTCGAGAAACATGTTTTGCCCTGGATCGGCCGTTTTTTCGCCGATCTGGAACGCGCGAACGCGGCCAGCTTCTACCGCAGCGTCGGTGTGCTCGGCCGCGTGTTCATGGACATCGAGAAGGAAGCATTCGCCCTGCCGTCGTCAGAGGGCAGCCGCGACAAGCGAACCTGGAGGGAATGCGATGAAACAGAATGACAAGCCGACCGTGGGCCGTCGCGACTTCCTTCGCGTGCTCGGCGTCAGCGCCGGCGCTGCGGCCGCGGCGCCGCTCGCGACGGCGGCGAAAGCCGACAGCGAGAACAACGATGAAAAGCGGAAGGCCCGCTATAAGGAAACAGATCACGTGAAGGCGTTCTATCGCGTGAACCGGTACCCGAGCTGAGGAGGCGAACGTGCTGATCAAACGAAGCGAACATCAGGCACGCCGCGGCTCGCTCGCCGCCGCGTTCGCCGGACAAGCACGCGGCCTCGATCGCCGCGCGTTCCTGCGCCGGGCCGGCCTCACGGCAGGTGGACTGGCCGCTGTCGGTGCGCTGCCGCTTGCGAGCGTCCGCAAGGCGGACGCTGCCGGCTCGATGGTCACGTCCGGCGGCACGCTGCGCAAAAACATCTGCACGCACTGTTCGGTCGGCTGCACTTTGATGGCGGAAGTCGTCAACGGCGTGTGGGTCGGGCAGGAGCCGGCCTGGGATTCGCCGATCACCCGCGGATCGCATTGCGCAAAAGGCGCGGCGACGCGCGAACTGGTGCACGGCGACCGCCGCCTGCGCTACCCGATGAAGCTGGTGAACGGGCAGTGGACCCGCATCTCCTGGGACGTCGCGATCAATGAGATCGGCGACAAGCTGATCGATATCCGCAATAAGGCCGGCGCGGACTCGGTCTATTGGCTCGGCTCCGCCAAGTTCACCAACGAAGGCGCCTACCTCAATCGCAAGCTCGCGGCCTATTGGGGCACGAACAACTCCGACCATCAGGCGCGTATCTGCCATTCGACGACGGTTGCCGGCGTGGCCAATACCTGGGGCTACGGCGCGATGACCAACAGCTACACCGACATCCGCAACGCCAAGACCATGATCATCATGGGCGGCAACCCGGCGGAGGCGCACCCCGTTTCGCTGCAGCATGTGCTCGAAGGCAAGGAGATGCAGCGCGCGAACATGATCGTGATCGATCCGCGCATGACCCGCACGGCGGCGCACGCGACCGAATATGTGCGCATCCGCTCCGGCACCGACATTCCGGTGATCTACGGAATTCTGTGGCACATCTTCAAGAACGGCTGGGAAGACAAGCAGTTCATCGAGCAGCGCGTTTACGGCATGGACGACATCCGCAAGGAGGTCGAGAAATACACGCCGGACGAAGTCGAGAAGGTCAGCGGCGTTCCGGGCGCACAGCTTGAGCGCGTCGCGAAAATGTTCGCGACCGAGAAGCCCTCGACACTGATCTGGTGCATGGGCGCTACCCAGCACACGGTCGGCACCGCAAACGTGCGCGCGTTCTGCATCGCGCTGCTGGCGACCGGTAACGTCGGTGCGCCGGGCACCGGCGCCAACATCTTCCGCGGCCATACGAACGTGCAGGGCGCGACCGACCTCGGCCTCGATATCGTGACGCTGCCGCTCTACTACGGCCTCGCCGAAGGCGCGTGGCGGCATTGGTCGCGCGTCTGGGAGACGCCGTACGACTGGTTCGTCGAGCGCTTCGACAAGATCACGGCGGCGGACGGCAAAGTCTCGAACACCATGAACACGCCCGGCATCCCGTCGACCCGCTGGTTCGACGCGACGATGTACGAGAAGAAAGACGTGTCGCAGAAGGACACCATCAAGGCGATGATGGTGTTCGGTCACGGCGGCAACACCGTGACGCGCATGCCGAACGCCCAGAAGGGCATCGAGCAGCTCGATCTGCTGGTGGTGGCCGATCCGCATCCGACCACGTGGGCCGCGCTCGCGCCCGCGCGCAAGAACAACACGTACCTGCTGCCGATTGCGACCAGCTACGAGACATCCGGCTCGCGCACGTCGTCCAATCGCGCGATCCAGTGGGGCGAGCAGATCGTCAAGCCGATCTTCGAGTCGAAGGACGACAACGAGGTGATGTATCTCCTCGCGAAGAAGCTCGGCTTCGCGGATGCGATGTTCAAGAACATCAAGGTCGAGAACAACGTCCCCGTCGCAGAGGACATCCTGCGCGAGATCAACCGCGGCGGCTGGTCGACCGGCTACTGCGGCCAATCGCCGGAGCGGCTGAAGTCGCACATGGCGAACCAGAAAGACTTCGACATGCTCACCCAGAAGGCCACGACCGG
>JAXDNY010000113.1:0-16937 GCA_034669145.1 Hyphomicrobiales bacterium
TGGAGAAGCATGCGGGCGGCGTGCGCGGCGGCTGGGACAATCTGCTCGCGGTCATTCCCGGCGGTTCATCGATGCCGCTGGTGCCGGCCGGGCCTGATCAGGCCGATACGCTGCTGATGGATTTCGACGGCTGCCGCGACAAGAAGTCCGCGCTCGGCACCGCCGCCGTGATCGTGATGGACAAGTCGACCGACATCGTCCGCGCGATGGCGCGCATTTCGTATTTCTACAAGCACGAGAGCTGCGGTCAGTGCACGCCGTGCCGCGAAGGCATGGGCTGGATGTGGCGGGTGCTTATGCGCATGGCGGAAGGCCGCGCGCACCGCCGTGAAATCGACATGCTGATGGATGTCACCAAGCAGATCGAGGGCCATACCATCTGCGCGTTCGGCGACGGCGCGGCCTGGCCGGTGCAGGGCCTGCTGCGCCACTTCCGCCCCGAGATCGAGCGGCGCATCGATCAGTATGCGGCGAACCCGCATCCCGAGCCTGTGCGCGTGGCGGCGGAGTAGGGACATGCAGCAGCCCGTCGGTCATCATCTCGCGCAGCTCAATATCGGACGCATCCGCTACGAGGTCACGGACCCACGCATGGCGGGCTTCGTGGACAATCTTGTTTTCGTCAACGAGCTGGCCGAGCGCAGCCCCGGGTTCGTCTGGCGCTACCGCGACTCGAGTGGCAACGCAACCAACACGCGGCCATATCCGAACGATCCGCTGATGGCCGTGAACATGTCGGTTTGGGAGAACGTTGAATCACTCGAGAAATATGTGTGGCAGACCGTGCACAAACGGTTCTACGGCAGCCGCCATGAGTGGTTCGAGAAAATGGACGAGCGGTATTTCGTGATGTGGTGGGTACCGGCTGGACACACGCCGACCATCGCGGAGGCGATCGAGCGGCTGGAGTATTTGAAGACACACGGCCCGAGCGACCACGCGTTCGCCTGGGAAAGCCTGCCGTCCGCGCAACTGTATAAGGCCGCGAGGTGTGCATGAGCACGATCACACACAACCGGTTCTGGCGCACGCTGACCATGCTGGCACGCCTCGACATCGCGGCGAGCCTGAGCGTCGCCGCTGCGCTGCTCATCTGGATGGCACTGCACTGACATGACCAAGCTCATCGTCGACGGCACCGAGATCGACGTTCCGCCCGAGTACACGCTGTTGCAGGCGTGCGAGGCGGCGGGCGCGGAGATTCCGCGCTTCTGTTTCCACGAGCGGCTCTCGATCGCCGGCAACTGCCGCATGTGCCTGATCGAGGTGGTCGGCGGGCCGCCCAAGCCACAAGCCTCGTGCGCCATGGCGGTCAAGGACTTGATGCCGAACAAGGACGGCTCGCCCAAGGTGCTGCTGACCAAGTCGCCGATGGTGAAGAAGGCGCGCGAAGGTGTGATGGAGTTCCTGCTGATCAATCATCCGCTCGACTGCCCGATCTGCGATCAGGGCGGCGAGTGCGACCTGCAGGACCAGGCGATGGCCTATGGAGTCGACTCGACGCGCTATCATGAGAACAAGCGCGCCGTTGAGGACAAGTACATCGGCGTCCTCGTCAAGACGATCATGAACCGCTGCATCCATTGCACCCGCTGCGTGCGCTTCGCGACCGAAGTCGCGGGCGTGCCGGAGCTCGGCGCGATCGGGCGTGGCGAGGACATGGAGATCACCACCTATCTCGAAAGTGCAATGACCTCCGAGCTGCAGGGCAACGTGGTCGACCTCTGCCCGGTCGGCGCGCTGACCTCGAAGCCCTATGCGTTCGCGGCGCGGCCGTGGGAGCTGAACAAGACCGAGTCGATCGACGTGATGGACGCGCTTGGGAGCGCGATCCGCGTCGACACGCGCGGGCGCGAGGTGATGCGCATCCTGCCGCGCGTGAACGAGGACGTGAACGAGGAGTGGATTTCCGACAAGACCCGCCACGTCGTGGACGGGCTGCGCACGCAGCGGCTCGATCAGCCGCATATCCGGCAGGGCGGGCGGCTCGTGCCGGCGTCCTGGCCGGAAGCCTTCGAGGCGATCGCCGCCAAGGTGAAGGGCGCGAAGCCGGAGCGCATCGGCGCGATCGCGGGCGATCTGTCCGCCGTCGAGGAGATGTTCGCGCTGAAGGAGCTGATGGGACGGCTTGGCGCGACGAGCATCGATTGCCGGCAGGACGGCGCAGCGCTCGATCCGGCGCTCGGCCGCGCGAGCTATCTGTTCAACGCGACCGTCGCCGGCATTGAGCAGGCCGACGGGCTGATGATCATCGGCGCCAATCCGCGCCGGGAAGCACCCGTGCTCAATGCGCGCATCCGCAAGCGCTGGCGCGCCGCGAACCTGAAGATCGGCCTGATCGGCGAGAAGGCGGACCTCACCTACGACTACGCCTATCTCGGTGCCGGTCCGGAGACGCTCGCGGAATTCGCCAACCACGCACCGGCGAAGCTCGAACGCCAGATCTGGCTGATCGGGCAGGGCGCGCTGGCGCGGCCGGATGGGGCCGCGATCCTCTCGATGGCCGCGAAGGCGGCGGTGTCGGTCGGGGCCATCAAGGACGGCTGGAACGGGTTTTCCGTGCTGCACACCGCCGCGTCCCGTGTCGGCGGCCTCGATATCGGCTTCGTGCCGGGGCAGGGCGGCAAATCGGCGCTCGACATGTCCAAGTCCGGTGCGCTCGATGTGCTGTTCAATCTGGGCGCGGACGAGATCGACGTCGCGCCGGGGGCGTTCACGGTCTACATCGGCACGCACGGCGATAAGGGCGCGCACCGCGCCGACGTGATCCTGCCGGGCGCGGCCTACACGGAAAAATCCGGCATTTACGTCAACACCGAAGGCCGCGTGCAGATGGCGGCGCGCGCCGGATTCCCGCCCGGCGATGCGCGCGAGGACTGGGCGATTTTGCGCGCGCTCTCCGACGTGCTCGGGCACAAGCTTCCCTACGACTCCCTCTCCGCATTGCGCGCCGCGCTGTTTGCGGCGCATCCGCATCTCGCGCGCCTCGACCAGATCGCGCCGGGTAACGCGGCCGACATCGAGAAGCTCGCCGGCATCGGCGGCACGCCCGAGAAGGCGCCGTTCCGCTCGCCGGTGACCGACTTCTACCTCACCAATCCGATCGCCCGCGCTTCCGCCATCATGGGCGAATGTTCCAAGCTCGCGCGCGGCGCCCACGCGCAGGCGGCGGAGTAGCAGATGGCCGAACTCTGGAGCGCGTACCTCTGGCCGCTGATCGTCATGGTGGCGCAGTCGGTGCTGCTGCTGGTGATCCTGCTGGTCGCGATCGCCTATGTGTTGCTCGCCGACCGCAAGATCTGGGCGGCGGTGCAGATCCGGCGCGGGCCGAACGTGGTCGGACCGTGGGGCCTGCTGCAATCCTTCGCCGACCTGCTCAAGTTCGTCCTGAAAGAGCCGACGATTCCCGCGGCCGCCAACAAGGGCGTGTTCCTGCTCGCCCCGTTGGTCACCTGCGTGCTCGCGCTCGCCGCCTGGGCGGTGATCCCGGTCGATCTCGGCTGGGTGATCGCCGACATCAACGTCGGCATCCTCTACATCTTCGCGATCTCCTCGCTGATGGTCTACGGCGTGATCATGGCGGGCTGGGCGTCGAACTCGAAGTATCCATTCCTGGCAGCGCTCCGCTCCGCCGCGCAGATGGTGTCCTACGAGGTCTCGATCGGCTTCGTCATCATCACGGTGCTGTTGTGCGTCGGCTCGCTGCGCATCACCGACATCGTGGAGGCGCAGAACACGCGCTTCGGCCTGCTCGGCTGGTACTGGCTGCCGCTGTTCCCGATGTTCATCGTCTTCTTCATCTCGGCGCTGGCCGAGACCAACCGGCCGCCGTTCGATCTGGTCGAGGCCGAGTCCGAACTCGTCGCAGGCTTCATGGTCGAATACGGCTCGACGCCCTACATGATGTTCATGCTCGGCGAGTACGTGGCGATCGCCACCATGTGCGCGATGACCACGATCCTGTTCCTCGGCGGCTGGCTGCCGCCGGTGCCGTATCCGCCGTTCACCTGGGTCCCGGGCGTCATCTGGTTCGTGCTCAAGGCCTTCTTCGTGTTCTTCATGTTCGCGATGGTGAAGGCGTTCGTGCCGCGCTACCGCTACGATCAGCTGATGCGGCTCGGCTGGAAGGTGTTTCTGCCGCTCTCGCTCGCGATGGTGGCGATCGTGGCGGCGGTGTTGCAGTTCGGCGGTCTGGCGCCGAAATAGATGGAGCTTTCGCTCGCCGGTTTCCTGAGTGCCATCGCGGGAACGGCGATCGCCGTTGCGAACTACGTCGTCGTGGTCCCGTTTGTCGAGCAACGGCTTCGAGCCCTTGACAAGTCGGAGACGGCGGCGGAACGGGAAGAGTTCGAGAGCAAGATATCGGTCATGCGGCGGCTGGTTCTGGGAATCGACATCTTCACGTTCGGCGGGCTTGGATACTGGCTGGGAGCGAGATTTCTGGGTCCCGCGCTGGGGATCGACTGAAGGACGCAAGTTATGAGGCTCGATCACGCGGCGCGCGCTCTCTTCCTGCAGGAGTTCGTCCAGGCGTTCTTCCTGTCCATGCGCTATTTCTTCCAAGCCAAGCCGACGCTCAACTATCCGTTCGAGAAGGGCCCGATCTCGCCGCGCTTTCGCGGCGAGCACGCGTTGCGGCGCTATCCGAACGGCGAGGAGCGCTGCATCGCCTGCAAGCTGTGCGAGGCGATCTGCCCCGCGCAGGCGATCACCATCGAGGCAGGTCCGCGCCGCAACGACGGCACGCGCCGCACCACGCGCTACGACATCGACATGGTGAAGTGCATCTATTGCGGGCTGTGCCAGGAAGCCTGCCCGGTCGATGCCATCGTCGAGGGGCCGAACTTCGAGTTCGCGACCGAGACGCGCGAGGAGCTCTACTACGACAAGGAGCGCCTGCTGGCGAACGGCGACCGCTGGGAACGCGAGCTCGCGAAGAACATCGAATTGGATGCGCCGTATCGATAAGGCTCTCGACCGCAGGCTCGTTATTCTCTTTATTCTCTTTGAGTCATCGTCACGCGATTTCGGGAGCGCGCGTCGGCTATCGGCAGTACAGGACAACGAAATTGGTGTTTAAGAAGCTGGCGGACGTCGTCCAACAAGGGGCACAACAGGAAGACCTGCGAGGGCCGATGAGCGCTGCCCCACGACTCCTAGAAACACCCGCCGTTCTGGGTGGCACCGAACTGGTCGCGAAGCAATCCGCCGTCAACGAGCAAGGCGCATTGCGCAACGCGGCGATCGAAGGCGTGCTGTTCCGCCCGACTCGTCCCGTCCCGCATGAGGACGGCTACGTTGCCGAGGTCGCGCGCGCGAATTGGGACATGATCGGCGGCGCCATCGTGCAGGTTCACATCACGACGACTTTTCCGGGCCGGGTACGTGCCTGGGGCCTGCATCAGCGAAGCACCGACCGGCTTTTCGTGGTCGATGGCCTGGTCCAAATCGTCGTATTCGACGGACGCGACGGCTCGGCGACCTTCGGCCGCCTCAACGTCTTCACCGTGAGCCCGAAGAACCCAGGGCTTCTGGTGATCGAACCGAACCTCTATCACGGCTGGAAGAACATCGGCACCAATGAAGCCATCATCATCAACATGCCGACCTCGATGTATGACCACGAGGCCCCGGATGCGCTCGACCTGCCGTGGGACAGCGAGGCGGCGCGCCGGATCATTCCCCATCGCTGGTGACGGCCGGCATCGGTCACACATGATCACCAAATTTCCCGCCTTGTGCCCGCTTGGCTTGGCGCGGCGCTTGTCTATGCCCGTGTCCGTCCCGCGCGCCGCGTATCGGTGATGTCATTCCGGGGCGCCGCGAAGCGGCGAACCCGGAATCCATAACCACGGCTGGTTCTTGAGTCGCTCGGCCTGTGATTATGGATTCCGGCCCTCGCGGAGCCTGTCATCGGGCCGCGCTTTGCGCGGACCCGTTGGCTCGGCCGGAATGACAAGGGTCCAAGCTTCGCCCTCCATCTTCTTACCGCCGCCCCCGCTTGCGCCACCAGTCCGGATCGTAGCGGCGCTTGCGCCCTTCCGGCGCGCCGTACACCACCGACTCGATGTCGGTGATGCCGAGGTCGCGTAAGGTCGCGGCGTCCACCAGATTGAGCATGCGCACCGTTTCGCGCCGCGCCCGCCAGTCGAGAAACCGCGCGGCGAGGCCGCTGAGCGCGCCCGAGCGCCGCGTCTGGGCTTCCGGCCAGCCGGCGAACGGCGCCAGCGCCAGTTGCCATCCGTCCTGGGTCGAAACATCCATCAGGGCCATGACTGGCCTCCATCAAAAATATAGATGAGTTATACTCATCTCGCTAACTGCATAATCGCGCTGGCACAGGCACTAAACAAACGATATTATCTTGTGTGATGCGTGAGAAAAGCTCATCACCGAGCCAGCCGCTGCTGCCGCTCAATGCGCTGCGCGCGTTCGAGGCGATCGCGCGCCACTTGAGCTTCGCGCGCGCGGCCGACGAGCTGCACGTGACCCCCGCGGCGCTCAGCCACCAGATCCGCGCGCTGGAGAGCCAGCTTGGGCTGGAGCTGTTTCACCGCCGCGCGCGCACCATCGAACTGACCGATGCCGGCCGGCTGATCTATCCCGGCCTGCACGCGGGCTTCGACAGCGTGCGCAACGCTCTCGGGCAGCTCGCTCGCCAGCGCGAAGGCAACGTGCTGGTCATCTCGGCGACGGTCGGCCTCTCGGCCAAGTGGCTGATGCCGCGGCTGTGGCGCTTCCTGCGCGCGCACCCGGACATCGACGCGCGCGTTTCGGCCAGCATGAAGGTCGCGGATTTCGCCACCGAGGGCGTCGACGTCGCGATCCGCCTGACCAAGCAGATGCAAGGCGATTATTACGCCGAGGAGCTGTTCGACGATTCCATGTTGCCGGTATGCTCGCCAAGCCTGGTCGAGCAGGGCCTGCGGAGCCCCGCCGACCTGCCGCGCTTTCCGCTGATCCACTACGACATTCCGACCTCGCTGCGCGCACCGCCGTTGTGGGTGGACTGGTTCGCGGCTGCGGGGCTGAGCGGGATCGACGCGACGCGCGGCCTGCGGGTCAATGTCGCCGACCACGCGCTGGACGCCGCGGTTTCCGGAGCAGGGGTGTCGCTCTCCTACAAGCTGATCGCATCCGACGATGTGCATTCCGGGCGGCTGGTCTCGCCGTTCGGGCCCGAACTGCCGCTCGCCTCGGGCTATTACTTCGTCTGCCCCAAGGGGCAGGAGAAGCGGGCGAACGTGCGCGCCTTTCGCGACTGGCTGTTCGCCGAGATGGCGGAGACGAAAGCGAAGTGGGCGGCGGCGCGGTAGCGCGCTTTCCGTCCGGGCGCGGACTTTCGCGCTTGTGTTTGCGGCGCGCCGCAGACCACAATTGCCGGCAGCGTGCGGGGCAGGGGCGATGCCGGGAATTTCCATCCATGTGGTCGACGTCTCGCGCGGCGTCGTGGCGGGCGGCATGCGCGTGGAGCTGTTCGCGCTCGCGGGGGGCGCGAGCCGGCTGGTCGCCTCGGGCAGCCTGTCCAACACCGGTATGCTCGCCGATCCGGCGCTGAACGGACGGTTCGAGCCCGGTTTCTATGAGGCGCGCTTGCACGTCGCCGACTATTATCGGGCCGAAGCCGTCGCGCTGCCGGCGGTGCCGTTCCTCGACATCATCGCCTACCGCTTCGGCGTCGCCGACCCGGCCGCCCACTATCACCTGCCGATGAAGTGCACGCCGTGGGGCTATTCGTGTTTCCGCGGAGGCGCCTGAGGCCCGCATCTTGCATGAATTGCCCACCACACAGGCATTTGCCGTTGTTTGCCAAGGAGGCACGGATGAAGAGAAGGATTTTGGCCGCCGCGATCGCTGTTGCGGCGCTCTGGCCGGCGCTGTCGGCCGCGCAGGAATATCCGTCGAAGGCGGTGCGCATCGTGGTGACCTTCCCGCCGGGCGGCTCCAGCGATGTCACGGCGCGCGCCCTCTCGGTGCCGTTGCAGAAGGCGCTCGGGCAGCCGGTGGTGGTGGACAACAAGCCGGGCGCCGGCGGCACGATCGCGGCGACCGAAATCTTCCGCGCCGCGCCCGACGGCTACAATCTCCTGATGTCGAACACGACGCCGATCTCGCTCGCGCCGTTCATGCTCGACCCGCAGCCCTACGACTCGATCAAGGGCTTCACCCATGTGGCGCTGGTCGCGACCGTGCCGGACGTGGTGATGGTGCATCCGTCCGTGCCGGCGAAGAACATCGCCGAGCTGATTGCGTGGATCAAGGCGCAGGACAAGAAGGTGTTCTTCGGTTCGGGCGGCGTTGGCTCGATCGGGCACATCCTGGGCGAGCTGTTCAAGAAGCAGACCGGGCTGAACATCGAGCACGTCGGCTATCGCGGCAGCGCCCCGATGATCACCGACCTGATCGCCGGCCGGCTGAGCTTCTCGTTCGACACGCTGCCGCAGAACGTTCCGCACATCAAAGCCGAGAAGCTGCGCCCGCTCGCCGTCACCTCGCGCGCCCGTTCGCATGTCGCACCCGACATTCCAACCGTGGTGGAAGCCGGGCACGCGTATCTGGTGTCGGAGAACTTCATCGGCGTATCGGCGCCGGCTGGCCTTCCGCCCCCGGTGCTGGCGAAGCTGCACGGCGCGATCCAGGCCTCGCTCGACGACCCGCAACTCGTCGCGCGGCTCAACGACCTCGGACTGACCGTGCGCAAGATGTCGCAAGCCGAGTTCGCCGACTTCGTGCAGCAGCAGGTGCAGGGCTGGGCCGAGCCCGTGAAGGCATCGGGCGCGAAGCTGAACTAGGCTCCCGTGGGCATCCGCAACCCGCGCGACTTCTGGGCCGGCGCCATCTATCTGGCGCTGGCGATTGGCGTGCTGTGGATCGGGCGAGACTACCAGCAAGGCTCGAGCGCCCGCATGGGGCCGGGCTATTTCCCTTACGCGCTCGGGATGATCCTCGCCGCCTTCGGCCTCGTGTCGGTCGGGCGTTCGTTCATCCGGCCCGGTGATGCGATCGAGGCGATCGCCTGGCGGCCGCTTGCGCTCGTCCTCGGCGCGATCGTGCTGTTCGGCTTCCTGCTGCCGCGCGCCGGCGTGATCGCCGCGCTCACCGCGCTGATCGTCGTCGGAGCGCTCGCGAGCCGCCACACGCGGCTCGATGTCACCTCGGTCGCGGCGCTCGCCGGCATCGTGGCGTTCTGCGTCGTCGTGTTCGTCAAGGGCCTCGGCGTGCCGATGCCGATGCTCGGCTCGTGGTTCGGCGGGTAGGGCGCATGTCGCGGAAAAGTGGGAACCGGTTTTCCGAAAACGACATGCGCAAAGATTAGAGCCCTAGCCCATGGATGTTCTCGCCAATCTCGCGCTCGGCTTCCAGACGGCGATGAGCCTGTCGAACCTGCTGTACTGCCTGATCGGCGTGTTCCTCGGCACCGCGGTCGGCGTGCTGCCCGGCATCGGTCCGATCGCCACGATCGCGATGCTGCTGCCGATCACCTTCGGCCTGCCGCCGGTGTCGGCGCTGATCATGCTGTCGGGCATCTATTACGGCGCGCAGTACGGCGGCTCGACCACCGCCATCCTGGTCAACCTGCCGGGAGAATCCTCCTCGGTGGTCACCGCGCTCGACGGCTACAAGATGGCGCGGCAGGGCAGGGCCGGCCTCGCGCTCGCAACCGCCGCGATCGGATCGTTCGTCGCCGGAACGGTATCGACGCTGCTGGTCGCTTTGTTCGCGCCGCCGCTCGCCGATGTGGCGCTGCGCTTCGGGCCGGCCGAGTATTTCTCGCTGATGGTGCTTGGGCTCGTCGCCTCGATCGTGCTGGCGAGCGGCTCGCTGCTGCATGCGCTCGCCGTCGTCGTCGTCGGACTCACGCTCGGTCTCGTCGGCACCGACGTGAATTCCGGGGTCTCGCGCTACAGCCTCGGCTATCCGGAGCTTGCCGACGGCATCGGCTTTGTCGTCATCGCGATGGGCATGTTCGGCCTCGCCGAGATCGTCGCGAACCTCGAGGGGGAAGGGAGCCGCACCTCGACGGTGGCGCGCATCGAGGGATTGCTGCCCTCGCGGCAGGACTGGGCGCGCATTCTCGGGCCGATCGCGCGCGGCACCGTTCTCGGCTCGGCGCTCGGCATCCTGCCCGGCGGCGGCGCGATCCTCGCGTCCTTTGCGTCCTACTCGCTGGAAAAAAAGATTTCGAAGACACCCGAGCAGTTCGGACAGGGCGCGATCGAGGGCGTGGCCGGGCCGGAGTCCGCCAACAATGCCGCCGCGCAGACCTCATTCATCCCGATGCTCACGCTGGGCGTGCCGGCCAATCCCGTGATGGCGCTGATGATCGGCGCGCTGATGATCCAGGGTATCCAGCCGGGTCCGACCATCGTCACCGAACAGGCCACGCTGTTCTGGGGCGTGGTGGTGTCGATGTGGATCGGCAACGTGTTCCTGCTGATCCTGAACCTCCCGCTGATCGGGCTGTGGGTCCGCATGGTGTCGGTGCCATATCACTTTCTCTATCCGGCGATCATGGTGTTTTGCGCCGTCGGCGTGTTCTCGATCAGCAACACGACGTTCGACGTGTACCTGATGGCGCTGTTCGGCTTGCTCGGCTACGTGTTCATCAAGCTCGGCTGCGAGCCGACGCCGCTGCTGCTCGGCTTCATCCTCGGTCCCCCGATGGAGGAATATCTGCGCCGCGCGCTGGTGCTCTCGGAAGGGCGGATCGACGTTCTGGTGCGCGAGCCCTTGAGCGCGTGCCTGCTCGCGGTCGCGGCCGTGCTGCTCGCCTCGGTGCTGCTCCCGACGATCGCCAAAAAACGCGCCGAAACGTTCGTTTCCGAGGGGTGAAGAGGCCTGCGCCGTGAGGCGTGTCGCGGTAGCGCGCTCGCGAGCGCGTGAGTCCTTATGGATTTTCCGGAGGCTGAAGGTCCCTCAACGGTGGCTTCCATTGCTTGGCGGTGACGCCGGGTGGTGGGAAGCCCCAGGTATTTCCGTGAGTATCGGCGGCGTCCTTGAAGAACCGGACGATGAGCCGGTGCAGCATGTCCATATTGGGCATGATGCCGTGGAAGCCAGCCGCCTTGAGCAGCACCTTGTCCTGAATTTCCCAGTAGCCGAAATCGCCGGGGCGGACGCAAACGAGGCTCTCGTACGGGAGAAATTTCGGGATCGCGCCTTCAAACGGGACTGTGCCGTCGCCGGTCCGGCGATTGTTGTCGGCAGTCCCGCTCTCTTTGCTCCATGACCATTGATTGTCGCGATGGGCGGAACGGAATTCGAACTCCGCAGCTCCAGCCCTCTTGACCACCTCAAGGCCGATCCGCGTGACTGCATCGACGCCGATGACACAAAGCCAATCGGTCGATTTCAGCCCGGCGTCGGCGAGCTTGATGCTGTCCAGACCGCTGCGATGTTTTTTGGCCGCGGTCAGCAGGCCGGCGAAAAGGTCCTGCGCCATCTGGCGCCGTTCGTTTTCATTGGTGGCCTTCATGCCGTGCAGGCGGATGTATTCGATGATCGTCTTGACGATCGATGGCTGCCACAGGTTGGGGTCGAACAGGGTCTTCGGCAGTGACGGATCCTTGATGTCGAGGCCGTTCGCGAACGACGGCGTAAGGTAGTAGAGGGCTGGCGTGAGACGGGCGGCTTCGCGCTCGCGCGAGGACGGCGCATCGGTGCCGAGATTGGCCGTTCCGGTGGTAACCTTGATGACGACTTCGAACGAGCCCTGAAACGGGCTGGCCAGAGTGACAACCTTGCCAACTTTTAGCTTCTTGCCGTGCCGCGCGAGGCAGCCCGCAACGACAAGTCCGCCCATCGAATGCCCGACAAGATTGACTCTCGGGTCCTTCTTGTAGTCGCCGTCGCCATTGTAGTGCCGCAGCAACGCTGTGCGCTGGTGCACCTCTTCGATGAAGGCTGCGAGTTCGTCCTCGATCGCTTCGAGCGGCTGGCGCCAGTCGTAGCCGAATGCATAGACCGGGACCGGCTGGTCCTCGCGTGCGCGCAGATTGTGGCGCAGCTCCTCGACCAGTTCCTTATAGGCGATGTCGATGGGTTGACCGGCTCTGACATGCGCAGGCTCCACAGCCTCGAAAGCACGCCGTCCGGCCGGAAGCGACGTCGTGAGGTCGTCGGGATGCAATGCGGCGCGCTCATACTCTTTGGTCAGCGCGCCCCACAGCGCCGCCGGCGGGAACGGATAGAGGTCGGTGAGGTAGGACGCCGTGATTCCGGGCACCACGACGACTGGGTAGGGTAATGCCATCGGAACCTCGCGTGCGGCACGGCTGGCAGGCTGCAGCCGAAGGCAATCGGGCAAATCCCATGCTATCAGAGGTTCCTGCGCTTTCAATCAGCGCACATGGGGTTATGCCCCGTTGCCGCGCGCAATCTGCCGCGCTAGGAACACCACGGCCGCTGGCCCTCAGGACTTCGGAATGATTCTCGCCGCCCTGTTTTTCTACCTCTTTGCCGGGGTCTGCATCGCGTCGGCCTTCATGGTCATCGCGGCGAAGAACCCCGTGCATTCGGTGCTGTTTTTGATCCTCGCCTTCGTCAACGCGGCGGGGCTGTTCGTGCTGCTCGGCGCCGAGTTCCTCGCGATGATCCTGATCGTCGTCTATGTCGGCGCGGTCGCGGTGCTGTTCCTGTTCGTCGTGATGATGCTCGACGTGGATTTCGCCGAGCTGCGCCAGGGGTTTCTCAGCTATCTGCCGGTCGGCGGACTGGTCGGCGTCGTCGTGCTGATGGAATTGCTGCTGGTGGTCGGCGCCTGGGTCATCGGGCCGGGCGTGCCGAAGGCGATCACCGCGCCGATCCCGCCGATCGACACCGTCACCAACACCGAGGCGCTCGGGCTCGTGCTCTATACGCGCTACATCTACTACTTCCAGGCGTCCGGCATCATCCTGCTCGTCGCGATGGTGGGCGCGATCGTGCTGACCTTGCGCCACCGCGTGCCGGTGAAGCGGCAGGACATGGGCGCGCAGGTGCGGCGCACCAAGGCCGAGGCGTTGGAGGTCGTGAAGGTGCGGTCAGGGCAGGGGCTGCAATGACCATCACGCTCGGCCACTACCTCGCAGTCGCGGCGATCCTGTTCACGCTCGGGATCCTCGGCATCTTCATCAACCGCAAGAACGTGATCGTCATCCTGATGTCGATCGAACTGATCCTGCTCGCCGTGAACATCAACCTTGTGGCGTTCTCGTCCTTCCTCGGCGACCTCGTCGGCCAGGTGTTTGCGCTGCTGGTGCTGACCGTTGCGGCCGCCGAAGCCGCGATCGGGCTCGCGATCCTCGTGGTCTATTACCGCAATCGCGGCTCGATCGCGGTCGAAGACATCAATCTGATGAAGGGCTGACTCACACTTCATGTATCAGGCCATTGTCTTTCTCCCGTTGCTCGGCTGCATCGTCGCGGCGCTGATCGCGCTCGCCGGCGCCCGCGCGCGCCATCCCGGCGCCGACCCTGCGCCCGGCGACGATCACGCGGCCGGCCACGGCCCGCACACCGGCGGCGGCGCGCCGGCGCATGGCGACCACGCCGTCATCCACCATTCGGACCACGAAGATCATTCGCACGCGCCGCCAGCCGCCGGCTCGCGCGCCGCTGAGCTCGTCACCACGCTCTTTCTGTTTGTCGCGATGGTGCTATCCTGGATCGCGTTCTATCGCGTCGGCTTCGGCCACCAGGATTCGCGCGAGGTGCTGCTTGCGTGGATGTCCTCGGGCGACCTGAAGGTCGACTGGGGCATCCGTGTCGACACGCTGACCGCCGTGATGCTGGTCGTGGTCACGACCGTGTCGGCGTTCGTGCACCTTTATTCCATCGGCTACATGGAGGACGACCCGTACCGGCCGCGCTTCTTCGCCTACCTGTCGCTGTTCACCTTCGCGATGCTCATGCTGGTGACGGCCGACAACCTCGTGCAGATGTTCTTTGGCTGGGAGGGGGTCGGGCTCGCGAGCTACCTGCTGATCGGGTTCTGGTACCACAAGCCCGAAGCGAACGCGGCCGCCATCAAGGCGTTCGTCGTCAATCGCGTCGGCGATTTTGGCTTCGCGCTCGGCATTTTCGCCGTCTTCATGATGACCGGCGCGATCGCGTTCGACACCGTGTTCGCGCAGGCGCCCTCGCTCGCCGGCAAGACGATCAACTTCTTCGGCTGGCACGCCGACGCGATGACGCTGATCTGCCTGCTCCTCTTCATGGGCGCGATGGGCAAGTCGGCCCAATTCCTGCTGCACACCTGGCTGCCCGACGCGATGGAAGGCCCGACGCCGGTCTCAGCATTGATCCACGCCGCCACCATGGTGACGGCCGGCGTGTTCATGGTGGCGCGGCTCTCGCCGCTGTTCGAGCTGGCGCCGAACGCTCAAGGTTTCGTCACGCTGGTCGGTGCAACCACGGCGCTGTTCGCCGCGACCGTCGGCCTCGTGCAGAACGACATCAAGCGCGTAGTCGCGTACTCGACCTGCTCGCAGCTCGGCTACATGTTCGTCGCGATGGGCGTCGGCGCCTATTCGGTCGGCATGTTCCACCTGTTCACGCATGCGTTCTTCAAGGCGCTCCTGTTCCTCGGCTCCGGCTCGGTGATCCACGCGATGCATCACGAGCAGGACATGCGCAAAATGGGCGGCCTGCGCGACAAACTGCCGGTGACCTATGTGTGCATGCTGATCGGCACGCTCGCGCTCACTGGCTTCCCGCTCACCGCCGGCTATTACTCCAAGGACGCGATCATCGAGGCGGCAGCGGCGGGGCACAATCCGTTCGCGGCTTACGCCTTCGTCATGACGGTGGTCGCCGCGCTGCTCACCTCGTTCTATTCATGGCGGCTCATCTTCATGACTTTCCATGGCGCGCCGAAGGACAAGCACGCCTACGAGCACGCGCATGAGAGCCCGTGGGTCATTCTCATTCCGCTGATCTTCCTCGCGGCGGGGTCAATTCTCGCGGGCTTCCCGTTCAAGGAACTGTTCGCCGGGCATCATGTGGCGGAGTTCTTCCGCGAGTCGCTCAAGTTCGGACCCGACAATCACATCCTGCACGACATGCACGAGGTGCACTGGTCGATCCCGTATGTGCCGACCGTGATGATGGCGATCGGCTTCCTTGTCGCCTACCAGTTCTACATCCGCCGCCCCGACCTGCCCGTCGCACTCGCGCAGAGCCAGGAGCCGCTCTACAAGTTCCTGCTCAACAAGTGGTACTTCGACGAGCTCTACGACCTGATCTTCGTGCGGCCCGCGCTGTGGCTCGGCCGCGTGCTGTGGAAGCTCGGTGACGGCTGGGTGATCGACGGGCTTGGACCCGACGGCGTCTCGGCGCGCGTGCTCGATGTGACCCGCAACGTGGTCCGGTTGCAGACCGGCTACCTCTATCACTACGCCTTCGCGATGCTGATCGGGATCGCGGGACTGATCACGTGGTTCATGTTCGCGGGGAGCCACTGATGTCGAGCTGGCCCGTCCTGTCGATCACCACGTTCCTGCCCGTCCTCGGCGTGCTGTTCATCTTTGCGCTCAACGGCGACGACGAGACCGCGAAGCGCAATGCGCGCTGGACCGCGCTGTGGACCACGCTCGTCACCTTCGCGGTGTCGCTGGTGCTGGTCTGGCGCTTCGATCCGGCGTCGCCGGAATTCCAGTTCGTCGAGAAGCGGCCCTGGCTCGGCGGCATGTCGGCCTACCACATGGGCGTTGACGGCATTTCGCTGCCGTTCGTGATCCTCACCACCGGTCTGATGCCGCTCTGCATCATCGCAAGCTGGGAGGTGATCCAGACGCGCGTGAAGGAATACATGATCGCGTTCCTCGCGCTCGAAACCCTGATGATCGGCACTTTCTCGGCGCTCGATCTGGTGCTGTTCTACCTGTTCTTCGAAGGCGGCCTGATCCCGATGTTCCTCATCATCGGCGTCTGGGGCGGGCCGCGCCGGGTCTACGCCAGCTTCAAGTTCTTCCTCTACACGCTGCTCGGCTCGGTGCTGATGCTGCTCGCCATCATGGCGATGTACTGGCAGGCCGGCACGACCGACATTCCGACTTTGATGAAGTTTGCGTTTCCGCAAAATATGCAGACCTGGCTGTGGCTCGCCTTTTTCGCCTCGTTCGCCGTGAAGATGCCGATGTGGCCGGTGCACACCTGGCTGCCGGATGCGCATGTCGAGGCGCCGACCGCCGGCTCGGTCATCCTTGCCGCAATCCTGTTGAAGATGGGCGGCTACGGCTTTCTGCGGTTCTCGGTGCCGATGTTCCCGCACGCCTCGATGGATCTCGCGCCGCTGATCTTCGCGCTCTCGGTCGTCGCGATCGTCTACACCTCGCTGGTTGCGCTGGTGCAGCAGGACATGAAGAAGCTCATCGCCTATTCTTCCGTGGCGCACATGGGCTTCGTCACCATGGGGATCTTCGCGCTGACCACGCAGGGGGTCGCCGGCGGCATCTTCCAGATGATCTCGCACGGCATCGTGTCGGCCGCGCTGTTCCTCTGCGTCGGCGTGGTCTACGACCGCATGCATACGCGCGAGATTGCCGCCTACGGCGGCCTCGTGAACAACATGCCGCTCTATGCGCTGGTCTTCCTGGTGTTCACGCTCGCCAATGTCGGACTGCCCGGCACCTCCGGCTTCATCGGCGAGTTCCTGGCGCTGATCGGCACGTTCCGCGTCAACATTCCGGTCGCGACGCTGGCGACGCTCGGCGTGATCCTGTCGGCCTGCTACGCGCTCTGGCTCTATCGCAAGGTGATCTTCGGCGTGCTGGAGAAGCCGGCGCTGGCGGGCTTGCGCGATCTCGGCCGGCGCGAAATCCTGGTGCTGGCGCCGCTCGTCATCCTCACCATACTGTTCGGCATCTATCCCAAGCCCGTGCTCGACATGTCGGCGGCCTCGGTCGCGCAGCTGCTCGAGAACTACAATCAGGCGGTCGCTCCGGCGAAGGCCGCCG
>JAXDNY010000114.1:0-36589 GCA_034669145.1 Hyphomicrobiales bacterium
GTGCGGCCGATCGCCATCGCTTCGCCGACCGATTTCATCGAGGTGGTCAGCACCTGATCGGCGCCGGGGAATTTCTCGAACGCAAAGCGCGGAATCTTCGTGACCACGTAGTCGATGGTCGGCTCGAACGCGGCCGGCGTCGCGCCGCCGGTGATGTCGTTGGCGATCTCGTCGAGCGTGTAGCCGACGGCCAGCTTGGCGGCGACCTTGGCGATCGGAAAGCCGGTCGCCTTGGAGGCCAACGCCGACGAGCGCGAGACGCGCGGGTTCATCTCGATGATAACAAGCCGTCCGTCCGCCGGATTGACGGCGAACTGCACGTTCGAGCCGCCGGTCTCGACCCCGATCTCGCGCAAGACCGCGATCGAGGCGTCGCGCATGATCTGGTATTCTTTATCGGTCAGGGTCAGCGCCGGCGCGATGGTGATTGAATCGCCGGTGTGCACGCCCATCGGATCGAGGTTCTCGATCGAGCAGATGATGATGCAATTGTCCGCTTTGTCGCGGACCACCTCCATCTCGAATTCCTTCCAGCCGAGCACCGACTCCTCGATCAGGATCTCGTTGGTGGGAGACGCGTCCAATCCGCGCTCCACGATTTCGAGGAACTCCGCCTTGTTGTAGGCGATGCCGCCGCCGGTGCCGCCGAGCGTGAACGACGGACGGATGATTGCGGGCAGGCCGACATAATCGAGCGCCTGCAGCGCCTCGATCAGCGCCTGATCCTGATAGCGCTCGCGCCGCTCGATCTCCTGCTTCTTCCAATCGAGCTCGAAGTCGGCGAGCGCCTGCTTCTTTTGCGCGTCGGAGAGATCGCGCCCTTCGATGTGTGCGCGCTGCGCCTTGTACTTCTCGCGGTCCTGTCGCTTGAGCTCCGAGGCGTTGGCGAGCTTGGAGCGCGGCGTCTCCAGGCCGATCTTGGTCATCGCATCGCGAAACAGCGCGCGGTCCTCGGCCTTGTCGATGGCGTCGGCGGTCGCGCCGATCATCTCGACGTCGAACTTGTCCAGCGTCCCCATGCGGCGCAACGACAGCGCGCAGTTGAGCGCCGTCTGTCCGCCCATGGTCGGGAGCAGCGCGAACCCGCCGGGGACGACGTTGCGTTCCTTCTCGATGATCTTGGCGACGATTTCCGGCGTGATCGGCTCGATGTAAGTCGCATCGGCCAGATCCGGGTCGGTCATGATCGTCGCCGGATTGGAGTTGACCAGCACGATCCGGTAGCCCTCGGCCTTGAGCGCCTTGCAGGCCTGCGTGCCCGAATAATCGAATTCGCACGCCTGCCCGATCACGATCGGGCCCGCGCCGATGATCAAAATCGTTGAGATATCAGTGCGTTTCGGCATATCGCTCCGGACTGGGCACAAAAAAAGGGCGCGCTTGGCGCGCGTCCTGTGATCCGGCGTCAGGGCCGGGCCCCGCGCGCGGCGGTGTTTAGACCAGAATCAGGGAGCAGGGAAGCGCTAAAGCCCCGGCGATTGGCAGCGGTGTGGACGGAAACCCTGTGCGTTCTGCGCGTTAGAGATTGCACCCGCCGGTAGCCCCATGACCACGTCCCTGCATCGCTCCGTCCCGACCATTCTGGCAGCCCTGGCGGGCCTGGCGCTTGCAGCGGGCGCGGTCCGGCTCGAGGAACGGCTTCTCCCGCGCAAGCAACGACGCCCGCAGACTGCGCCGCTGGGAACGGAGCGCAGCACGGACGAGCCGCGCGCGCTGCAATTCGAGCGCGCCGCCGAGCCGAACCGGGGCCGCGACGCCGATACACCGGCCCGTATTCCGTGGCGCGGCTGGAAAGATATCCTGTGGCGGACTTACGAGGAGATTTCCGCGGACCGCCTGCTGCTGATCGCAGCCGGGGTGACGTTCTACGCCATGCTGGCCGTCGTCCCGGCCATCACGGCTCTCGTCTCGCTGTACGGACTGTTTGCCAAGGCCAGCAGCATCAGCGCGCATCTCAACTTCATTGCCGGTGTCATGCCGGGGGGCGCCTACGACCTGATCAGCGAGCAGATCGTGCGCCTCGCGGCCAACAGCGACGGGAAGCTGACGTTCGCGTTTGCTCTCGGTCTTGCCATTGCGGTGTGGAGCGCAAACGCCGGCATGAAGGCGATTTTCGACGCGTTGAACATCGTTTACGACGAAGACGAGAAGCGCGGCTTCATCAAGCTGAACTTGATCTCGCTGACCTTCACGCTTGGCGCGGTGGTGGTGCTGCTGCTCGCGATCGCGTCCGTCGTGGTGGTGCCGCTGGTGCTCGCCTATCTGGGTTTCGCCGCCGAGCAACAGGCGGGATTTTTGCCGCTGCTGCGCTGGCCCGTGCTGTTCGTTGTCGTGATCGTCGGGCTTGCGCTGCTCTATCGGTTCGGTCCGTCGCGGCGCAATGCGAAATGGCGCTGGGTCAGCGTCGGCAGCGTGTTCGCGGCATTCGCGTGGCTTGCCGTCTCGGCGGCGTTCTCCTGGTACCTGTCCCGTTTCGCCGATTACAACGCGACCTACGGATCGCTCGGTGCCGTGATCGGCCTGATGATGTGGCTATGGCTCTCCATCACCGTCGTTCTGGTCGGCGCCGAACTCAATGCCGAGATCGAGCACCAGACGGCGCGCGACTCGACCGTCGGCGGCGCGAAGCCGCTGGGCGCGCGCGGCGCCGCGATGGCCGATACGGTCGGGGCGGCGCAGAGTTAGCTTTCAGCCACCCGCGAACGAAACGTCATGCGCGCGGGATTGTGCTCGACATTCTTCGGCAGACGCTCAGACGAGTAACCCGCCGCGCGCAGCTTCGCCAGAAATTCCGCTTCGCTGTAGCGTGCGATGCCAAGCTCGCTGCGCAGGCGGCGATAGCGCGACAGCGCGGTGCGCGCGAGACCGACGAGCGCCGCGCCGAGGAAGCCGTTCGCGGCGGCATAGCGCAATAGCGCGAGACCATCGCTGAGCGCGCCGACGGGCGGCGGGATAACATCGGCGACGATCAGCGTGCCGCCGGGCGCCAGCAGCCGGCGCCAAACGCCAAGCATGCGGTCGAGCTCGGCCGCCGTCAGGTATTGAACGAGCGAGTTGGCGAACACAAGATCGAGCGAGGCGTCCGGCAGGCGCTCGACGTCTTCGGGCGAGACGACCTTGATTTCCGGATTGCCGGCGAAACGCGTGGCAATCGACGCGCGCACGCTGGCGGCGGCGTCGCACAGCAGTAACTCGCGCGCCTTTGCGGCGACGAGGTCGGCGTGGATCGCCTCGCCGCTGCCATGATCGAGCACGCGCGCATCGAGCCCGGGCACGAACGCCGCGAGTTGCGTGGCGACATCGCGGTAATGCACGTCCTTGTGGCGCTCGCTCACATAGATCGAATGGGCGCTGTCCCAGAATTCGCGCCAGGTGGCCATCCAAGAAGTCCCCAAGTCCAGGCGCGGGACTATAGGGAATTTGCGCCTGCGCGCCAGAAAATCAGCGTGTGGCTTGGACTTACGCAGGCCGATTTAAGGCTGTCTTAAGCACGGCCAGCGAGATTGGGCCCATGTGGGACTTCATCGCAACCGCCCTGTCGGACCAGGCGACCGCGCTGTTCACCGTCACAGAACAGTTCAACGTCTTCTGCCTGATCGGTGCCGCGGTTTCGTCGTTCCTGTGGTTCACGCTCAGCCGGCGCGGCAGCTTCGTGCGCCGCACGCGCGCGTTCCTGCGTGCCGGGTCTTGGCGGCGCATCTGGCTGCACAAATCCACCGTTCTCGATTTCAAGCTCTTCTTCGTCTCGGGCCTGCTCAACGCGGCCGGCGTCTCGGGGCTGTTTGTCATCAGCTACGCGACCAGCGCGGCGACCTTCTGGCTGCTCGGCCGCGTGATGACGCCGGCCCCACACGCCGCCGAGGCCAGCATCGCCATCGCGGTCGCGATGGGCATCCTCTACTGGGTCGTCTTCGATCTCGGCTACTGGTTCGCGCACTTCTTGATGCATCGCATTCCGGTGCTGTGGGAATTCCACAAGGTGCATCATTCGGCCGAGGTGCTGACGCCGCTGACCGAATTCCGCCAGCATCCGCTCGAGCTGTTTCTGTTTCCGCTCTGCACCGGCACGGCGGTGGGCGTGCTGTTCGGTGCGGCCGAGCACCTGCTCGGCGCTGAGCGTCAGGGCCTGACGCTCGTGTGGATCAATATCGTGCTGTTCGCCTACAACATGACGCTGCTGCACCTGCGTCATTCGCACGTGTGGATTCCGTTGCGCGGGTGGCTCGGCTACGTGCTCCAGAGCCCCGCGCATCATCAGATCCATCATTCGACGAACCCGAAGCACTTCAACAAGAACCTCGGCTTTGGCCTGTCGATCTGGGATTGGGCGTTCCGCACGCTCTACATGCCGACCAAGCGCGAGGCGCTCGAATTCGGCCTCGGCGAAGAGAGCCGCGAGCACGATGGCGTGCTCAAGGTGCTGTGGCTGCCGTTCGTGAAGGCGGGGCGGCTGTTGCGCCGCGACTTGCAGGTGACGCCGCCTGCGCAAGCCGAAGCCTCTCGCACGGCTCCGGCGTCCTGACTCACCGCCACAGCTTGGTCAGCGGACCGTCGGCGCCGAACAGCGGATCGGTTTGCGGCAGCGGGACGCACGGGATCGTTTCCAGTGCGCGCGCATGCTCCGCGCCGGTGCCGCGGCAAAGGTCATAGTGCCCGTCGGGCGGATAGGCGCCGATCACCAGCAGGTCGGGCGTCGACGAAATGCGCTGATGGCCGGTGCCGGCCGGCAGCACCGCCACGTCGCCCGCCTCGACCTCCAGTTCCTCGCCGTTCCTGCCGCCGAAGCGCACCCGCGCGCGGCCCACCGCGATGCCGAGCACTTCGTGGATCTGCGAATGGTAGTGCGTGAACGGATAGATGCCGTTGTGCCACAGGCCATGGCCCGAATCGTTCTTGCGGAACGTTTTCTCGATTGCGCCTGCGATGTCGCGCGCATCGAACGCGCCGCGATAGACCAGCATCGGCAGCCGGTTGTTCGGCACTGCCCCGTCGTCGGTAAAGAAGAAAGCCGCAGGCTCGATTGTGGTGGCCGTGTTCATGTTTCACTGTTTCGGGGCCGGCACGAAGCGGCGCACCGCCGGCGCGAAAATGTTCAGCAGGTAAATCCACATCGCGTGCCTTGGTTGCACGAAACTGAACGCGACGACCACCAGCGACAACACGATGATCACACCCAACCCTATGCGCCGGTCGAACGCGTCCTCCTTGCCGATATGCGATTCGGCAAGCGCCGCGAGCCGCAGCGCGACCAGGGCCGCCGAGATCGTAATTGCGCAGTAGAGCCAGATCGCGGGCGCAAGCGCACCGTAGCGTCCGACCACCATCGTGACGAACGGCACGCAGGTGACGAGCAAAAGGTGAAGGAGCGACCAGTGGACATATCGATCCTCGACGGTCTCGTGCAGCCGCGAGAGCTTGGCGAGCGACATCCAGCGCAGGCCGAGCACGATGAAGCTGATGACGTAGACGAGGAACTGGGTCTGAAGCTCCGCGAGCCCGTGAAGGAATTCGGCCGCGGTCGTTGGGTGGAAGCTTTCCGGCAGCTTCAGATCGATTACCAGCAACGTCATCGCGACGGCGAAAACGCCGTCGGTCAGCGCATCGAGGCGCATCTTCTCGATCAGCCGGGATTTCTGCTGCATGCGCGGCCCCCGCGCGATCCTAGCGTGGGGCGGCCGGCGGCGTCACGCCTTCTTGCGCTCGCGCATCAGCCCGGTGAAGCGCTGAAACAGATAGTGGCTGTCGCGCGGCCCAGGCGATGCCTCCGGATGATACTGCACCGAGAACACCGGCTTGTCTTTGAGCGCAAGACCGCAATTGGAGCCATCGAACAAAGAAACATGCGTCTGGTCGACGTTGTCCGGCAGCGACTCCTTGTCCACCGCGAAGCCGTGGTTCATCGACGTGATCTCGACCTTGCCGGTGGTGAGATCCTTCACCGGATGGTTCGCACCGTGATGCCCCTGATGCATTTTCATGGTCTTGCCGCCGAGCGCGAGGCCGAGCATCTGGTGGCCGAGGCAGATGCCGAAGGTCGGCGTGCCGCTCTCGACCAGCTCTTTGATCACCGGCACCGCGTATTCGCCGGTCGCCGCCGGATCGCCCGGACCATTGGAGAGAAAAACGCCGTCGGGCTTCATCGCCAGAATGTCTTGAGCCGACGTCGTCGCCGGCACGACCGTCACCTTGCCGGCCGCGCCCGCGAGCAGGCGCAGGATGTTGCGCTTGATGCCGTAGTCGATCGCCACCACGTGGAATTCGCCGTTCTGGACGCGGCCGTAACCTTCGCCGAGCTTCCACTCGGTCTCGTCCCAGGTGAAGCGTTGCCCGCTCGTCACCATCGGCACGAGGTCCATGCCGACGAGGCCGGGCCACTCGCGGGCGTCTTTCTTGAGCGCGTCGAGATCGAATTGGCCGTCGGGCGCGTGCGCGATCACGGCGTTCGGCATGCCCTTTTGCCGGATCAGGCTGGTGAGCGCGCGCGTGTCGATGCCGGCAAGCCCGATGATGCCGCGGCGCTTGAGCCACTGGTCGAGGTGCGCGGTCGCGCGCCAGCTCGACGGGTCGGTGATCGTGGTGCGCAGGATCACGCCGCGCGCGCCCGGCGTCGCCGCCATGTTCACCGTCTCGATGTCGTCCTCGTTGGTGCCGACATTGCCGATGTGCGGGAACGTGAAGGTGATGATCTGCCCGGCGTACGAGGGGTCGGTGAGGATCTCCTCGTAGCCCGTCATCGCGGTGTTGAAGCACACCTCGCCGGCCGATTGGCCGATGCCGCCGATGCCGACACCTTCGAGCACCGTGCCGTCGCCGAGCACCAGGAGGGCGGTGGCGTTGGGCTCGGCCCAGCCGGAATCGTCTTGTTTGTGGTCCATAAGCGGCCTAGATAGCCGCCACCCGCCGCACCGTCAAAGGGAATGGGGCACGGCGGACAAGTTTTCAAATATCAGTCTGTTAGAGGTCTCAGCGATGCTGCGCGACGACATCAACAATGCCCTGAAGGCCGCGATGAAGGCCGACGAGGCACACCGCGTCTCGACGCTGCGGATGGTCAATTCGACGCTGAAGAACGCCGACATCGAGGCGCGCGGGCAGGGCAAGCCTGCGCTCTCCGACGAGGACGCGCTCGGCGTCTTACAGAAGATGATCAAGCAGCGCCATGAATCGGTCGAGCTTTACGAGAAGGGCGGGCGGCCGGAACTCGCCGCGCGGGAGCGCGAGGAGATCACGATCATCTCCAAGTATCTGCCGCAGCAGATGACCGATCAGGAAATCCACGACACGATCGGCGCGCTGCTCAAGGAAACCGGCGCCACCGCCATGAAGGACATGGGCAAGGTCATGGCAGCGCTGAAGGAGCGCTATGCCGGCAAGCTCGATTTCGGCAAGGCGAGCGGCGCGGTGAAGAAGATGCTGAGCGGGGGGTGACTTCCCTCGCCCCGCGCAGGGGGGAGAGGGTGGCGAGACGCGAAGCGTCGAGCCGGGTGAGGGGCCCTTATGCTTGTGAGAGCGAGCAAACTGATGCCTGTCTCCAAAACCAAGCGCGTCGACTTTGTGCCCAAGGGTATGAAGCATTCAGACTTCAAGATCGTCGCGAGTTTCTTACCGAAACCGGGCGATGGCGCTCCACGGATGTCGGCAAGCGAACCATCGCGGCGATCAAGCTCGATCACGACGATGACCCGAGTTGGTACAACGGTCCGTCCTACGCGGTCGTGGAGCACGTTTTCGACGAATACGACATCGAAGGGCTTTCGCCGGCGCCCAAGCAGCGTACGTATGATGATAGCGGGCGATCGACAATCGTGACTTTACGAACCACGAAGCGAGGCGCTCCGCTCAAGATTCGGAAAAACTGTCGAAGTGATCATTGTGGATAGCCGGGATAAGTAGCGGTAGGCGGACAGCTCGGCTTCGCGGCCCTATATCCGGGTCAATACGGCACTATCCTCCCGAATCAGCACCATGCGCTTTCCGGCCTCATTCCTCGACGACCTGCGCGCGCGCCTCCCGGTTTCGGAGGTCGTCGGCCGTCGCGTCAAGCTCAAGAAGGCCGGGCGCGAGTGGAAAGGGTTGTCGCCATTCAACAAGGAGAAGACGCCGTCGTTCTTCGTGAACGATCAGAAGGCGGCGTGGTTCGACTTCTCCTCGGGCAAGAACGGCAACATCTTCGACTTCGTGATGCAGACCGAAGGGGTGAACTTCCCCGAGGCGGTGGAGCGGCTCGCCTCGATGGCAGGCGTGCCGTTGCCGAAGTCGACGCCCGAGGCCGAAGCGCGCGAAGAGCGGCGCAAGACCCTGCACGATATCGTCGAGCTTGCGGCGAAGTTTTTCGAGACGACATTGGCTGCGCGTGCGGGCGCCAAGGCGCGCGGCTATCTCGCCGACCGCGGCATCGAGCCGAAGACGCAGCTAGCCTTCCGTATCGGCTACGCGCCCCCGGAGCGCTTCGCCCTGAAGGAGCATCTCGGCGCGCAGGGCGTTTCGGCCGAGGACATGATCGAGGCCGGACTGCTCGTCTCCGGCGAGGACATCCCCGTTCCCTACGATCGCTTCCGCGACCGCGTGATGTTTCCGATCACCGATCTGCGCTCCCGCGCAATCGCGTTCGGCGGACGCGCGCTCGAAAAGGATGCGCAGGCGAAATATCTCAATTCGCCCGAGACGCCGCTCTTTCACAAGGGCGGAACGCTCTACAACATCGCGGCGGCGCGCAAGGCCGCGCACGAAGGCGCTCAAATCGTCGTCGTCGAAGGCTATGTCGACGTGATCGCGATGGTGACGGCGGGTTACGCGGCGGCGGTCGCCCCGCTCGGCACGGCACTCACCGAGGATCAACTCGTCCTGTTGTGGAAGATGGCAGACGAGCCGGTGCTGTGTTTCGACGGCGACGGCGCGGGGCGACGGGCTGCCTACCGCGCGGTCGATCTCGCGCTGCCGCACATCAAGCCGGGCAAGACCATCAGGTTCGCGCTGCTGCCCGAGGGGCAGGACCCGGACGATCTGGTGCGCTCAGGCGGCCGCGAGGCGATCGGCGAGGTGATCGGCGCCGCGCGCGGTCTGGCCGACATGCTGTGGCAGCGTGAAACGGAATCGGGCGGCTTCGATACGCCCGAACGCCGCGCGGGGCTCGACCAGCGCGTGGCCGAAGTCACGAACGTGATCGGCGATCCTTCCGTGCGCAAGTATTACCGGCAGGATCTCGACGAGCGGGTGCGCGCGCTGTTCGCGCCCGCTGCGCGCGAAGGGGGGCAACGCTGGGAGCGCGGGCGGTTCGGCGAGCAAGCGTCGCGCTGGCAAGGCAAGGGACGTCAGGGTAATCGCAGGCCCGCGCCGCGCGAGGTGCTCGGCGCACCCAGTGCGCGGCTGACCGGGAGCCAGATCGTGCGCGGTGCACGCAATGTGCTGCCGTCACGCGAGGCGCTGATTCTGCTCGCGGTGATCAATCACCCCTGGCTCTTGGAAACCCACGCCGAGGACCTGGCCGAGCTTGAGTTCCGCCACACCGATGGCGACCGGCTGCGGCGGGCCATTTTGGACGCCTCATCCGGCCACGCGCTGACGTCTGCCGCCCTGCGCGCTGCCATCGCTGGGCGCGAGCTTGGCGCGGTGCTCGCGCGGGTCGAAGGGAGCATCACCCATCAGTCCGACTGGCCGGCGCGGGAAGGGGCTGCCGAAGAGGACGTAAGTCTCTGGTGGACCCATGTTGTCAGCTTGCATCGCAAGTCGCGGACGTTACATAAGGAGCTCAAAGAAGCCGAACTGGCCTTGGGTAGCGAACCGAGCGAGGAAAACCTCGCTTGGCTGCGCGATATTCAGGTGCGGCTCGCGGCGCTCGACGGCTCGGAGGCCCTGATCGACGGATTTGGGGCTCCTTCGGGGCGTCCGGCGCGCACTTTCTAGGAGCGAAAGGCTCCCGGAAAGACCGAGACTCAGCGCATAGGGTAGGGGGACTTTTTCCGCATCCGGCGCGTTGACGGGGAAGAGCCTTTGGCCGGTTGAAGCAGGGTTAATTGGGGCTTAATGAGCCCCTATCCACACTGCCGGCCGCGATTCGTAAGGGTTGGCGCGATCCGCGCGCCGCCATTTGGACTGTCCGCCGCTTTTTGGGGGCGGCGAAGAGGACCGTGTATGCCATCCAAGACTGCCGCAAAATCCAAGACCAAGCAGGCCCCGGCGAAGAAGCCCGCGCCGAAAACAGTAGTCAAGTCAGCGCCTTCCAAGCCCGCGCCGCCGGTGAAACCGGGGGTGAAGCCGGCTGCCGTCACGCCGCTGGCGAAAGGTGCTGCTGCCGCCAAAACGAAGCCCGCGACCGGCAAGGCGCCGGTGAGCAATGTCGAGGCGATCAAGGCCGTCGCCATCAAGGCCGCCGCCAAGGGCGCGGTTCCGGCGCCTGCCGCGACCGACAAGGAAGCCGCCGAAACCTCCGACAGCCCGTTGCTCGACCTTTCGGATGCCGCCGTCCGCAAGATGATCAAGAACGCCAAGAAGCGCGGCTACGTGACCTATGAGCAGTTGAACGGCGTGCTTCCCTCCGAGGAAGTTACCTCCGAGCAGATCGAAGACGTGCTGGCGATGCTCAACGACATGGGCATCAACGTCGTCGAATCCGAGGAGACCGAGGCCGAGGAAGGCGAGGAGGACGACGACGACGATGAGGCCGGCAGCGATCTCGTCGAGGTCTCGCAGAAGTCCGTCACCGAAACCACCAAGAAGTCCGAGCCGGGCGAGCGCACCGACGATCCGGTGCGGATGTACCTGCGCGAGATGGGTTCCGTGGAGCTGCTCTCGCGCGAGGGTGAAATCGCGATCGCCAAGCGCATCGAGGCCGGCCGCGAGGCGATGATCGCCGGCCTGTGCGAAAGCCCGCTCACGTTCCAGGCGATCATCATCTGGCGCGACGAGCTCAACGAAGGAAAAGTGTTCCTGCGCGACATCATCGACCTGGAGGCGACCTACGCCGGGCCGGATGCCGTGAAGGGCATGCCGGCCGGCGCCCCGGGCATTCCGGGCCAGCCCGGCGTTCCGGGCGCCACAGCAACCAGCGCGCCCGCGATGGCCGCCGGTGCGCCGAGCGCCGGCATTCTCTCAGGTCCCACGCTGGTCGCCGCGCCCCCGTCCGCCCCGCCGGCCGCGACCCCGTTCCGCCCCGCCGCCTACCGGCCGCCGCAGGCCTACAAGCCGCCGGGCCAGAACGGCAACGGCAGCGCGGCCGAAGGCGAGGAGGGCGTGCCGGTCGGCGACACCGACGACGACGACGACATGGAGAATTCGCTCTCGCTCGCGGCGATCGAGGCCGAGCTCAAGCCGAAGGTGCTGGAGTCGTTCGACAAGATCGCGAGCGAGTACAAGCGGCTGCGCCGGTTGCAGGACCAGGACATCGCGAACCAGCTGGTGAACGAGTCGCTCTCGCCCGCGCAGGAGCGCAAGTACAAGAAGATCAAGGAAGACCTCGTCGCCGAGGTGAAGTCGCTGCGCCTCAACCAGGCGCGCATCGACGCGCTGGTCGAGCAGCTCTACGACATCAACAAGCGGCTGGTGTCGTTCGAGGGCCGCCTGATGCGGCTCGCCGAAAGCTATGGCGTGCCGCGCGAGGACTTCCTCAAGAACCACCAGGGCGAAGAGCTCAACCCGCAGTGGCTCAACCGCGTCTCGAAGCTGTCCGCCAAGGGCTGGAAGAACTTCGTCGCGCACGACAAGGACCGCATCAAGCAGATCCGCGGCGACATCCAGTCGCTCGCGACCGAGACCGGCCTCGAGATCGGCGAGTACCGCAAGCTCGTCCACATGGTGCAGAAGGGCGAGCGCGAGGCGCGCCAGGCCAAGAAGGAGATGGTGGAGGCGAACCTGCGCCTCGTCATCTCGATCGCCAAGAAATACACCAACCGCGGCCTGCAGTTCCTTGACCTGATCCAGGAAGGCAACATCGGCCTGATGAAGGCGGTCGACAAGTTCGAGTACCGCCGCGGTTACAAGTTCTCCACTTACGCGACGTGGTGGATCCGGCAGGCGATCACGCGCTCGATCGCCGATCAGGCGCGCACCATCCGTATTCCGGTGCACATGATCGAGACGATCAACAAGATCGTGCGCACGAGCCGCCAGATGCTGCACGAGATCGGCCGCGAGCCGACGCCGGAGGAGCTGGCCGAGAAGCTTGCGATGCCGCTCGAGAAGGTGCGCAAGGTTCTCAAGATCGCCAAGGAGCCGATCTCGCTCGAAACGCCGATCGGCGACGAGGAGGATTCGCACCTCGGCGACTTCATCGAGGACAAGAACGCGATTCTGCCGATCGACGCCGCGATCCAGTCGAACCTGCGCGAGACGACCACGCGCGTTTTGGCGTCACTGACGCCACGCGAAGAACGCGTGCTGCGCATGCGCTTCGGCATCGGCATGAACACCGACCACACGCTGGAAGAAGTCGGGCAGCAGTTCTCGGTGACGCGCGAACGTATTCGTCAGATCGAGGCGAAGGCGCTGCGCAAACTGAAGCATCCGTCACGGTCGCGGAAACTGCGCAGCTTCCTGGACAATTGATCTCTCTCCGCCTCATCCTGAGGAGCGGCCGAAGGCCGCGTCTCGAAGGATGGGGGAGCTACCGCGCTAGCGGCCATGGTTCGAGACGCCGACTTCGTCGGCTCCTCACCATGAGGAGTTGAGGCAAACGCGAAGGGCGAGGCGGCCACACACCTCTCCACTCGTCATCGCCGGGCGAAAGGCGCGGAGCGCCGTCTTATCGCAAGGACAACCCGGCGATCCCGCTTAGGGACCGAGGCGCGACCGTCTGCGGTGTCCACGTTTGGTTGCTGGACCGGATCATGACCGCGCGTTAGTTTTACGCTCGCATCATGCTCCGATAAGGAAGCCTGGCCCGTGGCCACCATGATCTCCGAGGTCTACGACGCGTTCCTCGCGGCCGGCGCGCCGGAAGAGAAGGCGCGCAAGGCCGCGGAGGCGATCGCGAGCTGCCAACGTTTCGACAACCTGGACCGCAGCTTCCTGATGGTTCACGCTATGCATGTTCTGCTCAGATGGATGGTCGGCTTTGGGATCGCCCTGGACGTTGCCATCCTGATCCGCGTGTTCTTTCGATGAGCGCCGGACACTGAGGCTTCGTGATGCCGTCCGTCGCCTGGTTCTACGGCATTGCAATCCGCATGTACCTCAGAGAGCATCCGCCGCCGCACTTCACGGCGGTCTATGGCGAGCATGAGGCGAACGTCTCGATCGAAACCGGCGAGGTCATCGAAGGCCTCTTGCCGAAGGCGGCCGCCCGGCTGGTGAGGCAATGGGCCCTGTTGCATCAGGCCGAGTTGCGCAATAATTGGCAGCGCGCACGGGCAGGCGAACTGCCCGAGAGGATCGCAGGTCTCGATGTTGACTAAGGTTGCACGTTTGGAACGGCTCGGCGGCTTTCGCCTGCGCGTCAAATTCAATGACGGCAGCGAAGGCACACACGATTTCAGCGCGATGGTGAAAGAGCCCGGGTCGGCGCTCGAACCGTTACGGGATGAAGCTTATTTTGCCCGCGTGTTTCTCGAATTCGGCGCGCCGACGTGGCCGAATGGGTTCGATATCTCACCCGAGTGGCTGCGTCGCGAAATGGAAGCGGCGGGAGAGCTGACGCGGGTGGCAGCGGAGTGATTCCGCGCGCAACGCACGGCACGCCCTTTGATATCTACGCAGCGGTCTTTTTTCGTCCTAAGCGACCTAACCGCTGCGCGATGAGACTCTCCTCAGCTAGGAGACCCATCAGCGAAACTGTAAGGGCAGCTTCGTTCCTGTAGGTCAGGTCAAGCTGGTCTTCAGCCACATACTTTGTAAGTTTCTGTGAGTGAGCAATCTTGCATACTGCCACCTCACCGTACGTGTCTTTGACAATCTTCTCGACCTCAACCGCGAATACGTCGGGATATTGCTGCTGATGATGCTTTATCGCTTCAAGCAGAAGCGGTGCGTCTCGGTTCATGAAAATGGTCGGACCATCGGGGTCAATTGGCACCCAAGACGCGAGATGCCAATCTTCCTCGAACTCGTCCTTGCTCACGTAACGGAATCTCGGCACATCGACGGCTACTTGGCGCTCGATACCTTGTCCGTTACCGCCTTCGCTAGCGCGTAGCCGGATGATCTGAAACCGACGCTGGCTCCTGCGCTTTTTGCGAACCCCACGCTCGCGCTCCTGCTCCACGACCTGCGCCGTCTCGTTTGTGGGAGTGGCGGCGCGCGTCTCTTGGTCATCTTCTTTGGCCGCGACCAACTGAGTCGTGAGCCATCGGCTGCCGAACTTTTCCTGGAGGCGCTTCCGGTATTCTTCGTCTTCTAATCCTCCTGTACCATCGCCGCGCGCTCGCATGATGGCATCTCGAATTTCGTCGGGCATATTGTCAGAGAAGTCGAACCCCCAATCCGAAAGCGGCATCCCTACACCCTTCTCACCGTTACCAGTGAAGATGAGGCGATTGCGGCTTTGGTCGGGGTAGATGCCCCAATTTGCGATTTGTGGATCGAAAAGATTTGGTTCCAAAACAATGAAGAGGTTCTGCTGAATCTTCGCATCCGCGATACCAAACCAACGAAAATGCGCCTTATGCGAAGTGAGCTCAAAGAGCTCGTCCTTGTATTTCACGGCAATGTAGCCGGGCTTCTTTGCATAAGAATGGATATTCGGACGCTCTCCGTCCCACAAATACCAGTGAGCTTGAACCTTTCCGTCATCCAGCGGCAGCACCCCCTTAGCTGAGAGCTTACCTGCGCTTGCCGCAACATCCGTGAGATAGTACTTCGCGCCAGCAATCTTGCGGTTGTTGGGCCGCCGAGCATCGTCCTTGTCGTTCTGGCCGGTTGGCCATGAATTCTTTTTCTCGCTGCGCAACTCGACGACATGAACGTCGATAAGTAGGAGATTCCAAAACCGCGAGTTGAGGTATACCGAAAGACCCTTGATATCCTTCTCGCCGGCCTTTGGATTACCAAGCACCGTGTCAGGTGCCTCTTCACTACCTAACAGCACGATAGTGGTCCCGTGCTCACGCGCCCAGACGGGAGTAACTGCGCTCCAATTTACATCGGTCCCCCAATCGACTTCCGCCGGGTTGATGACGTGTGTGATGCCCTTGTCGCTGTGAAATTCACGCAACTCATACTCGGCACCGTCATCGTCGAGTTGAATGTAGATCATTGATGACTTGCCGTCTTTGTACGAAATTACGACTACGCCTTCCGGATTCCATGGAAGCGAGGCTATTTTTGCGCCAACGCCGAAATTATCGTGCACACCGCCAATGCGTTTCGCGCCTTCGCCAAGCGTTGAGAAGAAGCTAAGTAGCTCCTCCTTGGTCATACCGATACCGTTGTCAGAAATGATACGCCGGTAGACGCCGTGTTTTTCCACGGCCTGCCACTCAATCCCAAATTCGACCTTGGTGGCTTTGGCCTCAATCGCGTTTTTAAGGAATTCTCGTGCCCACTGGTAATTGCCGCATGCTTCAAACATGCGATTAACAAAGTGGGTCGCGCCCACGATCGCGAGCTTCTTCATCCTCTTCTCCTGATCTCTAGTGAACTAGGGGTCGGGTCCCGATGCACAGCCTCGGACATGGACTCATGGCCTTAACCGCCTCAGCGAGACGAGCTTAGGTAGCAGAATCGAACCCATCGGGAAATTGGTTCCCGGGCTCTGTCCCCAGGCACTGAATGCTTGCTCCGCCCATTGTGCGCGGCACAATAAATCCCCGCTCACCCATACCCGCTTGTGATTTGAGCCCCGTACCTCCCTAATTGATCGCCACCCCCGCCGCCTTGATGATCGGGCTCCATCGCGCGATCTCAGCTTTGACCAGAGCATGCAGCGCCGCCGGCCCGCGCTGCGGCTTGTCGGGGATGTCGCAGCCGAGCGTGATCAGGCGCTTGCGCGTCACCTCGTCGTCGAGCGCCTTGTCGAGCGCACCGCTAAGCTGATCGACGATCGGCCTCGGCGTGTCCTTGGGCGTCGAAGCGCAGCGTTGGCTAAACCGGAATTGCTGCTGCGCGCTTACGTCACTTGACCCTGACGCAAGTCACTCGCCATGACGTTGGTCCCGTCACGCCCCGAGAAGCCATGCCCGCCTACGTCTGGAACACCAATCATCGCATGTGGAAGGTCGTGCCGCCGTTCGCGGACTCAGCCGACGTGCTCAAGGCCTACATCACCGACCCGTCGGCTTACGTCTACTGGTCGACGCGGCTGTTCCACGACGAGATCAAGGCGGGCGATTTAGCCTACATCCTGTGCACGGTCGACAACGAGGGGATCGTTGCGCGCGGCCGCGTCGAGGAGAGCCCGCGGCTGCTCACCGCGACGAATGCAAATGCCTTCGCGCATCCGGCGCGCCTGACGCCGCCCGGCTGGGACGAGGCGGTGGCGCCGTCGTCGTGGAAGACCGGGATTGCGATCGAGCGCACGTTCTGGGACGCGCCGGTTCACCGCACGATGCGGCCGGCGCACGGGGCGGTGGGGCGGCTGAGCGAGGAGCAGGTGCGGGCGATCGAGGGGGAGATCATCGGACGCTGATTTCGATTGGGTGACAGCGCACCTCGACGGCCCCCACATCCCTGCGACCATTCGCACCAATTCGTCCTTTGATTGTTCGGCAAACTCCGCCACACTGCCGGCCTCATTCGCTTGGGGAGGCACACGTGGCAAGCAAACCATCGCTCGCGGAACTGCAGCGCTATCCCGGCATGGTCCGGTGGTTCAATCCCGACCTGCTGATGAAGTTGTTATGGCAGGTCATCGTCTCCGGCCTGTTCGGGCAATATGCCGACCGGCGGCTGATCGAGGCGGCGCTCGACACCGTGCTGGACGCCGAACTGGTCGCGCGCGCGCAGAACACGGTCAGCGCGACGCCGGACGCCGAGGGCGCGATCTGGATCGACTATGTGGCCGATCTCGGCGACGGCTTCGATGCGACCTACGCGATCGCGTATCTGCTGGCGCAGCCCGAGCTGACCGTGGATGGGCACAAGCTGCCGCGCGGCGCCGCGGTGGTGATGGGGGGCGACGAGGTCTATCCCACGTCGCGGCGCGAGGACTACAAGCAACGGACGCAGGACCCGTATGCCTTTGCGCTGCCGGACCACAAGGCCGCGCCGCATCCGCGCCTGCTCGCGCTGCCCGGCAATCACGACTGGTACGACGGGCTGGTGACATTCCTCGCGTTCTTCTGCCGTGCGAAGGCGACGCGCTTCGGCCAGTGGCGCACCGGGCAGCGGCGCAGCTATTTCGCCGTGAAGCTGAGCGAGGTGTGCTGGCTGTGGGCGATCGATATCGCGCTGGTCGCCGATATGGACCAGCCGCAGGCCGATTACTTCGTGGCGATCGCCACGGCGATGCCGCAGGGCGCCAACATCATCCTCTGCAGCGCGGAGCCCGGCTGGTACAAGGCCGAGCAGAACGGCGATTCATTCCGCACGCTGAGCTACGCCGCCTGGATCGCCGAGAATGCCGGCAAGGCGCTGCGCATCCCGCTCATTTTGTCCGGCGACACGCATCACTACAGCCGCTATTCGGGCCCGAAGGGCAGCCAGTACATCACGTCGGGCGGCGGCGGCGCCTTCCTGCACGGCACGCACGGGATGCCGGAGGAGATCCGCGCCGACTGGCTGCGCGACAACGCCGCCGTGCTCTCGCTCAAGACCGAGCCGGACGGCGATCACAAGCCGTGCGCGCGCGAGGCGCTCTGGCCGGCCCGGGCGGAAAGCCGCAAGCTGCTGTGGGGCAATCTGAAGTTTCCCATTCTCAATTGGGATTTCGCGCTGCTGCTGGGCGGCATCTACTGGCTGCTCGCCTTCGCGATGTCGCAGCTGCCGCGCGGCGACGTCATGTTTCTCGTGGCGGCGTTCCTTGCCGTCGGGTTCACCGCTTACGCCGGATATCAGGAGGGATGGAAGCCGAAGATCATCATCCTGTCGCTGATCCATGCGGCGCTGCATATCGCGGCGCTGTTTGCGCTCGTGTGGCTGTTGCACCGGATCGACGCGCAGTTCCTGCATCTGCGCGACGGGCCGTGGTGGCTGTGGCTTGCCGTCATGGGGATCGTCTTCATTCCGGTCGGCGGCGCGATCGCGGCGTTCCTCTTTGGCCTCAACCTGCTGGTGACCTGCAGGTGGTTCGACATGAACCACAACGATGCGTTCAGCGCGATGCAACTGTTCGACTATCGGCACTTCCTGCGCATCCGCATTCTGGGCGATCAGATCACCGTCTATCCGATCGGGCTGCAACGCGTACCGCGCCGCAAGGAGTGGAAGGACAATCCGGCGTCGCCCGCCGATCCGAACGCGCCGTATTTCATCCCGAGTTCGCCGATGGTGCCGCACCTGATCGAGCGGCCGATCGTGATCAGCGGCTGGAAGACTCCGCCGACGGGCGAGGTGAAGAAGCCGCAGGAGCTGCCGAAGAAGGAGTAGCGAGCTCGCCTCACGATTGCGGGCGGACCCGCGGACAGCTCCCGCCGTCTGTCCCGCGCATCGTGTAGGCCCACGTGTAGTCCCCGCTCGTGGCGGTTTTCGCAAGGCCGAGCTTGGCGCCGGACTGGGCATCATCGGCGCCGGTATAGACGTTCTTCTCGTTGTACCAGCATGTGAGCAGGCGTGGCTGCGCCTGGGCGGAGGTCCCGGCCAGACAAGCCGCTGCCGCCACTCCGAGGACAGCGAGGCATACCAGGCTTTTCAACGCCGACATGGGATTCTCCTGAGGTTGAGGGCAGCCGTGTAACACGCTACAGGCGCATACGGTCCGGCGTCAATTCAGAGGGGGCGAACCACTGTCGCCGTCATGGCCGGGCTTGACCCGGCCATCCACGTCTTGGCTATCCATACCCGCTCGTAGTCTTGGAAATTGTCCCTCGCAGCGATAGATTTGGACGCATGAACCAGACCCGCACCATTGAGATCGACGCAGCCACGGCGGATGAACTCGACGCCCGCGCGGCGACGCGCGGCGTGAGCGTCGGAGAGATGGTGGCCGAGCTCGTCGCGCGCGACGACGCCTCGATACCGGCCGAGGATATTGCCGAACTGGACCGTCAGTGGGCGGACATCGAAGCGGGCGCGCCGACCGTTCCGCATGAAAAGGTTGCGCGTTGGTTGGAAACCTGGGGCACGCCAGCGTTCAAGCCTTGGCATAGGCAATGAAGCGCACCACTCGGCGGTGGCGCCGTCGTCGTGGAAAACCGGGATCGGGATAACCACAATCTCGAATGGTGCTTAGCCCATTAACAGTGTATCAAGCGTCATTCTGACCGCATTGGATTTGGAATGGCCAACGAGACCAAGAATCCTGGCGAAAAGCTTAGTGTCAGCCCAACCAAAACACGGACGCTAAAGCCGCGCGCCGAAACTGGCGTAATGCGCCAAAGTTTCAGTCACGGCCGGAGCAAAGCCGTGGTCGTGGAAAAGGTCAAGGCCCGCCTCGCGACCTCGGCGGAGCCTGTCCGCCGAGGGGATGTAGCCGCAGTTTCGCCTGCGCCCCCGCCCTCGGGCGTTGTGTTGCGAACATTGACGCAAGAAGAGCAAAACAGGCGCTTACGCGCGCTCGAAGAGGTAAGGCGCCGCGAATGGCAAGAGCATGAAGCTTCTAGAATTCAGGATGAAGACAAACGTCATCAAGGTTTGCGCGATGCGGCACGTCGGCGAACCGACAGCGAGGCGGCGAATCGTGAAGCAGCCCAGCGCGTCGCGCAAGCGCGAACGGCTGGCGAGCCAAGCCTATATCTTGGTGAGCTCGGCGATCTAACGATACTTCCCTCATTTGCTGGGTTATCGTCCTTGACGGGGTTGAATTTTGCCTGGACTCGAATTTCCAGCTTACCACCTTTAACAGACGTACCAAAACTCAAGTATTTAAACCTCTGTGGCACTGAAATTAAGGATCTTTCTTTTCTTGTGAATCAAAGTGAGTTAGAGATTTTGATTTTGTGGGGCACGCCCGTCGCGGATATTTCTATGCTCCGTGATTTAACAGCGTTGAAAGTCATTGATCTAGAGGGCACGTTAGTTTCAGATTTAACGCCATTATCTCGCCTTAAGAACCTTCAACGGTTAGACATTCGCAATAGCAGGATATCTGATCTATCTCCTCTTTCTAACTTGCCGATGCTCACGCATCTCCGCGTCTCCGACACACGTGTAACTGATCTTTCTCCTGTCATTAATCTAAGAGGATTGAGGGTAGGTGCTAGCTCTGATCGGTATTTTGGAGGCCTTTCATTTGTCGGCTGCCCCATAAAGGACGAAGAACTTCTCAGTTTTGCGAAAGACCCGAATCCAAATCGCACAAGGGAGACGATTTCATATCTGCGGAGGGACCAAGCTCACGTTTCAGGTGATGATGCTGAAACGGAAGAAACAGACGAATCCGACCAGACTGAAGTCATCGAGGGGCAAAAATCTAACCTGCAGCCGCTCGAAAATATCCCATCTCCCTTTGCATTTAAGCTTTCGTTAAGAGGTACAATCGCTCTTACTTCAACCGACGGAAATTGGCCTGTTTTCCCGTATCGCACTAGTGAACGAGATCACACGAATAGACTTGGTGTGTGTCACACCTTGGCCGAGGATCTGATCTCTGACCTGGACGATCAAAAGTTTCAAGTTCGCCGCGAGTATGCCAGTGGCCTTCAAAAGTATGCCGATAGGCTTCCGAAGCAGACGGGCGATGGAAACATCCTGCTCGCTGACGCCGAGGCAAGAATGCTGCGGACTTTATTCGCGGCAGAGTCGGATATTCTCTCGGTTGCGTTCGCTTCGAAACTCAAAATATTTCTAGAGCAACATATCGGCCTGCGAGTGTTTTACCCCGAAATTGCCAATTTTTATCGGGACGTGCAGACGGGGCGAATTGAGGCCCCATTGCCTCTCGATGCGGTCGAAGGGCTTGTGCAAGGTGTGAAAGACAGTACACCGACTGTGTTCGAACCCTCGGTTAGCGAGGCCATCGAGGGGAGTGCGCAATCTCCGCCGACTGTGACACCACTCCCCGCGACCGAGGCGCCCCCTGCGGACGCCAACCAACCCATGCCTCCCAAAGATCCGCTGGGGGAAATTGATCCTCAGAAGGCGCAAGATTTCTCGTTCGCTGGCACCGTGAATCGGTTGTGGAAGGCGTTCCTAGAAGGTGAAAAGATCAATAAGTCGTTGGACGGTTGGACGAAAGCAGGCGATGCGCTTCGCCCGCACGTGGGCAAGATTCTGGATTGGTTGCGATCATTCTCGCAGTATGGCGATGGTGGCCCCCCGATGCCGCCAACCATCGGCGTTTAACCTCTAGGTTCTGAGAGACCAAACGGCCGGTCTCTCGACCGGCCGCTCCATTCCACCACTCCGGCGCCGCCTACCGGCGCCCTCACATCAATCGCACTTGCGCCGCGTCACCGTGCGGGTGCTGCCGTCCGGGCCGGTCTCAGTCACCGAAACGGTCCTGCAGTCGTTGCCGCGCACTTCGCGCTCGATGATCCGCTCCTCGCGGCGTGGGGGCGGCGGCTCGCCGATGCGTACGCCGACGCCCGGAACCTCGACCGCAACCTGAGCCTGCGAGGCCGGCGCGAACGCCGTGAACGCAGCGGTGGCGGCAAACAGCACAAACCAATGTTTCATGGCGCTTCTCCGTGTTAAGTCCTGCGGCCCAACGTGCTAGAGGGGGGCAGGGTTCCGCCGGTTCCGGTTCCGGACGGCGTTTTCCCGCGAATAAAGCTGAGGACTTTTCCATGAGCGTGCGTGCCGGCCGCGAGTTCCTGTCGATTCCGGGGCCGACCGTCATCCCGGATGCCGTGCTCGCCGCCATGCAGCGCCCGGCGGTCGATATCTATTCCGGGCCGCTGGTCGCGCTCACCGACGGACTGCTGGCGGATGTCTCGAAGATGTTCCGCACGCAAGGGCGCTCCTACATCTACGCCGCCAACGGCCACGGCGCCTGGGAGGCCGCGCTCACCAATGTGCTCTCGCGCGGCGACAAAGTGCTGGTGCTGGAGAGCGGGCGCTTCGCGATCGGCTGGGGCGAGGCCGCGCGCATGCTCGGCGCCGAGGTCGAGGTGCTGCCGGGCGACTTCCGCCGCGCGGTGCGGCCTGAGGCCGTCGAGGCGCGGCTCAAGGCCGACGCCAAAGGCGAGATCAAGGCGCTGCTGGTCGCGCAGATCGACACCGCGTCGGGCGTCATCAACGACATTGCGGCGATCAGCGCGGCGATCCGCGCGGCCGGCCACGGCGCACTGCTGATGGTCGACGTGGTCGCCGCGCTCGGCTGCGTGCCGTTCGAGATGGACGACTGGGGCGTGGATGTCGCGATGTCCGGCTCGCAGAAGGGCCTGATGACGCCGCCGGGCCTCGGCTTCGTCGCGGCGGGCAAGCGCGCGCGCGAGGCGCATCACAAGGCCGGCATGCGCACGCCCTATTGGGACTGGACGTTCCGCGACGGCGAGCTGCATTACCACAAATATTGCGGCACGCCGCCCGAGCACCTCTTGTTCGCGCTGCGCGCCGCACTCGACATGCTGTTCGCCGAAGGGATGGAGGCCGTGTTCCACCGCCACCGCCTGCTCGCCGAGGCGACGCGCCGCGCGGTCGGCACCTGGGCGGAGGGGCAGGCGATCGCGTTCAACGTGTCCGAGCCGGAGGAGCGCTCCGACACGGTGACGGCGATCGTTACGCGCAACGGCGAGAGCGCGCAGCCGCTTGCGGATTATTGCCGCGACAAATGCGGCGTGGTGCTCGGGCGCGCGCTCGGCCAGGCCGAGGGCAAGGGCTTCCGCATCGCGCATATGGGCCACGTCAACGCGCCGATGATTCTCGGCACTTTGAGCGTGGTGGAGATGGCGATGGCCGCGCTCGGCATGCCGCACGGCCGGGGCGGCGCGCAGGCGGCGGTGGAGTTTCTGGCGAAGAGCGTGCCGGCTTAACGTTCATTCACACAAGTTCCGCGCGCTTGAACGCGCGCGCCGTCATCACATATCTGACGCACGCGGGCGTATCTTGATGCACGCGATTCGCGAACAGGTGCGTGACCCCAGATGACCATTGCGACGTTGTTGCCGCCGCCGCGCTTCCTGATGTGCCCGCCCCAGCATTTCGCGGTCACGTACAGCATCAATCCCTGGATGGATCCGGCCGCCTGGGCCGACCGCGGCGACGCCTTGCACGCGAGCGCCGAGACGCAATGGTCCGCGCTGCACGCGGCGCTGCGGGCGAGCGGCGCCGCAATCGAGATGGTCGCGCCGCGCGAAGGTTTGCCCGATCTCGTGTTCACCGCCAACGCCGCGGTGGTGCTCGACGGCAAGGCACTGCTCGCGCGCTTCCGCCATCCCGAGCGCCAGAGCGAGCAGCCGGTGTTTTTGGCGGGCTTCCGCGCCTTGCAGGCGCGCGGGCTGATCGACGATATCGTCGAGATGCCGGGCGGCGTGGCGCTGGAAGGCGCGGGCGATTGCCTGTGGGACGCCAAACGCGCGCTGTTCTGGATGGGGTGCGGCTTCCGTTCGGATGCGGCGGCGGCGCGGGTGGTGGAGGATAATTTCGGCGTGCCGTGCGTGGCGCTCACGCTGGCCAATCCGAGCTACTACCACCTCGACACCGCGATGTGTGCGCTGCCCTGCGGCGCGGTCATCTATTATCCGGGCGCATTCACGCCCGCGGCGCTCGATCTGATCCACGCGCGCGTGGCGCCGGAGGATCGCATCGCGCTCGACGCCGCGGACGCTGCGTACTTCGCCGCCAACGCGGTGGTTGTCGGCCAGACGATCGTGCTGTCGTGCGCCGGCGCGGCGCTACGCGGTGCGCTCGAGGCGCGCGGCTATGCGGTGGTTGAGACGGAGCTCGGGGCGTTTCAGCGTTCCGGCGGGTCGGCCTGCTGCCTCACGCTGCGGCTCGACCACGTCTCGCAGGCGCACGCGGCCGCGGCGCCGCTTTTGGCCGCGGCGCGCTGATGGCCGCAGAGCCGCGCTAGCGCGCGAGCTTCCATTCCTTCACGCCGTCTTTATCCTTGGCGTCCGCGCGCATGATCGTCTTGATCGCGAGCGGCGCCATGCCGGATTTTGCGCTGATCTCGCGGTCCTGCGCCTCGATCACGGCGCGCGCCGGCGCATCGCCGTCGAGCCCGCCGAGCAGTTCGGCCGGCACCTTGCGGTTGGAACGCTGCGTGCCGTCCTCGTAAATGACGTTGAACAGCACGAATTCGCCGCTGGCGCGCGTTCCCGGTTTCCGAGCCATGTTCTTGTTCCTTGGTATGCGCGTGCCCGGGGCCGAATTACCCGCCGGAACCGCGGATTGCAAGCAAAAGCCCGGCGCAAAAGCGCCGGGCTCCCCTATCGGATCGAAGTCTTACGCTTCCTGCAGATTGGTCGCCGCCGACTTGCCGCTCTTGCGATCGGCTTCGATGTCGAACGTCACCTTCTGCCCCTCGGCAAGGCCGCGCATTCCGGCGCGCTCGACCGCGGAGACGTGAACGAACACGTCCGGGCCGCCGCCGTCCTGCGCGATGAAGCCGAAGCCTTTTTGGCCGTTGAAGAATTTCACAGTACCGTTAGCCATAGTCATCTCCCTGAAACGCACAATCGCGTTCATTGCCCGTGCAAACCATTTGCGCGGGCGCATATCCGGATTCGGCGTTGTCTAGGAATGAGCCCTGTAACGGGCGCGAGGCCAGAGCGGCAAAATCGCGAACACCGGGTATGTAGGGTGTCGCGGCCCAATATGCAAACGCCGCGATCGGCCGTCCGCGCGCGAAGCCTCCCCATCGGGTGGGCCGGAAGACATTGCCATCGGCTGCCTCGCAGGGCATCACTTCGCCAGATCGAAGAGGGGCACGATGTCCGATCCGGCGAGGAACCAGAACGGCGCGCCGCGCGGCGCGCTCACGGTACGCACCATCGCGATGCCGGCTGACACCAACGCCAACGGCGACATTTTCGGCGGCTGGGTGATGGCGCACATGGACCAGGCCGGCGGCATCGCGGGTGTCGAGCGGGCGCGCGGCCGCGTGGTGACGCTGGTGGTCGAGGCGATGACCTTCATCCGCGCGATGCGCGTCGGCGACGTGCTGGAGGTCTACACCGAGGTCGAGAGCGTCGGCCGTACCTCGATGAAGATCCACATCGAAGCCTGGGCGCAGCGCTTCCAGACCCACGACCGCGACAAGGTGACGGACGCGACCTTCACATTCGTGCACGTCGGCGATGACGGGCGGCCAAGGCCGATTCCGGCGGAAGCGCCTTGAGCCAAGCCCGCCGGCGGTCTCAAAACCCGCCAGCGCTGAAGCGAAATCGCTGGGTGATGTCGGAACTGGCCTGGCTGATCGGATAGGCATAGTCGATCCGGATCGGACCCAGCACAGAATCCCAGATGAGGCCGGCACCGAACGATGCGCGGACTGTTCGCGAGTTCGCAACAAACGATTGCGCCAGGCCCAACGACGAACTCGTACTATTGGTACTCCACAGGCTGCCGGCATCGGCGAAAACCGCCGCCTTCAATCCCGCGTCCGGCGGCAGGAATGGGATCGCCGACTGCACTTCGGTCGTCGTGGCCCAGAAAATGTTGCCGCCGAGATTATCCATGGTGGTGCCGGGCGTCATGTCGCGCGGGCCGAATCCATTGGCCGCAAATCCGCGCACAAGCTGCGGTCCACCGAAGAAGCCCGCCAGCAACGGCAATGACTGTCCGCCCCACGGCGCGACGTAGCCGCTTTGAGCGCGCACCATGCCGACGATTCCGTCGCCCAGCGGCTGATAGTAGCGCAGGTCGTCCGTGCTCTTTACGAACTTCGCATCGCCGCCGAGGCCGGCGAACTCCTCATTGAAGGAGGCGCGCCATCCGCTGGTTGGGCTCTTGTTGCTGTCGAGCGTGCTGTAAGTCACGCCCGTACCGATCGAGGAAACCCAGGTCGGCCCGGCCGCCGCAGCCTGCTGAATCGGTAGCGACGCGACCCCCATGGCCGGGTCGAGTGTCAGCGATTGGCGGTACAGTGAATAGTTCAATTGCGTGGCGAGTTCATTTGTCAGAGGCGCGGTCAAGGTCACCCTTCCGCCATACGTCGTGTTCTCGTAGGACTGGTAGGTGCTGGACAAGGTTTGCTTGGCGAACAATTCACCACCGAACGTGATACGGCTGCCGAGGACATCCGGTTCCGCGAAAGCGAGATTGAATCCTTGGGCATATTGACCGTAGCTCACCGAAGCCTTCACAAGCTCACCGCGGCCCATGAAATTCCGCTCGCCGACGCTGACCTCGCCGATGATGCCATCGACGCTCGAGTAACCGCCTGCAATCGAGAAAATGCCCGTGTCCTGCTCCTCAAGGGCGACATCGACGATGACCCGATCGGCGGTGGAGCCCGGCTTCTTGCCGACGTTGACGGTCTTGAAGAAGCCGAGGTTTTTCAGCCGCCGCTCGGCGCGTGTCACAAGCGCGGTGTTGTAGGCATCGCCCTCGGCAAAATCGAACTCGCGGCGGATCACATTGTCGCGCGTCTTCATATTGCCGTGGATCTCGATCCGCTCCACGTACACGCGCGGCCCCTGTTCGATCACGTAGCGAAGATCGATGGCATCCCGGCCGGGTATACGATCGGTTTGCACGCGAATGTTCGCGAAGGCTTCGCCATGGGCGGCAATTCGGGTTGAAAGGCCCGCAACCGTCTTCTCAATCGTGTCCGCGTTGTAGATGTCGCCGGTGTGCGTCGTCAGGCTGGAGCGCAGCGCGTTTGCGTCGACGCCGGCGATGTCCGACGCGACATCGGCCTTCCCGATCCGATAGCGGGCGCCCTCGTTAATGGTGAAGGTGACGACAAATCCCTTCTTTGCAGGATCGTATTGGGCGGCCGCCGAGACTGTGCGGGCATCGGCATACCCTCGCGCCAAATAGAAGCGCCGCAACAGATCGCGGTCGGCCTCGATCTGATCGGCGTCGTAGAGATCGTTGTCGAGCACAGAACTCAAGAAATTGGTTTGTCCGGTCTTGATCACGCCTCGCAATTGCGTGGCGGAATAGGCGCTGTTGCCCACGAAGGCGATCTGCCGCACGCCAGTGCGCGGGCCTTCCTGAATCTCAAAGACGAGGTTTACGCGACGATCCTTGGCTTCGATGATCTTGGGATCGACATGGACGTCAAAGCGCGCATGGTGATGGTAGAGATCGACGATGCGCGCGACGTCGCTCTGCACCAGCGGCCGGGAGAGGGGGCCGCGCTCTTTAGATTCCACGATCTTCCGGAGATCCTCGTCCTTGACCTTCGAATTGCCCTCGAACGCAACGCGCGCGATGGACGGATTTTCGACGACCGTGACCAGTATCTGACCGTCACGATGCGAGATGCGCACGTCGGCAAATAGTTGGGTCGCATAGAGGGCTTTCAGTCCCGCATCGAGATCGGCGGGATCGAGACCGTTCTCGGTTCCGTCGGGGAAATAGGAGCGAATCGTGTCAGCCCCGATGTGCACGTTGCCGGCAACGAGGATGCCACCATTCGCCGCCCGCGCGGGCATGGACGTCCATCCCAGCGCCACATATCCAGCGATCATGATTCGAGCCAACCAGCGGCGCATCGATCCACCTCGTGTGACGCGAGCGGATTCGAGTGCGCGGGGGAGGCGGAAGCATGACGACTTCGGTCTAAATGTGAGGCCTTGTCACGGCGCCTTCGACAAACAAAGGCCGCACAGTTTCCATGACAAATGACGCATCGATACGCTTCGCCTGTAAGGCTCCACCCCTGATCCATGTCCGCCTTGCAGCGCTTTACGCGCGCAACTGAGACGTGATGCTAGGTCCGGCAAAAGCCCCATGAGCGGCGCCGGCGCCTTGAGAAGCTTGAGCGCCTGCTCGATGGTCTGCGGTGCAGCCAAAGCATCGCCCGATGGTTGATTTTCCTGTCGTCGTGCTATGCCTGCATGGCGGATCACTCGGACGTGCTGGGGCTCAGGACACGTCCGGCTTTCGCGCGGCACGGACTTTATCCTAGAGTCGACTCTAGAGTCGCGTGCCAGCCATATGCAGAACTGGGTCAACAAGAACACTTCATGCAAATCTTTCTGTTCGATCTCCTGCCGTTCGACCGTCACTTCGACGAGTTCAAGGCCGGGCGGCACATGCGGTTTCCGCTGCCCGGCTCGTATTTCGATTCGGAGGTGGCGGCGCGCTCCTACGAGCAGCACCTCGCCGTGTGGGAGGAGATGGACCGCCTTGGGTTCGACGGCGTCGGCCTGAACGAGCATCACACCACGCCGCACGGGCTGATGAACTCGCCCAACATGATGGCGGCGGCGGGCTCGCAGCGCACCAAGAAGCTGAAGTTCTTCATCCTCGGCAACCTGTTGCCGCTGCACAACCCGCTGCGCATCGCCGAGGAGCTGTCGATGGCCGACAACCTTTCGCGCGGGCGCATCATGGCGGGCTTCGCGCGCGGCGTGCCGCGTGAATACAAGGTCTACGACGTGCCGATGGCGGAATCGCGCGCGCGCTTCGACGAGGCGCTCGACGTGATCCTCAAGGCCTGGACCGAGGACACGTTCAGTCATCAGGGCAAATTCTGGAAGTACAAAGACATCTCGATCTGGCCGCGGCCGTTTCAGGCGCCGCATCCGCCGGTGTGGATTCCGTTCACAGGATCGAAGGAGACGATCGAGTGCGCCGCCGCGGGCAATTTCGGCGCCGCGATCCATCACCCGCATCGCGGCGTGGTGCAGGACATGATCGCGTATTTCGGCAGGAAGCTGGGCGAAAGCGGCCACCGCATCAGCCCCGACCAGATCTGCATGATGACCGACGCGTGGGTGGCCGAGAGCGGCGCGAAAGCGCTCGACGAATATGCGCCGTACTTTCTCTACTTCAACAACGTGCTGTGGCATCACGGCGGCAATCCGCCGGGCCAGAAGGCTAACCCGGTTGCGAGCGGCTATGTGGCGTCGTCGTCTTATGACTACGTGCGGCCGGAGAACGCGAGCGAGGCCGTGATCGACCGCGAGAAAGCGCGTGCGCTCAATCGTCCCGACGTGGAGGCGAAGGTCGCGAGCGGCGAGCTTGCGTTCGGTTCGCCGAAGGAAGTGACTGAGCGGCTGATTGAGCAGGCCGAGGCAATCGGCGCGAACAAGCTCCTGATCAACGTCAATTTCGGCGCGATGCCGAACGACCTGTTCATGGAGCAGGTGCGCCGCTTCGGCCGCGAGGTGCTGCCGAAGCTGCAGGCGCATCAGGTGACGCGCGTTCCGGCGATGGAGGGTCCGGTTCCTGCGTAGCCCGGATGCAGCCCCCGGGTCGCGCTTTCGCGCGCCCGAGGGTAAACTCCGCGAAATCCGGGATAGACTGATCCCGCATTGCGCTACGCTCCATGCGCGCTACTGAGAGGCTTCCCATGTCCTTCTGGAAATCCCTGTTTGGCGGCTCGTCGGGCGACGCCGAGAAAGCGAGCGAGCCGGTCGAGTACAACGGCTTCACCATTCGCGCCGCGCCCTACAAGTCGGAGGGGCAGTATCAGACCGCCGGCACAATCACGAAAGAGATCGGCGGGGTCGCCAAGGAGCACAAGTTCATCCGCGCCGACCGCCACGCGTCCTATGACGACGCGGTGGAATTCTCGCTCGGCAAAGCGCGCCAGATCGTGGACCAGCAGGGCGACCGCATGTTCGGTTCATGAAGCGCGTTCTGGTTCTGCTCAACGCGCGCGCCGGCACGCTGATCGACGCCGGGACCGAGCGCATCGTCGCTCAGATAGAAGCCACGCTGAAACCGTGTTGCGAGAACCTCGACATCCGCCTGCTGCAGCCGCATGGCCTGCCCGGCGCAATTGCCGACGCGGCGCTTGGGATCCACGACACGGTGATTGTCGGTGGCGGCGACGGCAGCGCGAGCGCGGCGGTTGCGGCTTTCTCGGGTGGCGAGAAGTTGCTCGGCGTCCTGCCGTTCGGAACGATGAACCTGTTCGCGCGCGATCTCGGAATGCCGTCCGATCCGCGCGAGGCGGTCGCCGCGCTTGCGACCGTCGCGCCGCGCCGGATCGATCTCGCGGAGGTCAATGGGCGGCCGTTTCACACACTCTCGGGGTTGGGCTTCTTCAGCCAGATCGCAAAGGCGCGCGAAGAAACGCGCGGGCATCCGCTCGGGCGTTTCGTCGGCTTGATGGTGGCATGGTTTCGTGCGCTGCGCCGCACTTCGCCGTTCACGATCGAGATCGTGCTCGCGGGCCGGCGCGAGCGGGTCTCGGCGCTGGCCGTGCTCGTCACCAACAACCGGTTTGGGTCCGATTGGCGCAGGGCGCGTCTCGACGAAGGCATCCTGGAGATGCACATTGTCGAGGAGCAAGGCACGCTCACCAAGTTGAAGGCGAGCGCCGCAGCGGTCACCGGCGCGTGGCGCACCGAGCAAGGGATCCGCAGCATCGTCGCGAATGAATTGATCATTGTAAACCGGCGCAGGCACGCCATGGCATCGACCGATGGTGAGCTCGTGCGCGAGCGCATTCCGTTGCGTTATCGGATGCTGCCGCGGGCGTTGACGGTGCTCAGCGCAAAGACGGCGTCGTGGTAGTGGCAGGTCGGACGGCTCGACCCGGCGTCAATATTCTCTAGAATGGATTGAAAGCAGCCCACCTTGTTTAACCGCGGAATGCCAAAGACGGAGAAGCACCATGCGCCTCTTGTCCTTCATCGGGCTCCTTGCGGTTGTCGTCGGGATCGCCGCACTGGTTTTCTTCTTCGGCGGGTTCTTCAACGTGGCGGCGACCAATCCGGAGCCGGCCCCGGTCTCCTGGGCGCTGATCAAGGTGCGCATGGCCTCGGTCGATCGCTACGCGACCGACCGGCCGCCCGCGGGCTATGACGCGCAGCCGCAGGTCGAAGCCGGCGCCAAGGCCTACATGGCGCGCGGCTGCACGAATTGCCACGGTGGCCCCGGCGTCGACTGGCAGAAGTTCTCCGAGGGCCTGCGCCCGGACCCGCCGGACCTCACCAAGATCGTCAAGGAGCGCGAGCCGCGCCACCTGTTCTGGGTCGTCAAGAACGGCATCAACATGACCGGCATGCCGAGCTTCGGCGCAACCGGGGTGCCCGACCCGGAAATCTGGTCGATCGTGGCGTTCCTGAAGAAGCTGCCCGACGTAAAGGAAGAAGACTTCAGGAAGTGGGCGCAGTGACCGCGGTTATTGCAGGCAGCCGTTCGGAGGACGCCATGACCCCGCATTTGCCGAACATTCTCGACCGCTATTTCAAGGCGCAGAACGCGCACGATATTGCCGCGATGGTGGCCTGCTTTGCGCCCGATGCCGTCGTGCGCGACGAGGGCCGCACCCATACCGGCACGGAGGCGATCCGCGCCTGGAAAATCGATACGAGCACAAAGTACCACATCATGGCGACGCCGCTCGAAAGCCGCGCCGAGGGTGACAAGACAATCGTCGTCGTGAAGGTCGCTGGCACATTCCCCGGCAGCCCGGCGAACCTGACCTATCGCTTCGGCTTCGCGGCGGACGGCAGGATCGGTGCGCTGGAGGTGCGTTAGCGTCCCCGCCTAGCTCAGCGCAAAGCCCGAGTAGCCGCTGGCCGCGACCTCGTTGCATTTCTCGACGTAAGGCGGAAAGCCGATATAGGGCATGAACACGCGCGGCTTTCCCGGAATATTGGCTCCGAGGTACCAGGAATTGGCGGTCGGAAAGAGCGTGCCGGCCGCGATCTCATTGACGCGCGCGACCCAGGCGGTCTCGGCATCGGGTGTCGCCTCGATGCGGCGAAAATTTCGCTCGCGCATGTATCCGATGCAGTCCGCGATCCATTCGACATGCTGCTCGATGGTCGGGAGCATATTGGTCAGCACCGAGGGGCTGCCCGGGCCGGTGATCGTAAAAAGGTTGGGAAATCCTGCCATGCTCAAGCCCAGATAGGTGCGCGGCCCTTCGGACCATGTCTCCGCCAGCGATGCGCCCGTCCGGCCGCGGATATCGATGCGCGTGAGCGCGCCGGTCATCGCGTCGAACCCGATTGCGAACACGATCGCATCGAGGGGGTAAGGCTTTCCGCCCGCGCGGAGGCCGCCGCGTGTGATCTCGTCGAGCGGTGCCTTGTTCAGGTCGATCAGCGTGACGTTGTCGCGATTGAACGTCTCGTAATAGCCGATGTCGATGCAGAGCCTTTTTCCCCCGACCACCGTGCGCGGGCAGAGCGTTTCGGCGGTGTCCGGATCCTTCACCACCTCGCGGATGCGCGCGCGCAGGAAATCCGCCGCCGCCTCGTTGGCGCGCTTGTCGATCAGCAGATCGTTGAACGTGCCGGTGTAGCAAAGCCCGCCGCGATCATAGCGCTCGCGAAAGGCACGCTCGCGCTCCTCGTCGCTGACCGCCAGCGCCGACATATCGGTGGTCGCGCAGAAGAGGCCGTTGCGCCGCGTCTTGGCGAGCGCGCGCAGCGCCGGATACTCGTCCTTGATGGCCTGCTGCTCGCGCTGGCTCAGCGGCGCGTTGCGCGCCGGGACGACGAAACTCGGCGTGCGCTGGAAGACGTAAAGGTGCGCGGCCTGCGAGGCGATGAGCGGGATCGATTGCACCGCCGATGAGCCGGTGCCGATGATGCCGACGCGCTTGTCCGTGAAATCGACCCCCTCATGCGGCCATTTGCCGGTGTGATACGTCGGGCCGGCGAAGATCTCGGTGCCCTGGAACTTCGGCTCGTTCGGCACCGAGAGGCAGCCGGTCGCCATCACGCAATAGTTTGCGGAGAGGCGCACGCCGCCGTCCGTCTCGATGGTCCACGTGTTCGCAGCTTCGTCGAACGTCGCGGCGGTCACGCGCGTATCGAACTGGATATCGCGGCGCAGGTCGAAGCGATCGGCCACGTGATTGGCGTAGCGCAGCAACTCCGGCTGCGCGGCGTAGCGTTCGCTCCACTCCCACTCCTGCTGCAGTTCGGGCGAGAATTGGTAAGAGTATTCGACGCTCTCCACGTCGCAGCGGGCGCCCGGATAGCGGTTCCAGTACCACGTGCCGCCGACGCCGCTGCCCGCCTCCAGCACGCGCACGGAAAATCCCATCCCGCGCAGCCGGTGCAGCATGTAGAGGCCCGCGAAACCGGCGCCGACCACGACGACGTCGAAGTCGGCCGCGCTCGCGCGGCTTTTCTGCGGTGCCGTCTCAGACAAGGTCGGCATAGATTGCGTCGCGCAGGTCGCGGATATAGCGGCCCATCATGCCTTCCAGCGCCGTGTTGGTGAGCGACACGACGCTGAGCTTTTTCACCGGATCGATGAACCAGCTATGGCCCCACACGCCGCCCCAGCCGAACGTGCCGGGCGACTGCGGGCTCATCGCGGCCGCCGGATCGGTGAGGATCGAGGCGCCGTAGCCGAACGCCCAGCCGGGTCCGCGATTGGGAATCGGCAGATTGCCGGTCTGTACCGTCATCATCGCGGCCGCGGTGTCGCGCGAGACGATCGGGGGACCGCCGGCGCGGATCGCCTCGATGAAGGTCAGCATATCGGGCGCATTGCCGACCATCCCGGCGCCGCTGGAGCGGAACGAATTGGTGTCGAACAGGCGCGCCGGCGACAGGCTGATGCCGGCAAGTCCGGCATAAACCGGGATGCCATTGGGAAACGGCACGAGATAGCCGTCGTCGGGGATGCGCAGGGGCGCGGGCCTGCCATCCGCGTATGGCGTGACGAGCAGGTCGCGTTGCGCTGTGTCCAGATCGAAGCGGATAGACGACAGCCGCAGCGGTTCGGTCACATATTCGGCGATCACCGCATCAAGGGGCTGGCCGTCCGCGGCTTCCAGTGCGGCGCCAAGCACATCCATCGCGACCGAATAGTCCCATGCCTCGCCCGGCCGATAGGCAAGTCCGGCGTGCATGATGCGTTCGAGCTCCTCCGTCATTCCGAGCCCGGGCTCGGCAAGTCCATCGGACACGCCCGCACGATGATACGATCCCTCCGGCGGCTGCATGAAGCCGTAGCTCAGTCCCGCCGTGTGAGTCAGCAGATGACGGAGGGTGATGGTCGGCGTTTCGCCGTCCGGGAGCGTCGGGGAAAAACCGGGCAGATACTTGGTGATCGAGTCCGTCAGCGCGATCTTGCCAAGCTCGGCCATGCGCAGCGCCGCGGCCGTGACGATCGGCTTGGTGAGGGAAGCAAGGCGGAAAACGGCGTGCTCACGCATCGGCGCGCCGCTTTCGCGATCCGCGAGACCTGCGGCGCGCCGGTAGATGGTTTCGCCATCCTGCGCGACCAGCACGACTGCGCCGACGATACGCTGCTCGGCCAGCGCGCGGTCGATCGCGGCATCGACCGCGGGCTTGGATTTCACAGCTGCATCCATCATCTGTTCTTGAACGCCGGCATCACGTCCTTGGCGAACCAGTGGAGTTGTTCCTTGAATTCCTTCGGGCCGATGCCCTCGGCCCAATGGATCATGAAGTGTTCCAGCCCGGGATACTTCGCCTCGATCGACTTGATGCCGTCGATGACATGGTTCGGCGGGCCGCAGAACCAGGCCTTCTGCTTGACGCCTTCGGCAAGCGTCGGGATTTTTGCCGGTGCGCCGGGTGAACCCCAGGTGCGGCCCTTTTCGTCCGCATAGCGCACGAAGCCGAACGGCGCGAACCATTTGTAGCGCTCGTCATGCGCAGGCTCGACGCGCCGCATCGCCTCAGCCTCTGAGTCCGCGAGATAAAGCCCCGCTCCCCAGATCACGTCTTCGCCGAGCTGCTTCGGTTGGCCATGCTTGTGACAGGCCTCATGGTAGGCGCGGATCACGTCGTCGAGAATCTTCTCGCCGTTCAGCGTCACCATCGCCTTGAGGCCGTTCTTCGCCATCATGTCGATGGTCTTGCCGCTCGCGATCGGCATCCAGATTTCCACCGGCAGGTTCTTCGGGCGCGGGACCACGGTGATCTCTTCGACCGTGTAACCACGATACGGGACGGGCGGCGGCGCCTCGTAGAACTTGCCTTTGTGGTGGAAGGCATCCTCGTTGAAGCATTTGAGCAGCAGTTCGAGCCCTTCTTCGAACAGTTCGCGATTGGCGTCCGCGTCGAGCAATGGCGCGCCGAAGCTTTCCACCTCGCGGGTGTGGTAGCCGCGCCCGACGCCCATCACGATGCGCCCGTCGGTGACGGCGTCGGCCATCGCGTAGTCCTCGGCCAGGCGAATCGGGTGCCACATCGGGAGCACGTTGAAGCCGCAGCCGAACTTCAGCCGCTTGGTCTGCGTCGCGAGCCACAAGCCCAGTTGGATCAGGTTCGGGAAAACCTCGTAGCCTTCGCGCTGGAAGTGATGCTCGGCGGTCCACAGCACGTCGAAGCCGAGCTCGTCCATGGTCTGTGCCACGTCGCGCGCCGTGAAGTAGGCTTCGCGCAGCCGCTCGTCCGAATAGCGCCGGTCGTTCGCCGGCGTGCCGTTGAGCCCGACATTGTCGAGCTCGATCTGGCCGACATAGAGCACGTGAAATTTGTTGATCATCGTTTCCGCCCTTTTTCTTAGCACCAGCTTGCTTCAAAACGCGGCGCATGGCTACAAGCGGCCTCTCATCTCCCATTCCGGATTTCATGCCCGATTTCACGCCCCATCAGGACGCGGCCCTCCAGGCGGTCGCCCGCTGGCTCAAGGACAAGCCCGGCAAGCACGGCACGCCGCCGCTGTTCCGCCTGTTCGGCTATGCGGGCACCGGCAAGACCACGCTCGCGCGGCACCTGGCGGCGCATATCGACGGCGAGGTGAAGTTCGCGGCCTTCACCGGCAAGGCCGCGCTGGTGATGCGCGCCAAGGGCTGCCATGGCGCCTCCACGATCCACAGTCTCATTTACCGCACGCGCGAGAGCGGTGAGGAGACGCCGACCTTCGAGTTGTGGGGCGACGCCCCGGTGTCGAAAGCCTCCCTGATCGTGATCGACGAGTGCTCGATGGTCGATGCGGAGCTGGGGCGCGACCTGATGTCGTTCGGGGTGCCGGTGCTGGTGCTCGGGGACCCGGCGCAGCTTCCGCCGATCGCGGGCGGCGGGTTTTTCACGGAAGCCGAGCCGGACGCGATGCTGACCGAGGTGCACCGCCAGGCGCAGGACGATCCGATCGTGCGGCTCTCGATGCAGGTGCGCGAGGGCCAGCGGCTTGTGCCCGGCGACTATGGCAGGACCAGCGTCGTCACCAAGGATGCGTTCGACCCGCAGCGCGCGCTGGAGACCGACCAGATCCTCGTGGGCCGCAATAATACCCGGCGTGCCTATAACGGGCGCATTCGCGAGCGCAAAGGCTTTGACGATCCGCTGCCGCTCGCGGGCGACAAGCTCGTCTGCCTGAGAAATAATCGGCGGAAGGGCCTGTTCAACGGGGGCTTATGGAATGTCGCCGAGCGGCCGACCGTGCGCCGACAGATTTTAAGGCTGCGGCTGATGCCCGACGAAGGCTATGCCGGAAAGGGCATCAAGGTCTCGGTGCGGCCCGAATGCTTCACGGGCAAGATCGAGCAGCTCGACTGGCAACTGCGCAAGAAGCAGGACGAGTTCGACTACGGCTATGTGCTGACCGTGCACAAGGCGCAGGGGTCGCAATGGGACGACGTGGTGCTGTTCGACGAGTCCTTTGCGTTTCC
>JAXDNY010000115.1:0-12386 GCA_034669145.1 Hyphomicrobiales bacterium
CAACTGGGCTCCCGGGTGGCGGCGCACGAAGCGCAAAAAGCACGGGAATGATGATGGGCAGCGGCAGCAACTCTGCCGCTGGCGGACCAGCCCGTCATGTTCCCGTGCTTGCCCGCCAGGTGTTGGAACACTTGGCGCCGCGCGATGGCGGCGTCTATGTCGACGGCACGTTCGGCGCGGGCGGGCACACGCGCGGCATCCTGGATGTTTCCGGCACGCGCGTCATCGGCATCGATCGCGACCGCAATGCGGTGGCGGAGGGCTTTGGACTGGTCGAGCAGGCGCAAGGCCGGCTCACATTGGTCGAAGACCGGTTCTCCAATCTCGAACATGCCGCGCAGAGTCTCGGCCACGAGGCGGTCGACGGCATCCTGCTCGATCTCGGCGTCTCGTCGATGCAATTGGACGAAGCGGAGCGCGGATTTTCGTTCCGCAACGACGGTCCGCTCGACATGCGCATGGGCAGCGAGGGTTTTAGCGCCGCCGATCTCGTCAACGCCGCCTCCGACCGCGATCTTGCCGCCATCATCGCCATGCTCGGGGAAGAGCGTTTCGCGCGGCCGATCGCGCGGGCGATCGTGAAGGCGCGCGACGAACAGCCGATCGCGAGGACGCGCGCGCTCACCGACATCATCGGCACGGTGTTGCGCCAGCGCCCCGGCGAGATCCATCCATCGACGCGCACCTTCCAGGCGCTGCGCATGTTCGTGAATGACGAACTGGGCGAACTCGTCGAGGCGCTCGCGGCGGCCGAACGCATGCTCAAACCCGGCGGGCGGCTGGTGGTGATCTCGTTCCATTCGCTGGAAGACCGTATCGTCAAAACCTTCCTCGCCGAGCGCGGCCGCGTGAGCGCGGGCTCGCGCCATCAGCCCGAAGTCGTGAAGGCCTCACCGAGCTTCGCCATCCTGACGCGCAAGCCGGCGATCGCCGCCGACGACGAGGTGAGCCGCAATCCGCGCGCGCGCTCCGCCAAGCTGCGCGCCGCGGAACGCACCGCCGCCGCGCCGATGGCCCGCGATCTCGCGCATCTGCTGCCGCGCCTGCCCTCGATCGACGACGTGATGCGAGGCCGCTCGTGATCTGGCGCCTCCTCCATATCGTGGTGCTCGGCGCGCTCGTGCTCGCGGCGGCCGACGTCTACAAGATCAAATATGAATCCACGCTGCAGGCCGAGCGTGTCGCAAAACTGCGCGGTGAAATGCGCCGCGAGCAGGACACGATCGCGCAGCTGCGCGCCGAGTGGAGCAGGCTCGACCGCCCCGACCGCATCCAGGAGCTGGCGCAGCGCCACCTGACGCTCAAGCCGCTGGAAGTCCGGCAATACGACACGCTCGACCGCTTGCCGGAACGCCCGGTCGAGTTGGTGCCGCCGGGCACGACCGATCCGATCGGCGCCATCATCGAGACGCTGGCCGATCCCGATGCGTTGACCGGCAGCCTGCCCGACGCGGCGGAGCGCAAGCCGCAATGACCGACACCGCTCCCGTCGCCGACACGCCCGAAACCGTTGCGATGGCGCATCCAGCGCCGGTCGAGCCGTTGCGCCGGCGGATCCTGCGCGCGCTGCTCTATGGCAAGGCCGACCGTCATGCCAAGGCGCGCGGCCGGATCGGTCTCGCGATCATGGCGTTCACGGCGATCTACGGCATCATCGCGGGCCGTCTCGTGCTTTACGCGGTGACGCCCGACAGCCATAGCGCCGGCCGCGCCAGCGCGGCGGATGCCGTCGCCACTGCGCGCCCCGATATCGTCGATCGCAGAGGCGAGATCCTGGCGACCGACGTGCGGATGCCTTCGCTGTTCGGCGAGCCGAAGCGGCTGATCGACGTGGACGAGGCGGTCGAACTGCTCACCGCCGTGATGCCGGATCTCGATGCCAAGGAAGTGCGCGAGCGCCTCGGCAACAGGAAACGCGGCTTTGCCTGGCTCAAGCGCGAGATCACCCCGAAGCAGCAGCAGGAAGTCCACAAGCTCGGCGTCCCGGGTCTCGGCTTTCTCACCGAGAACAAGCGCACTTATCCGAACAGCGCCGAGGTCGCGCACCTGATCGGCCTCGTCAACATCGACAACCAGGGCATCGCCGGTATCGAGAAGTGGCTCGACGGCAACGGGCTCGCGGCGCTGCATGCCGCGGGGCTTGCGACCGACCGGCTGCAGGAGCCGGTGCAGCTCGCGGTCGATCTGCGCGTGCAGCATGCGGTGCGCGACGAACTGGTCGCGGCGCGCGAGAAGTTCAAGGCGATCGCTGCGGCCGGAGTCGTCACCGATGTGCGCACCGGCGAAATCCTCTCCATGGTGTCGGTGCCGGACTTCGATCCGAACAATCCGAAGGAGGCGAACGACCCGACGCGCATCAACCGCCTCACCACCGGCGTGTACGAGATGGGCTCGACCTTCAAGGCGCTCACCATCGCGATGGGGCTCGACTCGGGCAAGTACAATCTCAACTCGCAGCTCGATGCGCGCGCGTCGCTGCGCTACGGCAAGTTCAACATCAACGACTATCACGCGCAGCGCCGCGTGCTGGCGCTGCACGAGGTGTTCACCTATTCGTCCAACATCGGCACCGCGAAGATCGCGCTCGGCATGGGCGTCGAGCATCACAAGTGGTTCCTGAAGAAGATGGGGCAGCTCGACCGGGTGACGACCGAACTGCCGGAGAGCGCAATGCCGATCGTTCCGAAGCGCTGGGGCGAGCTCAACACGATCACGATCGCGTTCGGCCACGGTCTCTCGGTCGCGCCGCTGCAGGCCACCATGGCGGTTGGCGCGCTGATGAACGGCGGCGCCATGATCCCGCCGACCTTCCTCAAGCGCAGCGAGGAGGAGGCAAAGAAGCTCGCCGTGCAGGTGATCAAGCCGGAGACCTCGGCGATGATGCGCTACTTGATGCGGCTCAATGCCGAGAAGGGCTCGGCCAGGAAGGCCGACGTCCCCGGCTTCTACGTCGGCGGCAAGACCGGCACGGCCGAGAAGGTCGTGAACGGCCGCTACTCCAAGACCAAGCTGCTCACCACCTTCATGGCGGTGCTCCCCGCCGACAAGCCGCGCTACCTGATCACGCTGCTGCTCGACGAGCCCAAGGGCCTGCCCGAGACGCACGGCTTCGCCACCTCGGGCTGGAACGCCGCGCCGACGGCGGCAAAGATCATCGCGCGCATTGCGCCGATGCTCGGATTGGAACCGCGGCTCGATCTGCCGCCGGCGGATCAATTGATCCTTGCCAATATGAAGCAGGCGGCGCGCTAGCGCTCGGTCCTCATCCTGAGGAGCGGCCGAAGGCCGCGTCTCGAAGGATGGCCGCGAACTCCGAGCTTGCTGCCATCCTTCGAGACGCCCTCGCTGCGCTCGGGCTCCTCAGGATGAGGTCCAGAGTTCGTCCGGCTGCTATAACGTTCCCGATTCGAATGATCGAACGATCATGAAACTCAGCGAACTGATTGGACGGGATGGCGAATTCGACGCCCGCTTTGCGGCGCTCGATATTGGCGGCATCGCGTCCGACAGCCGCAAGGTGAAGCGCGGCGATCTGTTCGTCGCGGTGCCGGGAACGAAAGCGGACGGGCTGGGCTTCGTGCCGCAGGCCGTTGCGGCCGGCGCCGCCGCGATCATGGCCGAGCGCGCGCCGGAGAGTTTGCCCAAAGGCATCGCGTTCGTGCGCACCGATAACGTGCGCCGCGCGCTCGCGCTCAGCGCGGCGCGCTTCTATCCACGCCACCCCAAAAAGAACGCGGCCGTCACCGGCACCCGCGGCAAGACGTCGGTGGCGGCGTTCACGCGCCAGATCTGGGCGGCGCTCGGCTGCGAAGCAGCCAGCATCGGCACCATCGGTCTGGTCACGCCGAAGGAAGAGATCTACGGCTCGCTCACGACGCCCGATCCGATCGAGCTGGCGCGCACGCTCGACCGGCTCGCCGAGGATGGCATCACCCATCTCGCCATGGAGGCCTCCTCGCACGGGTTACACCAGCACCGCATCGACGGCGTGCGCGTGAGGGTCGCGGGTTTCACCAACCTCTCGCGCGACCACATGGATTATCACGCGACCGAGGAGGCCTATCTCGCGGCGAAACTGATCCTGTTCGAGCGAATCGTCGTGCCCGACGGCGCGGCGGTCGTCGCAGCCGACAATCCGTATGCCGATCAGGTGATCGCAGCGGCAGCAGGGCGCGGCCTGACGGTGCTGACCGTGGGGCGCAACGGGACCGGCATCCGGCTGCTCGATACCGCGATCGACGGTTTTTCCCAGACGCTCCGTCTTGAGCATGATGGGCGGGCCTATCGCGTGCGGTTGCCGCTGGTCGGTGCGTTCCAGGTGGAGAACGCGCTGGTCGCGGCCGGCCTGACGCTCGCCACGGGAAGCGATCCGGCACACGTATTCGCCGCGCTCGAAGGACTTGAGGGCGCCAAAGGCCGGCTTGAGTTGATCGGCCAGCGCAACGGCGCCCCGATCTTCGTCGACTACGCGCACAAGCCGGACGCACTCGCCAAGGCGCTCGAAGCGCTGCGGCCCTATGCCAAGCGCAAGCTCGTCGTGGTGTTCGGCGCGGGCGGTGACCGCGACCAGGGCAAGCGTCCGCTGATGGGCGAAATCGCGGCCGAAAAGGCCGACACGGTCATCGTCACCGACGACAATCCGCGCAGCGAGAACCCGGCCGCGATCCGCGCGGCCATTCTGGCCGCAGCGCGCGGCGCGGCCGAAATCGGCGACCGTGGCGAGGCGATCCGCAGCGCGGTTGCCGCATTGCAGCCGGGAGATGTCCTGCTCGTTGCCGGAAAAGGCCACGAAAGCGGCCAGATTGTCGGCGACCGGGTATTGCCGTTCAGCGACCACGAGGCGGTCGCCGCCGCGCTCAGGGAGAAGGCCGGGTGAGCTTTCAGCGCGCAGCGGTTTTTGCCGGGCGGCGCAATCTTGCAGCCTTGCGCAGCGCATCGTTGATGCGCCGCTGCCAGCCCGGACCGGTCGCGCGGAAGTGGTCGATGATGTCGGGGTCGATGCGCAGCGACACCAGTTTTTTGACAGGCGCCTTCTGCTGTCCGCGCCATTTGCGCCAGTTCGCGATGAATTCGGGCTTGGCGTCCTCGACGCGCCGCGCGCGTGCCCAGAATTCATCGGTCAGCGGAGGATTGTCCGGATCGCGCAGGGCACCGGCGCGAATCTCCGCGTCTTCTTCGTCGGTGGTATTTGCGAGATCGCGCAGAGCCATCCGGCGCGCCTCTTCCCATTTGTCAACGTGTCGCTTCGACATATTTTCGCTTATCTGGGTTCTCTGCTCTTCGCAGGCTGATGACACGGATGCGATCGTTTCGTTCGGTGTAGGTTACAACGTACAGCGTCTGGCCGATGAAGCCGATCGCGGTTTCTCGCAACTCGCCATAGTCTTCGCGATCGTCAATTGCAAAAACCGCTCTTTCCCAATCGAACTCGTAGATCGCTGTGAAATCGATTCTGTGATCCGCAATGTTGGTGGCACGCTTGGCCTCGTCCCAGTCGTAGTGGGTAATCGGATCGGTCATGACTGTAGCTACGATTTGCTGGAGCGTCAAGCCCAGTGTAGCTACAATTCGCGCAGCGGCAAGCAGCACGCCGGAGCCGCGCGATGACGCCGCTCTGGACCCTCGACGATATGGCCGCAGCAATGCGCGCCGAGGGCGCTGGCACTCTGCCGCGCGATGTGCCGGGCCTGTCGATCGACACGCGCACCATCAAGGCCGGGGAAGCGTTCTTCGCGATCCAGGGCGAGAACCGCGATGGGCATGATTTCGTCGAGGCCGCGCTGCAGGCAGGCGCAGGGCTTGCGGTGGTTGCAAAGGCGAAGCAAGCCGCGATGCCGAAGGACGCGCCGCTGCTGATCGTGCCCGACGTGCTGGCCGCGCTGAACGATCTCGCCCGCGCATCGCGCGCGCGCGCGGACGCGACGATCGTTGCCGTCACCGGCTCGGTCGGCAAGACCGGCACCAAGGAGGCGCTGCGCCTCGTGCTCGCCCGGCAAGGCGAGACGCATGCGTCGGCCGCCTCCTACAACAACCACTGGGGCGTGCCGCTCTCGCTCGCGCTGATGCCGCCATCAGCGACGTTCGGCGTGTTCGAGATCGGCATGAATCACGCGGGCGAGATCACGCCGCTGACGCAGCTCGTGCGCCCGCATGTCGCGATCGTCACCACCATCGCGCCGGTGCATCTGGAGTTCTTCGGCACGCTCGACGCCATCGCGGACGCGAAAGCGGAGATTTTCTCAGGTGTCGAGCCGGGTGGCGTGGCCGTCATCAATGCTGACATCGCCCAGTTCGAGCGGCTGAAAGCCGCCGCGCACGCAGCGGGCGTCAAGCGGATCGTCTCGTTCGGCGAGCGGGAGGATGCGGATGCGCGCGCGCTGAAAGTCTCGCTGCAGGCCGAAACCTCGACCGTGCAGGCGCACATTCTCGGCAACGACGTCACCTACAAGCTCGGCGCGCCGGGGCGGCATGTCGTGGATAATTCGCTCGGCGTACTGGCGGCGGCCTCGCTAATGGGCGCCGATCTCGCACTGGCGGCGCTCGCGCTCGCCGATCTCAAGGCCCCGGTCGGACGCGGCGAGCGTGTGACGCTCGCGCTGCCGGGCGGCGACGTGCTGCTGATCGATGAGAGCTACAACGCCAATCCGACCTCCGTGCGCGCCGCGCTCGCGCTGCTCGGGCAGGTGCCGATGCGGGGCCTCGGGCGGCGCATCGCGGTACTCGGCGATATGCTCGAACTTGGCCCCGAAGGCGCCGCACTGCATGCGGAACTCGCCGCGGCAGTGGTCGGTAACGCGGTCGATCTCGTCTACTGCGCCGGCCCGCTGATGAAATCGCTGTGGGATGCGCTTCCCTCGGAGCGGCGCGGCGGCTATGCGGAGAACGCCGCGGCGCTTGAACCGCAGATTCTCGGGGCGGTCGCGGCGGGCGATGCCGTGATGGTCAAGGGTTCACTCGGCTCGCGCATGGGTCCGATCGTCAAGGCGCTCAAGCGGCGCGCAACGCAAGCCGAACAGGCGCTTCAGGGTTGAACGATGCTTTATTGGCTGGCGGACTTCTCGGGCACGCTCAGCGTGTTCAACGTATTCCGTTATCTGACGGTGCGCACCGGCGGTTCCATGTTCACCGCCATGCTGTTTGTTTTCCTGTTCGGCCCATGGATCATCGATCACCTGCGGCTGCGCCAGGGCAAAGGTCAGCCGATCCGGGAAGATGGGCCGGAGTCACATCTCACCACCAAACGCGGCACGCCCACGATGGGCGGCCTGATGATCCTCTCCGGCGTCACGGTCGCGACCGTGCTGTGGGCGAACCCGGCCAATCCCTACGTGTGGATCGCGCTCGGGGTCACGCTCAGCTTCGGCCTGGTCGGGTTCTATGACGATTACCTCAAGGTCACGCGCCAGAGCCATGGCGGCTTCGCCGGCCGCGCGCGGCTTCTCATCGAGGCGCTGATCGCGGCCGCGGCCTGCTTTGCGATCGCGAGCCTCGGCCGGCCGCCGTTCGCGACGTCGCTGGCGTTTCCGTTCTTCAAGGACCTGGTGTTCGATCTCGGCTGGTTCTTCGTCATCTTCGGGACCTTCATTATTGTCGGCGCCGGCAATGCAGTAAACCTGACCGATGGCCTTGATGGCCTCGCCATCGTCCCAGTGATGGTCGCGGCGCTTTGTTTTGCCGCCATCGCGTATCTCGTCGGCAACGCCGTCTATTCCGACTATTTGCAGATCCATTTTGTCCTCGGCACCGGCGAGCTCGCCGTCTTGCTCGGTGCCGTGCTCGGGGCGGGCCTCGGGTTCCTCTGGTTCAATGCACCGCCCGCTTCGATCTTCATGGGCGATACCGGCTCGCTCGCGCTCGGCGGGCTGCTCGGCTCAGTCGCGGTCGCCACCAAGCACGAGATCGCGCTTGCCATTATCGGCGGCCTGTTCGTGCTCGAAGCCGTATCGGTGATCGTGCAGGTGGTTTCATTCAGGTTAACCGGCAAGCGCGTGTTCCGCATGGCGCCGCTGCATCATCATTTCGAGAAGAAGGGCTGGACCGAGCCGCAGATCGTGATCCGGTTCTGGATCATCTCGATCGTGCTGGCGCTCGCCGGGCTCTCGACCTTGAAGCTGCGATGATCCCGCTCACCAGCTTCGCCGGAAAAAAGGTCGCGCTGTTCGGCCTCGGCGCCTCGGGCCTCGCGAGCGCGAGCGCGCTGGTCGCGGGCGGCGCCGATGTGGTGGCGTTCGACGACAGCGATGAGACAATCGAGAAGGCGCGCGCCGCCGGCATTCCGGTCGCCGATCTGCGCCACATCGACTGGAGCAAGATGGCAGCGCTGGTGCTTGCGCCCGGCGTGCCGCTCACGCATCCGGCGCCGCACTGGACGGTCGGCCTCGCGCGCAACGCCGCGGTGGAAGTGATCGGCGACATCGAGCTGTTCTGCCGCGAGCGGCGCCGCACCGCGCCGGACGCGCCGTTCATCGCGATCACCGGCACCAACGGCAAGTCCACCACGACCGCGCTCGTCGCGCACCTGTTGTCGAGCGCGAACTACGACGCGCAGCTCGGCGGCAATATCGGCACCGCGATCCTCTCGCTGCTGCCGCCGGCGCCTGGGCGCGTGCACGTGATCGAGTGCTCGTCGTTCCAGATCGATCTTAGCCCCTCGCTCGATCCTTCGATCGGCATCCTGCTCAACGTCACGGAGGATCACCTCGACCGCCACGGCACGCTCGCCCATTACGCGGCGATCAAGGAGCGGCTGGTTGCCGGCGTGCAAACCAGCGGCACCGCGGTCGTCGGGGTCGACGACAACTGGTGCCAGGCGGTCGCCGACCGGATCGGCCGCGCGGGAAAGCGCATCGAGCGCGTCTCGGTGCGCCGCCCGCTCTCGGATGGATTTTACGTCGAAGCCAATCAGGTGATGCGCGCGGCGGGCGGCACGGCGCGCGCGGTCGTGCACATCGGCGGCATCGGCTCGCTGCGTGGACTGCACAATGCGCAGAACGCCGCCTGCGCGACCGCTGCCGGGCTCGCGCTCGGCTTGTCATCAGAGGCTATTCAGAGCGCGCTTGTTTCTTTCCCCGGCCTTGCGCACCGCATGGAGCAGGTCGGTCACAAGGACAAGGTTCTGTTCGTCAACGACTCCAAGGCCACCAATGCGGACGCCGCGGCGCGCGCGCTCGCGAGCTTCCCGGATATTTTCTGGATCGCGGGCGGCAAGGCGAAGACCGGCGGCATCACGTCGCTCGCCGGCTATTTCCCGCGCATCCGCAAAGCCTATCTGATCGGCGAGGCGGCGGGCGAGTTCGCCGGCACGCTGCAGGGAAAGGTGCCGTTCGTGGCGGCCGGCACGCTCGAGCGCGCGGTCGAGCTCGCTGCGCGCGATGCCGCGGCGTCCGGCGCGACGGAGCCGGTGGTGCTGCTCTCGCCCGCCTGCGCGTCGTACGACCAATACCGCAACTTCGAACTGCGCGGCGCCGCGTTCCGCGATGCCGTGCTGGCGCTGCCCGGCGTCGTCCCGATGGGACGTCGTTAACCGGACGTTGCGATCGGCGCCGAAGACTTGAAAGCCGGCGAAATCGGCCTTTAACGCGCGTCCGCGACAATGCATGCCGATCGGTTCGAGGATCGGCCATGAGCTTTGGACGCCGCCAGCCGCGGCCGGAACGTGCGCCCCCGCAGGCGCCGCCGCTGCAACCTGCGCCGGCCGAGAACCTGCGGCATAGCGCCAACGCGGCGAGCGACCTCGTCGCGCTGCTGCTCGCCGCCTATACGGTTCGCAATCGTCTCGACGCCCAATCCGCGATCGCGGCGGCGGCGGCGCTGACCGGCGAATTCGCGCTGCGCTCGACCGGCGTGCCGCTGCCGGAACGCGGTGCGGTGTACGGCAACACCGCGGACGACGTGCTGTACGCGGGCGCCCGCGAGGGCCGCGCGACCGCCTGGATGTTCATGATGCACGCCGCCATCGAGGCAGGCGTCGCTCCTTACGATCTGCCGCGGATCGAGGCGCTGGCCGCAACAATCGCACTCGCGCCCGGCGAGGTGCTGCGTTCGCTGTCGGTGCAGGAGAATCATGTGCCGCGCGAATTGCCGCAGAACGTCGGGCCGCGTTTTCGTTATCGGGTCATCGCGACGGCGGATACGCACGATCTCTCGTTGCGCGAGATTACCGTCGCGCTCGGCGCCGCGACCGGGCAACTCATTCTTCGCACCCAACACGATTTCCCGCCCGCCACCGCCGTGACGCTCGCGGCCGAAACCATGCTGGCGGTCGCCCGCATGGCGCCGCTGGCGGAGGTCGTGGAGGCGTAGTTATCGTGCACGGTGGACTGCTTTGAGTACCAAGCGGCTTGTTACTTGCGTCCACCGATGAGCCGATCGCGAATCGCGATTGCCACTGCCTGGGCGCGGTTCACCGCCCCGAGTTTTCGGTAGGCGGTAGCCGCATACTCGTCGACGGTGCGCTTGGCGATGTTGAGGATTTTTCCGATCTCCCACGCCGACTTGCCTTGGGCCACCCAGGCCAGCACCTCGCGCTCGCGCTCGGTGAGCGGCCCGTTGCTCTTGGCGTGCCCGCGCTCGGGGGATTCGATCACCTCCCAATCCCCTTTGCGGCGAGCGAAGGTAAATTGGTGCGCCCGGGCCACATCGAGCATGTCGGACGCTTTGCTTGCGGTAAGCGGGTAGGTGCAGAGAACGGCGAGGGGGTTTCCAGCAAACCACCCATTCACCTCGTGTTCGTAGGCGCAAAAGTCTTCGTAATGCTTCGTCGCGAGCCAAAATGCGTTTGCGCTGGCTCGCATGCCCTCGAAGCCGTGATTCAATGCATGTTGAAGCTTCTCCATCCATCCATCGATAATTCTTTTCAGACCAAATTCGTTTTCTTTGAGATACCACTCGCGTCCTGGGAAAAACTCGATGCTCCCTTTGGCGAGATAGCGATCAAAGTCGGGCACGCCCTGGCGCAACGCATCGCGGGCTTCGTCCAACGTCAGCGGTCCGGATACCACCCAGAAACAGAATTCATTGCTTTCCAGCCCGGTCTTGAAATACGGGACCAGCGTGTCGAACAAATCCTGCTTGGTCTCGTAGAACAGACAAAAATGCGACCCCCAAAGCATGTCGCCCAGAATATCGATTCCTGTGTTGCGCAATTCCTTGCTTGCGCGGCCACGTCTCGAAACAGATTTGGCGTCCCCTCTCGAACCGGGGATCTCGCCGCGTGGTCTGGCCGTGCGACCTGGAGCCATGCTCTCCTCCGCGAGGCGTCAGGCCGGAATTTTGAAAGGTCAGGACCTTTGCGAATCCCGCTCTGGTTCCAAGCCCGCGTCCTTGCACACCAACTGTGATCCTGGCGGGTCAAAATAGCAACTTTCTCGGATTTGTACGGGGTTGTCGCCGAATCCACCCCTTGGCTAAGTGTGCCTCCCTTTGTGTGCAACAGACTTGGTTGGGAATGGCAGGATTCACGAGTTTCTTCCTCGTCGACCCGAAGGGCGAAACGTCTCCGATCAAACTTCGCAAGGATCAGGTTCTCTTTGCCCAGGGCGACCCTGCGGATTCGGTGTTCTATATCCAGGAAGGCCAGATAAAGATCACCGTCCTCTCCGAACAGGGGAAGGAGGCTGTGGTCGCGATCCTCGCGGCAGGCGATTTTTGCGGCGAGGGATGCCTGGGCGGGCAGACCGTGCGCATGGCGTCAGGTGTGGCGATGACCGATTGCGTTGCTGCTCGCATGGAGAAAACTGTGATTCTTCGCAAGCTTCATGACGATCCGAAATTTTCTGAACTGTTCACCGCGCATCTGCTGGCCCGTAACATCCGCGTGGAAGCGGATCTCATCGACCACCTTTTCAATTCAAGTGAAAAACGCCTGGCGCGGCTGCTTCTGATCCTTGCAAACTTTGGCAAGGAAGGGAAGCCCGAGGCGATCATACCTCCGATCCGCCAGGAGACTCTGGCGGAGATGATCGGCACCACCCGATCTCGCGTCAACTTTTTCATGAACAAGTTTCGTCAGCTCGGCTTCATCGACTATAGCGGCAGTGGCCATCTGGAAATCCACCGCTCATTGTTGAACATGGTCCTGCACGACGGGCATCCGAAGATCGGCACATGAGTGCCGGCACGGACCCGATGCAAAGCTCCGCATCGGCGTTCGCGCTCGTTGTCGTCGCGCGTCGCGATCAACTCGCCTTCCGCATCGGGAGCGCTGCCGCTGGCGCGGTCGTGTATCAGGTCCTGACCGGCTCGCGGATCGCGGTCGTCTAGTGTCCCGATTCCGAAGTTCGCCACAACGTGTGGCAGGCTCCATGCGAACTTCGGAATCGAAAGGACACTAGCAACCTATTGATCTAGTGTGGCTTGGTTCAGAAGTCCGCATTGCGGACTCGCTG
>JAXDNY010000116.1:0-2778 GCA_034669145.1 Hyphomicrobiales bacterium
GCGCCGCGCTTCGGCCCGAGCCGCACGATTGCCCGCAGACCCGCGCGCATTGCGCCCGCGACGGCGGCTTCGCTCAAGCCGTCGATGACGATTTCGAGGACGCAGGCGATGTCTGGGTCGAGCACGGAGGCAACTGCGCCGCGTAGCGTCGGACAATACGCGTCGTTCGTCGACGCGAGCATTCCCTTGTATTTTCCACCGATCTTGGTTCCGGAGCGCACGACGCCGCCTGGAAATGGCATGATCACGTCAGCCACAGCGCGCATCGCCTCGATCGCCGCTTCCGCCGCGTGCAACGTCGTCTCTGAGGTGCGGCCCATCAGCAAAAGATTGCCGCCGCCGACCGCCTCGGTGACCAGCCCCGTCGTCGCCTCGCAGAGGAATTCGCCATCCATGACCGGTACGCGCCAGAAACGGCGGCCATCATCGAGCGCCTTCGAGATTTGCCAGCCGTCGCCAAAATAGCGGACAGCATCACCAAGTTTGAGCCGCGTTCCGCCGTCCACGCCGGAAAAGCAGGCGGAGCCCGGCGCTGTCAGCACGCATTGGCCGAGGCGATTTGCGAGCTGCTTCTGCAGCTCGTCCGGCGACATTGAAAGGATGAGCACGCGCACGCCGGGACGTCGGTCCGGCGTTTCGCGAGCGCTGAGTTCGCAGTCGATTCCCGCTTCGCAGCCGCAGCCGATGATGGAGGTCGCGAAACCGGTCATGCTTATCGCCGCGTTGAGAGCCCAGCGCCGCGTCGGTCCGGTAATAATAATAGCGGTAGCGCTCATCGCGAAAGCTTCCGCGAAGGTGTCGTCGATCTCGACGCCGCGAACATTCATGATCGGAGGCCGACATCTTCGAACAGGTCGGGCCGCGGTAGCGCCTTGGCGTGGACCATGAAGAGGTCGCGCGGGGCGCGGTAGATTTCGTCGTAATAGGTGTCGAGCCGCCGCTCGATGCTGCCATCAAATTGCGGGCGCGATTCCAGCGTTCGTCCGGCGCGATAATGCGTCACGTCGCCGTCGCGTACGACGATATCCCCGTCCTTGAAAACGAGGTGCGCGGCGCGGAATGTGTGGGCGCGATCGTTGTCGTCGTCGTCGTAAATCGCGACGTCGGCGCAGGCGCCCGGGGCGAGGTGGCCGCGATCGGGGAGGCCGAGCAGCTTGGCCGGCGCCGCGCGGGTCATCGTGGCGATCTCGTCGAGCGTGTATTCGCGCGCAATCGAGGAAAGCGTCGTCATCTCCGCGACCGAGCGTGGCATTTCGGCGAGCCATTGCGCGCGCAGATCGCGGCTCATCAAGAGCGCGAGGAGGTCGGGATAGGTCGTGAATGGCGCGCCGTTCGGATGATCGGTCGTGAAAAACACGCGCCAGGGATCGTCGATCAGCAGGAAAAGCTCGAGTCCCGCCGCCCATTGCACCGCGTTGTAGAAATCGCTGCGGCGGTATTCATAGGGGACGATGCCGCCGCCATTCGCGTCGCCGTCGAAAATCACCCATTTGTTCGGCCGGGCATTGCGGCTGCCATTGTACTGGCGCAGCACATCGAGCGAGACCGTGAATGTCTGCCCAAACATCACCTGGCCGACATCGACGGTCACATTTTTTGCGGCGTTTATCGCGGCAGCAAGCCGCGCCGCGGCGGAAGAAAAGCCGCGCTTGCCCTCGGCGCCATAGGAATAGAACTGCACATGCGCAAGATGCAGCGGCAGGCCGCGCGCCGCTTTTATTGTCGCAAGCGCGGTGTCGACATTTCCCGCGATGCCGAGATTGTTCATGTGCAAATGCAAGGGATGCGCGATCTTAAGGTCGATCACCGCCCGTTGCAACGCCTCAACAATCGCGCGCGAGGTGACGCCATAATGCGGCACCACGTCGTCAAGCGAAAACGCGCGTGCATTATACTTGAACGCCGTGGCGCCACCCGCATTAATGCACTTGACGCCGAGGCCGCGCGTACCGACGAGCATCGTCCCGACATAGTCCGCAATCGCACTCGCGCTCTCGCCATCGCGCAGCATGGATAACAGAAAATCCTCGTTGCCGAGCACCGTGAGGATCGCCTTGTCGATGATCGGTGTGTCGGAAAGTTCGAGATGCGCGTGCAGCGCGTGATGCGGCGACACCGCTGGTTCGACCACGGTGGTGAAGCCCATTTTGGCGTAGAGGCAGCCGGTCTCGAACGTCGACCACCGCGCAGCCGAGAGCGGCAGGTTTGCTGAAGAGGGCGTCTGTCCGGGATGCAGCTCGGGCAAGAGAAGGCGCCCGGTGTTTACGTTGCCGCCAGCAATATGAGAGTGGATGTCGATGCCGCCGGCCATGACGATTTTGCCGGTGACGTCATAAGTTTGGTCCGCGGTTCGGCCGGCACGCTGAGCGACGATGCGTTCATCTTCGATGAAGAGATCGCCTGTGCGCTCGCCGCCGTTCGCCGGATCGATGATGCGCCCGCCGCGCAGGCACGTCAGCATCAGACAGTCTCGCGTGACAGAGATGCGGCGACATCCTCAAGAACCGTCGCCGCGCTCGGCAAGCTGCTTGCGTTCGTCGCGCGCCGGAAGGCGAGAGACTGGGTTTCACGCACAAACTCCACGCTGTCGTGATCGTATCCGCGCCGCCCAATCGTGATCTGCACCTTCACATTGTTCGTGCCGGATTGCTCCGCGCCCAGAGCAATCACCGGGATGCGCGATGTCCATGCCGGCAGGCTGGGGTCGCCCGAAATCCACACAAGCGCGTCCGCCTCGCCGCTCTCGATCAGGCGGCGCGCCTCAAAACGCCAGGGATC
>JAXDNY010000117.1:0-6938 GCA_034669145.1 Hyphomicrobiales bacterium
GGGAGACACGCATGATCGCCGGTCTCCCGCTCGGTTTCGCGCAGCCGCTGGTGCTGCTGGGGCTGCTCAGCCTGCCGGTGCTGTGGTGGCTGCTGCGGCTGATCCCGCCCTCGCCGCGCCGCGTCGATTTCCCGCCTGCGCGGCTGCTGTTCGACATCGTGCCGAAGGAAGAAACGCCCGCACGCACGCCGTGGTGGCTCACTTTGCTGCGCCTCACGCTCGCCACGCTGCTGATCATCGCGGCGGCGGGCCCGTTGTGGAATCCGCCGCTCGCCACCACGCAGGCATCGGCGCCACTCGCGCTGCTGATCGACGACGGCTGGGGCGCGGCCGCCACGTGGGATACGCGCGTGCGCACCGGCGAGGACCTGATCTCGCGCGCCGAGACCGACGGACGCGGCGTCGCGATCATTCCACTCTCCGATATCGGGCGCGATATCTCTCTGGAAACGCCAGGCGCGGCGCGCGTGCGGCTGCGCCAGATCAAGCCGAAGCCGCATACGGTGGAGCGCACCGAGATCCTGCCGGCGATCGGGCGCTTCATCGCGGCGACGCCTGCGGTCGAGGTGCTGTGGCTCTCCGACGGCGTCGATGTCGCGCGCACGCCTGAGTTCGTCACCGAACTCGGCAAACTGGTGCAGGGCAAGGCCGTCACCGTGGTCGAAGGCGGCCTCGCGCCCGCGCATGCGCTCACCGCGGCCGACAATGCGGCCGGCTCGCTCACCGTCAAGGTGCTGCGCGCCGGTGTGCGCGCCAACGATATCGGGCTGGTGCGCGCGCTCGATCCCAAGGGCCTCCCGCTCGGCGAAGCGCCGTTCGCCTTCAAGGGCAACGAGCGCGAAACCGAGGCGACGTTCGACCTGCCGGTGGAAATCCGCAACGACATCGCGCGGCTGGAAGTGTCGGGCGAGCGTTCGTCCGGCGTGGTGCAGTTGCTCGACAAGCGCTGGCGCCGCCGCTCGATCGGCGTGATCACCGGCTCGACCGCCGACACCGCGCAGCCGCTCCTTGCCTCGACCTATTATCTGTCGCGCGCCTTGAACCCGTTCGCCGACGTGCGGCTTGGCGAGCGCGGCTCGCCGGCCGAAGCGGTGCGGCAATTCCTCACGCAGAATCTCCCGATGCTGATCCTTGCCGATGTCGGCAACGTCGCGGGCGAAGCGCGCGAGCAGCTCTCCAAATGGGTCGACAATGGCGGCGTGCTGGTGCGCTTCGCGGGTCCGCGCCTCGCGGCTTCCGACGACGATCTCATCCCGGTGAAGCTGCGCCGCGGCGGGCGCACGCTCGGCGGCTCGCTGTCGTGGGATCAGCCGCAGCAGCTCGCAGCCTTCGCGCGCGAAAGCCCGTTCAACGGCATGGCGGTGCCGAACGACGTCACGGTGACGCGGCAGGTGCTGGCCGAACCGGACTCCGGATTGACCGAGCGCACCTGGGCGACGCTCGCTGACGGCACGCCGCTGGTGACCGCGGTGCGGCGCGGCAAGGGCGTGATCGTGCTGTTTCATGTGACCGCCGACACGCGCTGGTCCGACCTGCCGCTGTCCGGCGCGTTCGTCGACATGCTCAAGCGCATCGTCGCGCTTGCAGGCTCGGGCGCCAACACCGAGAAGGTCGAGGCGCAGGGTGCGCGCGAGACCGTCCCACCCACCCGCGTGCTCGACGGCTTCGGCGCGTTCATGCCGCCGCCCTCGACGGCCCGCCCGGTGCCGGCGGGTTACAGTTTCCGCGCCACCACGGATCACCCGCCCGGCTTTTATGGGCCACCGGAGGGACTGCTTGCCGTGAACACACTCACGCCCACTGACCGGCTCAACCCGATCGACTACGCGCCGCTTTCCGCACGGCTCGAAGCGTATCGGCTCGGCGAGCCGAAGGATCTGCGCGGGCCGCTGTTCCTCGCGGCGCTCGTGCTGCTGGTGATCGACGCGCTGGTGGTGTTCTGGCTCGCGGGCGGCTTGCATCGCTTGATGCCGCAGCGGCGCCGCGTCGCGGCAGGCGTGCTTATCGCGGTCGCGGCCGGCGCCACGCTGATCGCCTCGCAGGCCTTCGCGCAGAACCGCCCGCCCGCGCCGCGGGCCCCAACCGCGCAAGCCGCGCCACCCGATCCGGCGGCGGAAGAATTCGCCCAGAAGGTGACGACCGACACGCGCCTCGCCTACATCATCACCGGCGACACCGAGGTCGACAACCTCAGCAAGGCCGGCTTGGCCGGCCTGACGCTGTTCCTCGTGCAGCGCACCGCGCTCGAAGCCGGCGAGCCGGTCGGGCTCGATCCGGCGCGCGATGAGCTCTCGTTCTTCCCGCTGATCTACTGGCCGATCGTGCCGAACGCGCCGCGCCCCTCGCAGGCCGCGCTCACGCGCATCGACAGCTACATGAAGCAGGGCGGCACGGTGCTGTTCGACACGCGCGATTCCGTGATGGCGCCACCCGGTCCCGGCGGCGAGTCGCGTTCGCCCGGCATGCTGGCGCTGCGCGATATTCTCGCGGTGCTCGACATTCCCGAACTGGAGCCCGTGCCGCGCGACCACGTGCTGACCAAGACGTTCTTCCTGCTGAAAGACTTCCCAGGACGTTTCTCGCAAGGCCAGCTCTGGGTCGAGGCGACCGCGCCCCCGAACGACGACGAGCCCGAGCGCCCGGCGCGCAGCGGCGACGGCGTGTCGTCGATCCTGATCACGTCGAACGACCTTGCGGGCGCCTGGGCACAGCTCAGCAACGGGCAGCCGATGCTGCCGATGGTGCCGGGCGAGCCGCGCCAGCGCGAATTCGCGTTCCGCGCCGGCGTCAACATCGTGATGTACATCCTGACCGGCAACTACAAGGCCGACCTGGTGCATGTCCCGGCGCTGCTGGAGAGGCTGGGGCAGTAGATGGATATGAGACAAATCAGCGTGTGTCCCGGGCGCATCGCAGCACGAAGTGATGCGATGCAGACCCGGGACCCCGGTTTCCTGAAAGCAAAAGCAACCGGGGTCCCGCATCTGCGGTGCACCGCTGCGCGCTGCACCGCGTGCGGGACACGAGGGTAGTTGATGGGTTTCGGAATCACCTTCTCGCCGCTCGTGCCCAATGAGGTCCTGTGGGCCGCGCTGGCCGTCGCGTTGATCGCAGCGATGCTGCTGCTCGTCATCCGCAGCCGCGGCTCGGTGATGCGGGCGACCGCGCTCGCTTTCGCATCCCTCGCGCTCGCCAATCCGTCGCTGACCCGCGAGGATCGCGAGGCGCTTCCCTCCGTCGCCGTCGTGGTGGTCGACAAGAGCCCGAGCCAGAGCTTCGGCGATCGCAAGAAGCAGACCGAGGCGGTGCGCGCCGCCGTCACGCAACGGCTCGGCCGCATCGCGGGGCTGGAAGTGCGCGTGGTCGAAGCGGGCCATGCGGACGGCGAAACCGACGGAACGCGCCTGTTTGCCGCGCTCGGCGCGGCGCTCGCCGACGTGCCGCCGGATCGCGTCGCGGGCGCGCTGTTCATTACCGATGGCCGCGTGCACGACGTGCCGGCCGAGGCTGCGCAGCTTGGCTTCAACGCGCCGGTGCATGCGCTGATCACCGGCCGGCCGGGCGAGCGCGACCGCCGCATCCAGCTCGTCACGGCGCCGCGCTTCGGCATCGTCGGGCAGCAGCAGACGGTGGTGCTGCGCGTCGAGGATCAGGGGGCGGCGCCCGGCGCGGTGCAGCTCACCATCCGCCGCGACGGCGAGCAGCTCGAAACCCGCAACGTGCGCGCGGGCGACACCGTGCGCGTGCAGGTGCAGATCCCGCATGCCGGCCAGAACATCGTCGAGGTCGAGGCCTCAGCCATGGAAGGCGGCGAACTCACCACCATCAACAATCGCGCGGTCGTCGCAATCGACGGCGTGCGCGACAAGCTGCGCGTGCTGCTTGTGTCCGGCGAGCCGCACGCGGGCGAGCGCACCTGGCGCAACCTGCTCAAGTCCGACGCGTCGGTCGATCTCGTGCACTTCACCATTCTGCGTCCGCCCGAGAAGCAGGACGGCACGCCGATCAACGAGCTGTCGCTGATCGCGTTTCCGACGCGCGAGCTGTTCACGGGCCGCCCATCCGGCAGGCTCGATGATTTCCACCTGATCATCTTCGACCGCTACGCCCGCCAGGGCGTGCTGCCGGTGATCTATCTCGACAACGTCGCGCGCTATGTGCGCGCCGGCGGCGCCGTCATGGTCGCGGCCGGACCTGACTATGCGAGCCCGACCTCGCTCTGGCGTACGCCGCTCGATGTGGTGCTGCCGGCCGAGCCGACCGGACGCACCACCGAAGTGCCGTTCTTCCCGACGCTCACCGACCTCGGCAAGCGCCATCCGGTGACGCGCGGGCTGGAGGGCGCCGAGAGCGATCCGCCGCACTGGAGCCGCTGGTTCCGGCTCGTCGACGCGCGCACCGAGAAGGGCACGTCCGTGATCCAGGGGCCGGACAACAAGCCGCTGCTGCTGCTCTCGCGCGAGGGCGAAGGCCGCGTGGCGCTGCTGTTATCCGATCACATCTGGCTGTGGGCGCGCGGCTACGAAGGCGGCGGGCCGCACCTCGATCTGTTGCGCCGGTTGTCGCATTGGCTGATGAAGCAGCCGGACCTCGAAGAAGAAGCGCTGCGGATGGCGGCGCGCGGGCGCGATCTCGAAATCCGCCGCCAGAGCATGGCCGACGAAGTCGCGCCCGTGACCGTGACGGCGCCGACAGGACAGACGCGCACGCTCACGCTCGACAAGTCCGAGCCGGGTGTATGGAAGGCGGTCACGCAGGCGAACGAACTGGGCCTGTGGCGCGCCACCGACGGCAAGCTCACCGCATTGGTCAATGTCGGACCCGCGAACCCGCGCGAGTATGCCGAGGTGACGTCGTCGACGAGCGCGATGGCACCGATTGCCAGCGCGACCGGCGGCGACGCGCGCCGCCTCGCGGATGCGTCGGGCACGCTCAACATCCCGCGCGTTCTCGGCGTGCGCTCGACCGACAGCTACAAAGGCGACGACTGGCTCGGCCTGAAGATGCGCGATGCGAGCGTCGTGCGGGGCATCGGCGTGCTGCCGCTGTTTGCCGGGCTGCTCGGCCTGCTGCTGCTGATCGGCAGCCTTGCGGCGACGTGGATGCGCGAGGGGCGGTAGGGCGCGAATGGCACGGCTCCCGCAGGGCGGGCGCGCGATCCTCGATATGCGCAAGATCGATGACTATTGCCTCGATCCTCGGCACTTGCACGGCCGGCACAAGGCGCGCGTTTTCCTGCGGGCATTGGGCATCACTCGGGCGGACGCGATCTGGCTGGGACAGGCTCTGCTCGAAGGCGTTCGTGAGAATGATGCGACCGAGATTGCGACCGACCGGTTTGGAACGCAGTGGCGCGTCGACGTACCGATCACGCGACACGGGCTGCCGTGGTAAGAACCCTATGGATTGTTCGGACCGGAGAGGACATGCCGCGGTTCGTGACGTGCTGGGTGCGATGATGGCAAAGACGCAGATTAGCGGGAGCAAGCAGCCCGCCGTGCTCGACGCGGTGGCGCTACTGACCGATTTGCCATCCGAGGGTCTGGCGCGCGGACAGGTTGGCACGGTCGTGGAGCCGCTGGACGAAGCGGCTGTTCTTGTCGAGTTCAGTGATGGTCAGGGGCGCGCCTACGCGATTGCGCCTTGTCCCCGATCGGAACTTCTTGTTCTGCATTACGCTCCTCAAGCGGCATGACCGCCTGCTTTGCTGACGCACGGATGCGCGAGGGGCGGTAAGGCGCGCGGTTAACGGCCGGTAAACTTCGGCTCGTCATCATCGCGGCCGATGAACAAACCCACTTTGCCCGTACTCGGCGACGCCGCCTTGCTGCGCAAGGTCGCGCATGTGTGGATCGCGCTCGCGGGTGCATTCTGCGCGTTCGACCTGTGGCGCAAGACCGGCGTCGGCCTGACCGATGGCGACGGACGGCCGATCGGCGACGACTTCGTCAATTATTTCTCCGGGGCGTATCTGGCGCTGCATCAGCGTGCCGCCGAGATCTATCACTGGCCGGCCTACCACGCGTTTCAGGAGCAGCTTGCCGGCGCCGCGGTCAGCCCGAACTACAATTACAGCTATCCGCCGCTCGCGCTGGTGCTCACGCTACCGTTCGCGCTGTTGCCCTATGTGCCGGCGCTCGGCGTGTGGCTGATCGGTGGCTGGTATGCGTTCTACCGCGCGCTGCGGCTCGCGACGCCGAACGCGCTGCTGTTGGCGCTCGCGGCGCCCGCCGTGTTTGTCAACACCTATTGCGGGCAGAACGGCGTGTGGACCGCGGCGCTCCTCGGCGGCGGGCTGTGCCTGCTGCCGCGCCGGCCGGTGATCGCGGGCGTACTGTTCGGGCTGCAGGCCTACAAGCCGCACCTCGCGCTGATGATCCCGGTGGCGCTGCTGGCGGGCCGCCAATGGCGCGCGTTCGTGGCGGCCGCCGTTACGGTCGGTGTGCTGCTGCTGCTAAGCCTCGCGCTCACCGGCTGGGATAGCTGGCGCGCGTTCCTCGATCTCACGCCGCTGCTGCGCAAGGTCACACTCGAGGATGCCGACGCGGTGTGGCACCGCAACGTCTCGGTGTTCATGACGGCGTCACGGCTCGGCGTTGGCCTCTCCGCCGCTTATGCGATCCAGATGGCCGCGGCGCTGTTCGCCTTAGCGCTGGTCGCCACTGCGTGGTTCAAGGATGCGCCGGCGCCCGCGCGCAACGCCGCCGTCATGATCGGCGTGCTGCTCGCAACGCCGTATCTGCAGGACTACGACCTGGTGCTCGGCGCGTTCGTCGTGGTGTGGCTTGCGGCACTCGACGGCGAATGGAAGCCCGCAACGCAGATCGCTTGCGCGTCGATCCTGCTGCTTCCGCTGCTGGCGAGCCCGCTGGCGAAACTGACCGGGCTCGCTTTCGGCCCGCTGTTCGTCCTGCCGGCGCTGATCCTCACCGCGCAGG
>JAXDNY010000118.1:0-3876 GCA_034669145.1 Hyphomicrobiales bacterium
GCACGATGCCGAGCGCGCGGCTCGCGATTTCGGCGTCCTGGAAGAACAGCTCGTAGAAATCGCCCATCCGGTAGAACAACAGGCTGTCCGGATTGGCCGCCTTGATCTCCTGATACTGCCGCATCATGGGCGTGACGCTTCCGGCTTCGCCGAAAGCTATGGGCGTGACGACCGCGTCGCCATTGGGCGCCGGAACGTCGGGCGTGGCTTTGGGGCCGGACATATTCATGCACCGCGACGCTAGCAGAACGCGCGCACGGATTCATGCGCGTGGGCCGCGCAACGCACAGCTTACAGCGTCGATTTGAGCTTCAGATTATCCAGCCGGTTGATCGACTTGACGCCGATGCGGCGTTTCCCGCCGCCCTGCTGCACATGCGAAAAGGATTGGCGCCCGCACTGCCTCGAAAAGCTCGCCTGCCCACAGATGCCCGCGGACTTTGCCCTAGTGTTTGTTTCAGGCGGTATTTCGGCAACTATGCCGCATTGCTGCCCATTCGCGCTGCGCTAGAACCTTGGCATCACGCGACGAGGTTCGCCATGAGAGCCAAGAGTAAGTCCTATCGTAGACGGAATACCCCGCCCCTCGGCCCGATTGCCGGGCTCGTCCGGGTCGTTCTTGAGCGCATCTGTGACCTGTCTGCAGCTTTAGGCGACTACGAAGCCTACGTGGCCCTTATGGTCGTTGTCGGCGTCGTTGCGTTGCACTTTGCGCAGCCGAACACGATCATGCCGGTCTGTACTTTGATCCTCGTGGGGATTGTTGCTCCGTTGATCGCTTGGTGGATGCGGCGTTGAGCGAGTTGGCGGATGACAAGGGAGGGGGTTGACGAAGAACCAGGCGCGTTAATCGATCATTCGATTATTTTGGGGCGTAAAGCACGAACGCCAACCACGCGCTTGATGCAAGGAAACACATGACTGTTAGCAGGAAGCAGATATTGTAGCCCCGCTCCCAACCATGTGCCCGGCGCATTGCACTTTCAGCCTTCACATCGGACGCCCGTGCGAGCGGTAGTACCAATACAAACTCCACTCTTCCATTGTCCTCGTCATGCAAAACATCATGACCGCGCCGAAAAAGACACCTAGTGCGTACAACGCAATGCAGCGTGGCACGGTGCTGAGGATTGCTGGCGAGATATCGTTCTTGTTGAGGAACGCAATCGCTGCGGTGGCAGCTCCCCGTTTATCAGGATACAAACCTGCGCGGTTGCCCGGGAGTGTTCGTTCGCAATTTGCGACGTACGGTGCGAGCGCTCAACGGCGAACGGATCGAGTTCTGGGAAGTTGCTGGTCATCGGATACCCCCCTGAAACGACCGGCGATTGAGCGCGACGACGCGTGGCGCGTCACAGCGTCGATTTGAGCTTCAGATTATCCAGCCGGTTGATCGACTTGACGCCGACGCGGCGTTTCTCGCCGCCCTGCTCGACATCGAGCGGCACCGTCGCGCCGGCCGTGCCGGTCGCCCAGATCTTGCGGTAGAAGTCCGCGAGGCTGCGTGGCGGCTCGCCCGCGACACCGACGATCTCGTCGCCCTTGCGGATACCGGCGCGCTCGGCCGGACCGCCGGGCGTCACGCGCGAGACCACGAGCCGCCCGCGCACATCGTCGGCCGCAACGCCGAGCCACGGGCGCCCCGGTCCGGCGACATGGCCTTCGGCGATCAGATCGCCGAGGATTGGCGGCAGGCGATCGATCGGCACGAACATGTTGCCGGGCGTCGCGCCGCCGGTCCCGGCAGTGTCGCCGACGATCAGCGAGCCGATGCCGAGCAGCTTGCCCTCGCGCGAGATCAGCGCAGCGCCGCTCCAGGCCGGATGCGGCGGCGTGGTGAAGATCGCCTCGTCGAGCAGGTATTCCCAGTTGCCGGCGAACTCGCGCTTGGCCGCCACATGGGCCGCCGACACCATGCCGGGCCCGCCGTGGCTTGCGATCAGCACCGGATCGCGCTCTTTCGCGTCGGCGGCGCGGCCGAACGCGAGCGGCTTGAGCTTGAGCGGCTCGGTCGCCTTGAGCACGCCGAAGCCGGTCTCGTGATCGTAGCCGACGACGATCGCCGGAACGGTGCGGCCGGCGTTGGTGGTGACCTCGGCGGCGTGCGCCTCGACCATCAGGTAGCCGATGGTGAGGACAAGCCCGTCCTCGTCGATCACGACGCCTGAGCCTTCGCGCTCGCGCCCGAGGCTCTGCACGGTCTGGCCGTCCGGATTGATGTAGGTCTTGATGCGCACGACCGCGGAGACGAGCTCTTCCAGCGAGGCGGCGTGCGCGGGCATCGCGGCAAGCGCAGCGACCGCAAGACTGAACAAAACGCGGCAGGCGTTCCGCATGACAGCTCCTTTGAGGGCGATGCCGAATCCCGGACGCAATGGGCATGCTACCCTGAGTTCGCCATGCACACTATGCGGCGCGTGGGCCGGGCCATCCTTGAGACACGCACCTGCAATCCGCTAGAGTTAGGGTTTCCGGCGCGCCCGCGTGCCGTTCAAGGGGTTGAAATGTCCGACAAAAAGCCCGGTCGCCACGCGCGGCCGACGTTCACCGACCAGGAAGCGCTGCTGTTCCACAGCCAGGGCCGGCCGGGCAAGCTGGAAGTCATCGCCACCAAGCCGATGGCGACGCAGCGCGATCTCTCGCTCGCCTATTCGCCCGGCGTTGCGGTGCCGGTGCTGGCGATCGCCGAGGATGAGAGCAAGGCCTACGACTACACCGTGAAGGGCAATTTCGTCGCGGTCATCACCAACGGCACCGCGATCCTCGGGCTCGGCAATCGCGGCGCGCTCGCCGCCAAGCCCGTGATGGAAGGCAAGGCGGTGCTGTTCAAGCGCTTTGCCGACAACGACTCGATCGATCTGGAAGTAAACACCGAGGACCCGGACGAGTTCATCAACTGCGTCAGGTTCCTCGGCAAGGGCTGGGGCGGCATCAACCTGGAAGACATCAAGGCGCCGGAGTTCTTCATCATCGAGCAACGGCTGCGCGAATTGCTCGACATCCCGGTGTTCCATGACGACCAGCACGGCACCGCGATCATCGCGGCGGCCGGCTTGATCAATGCGCTCGACCTCACCGGCCGCGATATCAAATCCACCAAGCTCGTCTGCAACGGCGCCGGCTCCGCCGGCATCGCTTGCCTCGATCTGCTCAAGGCCATCGGCTTCTCCGCCAACAACCTCATCCTCTGCGACACCAAGGGCGTGATCTACCAGGGCCGCACCGACGGCATGAATCAGTGGAAATCGGCGCACGCCGCCAAGACCTCCAAGCGCACGCTGGCCGAGGCGCTCGACGGCGCCGACGTGTTCTTCGGCCTCTCGGTGAAGGGCGCGGTGACCCCCGCCATGGTCAAGTCGATGGCGGACAAGCCGATCATCTTCGCCATGGCCAATCCCGATCCGGAAATCACCGTGGAGGAAGTGGCCGCCGTGCGCGACGACGCCATCATGGCGACCGGCCGTTCCGACTATCCGAACCAGATCAACAATGTCCTGGGCTTTCCCTACATCTTCCGCGGCGCCCTCGACGTGCGCGCCACCACCATCAACATGGAGATGAAGATCGCCGCCGCCCGCGCACTCGCGGCTCTGGCACGCGAGGACGTGCCGGACGAAGTCGCCGTGGCCTATGGCGCGCGGCCGAAGTTCGGGCCGGACTACATCATTCCGGTGCCGTTCGATCCGCGGCTCATTTCGCATGTGCCGCCCGCGGTGGCGAAGGCCGCGATGGACACCGGCGTGGCGCGCAAACCGATCGAGGACATGGATGCCTACCGCCAGTCGCTCCGCTCGCGGCGCGATCCGGTTGCCGGCGTGCTGCAACAGGTGTTCCAGCGGCTGAAACGCGCGCCCAAACGCGTAGTGTTCGCCGAGG
>JAXDNY010000119.1:0-12592 GCA_034669145.1 Hyphomicrobiales bacterium
AGGTCGAGATGATCTGGCTGATCATGCCGAAGCCCGGGATGATCAGGATGTAGACCTCGGGGTGGCCGAAGAACCAGAACAGATGCTGGAACAGCAGCGGATCGCCGCCGCCCTGGGCGGAGAAGAACGTGGTGCCGAAATTGCGGTCGGTGAGCAGCATCGTGATTGCGCCGGCGAGCACCGGCATCGACAGCAGCAGCAGGAACACCGTCACCAGGATCGCCCACACGAACAGCGGCATCTTGTGCAGCGTCATGCCGGGCGCGCGCATGTTGAAGATCGTCGTGATGAAGTTGATCGCGCCGAGAATCGAGGATGCACCGGCAAGATGCAGCGAGAGGATCGCGAAGTCGACCGCCGGCCCCGGATGACCTGAGGTCGAGAGCGGCGCGTAGATCGTCCATCCGGCCCCGACGCCGTTCGCGCCCGGCTCGCCCTCGAAGAACATCGAGGACAAGAGCAGGATGAACGAAGCCGGCAAGAGCCAGAACGAGATGTTGTTCATGCGCGGAAACGCCATGTCGGGCGCTCCGATCATCAGCGGCACGATCCAGTTGCCGAAGCCGCCGATCATGGCCGGCATCACCATGAAGAAGATCATGATCAGGCCGTGCGCGGTGGTGAACACGTTGTAGAGATGCGAGGCGTGCTCGCCGTGGAATAAGTTGAGCCCCGGATGCATCAACTCGATGCGAATGGCGATCGACAGCGCGCCGCCGATCAGTCCGCCGATGATGGCGAACACCAGGTACATCGTGCCGATGTCCTTGTGGTTGGTCGAATAGACGAAGCGGCGCCATCCGGTCGGTGTCGGATGGTCGTGCGCATCATATGCGTCATGAGCCGTTGCCGCAGTAGCCATGTCCCACTTCCTCGAATTTACCGTTGCCGCCCGCTAATCGTTCTTATTGGGTCTTGGAGCCGTCCGTGGCCGCGACATTGGTCGCGGGCCTGCTGTCGTCAATGGCGAATTTCTTCTTCGCGTCCGCCAGCCACGCCGCATACGCCTGCTCGCTGAGCACGCGCACCTCGATCGGCATGAAGGCGTGGTCCTTGCCGCACAGTTCCGAGCATTGTCCGTAATAGACGCCCTCGCGCGTCGCCTTGAACCAGGTCTCGTTGAGCCGGCCCGGGATCGCGTCGATCTTGATGCCGAACGACGGCACCGCAAAGGCGTGGATCACGTCCGAACCGATGACCTGCACGCGCACGACCTTGTTCAGCGGCACGACGATCGGATTGTCGACGCCGAGAAGCCGCGGCGGCGGCGGATTGATTTTCGCCCGGTCCGCATCGCTCAGCATGATCGAGGTGAACTCGATCTTGTCGTCCGGGTACGCGTAGGTCCAGTTCCACTGGTTGCCGGTGGCCTTGATGGTGAGGTCGGACGGCGGAATGTTGAGCTGCACGAACAGGATACGGAACGACGGGACCGCGATCACCACCAGGATGACGACCGGGATCACGGTCCAGGCCACTTCCAAGAGCGTGTTGTGCGTGGTGCGCGACGGCGTCGGGTTGGCTTTGGCGTTGAACTTGACGATCACGAGCAGCAACAGCACCAGCACGAAGATCGTGATCGCGATGATGATCCAAAGGACGAAATCGTGAAACCAGATGATATCGTCCATGGTCGGCGCGGCCGACTGCTGGAATCCCATCTGCCACGGGGTGGGCTGACCGAGCGCCGCGAAGGCGATGCCCCCCATCGCAAGGGCCGCAACGAAAGCCAGGGCCGGGGCGGCCGATCGGATCAATCGCATGAGCACCAGCATTGGCGTGTCCGCTCCTCCAGTTCGACCTTCCGACACCATGCGGGCCGAAATCTGTGCCGCGAGCCCCGCTCGGCCCGCGCATGGCACGGCATCGTTTGCCGGCAAAGCTCCGGGCGCTCGGGGACAGCGCCACGACGGAGCCTTGGGCTTCTCAAACCACAATTCAGCCCCACTCGCAATGCGCCTCGTCGCGGTCATTTTTAGCTCCCGGCGGCCGAGGCGGCAGTCCTGATAAAGGCCAGATTTGACGGCAGTTTTTCAGGCGTCTGGCGTACTTTGCCCCGTTCTTGACACGGTTGAAGCAACATGTACGGAGACTGACGCAAGATACCGCAGGGGAGCGGCGATTCGGCTTGCGCGCGCCGCGACGAACTTCGGCCGCCCACCGGCCCTCAAGGAATCTGGACGCATCATGGGTGCTATCAACCGGGCACGGCTATCGCATATTGCGGCAGGCGCCGCGGCGCTTGCGGCCTTCGGGCTGATCGCGGGGTCCGCTCAGGCGCAGGGCACCGTGAAATCGGTGCATGCCGACTGGCAGATTCGCTGCGACACGCCGCCCGGTGCACAAGGGGAACAATGTGCCCTGATCCAGAGCGTGACCGCCGAGGACCGGCCGAATGTCGGCCTCACCGTCATCGTGCTGAAAACCGCCGATCAGAAGAGCCGGCTGATGCGCGTGCTTGCGCCGCTCGGCGTGCTGCTGCCGTCGGGTCTCGGCTTGAAGATCGACAAGACCGATGTCGGCCGCGCCGGCTTCGTGCGCTGCCTGCCGAACGGCTGCGTTGCCGAGGTGGTGATGGACGACAATCTGGTGAAGCAATTGCGCACCGGAACGTCCGCGACCTTCATCATCTTCCAGACCCCGGAAGAGGGCATCGGCATTCCGATGGGCCTGAAGGGGTTCGGCGAGGGCTACGACAAGCTGCCGTGACCCTCGCTACGCGTCGTACTTTCAGTTTGTCGCCAGCTTGAATGTTGTCTTCAGGAAGTCTTTCACCGCAACTTTGACGGCCGCCGTCGCCTCCGCGTCGTGATTGACGTGCGGGTCCTGCTGAACGCATGGGTCCTTGTAGGTGAACGGCTCCTTCGTGGCGGCGCTGATCAGCACGCCCTTTGGCTCTTCGGCGATCTGGCAGGCGCGCACCGTCTGCGCGCCCTTCACCATCGTCGGCGCCGCGGCGCCAAGCGGATTGTCGAAGCCGTGCTGCGCGTTCGGATATTCGGTGAGTTGCACGTCGCGGCCCGCGCCCTTCAGCCGCTCGATGTATTTTTTGCACGACGCGACCGGATTGTAGTCGTCGGGCGTGCCGTGGAAAATCCGGATCGGTTTGTCGGCCACATCGGTGTCGGACTGATAGGTGGTCGAGCAGTCCGGATAGAACGGAATGTAGGCGGCAAACTCGATGCCGGACTTATTCCAAGCTTGATGAAAGCGCTTCAGGCTCGCGAAGAGAGCGCCCTGCCCGCCGCGGGAGAAGCCCATCAGCACGATGCGCCCGGGATCGACGCGCGGGTGCTTCGCCAGTATCTCGAGGATACGATAGGCATCGAGCGTGAACGCGAGCCGGCCGAGCCGCGCCTGATCCATGTTGACCGACACAAGCCCGCGCCCCGTGAAGCCATCGAGCGCGAAGGTGGAGATGCCCATCGCATTGAGTTCGCGCGCCCACATCTCGATGTTCGGACCCATGCCGCCCGAGCCGTGGACGAGCACAACGACCGGGAGCCTGCCTGTGCCCTGCGCGACGCGGAATTCGCCGGTGACCGTAACGGCCGGGCCGTTCGCGTCGCCCGCGAGGAACTGCTGATCGGTGAGCGTGAGCGACGGGATGGCGTGCAGCTCGGTGCGCGCCGCGATCTGCCGCTTCGCGTCGTCCTGAGCATGTAACGCCGGAGACGCGACAAGCGCGCACGCCAGAACGGTAAGACGTATCGCCTTCATGACTTCCTCCCCGATTGGCACTTGGCCTTGCCGCAATGTTACCGAAGCAGCGGCGGCTGCACCATCGGCACCCCTCGCGGATCAGGGTTGCATTGCCTATGTTCGCCTTGACCCACTTATTCTTGGATTCGCCCGATGACCGACCCCATGTCCTCCCTCCTCGATCGCGCCGAACTCGACCGGGCGCGCGTCACGACACTGCTGTCGCGCGGCCTGGAAGGCGCCGACGACGGCGAGTTGTTCCTTGAATACCGCCAGGCCGAGGCGCTGGTGTTCGACAACGGCCGACTGAAGCAGGCAACCTACGACACCGCGCAAGGCTTCGGCCTGCGCGCCGTGAAGGGCGAGGCGGTCGGCTACGCGCATGCCTCGGATGTCTCGGAGGAAGCCATTTCCCGCGCCGTCGAGGCGGTTCGCGCCGTGCAGGGCGGGTACTCAGGGACCTATTCGCAGGCACCCGCGCGCACCAATGTGCGCCTTTACGGCGACGACAATCCGCTCGGGGCGCCCTCATTCGAGGCCAAGGTGAAGCTCTTGGAAGAGATCGACGCCTTCGCGCGGGCGAAAGACCCGCGGGTGCGGCAGGTGTCGGTGTCGTTCGGCGCGACGTGGCAGGTGGTCGAAATCCTGCGCGCCGACGGCGAGACCTATCGTGATGTGCGGCCGCTGGTGCGGGTGAACGTCTCGGTCGTCGCTGGCGAAGGCGACCGGCAGGAATCGGGTAGCCACGGTTACGGCGGGCGCGAGGGTTATCAGCGTTTCATCGAAACCGGCGCCTGGAAGGGCGCGGTCGAGGACGCGGTGCGCCAGGCGCTGGTCAATCTCGACGCCGTGCCGGCGCCGGCCGGCGAGATGGACGTCGTGCTCGGCGCGGGCTGGCCCGGCGTGATGCTGCACGAGGCGGTCGGCCACGGGCTCGAGGGCGATTTCAATCGCAAGAAAACGTCGGCCTTCGCCGGCCTGATGGGCCAGCAGGTCGCTTCGAAAGGCGTCACGGTCGTGGATGACGGCACCATGACGGACCGGCGCGGCTCGCTGACGATCGACGACGAGGGCACGCCGACCAACCGCACGGTGCTGATCGAAGACGGCATTCTGGTCGGCTACATGCAGGACCGGCAGAACGCGCGGCTGATGGGCATGAAGCCGACCGGCAACGGGCGGCGTGAGTCGTATGGCCACGTGCCGATGCCGCGCATGACCAACACCTATATGCTGAGCGGTCAGCGCGATCCGGCCGAGATCATCGCCTCGGTGAAGAACGGCATCTACGCGGTCTCGTTCGGCGGCGGGCAGGTCGACATCGTGTCGGGCAAATACGTGTTCCAGTGCACCGAGGCCTACAAGCTCGAGAACGGCAAGGTCGGCGCGCCGATCAAGGGCGCGATGCTGATCGGCAACGGCCCGAGCGATCTGCGCCGCGTCAGCATGGTCGGTAACGATCTCGCGCTCGACACCGGCATCGGCACCTGCGGCAAGAACGGCCAGGGCGTGCCGGTCGGCGTCGGGCAGCCGACGCTGCGCATGGATCGCATCACGGTGGGCGGGACGGGATAGCCAGGGAGAGACCGATGTCGAAGCAACCCTCGCTGATGCGCCGCTGGATCAACACCGCCGCCGAGATCGCCGTGGTGCTGGTCGTCGTCGCAGTCGCAAAATCCGCAATCGCCGAGCCGTATTACGTCCCGTCCGGCTCGATGGAGCCGACGCTGCTGGTCGGCGACGAGTTGCTGGCAACGAAATTTCCCTACGGCTACAGCTCCGCCTCGTTGCCGCTCAGCATCGCCTGGCCGCGCACCGAGCGCATTCTCGGTGCCTTGCCGATTCGTGGCGACGTGGTCGTGTTCCGCCATCCGGCGAACCGTTCGCAGGTCTGGGTCAAGCGCGTGATCGGGCTGCCGGGCGATCGCGTGGAGATGCGGGACGGGCGCCTGTGGATCAACGGCGAGCCGGTCGGCCTGAAGCACGACGGATCGGCGCTGACCGGAGAAGACGAAGGGCTGCAGCTTTCGGCGACGCGCTACATCGAGACGCTGCCGGGCGGGCGCACGCATCCGATCCTCAAGCTGAGCGGCTACAGCTCCGTCGACAACACGCCGGACGTCGTCGTGCCGGCGGACCATCTGTTTGTCATGGGCGACAATCGCGACAACTCGGCCGACAGCCGCATTCCCGTCGCGCGCGGCGGCGTCGGATTGCTGCCCGTCGCTGACCTGATCGGCCGTGTGGAAGGCATCGTCGCGTCGTGGGACGTGAAGACGAAGGAACAGCCGGTCTGGACGTGGCCCACGGGTCTGCGCGGCACGCGGTTTTTCACGGCGGTCCACTGATGCTGGCGTGACCCGGCCGGGTGCGATATTCTGGCGATCTATCGGTGATTTGCCATGAATGAACGCGTGACTGTCGAGGTCGATGCCGAAACCCTTGCGCGGGCGCGGGAGGCCGGTATCGATCTATCCAAGACTTTTGTGCGCGCGCTGCGCCGCGAATTGCCGCCTCTCAGTGACGAGCAACGAAAGCAAGCAGCGGAGCAATTTTATCGCGAGAACAAGGAGGCGATCGACGCCTCCAACGAATACGTCGAAAAGCATGGCCTTTGGTCGGACGGCCTGCGGACATTTTGATTGCCGCATCAGTTCGATATCGTTGCCAACCCCAACGCTCGTACGCGAAGAGATCTTCCATTCCTGATCATTCTTCAGAGCGATCGGGCTTCGCCGTTTAGTACCGTGATTGCAGCACCGCTTGCGCCGGCCGGTGCGGCTTTCGAACACTCGCGCATTCACCCAATCGTCGAAGTCCTGGGAAGCCGATATCTCATTTTCACCGAGCGCTTGGCCGCTATTCCGACCTCTGGCTTGGGAGACGTCGTCACAAACGCCGGAGAGAGCCGCTACGAGATCATCGCCGCGCTCGACATGCTCTTCACCGGCATCTAGCCCTGCCTCACCGCACCACGCCCGACACGCAGCACGGCTTGCGGCGCGGCGCGGTCAGCCGCTCCTTGAGGAAACAGCGCGCCGAGGCGCCGAGATAACCCGGCCGCACGTAGGTCCAGGCGCGGCAGCGCTGCTCGGCCTCGCAGGCCTGACCGCACACCGAGCCGGTCGGATCGGTCTCGACATCCATGCTCTTGAGGTCGCCGCCGGTTCGGTCGATCGAGAACTCGATCGGCCCGCTCTTGCGCTCCAGCACGCCCGCGCCCTTCACCCCCGAGACACAACAGGAATTCTCGACCCGGGCAGTGACCTGGTTCTTGAGCCAGCACACCGCGCCCGTCGCCGCGGTGCGCGGATAGGAGAAGCTCCAGGCGCGGCAGCGCCCTTCCCGTTCGCAGCGCGCCGCGCAGGTCGCCGGATCGCCCGAGCGGACGGGGAAGTTGGAATAATCGCCGCCCGGCCGGTCGTAGCCGGTCTGCGCGCGCGACGGCGCGCACGCCAGCAGCGAGGCGATCAGGCAATAGATGAGGGTGCGCAGAGAACGCATTCTGTCGCCGCATGTCTTGGCCGACAAGAATCGGCTTCGCCCGCCCTTGGGGCGCATGTTAGTCAACCGCGTCGGCCGACGCGAGAGGGTCAGGCCGCGCGGTGTTTGGCGGCGCAGGCGCGCAGTTTGTCCATCGCCGCCTTGATGCCGGTCAGATGGAACAGCCGAACCCGGGTCCCGGTGTTGATCCTCAGCAAATCTGCGTCGGCGAGCCGCTTCTCCCAATCGGTCCCCTTCAGCGACGTCGACAACAGCGTCGGCGACACCGAGGTGAACGCCTTGATCAGCACCGGCCCCTGGTCGAGCTGAATGCGCAGTGCGGTTTTCATGTTGAAGATCATCGGCCAGGTCTGATCGAGTCTGGTGCTGCGCAGGCCGAGCCGGAGTTCTCCCGCACCATCCAGCGAGAACCCGACATCGAAATTGTTGATGGCCGAGGCCCACATCAGGCATTGGCGAAACTTGCCGTCCGCGAATGCCACCTGCCCTTTCCAGCCCTCGTGGGTGAATTCGAAAGCAGCCAACGCCGGCGCGGTGCCGGCCAGCACGAGTGCGGTCGCCAGGCTGGCGCAGGATTTGTACATCGTCCCCTCTACTTTGGCGGGAACAGCCTGCCATCACCATGCCTTGGCCGACAAGCACGCGCTGCCTGAACCGCGGCGCCGGCCTCCACCAAACGCTGCGGGGCTGACTCCCGCATCTAGCGCTTCGTCACTAGGTGCATGCAGGCCAATCGTGTAGCAAAAACCGCAGCACCCCCGGGACCAAGCCCATGAACTCCCATTCCGCCGACAGCCTGCTCGCCCTCCCCGTCGTGCTGCTCGCCGCGGCCGTCATCAGCGTGCCGATCGCGCGCTTTCTCCGGCTGTCGGCGATTGTCGCCTATCTGGTGGCCGGCGTGGTGATCGGCCCCTACGGGCTCGGCATGTTCACCCGGCCCGAGACCATCGTCACGGTCGCCGAGCTCGGCGTCGTGATGCTGCTGTTCCTGATCGGGCTGGAGCTTGAATTGTCGCGCCTGCTCGCGATGCGGCGCGACATTTTCGGGCTGGGGGTCGCGCAACTCATCCTCACCGCGGCGGCGATCGCCGCCCTTGCGCTCGCGACCGGGCGCTTCGGCTGGCGCGGTGCGCTGGTCGCGGGCCTTGCGCTCGCGATGTCGGCAACCTCGATTGCGCTGCGCATCCTGGAGGAGCGCGGACACCTGCAGCAGCCATACGGACAGCGCGCGTTCGCGATCCTGCTGTTTCAGGACATGGCGGTGGTGCCGCTGCTGGCGCTGATCCCGCTGCTGGCGCCGGGTAGTGCGGTCACCGAGCACGTGACGCTGGCCGAAACCGCCAGCTCCGTCGGGCTCGCGGGTCTCGCCATCGCGGCGCTGGTGCTGGCCGGCCGCTATCTGCTCAATCCGTTCTTCCGGCTGCTCGCCTGGACCGACGCGCGCGAGATCATGACCGCGGCCGCGCTCTTGGTCGTGCTTGGATCGGCGCTGCTGATGCAGGCGGTCGGCATGTCGATGGCGCTTGGCGCATTCCTCGCCGGCGTGCTGCTCGCCGAATCGAGCTACCGTCACGAACTGGAAGCCGACATCGAGCCGTTCCGCGGCCTGTTGCTCGCGCTGTTCTTCATGGGCGTCGGCATGACGATCGACATGCGCATCGTCATGGCGAACCTGTGGCTGGTGATCGCCGCCGCCGTGATCATCACGCTGCTCAAGGCGGGCATCGTGTGGGCGCTGTTCCGTGTCACCTGCGCGCGGCGTGGCGAAGCCTTGCAGGCGGGCTCGGTGCTCACCGGCGCGGGCGAGTTCGCCTTCGTGCTCCTCCCGCTCGGCACGTCGCTCGGGATCCTCAGCGCCACGCAGGGCAGTCTCCTTTCGGCCATCGCCGCCGTCACCCTGCTGATCGGCCCGCCGTTCGCGGAAGTGACCGAGCGGCTGCTGCGCCGCTACGCGCGCGCACGCGAGCCCGCGGCCGACGACTTCGGCGGCACCACGCCTTCGGTGCTGGTCATCGGCTTTGGCCGCTTCGGGCAGATCGTGTCGCAATATCTGCTCGCCGAGGCAGTCGACGTGACGGCGATCGACTCCGATCCCGAGATGATCCAGGTCGCCGGGCGGTTCGGCTTCAAGGTCTATTACGGCGACGGCACGCGGCTCGACGTGCTGCGCGCGGCGGGCCTCGAGAAGGCGCGGCTGATTGCGATCTGCGTCGACAACCAGGAAGACTGCAATCGCATCGTCGCCCTCACGCAAGCCGAATTCCCCGGCACCAGGATTTTCGCGCGCTCGTTCGACCGCGGCCACACGCTGCAGCTTCTGGCGAAGAACGTCGATTACGAAGTGCGCGAGACGTTCGAGTCCGCCAACAAGTTCGGCCGCAAGACGCTGGAGGCGATCGGCATCGATCCCCAGCGCGCGGCGCTGGTGGAGGATTTCATCCGCACGCGCGACCGCGACCGCATCGCGATCCAGCAGGCCGAAGGCATCTACGCCGGCATCGACCTGCTGCGTAAGCGCCCGCAGATGGCGCCGTTCAGCGAGCCGTCGCGCGGCGCGCGGCCGCTCAACGAGGAGGCGGAGGAGATCATCAAGGAGGAGAAGGTGGAGTGACAAAGCCGAAGAAGAAGCCAAGCCGATTGGCCAAGGTATTGCTGGAAACCGCAAGAGCGGGCATGCGAGAGAGCGGCATTTTGGATCGGGCCGAATATGAGAAGATAGTGGTTCGGCATAGGCCGCAAGACAGGCCTAACGAATAGGAGCTCGAATCTTGCGAGGCTTGAATGAAGAAATCAAACTCAAAAAATAATGTTCCGTACTGGCAGCAGACGGAAAAACCGGCTCCTCGGCTGAGGGCCGAATTTCTGGCCTTGCTCGAAAAGAAACTACGAGAGCAAGCATATCAGCGCTTCATCGAAACCAATACGCGATTAGTACCCCGCGAATTTGTTCAAAATCACGGGATCCACTTCAGTTTGGTTTTGAGGAAATTGGCCTTCGGCGCAGACTATCATTCTGATTTTGTCTACCTCTCGAAGAGTTCGGACGACTGGAATTGCGTGTTAATTGAAATCGAGCGTCCCGGCTACACATTCTTCAAGCCGGGAACGAACGACTTTCATCGAAACTTTCAGAAAGCTCTCGAACAGATCAACAGGTGGCGTGCTTGGTTCTCAAACGCGGCCAACCTAACTAGCTTTGCTGAAACGACGGTCGGAATGATAAGAGTCCCCTTAAGCCGCAATCCTACCTATCCCAAATACGTCCTCGTGTATGGCCGGCGCATCGAGTACGAGCGGAGCGCAATACGTCGATCGCTTATTAGGGCGCAGGAGACCGACGACTTCAAAATTATGACCTTTGATAGCCTCGCAGAGGAGCTTGAATCGAAGCACGATCTCTATGTCGGCGTTCGTCACAACGAATACATTGATATTGTTTCGAATGTGTTTTTGAGCGAGTCAATGTTTAGCTCTATGCCGCCCGATCAAATCCGAATTGGGGAAAAGCTCAGAGCCAACGCCTTAGCCACGCGGCAGCATTGGCATCACTTTTCCTCACGTGAAGGCAGGGTGATGGACATAGCTCTACCCGCAGTGAGGCGTAGGCCAACGACGCGAAATTTGAGTCGAGCCGTATTAGAGTGAGTTCTATTGTCTATGCGCCCTCTCCACCGCGACCCGAATGATCGCCGTCATCGCGGCGTCGTAACCGGCGTTCCAGCTTTTGTTCTTCCCCGGCTTGCGCGCCTTCCGCACCAAATCGACCACAGCCTGGCGCTCGTCCATGCGCGCCAGATGCGCGAGCGCAGACAGGAACTGATAGATCGGCGCAAACGAGAAACCGGGCGCGCGGGCGCGTTCCTCGTCCCAGCGCTGGTAGATCATGTCTTCGATGGTGGGCATGGCAGCCGAAAGTTCTTTCGGCTTCTACCATACGGATTATTTCCGTATCTTGTAAAGATGCTTGATGGCGTCACGCGCATCGAAACCGAGCGCCTCAGCCCATTCCATCAATTCGACGACCTCGACCAACTTTTGGCCAGTCTCGACGTAGCTGATGTAGTCTTGGCGGCGCTTGAGCCGCTTGGCGAGGTCGACCTGCCGCAGGCCGCTCTTGTCGCGCTTCTCGACCAGAAAAGCCCGCAAGGCCTCATGCCGCTCCGAATCGAACGTGCGAGCCATCCGATTCGACTAAACGGAACTTTTCCGTACTTAAAAAATCCGTATGATGTGAAAACGATGTTGCACCGGGTCAAACTTGCGGGTGCCGGCCGGCGAAAGCACTTGCGGTTGACTTTACCTGCTGTGAAAGTCGGATGATGGCAAAGTCTCATGCAAACCAACTGGTCGTTTGCGTCAGCAACGCTGGCTATCCCGTTTCGCTGGAAAAGCGAAAAATTTACGTCACATTGCCCGACGACGCGGCGGAGAAGTTGGGGCTTGTTCGGATCGTCGATGAATCCGGCGACGACTATCTTTATCCGAAGACGTTTTTCCGCTCGATCGCGCTGCCGCAATCCGTCAAACGAGCCGTATTGGCGGCGGCGTGACGATCCGCGCGCCTGTGTCGAACGCACGCCCACTCACAATAACCATCGACGACACGACCCGCGTCTCCGCCCTCCTCCTCGCCCCTCCCCGCGCCTCCGCCTGCTTCGTCTTCGCGCACGGCGCGGGCGCCGGTATGGCGCATCCGTTCATGGCCGCGGTCGCGGCCGGATTGGCCGAGCGCGGCATCGCGAGCCTGCGCTATCAATTTCCCTACATGGAGCGCGGCGGCAAGCGGCCGGACCCGCCCAAGGTTGCGCACGCGACGGTGCGCGCCGCCGTCGCCGAGGCGCGCCGGCAGCTCCCCGCTGTGCCGCTCATCGCGGGCGGCAAATCGTTCGGCGGGCGGATGACGTCGCAGGCGCAGGCCTTGGCGCCCCTCGACGGCGTTGCGGGGCTCGCGTTCCTCGGCTTTCCGCTGCATCCGCCCAAGCGCCCCTCGCGCGAGCGCGCCGAGCATCTCTTCGACGTGACGATCCCGATGCTGTTTCTGCAGGGCATGCGCGACGAACTCGCCGAATTGAGCGACCTCGAGCCGGTGTGCGCGGCGCTCGGAAGCCGCGCGACATTGAAGCTGTTCGCCGAGGCCGATCATTCCTTCCACGTGCCGGCGCGCACCGGCCGCAAGGATGCGGAGGTCCGCGCCGAGATGCTCGACGCGTTCGCCGCATGGGCCGCGCACGGATCGTTGTTCCTATAGTAGGATCACGTTCACGCATTCGTGATCGCAGAACTTATCCCCGCTCGAAAAACCGCGCGTATCCTTCTCGCGCCTTGCTCGTCGAGGGGCGTCAACCGGTGACGCTGGTTTGATGGAGCAAGCGGGATGCGCGGGCCG
>JAXDNY010000120.1:0-91246 GCA_034669145.1 Hyphomicrobiales bacterium
TCCCAGTCGCGCTTGATGTTCTCGATCGTCAGGACACCGCGGGAGGCCACCGCCGCGCCGCCGATGGTCGGGGCGCCGAGGTTGCGCGAGCAGATGCCGAGCGTGAGCAGATTGTTGTTGCCAGCCATCCAGTCGCGCTTGACGCGCGCCAGCCCGGCAAGGTCCATCGGCGCGTCGTCGGCGAGGCCGACGGGCGTACCGTAGGCGAAGCGTCCGCGGATACCCATGTCGCGCATGGCGGAGAGTTCGGCGTCGGCGTGCTCGGGGGTGCGCGTGTTGTGCGCCCAGTTGTGCACCGTGGTGATGCCGCCGGCGAGCGCGTCGACGGCGCCGAGACGGACGGCGCGATAGCTGTCCTCGGGCGTCATCAGCGGGCCGAGACGGGCCGTCACCGGGAAATAGCCGAGCGCGGGCACATCGGCGCGCACGAACAGGCGGAACACGGAGGTCCACATGTGGAAATGCGTGTCGACGAAGCCGGGGATGCAGATCATGCCGCCGCCGTCGATGACCTGAGCCGCCGGCGCCTCGATCCGCGGCGCGACCGCGACGATCGCGCCGTCGCGCACGTGCACGTCGCCCGCCGCGAGGTCGGGCAAGGCGGGATCCATGGTGAGGACGGTCGCGCCACGGATGACGAACTCGCCGCGCGGCGGCAAAGGCGCGCCCGGCGTCGCGGCATTGCGCGCGGCCGGCTGGGCGAACAGCCCTGGCGTGAACGCCGCTGTCGCCGCGACCGAAGCGCCTTGCAGAAGCCGGCGCCGGCTCAATGTCATGTGGAAGAAGCTCCGACCTAATACAGCTTCGGCGGACTGATCGGCGGCATCTTCACCGCCTTGTCGAGAAAGTCGTTGGTGTAGGCCGTCTTCACGTCGTACGGCTTTTCCATCTTGAGATACTCGTCGACCAGTTTGTAGTCGCTTTCCATGCGCTTCTCGTCGTGCCAGCCGAGCGCGACGTTGCGCGAGGTGTCGTCGCTCATCAGGATGGTGACGAGGTGCCAGTTGGTCAGCTCGTTGTCGTAGAGCAGCGCGCCGTTCGCCTCGACCAGCGCCTTGACGCACGGCTCCGGTGCCTTGGCGCATTCGGCGAAGGCCTTCTGCGTGATCTTGATGAACTGCGCGGCCTTGTCCTTGTTCGCGTTCAGCCACGCGCCATTGGCGACGATCGAGTTGCCGTAGAGATTGACGCCCGCGTCCTTCCACGCCTGGAAGCCCATGTCGGGGCCGAGCTCACGCGCGAACACGTGATGCAGGTTGAAGAACGAGGTCGTCGCATCGACGGTCTTGGCCTTGAGCGCGCTGAGCTTGGCGTTGGCGTCGATGTTGACCCAGGTGACCGAATTCGGATCGATGCCGTTCGCCTTCGCGAGCGCCGGCCACATCGTGCGCGCGCCGTCGCCCGCCGGATTGCCGATCTTCTTGCCGGCCAGATCCTTGATGGTGGCGATGCCGTTGCTCTTGAGCCAGTAAAGGCCTTGCGGCGAATTGGCATAGACATTCATCAGCCCGACGAGGTCGAGCCCCTTGCCGCGGAACAGCAGCACGCCCGCCATATCGGAGAGGCCGAGCTGCGAAGCGCCGGCGCCGACCTTTTGCGCCGAAGCCGCCGAGCCGCGTCCGGTTTCGAAATCGATGTCGATGCCGGCCTGTTTGTACCAGCCCATTTTCTGCGCGTAGAAATACGGCGCATGGTCGCCGCCGGCGACCCAGTTGAGCGTGAAGGTGAGCTTCTGCGCGGAGGCGGGCGTGGCGCAAAACGCAAGCGCGCCGAGCAAAAGCGCAAGCTTTGAAATTGTCATGCCGATCTCCCTGGGAGCGGTGGGCGGCGCATCCTCGACGCGCCTTGAGGCTTCGTGCTAACTGCTTGGCAGAACGTTAGGATTGGCCCCCGGACCTGTCAATCGCATGGGATCGCACTGGACCGACTGGCCCGCGGACGTGCTCGCGACGCTGCGCCGAGGCGTCGTCATTCCGGCGCATCCGCTCGCGCTCGACGCCAACCGCAAGCTGGATGTGCGCCGCCATCGCGCGCTGAGCCGCTATTATCTCGACGCCGGCGCAGGCGGGCTCGCGGTCGGCGTGCACACGACGCAATTCGCGATCCGCGATGTGGGGCTGTACCGTCCGGTGCTGGAGCTCGCGATGCGCACGGCGGCCGAATGGGCGGAGAAGCCGCCGGTCATGATCGCGGGGCTCGCCGGGCGCACGAGTCAAGCTGTCGGCGAAGCGCAAATTGCGCGCGATCTCGGATATCACGCCGGATTGCTGTCGCTTGCCGCCATGAAGGGCGCGAGCGAGGACGACCTGATCGCGCATGCGGAGACGATCGCGCGCGAAATCCCGCTGGTCGGATTCTATCTGCAGCCCGCGGTCGGCGGGATCGTGCTCCCGGTGTCGTTCTGGCGCCGCTTTGCGGCGATCGAGAACGTCGTCGCGATCAAGATCGCACCGTTCAACCGCTATCGCACGCTCGACGTGATCCGCGGCGTCGTCGAGGCGGGCGCCGCCGAGCGCGTCACGCTCTACACCGGCAATGACGATCATATCGTGCTCGATCTGGTGACGCCGTTCACGGTGACGGCGGCTGGCCGGACGACCACCGTCCGCATCAAAGGCGGCCTGCTCGGGCACTGGAGCGTGTGGGTCAAGACCGCCGTGGAGCTGCTCGACCGCGTTCATGCGGTGGTGGCCGGCGATACGGTTCCGGCGGACATGCTGGCGCTCGACTCGGCTGTCACCGACTGCAACGCGGCGATCTTCGACGTCGCCAACGATTTCCACGGCGTGATCTGCGGTTGCCACGAAATCCTGCGCCGTCAGGGGCTGCTCGAAGGCATCTGGTGTCTCGACCCGAACGAGTCGCTCGGGCCGGGGCAGATGGCCGAGATCGATCGCGTCTGTGCCGCCTATCCGCACCTGACCGACGATGCGTTCGTGCGCGCAAACGTCGCGCGTTGGCTCGCGTAAAGCGAAACGGACTGCGCTATCGTGGCTGACGACAGGGGAACGATCATTGCGCGCTAATCGGGAGTCGCTGCAGCGTTATTCGCTCGCCGTCGTGAGCCATCTGCTGCTGGTGGCGGCGTGGTATCTGTTTGTCGAGCTTGGCAAGGTCCCCAAGTTCGTCATGCCGTCGCCGCAGGCGACGCTCAATGCGCTGCTCGTTCCCAACTATCGCTGGCTGGAAAACATCACCGTCACGGCAACGGAGATTTTCGGCGGCTATCTTCTCGCCGTCGTTGTGGGTGTCGGCATCGCGCTGCTGTTCTCGTGGTCGCGCTGGCTTAACATGGCGGTAATGCCGCTGCTGGTCACGCTCAACATGATCCCGAAGGTGGCGCTCGGTCCGCTGATCATCGTGTGGTTCAAATACGGCATCGGTCCGAACATCATGATGGCCTTTGCCATCTGCTTTTTTCCGATCGTGCTGACCACCGCGCGCGGGCTGAAAGAGGTCGAGCCCGATCTGCTCGATCTGGTGCGCACCCTGAAGGGATCGCGCTGGCAGGTGTTCACCAAGATCCAGCTTCCGAACGCGCTCCCCTACATTTTCTCCGGCATGAAGGTCGCCGCGATTCTCGCGGTCGCAGGCGCCATTGTCGGCGAGTTCCTCGGCTCCGATCGCGGCCTCGGTTACCTGATGTTGCAGGTGCAGGTCACGCTCGACACCGCGGCGATGTTCATGGCGGTGATCCTGATCACGCTGATCGGCGGCGCGCTTTATCTGATGGTGCTCGGCCTCGAACGCCTGCTGGTCGTGCAGGACGCGCGGCTCGGATAGCCAGATGGCGGAACCATTCATCCATCTTGCCGGCGTCACTAAGGTCTACCGCACGCGCGGCGCGGAATTTCTCGCGGTGTCGCAGGCGACTTTCGACGTGGAGGCAGGCGAGCTCGTCGCGCTGGTCGGCCCCTCGGGCTGCGGCAAGACCACGCTGCTGAAGATCCTTGCCGGTCTGCATCCGCATGACGCCGGGGAGGTGCGCATCGGATCGGCCGCGCAGCCGTTCGATCCGACGCGCGACATCGGCATGGTGTTCCAGCAGCCGCTGCTCTTGAAATGGCGCCGTGTCATCGACAACGTGCTGTTGCCTGCTGAAATCCTCGGGCTTCCGATGGCGCAAAGCCGCGAGCGCGCGCGCGACCTGCTCGCGCTGGTCGGGCTGCAGGGCGCGGAAGACAAATATCCCTATCAGCTCTCCGGCGGGATGCAGCAGCGCGCCTCGATCGCGCGTGCGCTGATTCATGACCCGAAGCTGATCCTGATGGATGAGCCGTTCGGCGCGCTCGATGCGCTGACGCGCGAGAAAATGAATCTGGAACTGCTGCGCATCTGGCAGGAAGCGAAGAAAACCATCGTGTTCGTCACCCATGGCATCACCGAAGCCGTTTTCCTCGGGACACGCGTCATCGTGCTGACGTCGGGACCTGCCCGCATGGCGGACAATTTTCTGGTCGACCTGCCGCATCCGCGCACGCTCGACATGAAGACGTCCGAGAAATTCGGCGAATACACGCGCCGGGTCTATCGGCTGCTCGGCATGGAATGATCATGCCCGACTACGACGGCATCATCATCGGCGCCGGCCACAACGGCCTCATCCTGCAGGCCTATCTCGGCAAGGCCGGGCTCAAGACACTGTGCGTCGAGCGCCGGCCGGTCGCGGGCGGCGGGCTTTCGACGCTCGAAGACCCGCGCCATCCGGGCTTCCTGCACAACACGCATGCGTTCTTCCAGCGCGCCATCACGACGATGCCCTGGTACGCGGACCTCGAGCTCGCGCGCCACGGCGCGCATTACATCGAACCGGAGCTCAACGTCGCGCTGCTCACCGGCGACGGCCGCGCGCTCGAATGGTGGACCGATATCGAGCGCACCATCGACTCGTTCGCCGAATTCAGCCGGCGCGATGCCGATACGTTGCGGCGCTGGCAGCACGAGTTCGTGCCGATCGTGCAGGACATTCTTGTTCCCGAGAGCCGGACCGTGCCGCTGCCGCCGGAGGAGCGGCGCGCCGCGCTGAGCAAGAGCGCCGCCGGCCGGCGCCTCATGGAAGTCAGCGCGCTGTCGCCGCTGGAATTCGTGCACCGGGAGTTCGAGCATCCGGCCGTGCAGGCCGGGCTGTTGTTCTTCAACGGACTGCGCGAGGTGGACCTGCGCGCCAAAGGCTTCGGCCACCACATCGCGGCGCTGCTCGCGAGTCCCGCCAAGGCGCAGATGTCGCGTGGCGGCTCGGCGGCGCTTGCGCGCGCGCTGGAAGCTGCGGTGCGCGAGAGTGGCGGCGAGGTCGCCCTGATGACCGAGCCGGCGCGCATTCTTGTCGAGAACGGCCGCGCCGCCGGCGTCGAGACCGCCGAAGGCGAAGTCATCCGCGCAAGGTTCGTAGCCTCGTCGCTCAACCCGACACAGACCTTCATCGACCTTCTGGACGGCACGCTCGTGCCGCGCGAGGTCCGCGAGCAGGTGGAGCGCTTCCAGTACAATCTGCTGGCGCCGCTGTTCGCCCTGCACCTCAATCTGCGCGAGCCGCCGCGCTATGCGGCGAGCGCCGATCGTCCGGAACTGGCGCGCGCCTTCATGGTGATCATGGGGCTCGATCATGTCGATCAGTTCCACGACATCGTGCGCCACCATGAGGCCGGCACCATCCCGCCGACCGTGATGTGGGGCGCGTGCCCGACGCTGTTCGATCCGAGCCAGGCGCCGGCCGGGCATCACACGGCGTTCATGTGGGAGAAGTTGCCGTACCGCCTGCACGGCGATCCGGCGAAGTGGGACGGCGCGCGCGACGCGCATGGCGAAACGATGCTGCGGCTCTGGCGCGACCATGCGCCCAATCTTATCGATGCGGTGATCGGCACGTTCACGCGCTCGCCGCTGGATGTCGAACGCGAACTCCCGAACATGCGCGAGGGCGACCTGCTGGTCGGCGCCTTCACCAACGATCAGGTCGGCTTCAACCGCCCGTTCCGCGGCGCCGGCACGTACCGGACGCACATTCCGGGCCTGTATCTGTGCGGGTCGAGCAGCCATCCGGGCGGCAATATCACCGGCTTGCCGGGCTACAACGCCGCGCAGGTGATCCTGGGCGATCTCGGGGCCGACCTCGGCGCCTTCCCGAAACAACAGGTGCGCGCCGGCTAGTTACCGGCCGGACAATTCCCGCTATCCTGACAATCATGCCCGTCACCCGCCCGCGCATCCGCGTCATCAATCCGAACTCCAACGAGGCCGTGACGCGCGGCATCGACGAGGCGGTGGCCCCGCTGCGCTTCGCCGACGGGCCGGAGATCGTGTGCTCGACCTTGGCCGAAGGCCCGTTCGGCGTCGAGACGCAGGAGCATGTGGAAAGTGTCGCGCTGCCGCTGCGGCGGCTGGTCGAAGCCGACAATGCCAGCGATGCGTTCGTAATCGCCTGCTACAGCGACCCCGGCCTGCATGTCTGCCGCGAGGGCACGGCGCGGCCGGTGTTCGGCATCGCGGAATGCGGCGTGCTGGCCGCGCTGGCGCGGGCGGAGCGCTTCGGCGTGATCGCCATTTTGTCGCGCTCGATTCCGCGCCATATGCGCTATCTGCGCCAGATGGGACTGATGGACCGCCTCGCCGGCGAGCGACCGCTGGAATTGTCGGTCGCCGAGTCTGCGAGCGACAAGACTTTGCCGCGCATGATCGAGGTCGGCCGCGCGCTGAAGGATCAGGACGGCGCGAACGCGATCGTGATGGGCTGCGCCGGCATGGCGCGGCACCGCGCGCCGCTGGAAGACGCGCTCGGCATTCCGGTGATCGATCCGACGCAGGCGGCGGTGACGATGGCGATCGGGGCGGTGCAGTTATCCCGCCAAACCTCATGGTGAGGAGCGTCGCCATAGCGGGTCGAAGACGCGCGTAAACGCGCTTGTGGCGACGCGTCTCGAACCATGGCCCCAAGCGAGGCCGGTGAACGCGGCCATCCTTCGAGACGCTCGCTTCGCTCGCTTCTCAGGATGAGGTCCGAGATTACTTCTTCCGCTCCTTCTCCCATTCCTCATAGCTTTGCCGCACGTGAGCGAACGGCTCGCCGAGCGAGGCGTAGAAATTTCCGTAGAGGCGCGCAAGCGGGCGGTACTGCGTCATGTCGATGCGCATCTTGTCCGGGTCCCACAACCCGCCGCGCACATGGACGTGCACGATCTCGCCGATCGCGAGGCGGCGCTGCGCGCTGACCTCCAGCGTCGTGAAGTGGCGGCATTCGAGCGCGGCCGGCGCCTCGGCGATGCGCGGTACCTTCACTTTCTCGCTCGGCAGCAGATTGAGCTTTGCGGCGTCGATCTCGCTGACGTCGGGCGGGAAATCGACCGCGCACTGGTTCATCTGAGCACCGAGCGCCTCATCGACGAGGTTGATCACGAACACGCCCTGGTCGCGGATATGCGCGGAGGTGTCCTTCAGCGTGCCGCCGGGCTTGCTTTGCAGCCCGAGCACCGCCAGCGGCGGCGACTCGCTGAAGATGTTGAAGAACGAGAACGGCGCGGCGTTCACGACGCCGGTTGGCCCAAGCGTCGTCACCAGTGCGATCGGGCGCGGGATCACGAGGCTGATGAGCAGCTTGTAGCGGTCATGCTGCTTCATCGCGGCGAGGTCGTAGGACAGGTCGGTCATGGCGCGATCAGTCCGGCAATTCCACGCCAACCTGGCTGGTGATGCGCCCGTAGTGCTCGATGCGGCGATGGCGCGCGAAGTCGAAGATGGTTTCCTTGTTGAACTTGGTGTCGTCGAGATCGATCGTCGCGACGACCAGCTCGTCATCTTCGGTTTTCGCCGACGCGATGATCTCACCGTCCGGACTGACGATGCAGCTGCCGCCGAACAGCGGGTGGCCGTCCTCGTCGCCGGCCTTCGCGGTCGCGACCACGAAGGTGGCGTTCTGGTACGCGCCGGCCTGCACCGAGAGATTATGGTGGAACAGGCGCTTCCCGACGCCCTCCTCGGCCTTCTGCGAATTCACCGACGGCGTGTTGTATCCGAGCACGACCATCTCGACGCCTTGCAGGCCCATCACCCGATAGGTCTCGGGCCAGCGGCGATCGTTGCAGACAGCCATGCCCAAGATGCCGCCCATGGTGCGCCAGACCGGGAAGCCGAGATTGCCCGGCTCGAAATAGCGCTTCTCCAGATGCTGGAACGCGCGTTCGTTGTCGAACTCGGCGTGACCGGGCAGGTGCACCTTGCGGTACTTGCCGACGATCTTGCCGTCGCGGTCGACCAGGATCGCGGTGTTGTAGTGATGGCCGTCGGGCGTGAGCTCCGCGTAGCCGAGATAGAAGCCGATCTTGTATGCGGCCGCCTTCTCGAACAGCGGACGGGTCGCGGCGTTCGGCATCTCGCGCTCGAACCAGCTATCCACCTCGGCCTGATCAGTCATGTACCAGCGCGGAAAGAACGTGGTGAGCGCCAGTTCGGTGAACACCACGAAGTTCACGCCCTGTGCGTGGGCCTGATCGAGCAGGTCGCACAGCCGCTTCACGACGGCCTGGCGCGACTCGGCCTTTTGAATGGGGCCCGACTGGGCGGCGGCGACTTTGAGAACACGGGACATCAGGATGCCATTCTCCGTTCAAGCCGGCTGATCAGCCGGACCACCGGCCATAGCATGACGAGATAGATCGCCGCCGCAAGCACGATCGGCGAGGCATTGAAGGTGACCGAGCGCGCCATGTCGGCGGAATAAAGCAACTCCGGAAGCGCCACAACGCTCGCGATTGAAGTGAGCTTGACCACCTCGACGGTGTTCGACACGAGGTCGGGCAACACATTGCGGATCGCCTGCGGCAGCACCACGGAGGTGAGCGTGTGGAACGCCGAAAGGCCGGTGGAGCGCGCGGCGTCCCATTGGCCGCGCCCGACGCTCTCGATGCCGGCGCGGTAGATTTCGCCGTAGTAGCTCGACGTGTTGAGGAAGAACGCGAGCGCGACCGCGGCAAGCGGCGACAACCGGATGCCGGCGAACGGGAGCCCCGAATAGACGAAGATCAAGAGCACCAGCGGCGGCACGGCGCGGAAGAAATCGATCGCGACAATCATGCCCCAGCGCACGGTACGCGAGGGCGAGAGCGAGGCGAGCGCAAAGATCAGCCCGCCGATGAGGCCGAGCGGGATCACGACGAGGCAGAGTAGCAGCGTCATCTGGAGGCCGTGCAGGATCAACGGCAGGGCGCGCGACATGATGTCGAGATTGAAGAATTGATGGATCAGCGCGTCCATCAGTTCCTCCGCCATGCAAAGCGCGTTTCGAGATAGCGGCCGAATGCGACGACGGGGATGAACAGCATGATGTAGGCGATCGCACCCATCATCAGCGGCGTGGCGTTGGCCGAGAATGAGACCGCGGTCGTCGCCTGATTCAGAATTTCGGGCACGCCGATCACGGTGCCGAGCGCGGTGTTCTTGGTGATGGCGACGGTGCGGTTTGTGATCGGCGGCACTGTCAGGCGCACCGCCTGCGGCAGCACGACAGAGCCGAGCGTACCGAGGAAGGTGAGCCCGGTCGAGCGCGCCGCCTCCCACTGGCCTTTCGGCACCGAGAGGATACCGGCCCAGAAGATTTCCTCCGCGAACGCGGCGAGCACCAGCGACAGCACCAGCCACAGCACCGCGAACGAGGGAATGCTCAATCCGACATTCGGCAGGCCGAAATAAACCAGCAGCACGATCACCAGCGGCGGCAGCGCGCGGAACATGTCGACGAAGATGACAATGAGCGCGTTGATGGCTTTAACTTGAAATGAACGCAGAACCGCGAGCGCGAGGCCCAGGACCAGTCCTGTGACGACCACAGCGAGCGCGATCTCGATCGTGGTGACGACGCCTTTGAGGATTGACGGCAGGTATTGCGCGATCAGGTTCGGCTTGAAGAAGGTTTCGAGGAAGGCGTTCATGCTGGTCATTCCGGCCGAGCGAAGCGAGGGCCGGAATCCATAACCACAACCGAACCGATTAGGCGCGAGTGGTGCGAAACGGCTTGTCCTGGGGTTATGGATCCCGGGCTCGCACCTTCGGTGCGCCCAGGGATGACGGGTGAGAGATCCATCCTCACCGCGTCAGCTCCGCGATGAAGGCGCGCGTGCGCGGCTCCTGCGGGGCGCCGAACATCTGCGCGGGCGGGCCTTCCTCGACGATCACGCCATGATCCATGAAGATCACGCGGTCGGCGGCGTCGCGCGCAAAGCGCATCTCGTGGCTGACCACCAGCATGGTCATGCCGGCGGTCTTGAGTTCGCGCATCACGGCGAGCACCGAGCCGACAAGCTCGGGATCGAGCGCCGAGGTCGGCTCGTCGAACAGCATCACGGTCGGTTCCAGCGCAAGCGCACGCGCGATCGCGACGCGCTGCTGCTGGCCGCCCGAGAGCTCGCCCGGGTAGGACTTCGCTTTCGCCGCGAGGCCGACGCGATCGAGCGCCGCCATGCCGAGCTTGTCCGCGTCGGTGCGGGATTTTCCCGCGACCTTGCGCAGCGCGAGCGTCACGTTCCCGAGTGCGGTCATGTGCGGGTAGAGGTTGAACGATTGAAACACCATGCCGATCTTGCGCCGCATCGCGTTGATGTCGGTACCGCGCGCCATCAAGTCGGTGCCGTCGACGACGATCGCGCCGCCGGTCGGCTCTTCGAGCCGGTTGCAGCAGCGCAGCAGCGTGCTCTTGCCCGAGCCGGACGGGCCGATGATGAAGACAAGCTCCTGCGCGGCGACCGCAAGATCGATCCCGCGCAGGACTTCCGTGTGGCCGAAGCTCTTGTGCAGGCCGCGAACCTGAAGGATCGGCGGCCGGTCAGTCGTCATCGTGCGTCAGTTGCACTGCGGCGTGTGCGGCGTCGGATCATACCCTGCCATGTCGGGCACGCCGTAGCCGGGGAACACGGTCACAGCCGCGGAGCCGGGCGCCGGCTTAATGCCGAACCACTTCTCGTGCATGTTGGCGATGGTGCCGTCGAGCTTCATGCATTCGATGGCGTTCTCGATTGTCTTGCGCAGCTCGCCCGAGTCCTTTCGCAGCGCCGTGGCCCAAACGAGGCCGGTCGAATGCAGATAGGACAACTCGAGCTGCGGATTGTTCTTCACCGCCCAGGCGATCGCCGTATTGCCGGCGACGTTCGCGTCGACGCGGCCGGCGAGCACGGCCTGCACGGCGTCGGTCTGGGTGCCGAAGCTTTCGACCTTCCAGCCGATCTTTGCCTCAAGATCGCGCGCCCATGAATCGTAGGCCGAGCCCTTGTTCACCGAGACGGTCTTGCCCTTGAGGTCTTCGAGCTTCTCGACCTTCGGGGCGCCCTTCTTGATCAGGAACTGGAAGTCGGTGTTGAGGTAGCCTTCGGTGAACAGCATGTTGTCGGCGCGCTCTTTCGTCACCGTCGTCGGTGCGCCGAGGAAATCGTAGGTGCCGGCCTGCAGTGCCGGCACGAGGCCGGAGAACTGTACGGCGTCGATCGTCACCGGGCGCTTGAGGCGCTTGCCGATCTCGTTGGCGAGATCGATGTTGAAGCCCTCATAGCCGCCACCGAGCTTCGGCATCGCGTGCGGCGCGAAGGTGCCATCGACGGCGGTTTTCAACGGCGCGCCCTCCTGCGCCGCCAAAGGTGAAGCCGCGAGCAGCACCGCAGCCAGCAGAAACGCGCATTTTTTCATGGAAAACTCCCGTGAGACGCTGCCCGGCAGGTTCGGCAACGGGAGCCTATCGCAATGGCCGCAGGCGCGACAAGCCAAGCGGCCGCGCGGGCGGCGCGCCGCCTGGGGTCTCGCTCAACGGCACGCGCGTCCGCGTTGCTGGCGATGCGCCGCTACTGATGCGAATAGGGGGTCGTGAGCGGGACCACCTGGACGATCGTCATCATGCCGCGATCCTCATGCGCCAAGATGTGGCAGTGGATCACATATTGGCCCGTGTAATCGACGAACCGGCTGCGCATCTTGAAATAGCCGGGCACCAGAACCATCCGTGAGTTGTTGTCGAGGAACACTGCGCGCCCTGTCGGAATCGGGAAGACGTCCCACCAAACCCGGCCGGTTGTCGATGTCTGCGAGTCGCATGGCTTCCATGTTTCAGGCTTGGCGATGTCGAGCCGGCATTGTCCCGCCCCGGCTTGTCCATCGAAGACGTATTTGTAGGTCGTGGTTCCAGGGAGCACTTCGTTCGGATCGAAAAACTCAGTGATCTGGAACGGATTGATGTGGATGTGGAACGGATGATCGACCACCCCGGGCGGATCGGTCGTGACGACCTTGGGCTTGCCGTCGATTGTCTGAAGCCCGCCATTGACGGTCTTGTTGACTATCTTCCACTCCTCAACGTTGTTGAGCAGGACAACTTCGCCGACATTGCCGTCGAACTGCTTTCCGTCAATGCTGTGCATGGTACCGGGCCGGCCGCCGGTCGGAGTCGATTCGAACGCAACCGTCTTTGTGCCCCTGACCTCGCTCTCCAAAATGTCCGCGAGGAATGTCGGAAAAGCGGCCTCCACAGCAGCCTGCGGAATGAACTGCGCCTGATTGCCGGTCGCGGCCGGACCGGCCACGTTCACCTGCAGAAACGGCGTTGCGGTCTGCACGCTGCAGATCGGGCTCGGATAGGGCCCGCGGCGCGGCGGCGGCGGCGGCACGGTTGGAATCGTCGGTGCGGCCGCCAGCGTCTCACACCTGCTTCTGACCTGCGCGGCGAACAGGATGTACTGACCCGGTTCGGTCGGCGCCTGTACCAGGAGATCGGCACGGCCGCCGGGCGAGATCGTCAGGGTGGGATTCTTGCTGTTGTCGTAATTCCCGCCGGTGAACTGCACACCGTCCTGGGCGATCTGCTTCCAGGTAAAAATCTGCGGCGTGACCGGCGCCGTTGCATTTGCGGGTCCGAACCCGGTCATGAAGACGCTGCCGCGCGAAGACGTATTCGCGATACGCCAAAGCTGCACCTGTCCCGGTTGCATTGTCACCGTCGGCTGAAGGCGTCCGTTCACCGAGAACGGCGCGCCTCCGCCTTGGCCGCCGCCGAACAGAGGCGGGCTGACATCGAGCTGGTTCACCACGAGCACGGGCTGCGAGCGCGACCAGCTTTGCGGACCCGGCCAGCCGACCCCGTAGAACTTGTTGAGCATATCGTCGTAGCCGCCCTCGATGATGAAGGCGCCGGTCATGCCATTCGCGACATTGATCGTTGTCGAGCCGTGCTTGTGCGCGTGATACCAGTGCGTTCCCGGGGACTGCCCCATCTGCAGTACCCGCCCCTGCGCGACGCCCGCGTGAGATGGTGGATGAGCCTGGCCCGGGGGCCACACACGTGACGTATAGGCGGGGAGACGGAAGCAGTATGGATAGGCGCCGATGTAATATTGCGGCCAGGCGCCAGCGGCGCGTTGCGCCATATCGACGGGCAACAGCTTGTTCTTGATGTTCGGATTACTGTCGTAGCGCTTGAGCAGCTCGATCTGACTGTTGACCCAAGCCGCGGGCAGATCGTTCCACGTGTACGGCCATTGCGACAGCACGCTGTTGTTCAACTGATTCTCGCAATCGGCGAAGAACCTGTCGAAAGCCGGTTTGACGCTCGCCTCGGTGACGATCGGCTGCCCATTCTGCCGCAGCGATGGACGCACCTCGATGAACACGTTGTCGCCGGTTGTATTCGGATTGGTGTGCGTGCCGTGAAAATGAATGTTGCCGGTGCTCGATCCGTGAAAGCAGTCCGGAAACTTGTCGAGCCCCGGATAGCCGCCGGTGCTTTCGTCGCAGCCTTGTCCTTTCTCGCCCCGATCGATCGAATCCCAGTATGGACCAGTGCCGATCTGATTGAGGAACGTCAGCTGAACGATATCGCCGACGCGCGCGCGCAGCGTCGGGCCGGGCACCGGGTCGAGGATTCCCGCAGGAGGCGCCGGCGTCGGCGGAACGTATCCCGGAAAGTCCGGCGGAATCGCACCGCCATAAGCCGGCAGCACCGCGTTCACGCCGCGGAATTGCCGTACGTCTTGTGGCAGACACTGGGTCGGATCGGTCGCGCCAAGATACAGACGCTGCGCACCGTTGTTCAGCATGAGCGTGCCCCGCAACTTGCCGCCCTGCGAGACAAGTTCCGGAATGCGGATCAGAGCCTGACCGGGCGCGGGGCACTGAATGTATTGCGGTGACTGCGGTTGCCACTGCGTATGCGCGGGCGCCGCGCCAAAGAAGGTTGCACCGGTCACCCAGCACGTGACGGCGATCCAGCGCGCAGTGCGGCGATGCCCGTGTCGCTTGGGGCTTGTGCTCTGCGGCGTGACCGGAAGCCGGTCGCATCGACGCGTTGCAGTCTGGCGTGCGTTCATGACGTTCCCCTTCGGGCCAAATCGCCAACAATGCGCGCCTTCACCGCCATCGCGGCCGGCGCCACTTCCGCGCTCGCTCAGGATGGCGGCACGGTCACGGTGATCTTTCCGTGTTCCTGCGGGTGCAACGAGCAGCGGTAGTAGATTGTCTTCTTATCGCCGGTGGTCGGCTGGACGACGTTGTATGCGGGGCGCGATGACCCCCCGGCTGGAATTTGGTTGGACAACAGATTTGCGGCGGTGACTGGCACGGGATTGTAGTTCTGGTCGGTCGGCACCGGGTGATGCGGTTTTTTGCCTTCCGTGTTGTCCCAGCTCACCACGTCCCCCGCATCCGCGTACAGGCCGTTGGGATAAGTGCCGTCTTGCGCGGGCTGTTGAAGCTGCGGGACGAAGGTCGCGGGATCTGAAGGGTTCTTTCCCGGGACAATTTTGATCGACCAAACTGCCATGACGGTTTCTCCCCGGCAATATTCTCGCAAAACATCCTAAGATAGTCGAGTGAAACTTTCCACCGAAGCGCGCATATCAGGCGTGCCGACGGCGCGCGATCGGTCCGGGCGCACGCCCTCGCGGCGTCGCTGCCAGAACAGGCTGCCAGGCCAGCGCAGCTCCTGCGCGTAGTAGTCGCGCAACGTGTCGCGGTAGGCGGCGAACTCCGATTTGACGAACGTGGCGTAGCGGCGCAGCCCGTCCGGATCGCCGCGCTCGAGATAATCCGCGATCGCGTACGAGGCGAACACGCCCGAGCGCAACGCCTTGACGATCCCCTGCCCCGAAACCGGATCGAAGCTGGCGGCCGCGTCGCCGATACAGATCAGCGTTTGCGTCGGATCGCACGAGACGATTTGCGAGCCGGCGCCGTGAAACCGTGGGTCCCCCAGCGGCTCAGCACCTGCCGTTACGGCACCGATGTGCGTCGTCTCGTCGAGCGCGCGCAGCCAGCGGTCGCGCTGCCCGAGTTCGAGGCGGCGCACGATATCGGCGTCGCTCATGAACGCGATCACGCGGCGTCCGTCCGGCAGCGCGGCCGTGTACCACCAGCCGTCGCGTACGGCCTCGATCGTCAACTCTTGCATACCGCCGCGGCTCTCGCAAAATGCAAAACAACTCACCAGCCGGTCGAGCCGCTGCGGGCGGCGCCCATGCAGCCGCGCCAGCACGGCCGCGCGCCCGGTCGCGTCGACCACCGCACGTGCCGTGTGGATCGCGCCGTCGTCGAGCGCGACATTCCATCCGTCATCCGCGAGTGAGAGCTTCGCGACCTTACCGGCAATGCGTGCGGCGACGCGCGGCGCGGCACCGCGCAGCATCATCGCGTCAAAGCGGGCGCGGTCGAGCCGCCAGCCGGTCTGCTGGGTGTGAAACAGGAACTCGTTGCTCAACAGCTCGGGCCCGCCCCACGCGCTCAAGGTGCGATAGGACGCGCTGTGCCGGTCGGCGGCAAAACTCTCCCAAAGCCCGAGATGCTCGAGGATCGGCTTGACCGGCGGCGGCACCGTCTCGCCGATGCGTGTCGTGTCCGCCGCCGATGCGTCGATCAGCCCGACGCGCAGCTTCGGCGCAAAATCGGCAAGCGAGATCGCGGCCGCGCATCCGGCCGGTCCCGCGCCCGCGATCAGGACATCGAAGCCGGCCAATCAGCTCACCTTCACGGCGTACCACGAGGCAACCACGCCAGCCGGGTGGATCGGCGCCGGGCCGCCGTCCTTCGGCGGGCTGCCGGAATGCGGCACGGTGCGCACAATCGACCCCACGATCGCCGGCACCTGCTGCACGCCGTTCGGCCATGCCGGCACCAGATAGCCGTCGTAGTCGTAGATCCACTCCTCGCCGCCGATCACGCCCTTGCCCTGGAAGCGCACGTGCATCGGATTGCCGTATTCGCGCGCGCCCTTGAGGTCGAGCGACCAGCCGGGTCCGCCGATCGTGCCCTTGAGGAGCTGCATCGGCCATTCCTCGATCACGATGGTGCCGAGGCCGAACTGGAGATCGTTGAAGCTGGTGTTCGGGTCGGTGTCGTTGAGCAGGCTGCGATAGGTCCAGCTGCCGACGAAGGGATTGTCGCTCATGGCTTGCTCCTGTGAGGATCAGCGCTGTTTGGTTTCGATGGAGACGTAGATGAAGGTCCCCCCGTCGGCCGCCTTGTCGTAGATCGTTGGCGGCAGGAACGGATTGCGGATGATGAAGCCGAGCTTCTCCCACTCGGTCACCATCTTGAGATCGCCGGCGTGCGTCTGCGGCACGCCCTTGGACCAGTTGGTCCACACGTAGTTCGGGCTGCCGCTCGCCACCGAGGTTACCTCGGCGTATTGCAGCGGACGGTGCGCGGGCCACCACAGGGTCGTCCAGACCTTGGTTTTCCTGCGCATCTCTTCGTCGTTCTCGCTGTCGGGATAATTGACGTTCCAGTCCGCGTAGGTGATGTCGTTCGGATTGGTGGTGCACTCGTTGAAATCCGACTGCCAGGGCACCCCCGAATATTTCGTGATGTCGCCGGGCTGCAGGCCGGTCACGAAGTCGCTGTCCTGGCTGAGCGGGTCTTCGACGTTGAAGGTGTAATCCACGTCGACGCCGGTGCCGGTGTTCGCCTGCGCGGCGCTCTCCAGGAAGTCCGAGACGGAACGGTCGGCCTTGAAACGAAACGGCTCCCAGTAGATCGCCGGATTGCGCATGATCCAGCAGGCTTCGCCGCCCGGGCAGAACGCGCCGCCGAGCACGTTGCTCATCACGCCGGCGTCGAGCCCGCGCCCGGTTGTGGGCGGCGTGGTCGGATACGGCAGATACGGCGTGTAGGGGCTCTGGAGCCAACCTTGGTCGATCTCGTTGATGAAGTGCCCCTGCGCCCACTGCCGCAGGATGAATAGCATGTAGTCGGTGAGCCGCAGGAATTTCGACGGCGCCGTGTTCGTCAGCGGATTGTCGCCGCACAGCAGCGGCATCAGAGGCAGATTGTGCAGGCGGCTGGAAACCCGATCCTCGATCTTGAACTCGTTCTCCTCGCCCGGCATCCGCAACAGGCCGAACAGATAGCGCCGCAACGGGCCGTACGGATCGGCGGGGCGCTTCTTGTTCGTGTCGGGCAGCGGAACTGCGTAGCGCGAGAGGTTGGCGAACTCGATCTTGCGCTCGGCCGAAGGCTCCGCGCCGTCTTCCTGCTCCCCCGCGATCTCGATCGCCTTGGGACTGCCCGGCACGATGGAGAGCTTGGCGGGATCGAACAGCCCGCGCTGCTCCTGATCATGCGGATAATTCGATTGCGCGAGGATGTCGCAGAGAAACCGGAACTGGTCGGGGCGATACAGGATCGGCCAGATGTCGCGATAGAACAGGGGCTTGTAATCCGTGTTCCAGTTGAGCCGCCCGCTGTCGCGCCACTGCTGCAACTGGCCCTCATTGCGGAAGTCGATGCGGTCCGGGTTGTTGAAGCTGCCGAGCCGGCCATACAGGCTCGTGTCGGTCGCGAACTGGCGCAGGAACAGGTCGTGCAGCAACTCGTCCATGGTGACCATGTCGAGGATCTGCGGCACGTAGCGCGGATAACCGACGATCACCCAGGCCGGATACTCGACGTCGATGTAGCGGACGCTCGTCACGTTCTCGGCGTACATCACCAGCCGCGCCATCACGGGGCCGTCCGACGTGTCGTCGTACCAGCCGTCATTGTTGGCGTATTCGGTGATGTGCGGCTCGCCGGGTCCGCTCTTCTCCGAGCCCGAGCGGCCGTGGCCGCCGAGCACGAGCAGGCGGCCGGCCCCGTCCATCATCATCTCGCCGAGCGTATCGATCGAATGCGGCGCCAGGTCCTGCGGCGGAAACGTGGTGGCGTAGTTGCCCTCGCCGCTGCGGTCGAAGGAGGCGCGGCGCTTGCTGGCGGTAACGATGCGCGGGCCTGGATCGATGATCAGCCGGCTGCGCTCGCCGCCGGTCACGTCGGCGTTGCGGCGCGGATAGCCCGGCGGATAGCCGTGCTCGCCCTGCGTCTGCTGGAATTCGTACCAGCACGCCTTCTTGTTGGCGACGTAGACCTGCCACTGGATTTCGATCAGCGTGCCGGCATTGCCGCCCCCCTCGATCCGGTCGAGGAGCTTGAGCGGGCGCCCCTCGGGCGACTCCTCGTCATAGACGAAGACCTGGAAGCGCGCGGCCTGCCGCTTGATGCGCCCCTGCGCGTCGCGGAAGGTCGTGACCAGCATCGGCGTCATGCCGTCCGCACCGTAGCGCGGATTGCCGTTCGGGTCGCATTCTTGCGGCAGCCCGGCCGGCGTTTCGGGCGCGATATAGAATTCGGTGTCGCTGTTGCCGAGGCGCGCGATGCCGATGCCTGGATGGATCTTGTAGGTGGCCAAATGTCCCTCCCGTCGAGCCCGGTTGCGCGTCAGTCGAGCAGGTTGAGGGACACGCCCTCGAGCCGCAGCAGGTCGCTGTCTTCGCGGTAGTCGACGCCGATCACCAGCAGCGTGATCTGCACCTCGTCGGTCTTTTCGAGCGCGCGCTGCACCGCCTTGGTGACGTCGAGCCGGTGATTGCGCGGCGTGTTGTGGCTGCGCGGACGCTCGTCGTACGGCCGCGCGCGCACCGGCGGCAGATCGCAATGGCCGGGCCCGCCATAGCACTCGCCGTGGCCAAAGATCGCGAGGTAGCCGGCGTAGTGCGGGTTATCGCGAATGTCGGTTCCGGCATTCGCGCCCGGCTGGTTGATGAAGGCGCGCACGAAACACGAGCGCACGAGCTGCGGCACCCAGTGCATGCGGATTTCGGCCTTGCGGAATTTCTGGGCGCGCTCGTTGACCTTGATCGGCTTCGATACGAGGCGCCCGACCGGCGCCTCGTAACCGACCGGGATGAAATACGAGCAGCGCACGTATTCGTAGCCGAAGCGCGAGATGTCGAGCATGTCGCGGATCGTGTAGCTCCACGGCGAGAGCACGGAGTCGAGATCGTAAGGCAGGCTGGTTGGATTGCGGGACTGCCATTCCCACCACAGCCGGTCGACGTTGACGTGCACCGGCCAGAAGACCGGGTCGTAGGACGCGGTCAGGTTGGAGAACATGTCGCCGAGCGGCGGCTGCGAATACATGTCGCTCTTGGAATGGAATTTGCGGTCCTTCGCCGTGACGGCGAGGTTGCGGTTCTCGGCGGCTGCCTGCCCGCGCAAGAGCGTCGGGCTTTCCGCCGCCGGCTGCTTACAGGCGTAAGCCGGAGGTTTCGCCTTCGCCGCAACGGCATCGGGATTTTTCCCGCCGGTCCAGATGTGCATCGTGTTGTGCGGGTTCTGGTCGATAAACCCGAACGACGCGTCGTAGACATTGCCGCCGCCGAAATCGCGGAAGTTATTGAGGCTGAGGATCTGCTCGATGTCCTCGGGCGTGGGGTAGTGGTACTGGATGTTCTCGTTGATGGTTTCGTTGTTGGGATACTCGGCCGGATAGCGCAGCGGATACCACAGCGAGTTCGAGGCCAGCAGCGCGCGGATGAACGCCTGCCGGTTGCAGTTGTCGGGAGCCGGGGTCAGGTCCTTGTAGCCGACCTCCGTGATCACGTAGCAGAAGAACTTGTGCTGCGAGACGAAGTAGATGCGCGGCTCGGCCATCGCGCGGAGCGCCTTGGCCTGCGTCGGCGTCGGCTTGGGATCGAGCTCGCCGAGCAGCGTCTCGACCGCTTCGGGCCGCAGAAATGCCTTGAACGCTCGCGGAATGATCCAACCTTTGTCCGGGTGGTACGGCTTGTATTGCGGCATCGTCCAGTCCCAATAAGGGACCGTGATGTCCTTCTTGAAGTCCTGCAGGTTCTGCTCGAACTCATAGAGATAGGCGCGGTGCCACGGCAGGAAGCGCTCCCAGCCGTGCTGGCAGTGGTTCTGGTGGATCAGCGCCTGGTTGTTGTAGTTGCGCCGGTCCTGCTCGCGCTCGTCGAGATCGTAGATCTGGCGGAACGCGTCGCGCAGCCGGTCGACCTCGGGCTCGCTCAGGCAATCGAGGTTCTGGCGCTGGCGCGGCTCGCCCTCGCGGTAGGCGTAGCGCCGCGCGCCCGTTTCGCTGATGTCAAATTCGGCGAGATCGATGACCTGCGCGGGCCACACGTTGCTTGATGCCGTATCAATCGGCAGAACACGGTCATCCGGCGGCAAGCCGTCGTCGATCCAGTGGGCGATGAACGCAATGTCCGGCTCGGCGACGCGCGTGCCGCCCCACATGAACGGGGGAAAGCGGCTGCCGTCGAACGGCGCCAGCCCGCGCAAGCCGCGGATCAGGCCCGACCGCGCGCTGCGGCTTTCGCCCTCGTCGCAGCATGGGGCTCTTTCTTCCGGCGCGATCATGCGCACGCCGTAGACCCTTGCTTCCTTGAGCGTGTCGAGGTCGGCCCAGAAACGGCCGGCGCCGCCGTAGTCGGACTTCTTCTTTCCGGTGCCGGCGGCCGTGTCGAGGATCGTCTGCACCTGCTCGAAGAGTTTGGTGACCTTCGACGCCGCGACGGATGCTGCCCTGCGCGCCATGTGTCGATCCCTGATTTTTCCGGCCGTGGATGCCCTGCCGCCGCCCAGCGAAGTTTCGTCGCCCTATGGTTGTCCTGTCAAGCGCGTGGGCATTGTTGTGAGACGTCGCGCAAGGGAACCTGGCGCGCTGGTCAACTCAGAGGTGGATCAGCGTGCCGATCGCCTCGCCGGCGAGCGCGCGCGTGAGATTCCCCGCGACGAGCCCGTTCACGATGCGGATGCTTTTGGCGAGTTTCGCGCGCGTCATCAGGTCCAGCACGACCGGCTCGATCGGCAGCGTCGGGAGCTGCATGCGGATCAGCTCCGCGGCGCTGATCTCCGCAATGAACGTCGCGTCCGGATGCGTTTTCGGATCGGCGGTGTAGAGCCCGTCCACGTCCTTCACCAGGATGACCGAGCGCGCGCCGAACACCTCGCCGACGAGATACGACCCCGCATCGCTGCCATGCGGAGGGATTTTGCCGACCGCCGGCGGATGCTCCCACAGATCGTACGGCGGGATGCCGTTGAACACCGCGCCGCGCGCGGCCGCCAGCATCGCGGGCAGCAGCTGCACGATGAACGGCGCCTCGAGATAGACAAAGCCGTGGTTCGCCAGCAGGCAGGACACCATGTAGGCGTTCTGCGCCGACGACTTCGCCGCAAGCGTCGCGAGCGCGCCGGTCGGCAGCCCGAGGTCGAGGCCGACCGAGAGGATATGCCGTGCGCGCACACCGGGGCCGACCCCGATCACCTGGGTGTGCTCTTCCTGATTGGCGACGATCTCGTCGAGCAGCGGCAGCACCGCCGTGTGCCCGCGATCCATGATCGAGAGGCCCCCGATCTGCACGACGTTCAGCCGCGGCAGGATCGCGCGGACCGCCGACTCGGTATCGGCGATCAGCTTCTTGTCCATCAGCGACTCGCGCATCCGGCGCGAGACGACGTGCTGGGCGCCGGGATTGGTTTCGTTCACTTGCTGCCTCCCGGCGCGGCGGCGTTGAAGATGATGGTCCCGACCGGCTCGCCGTTCAGCGCGGCCGTGAGCTGACCGGGCTTGAGACCGTTGACGAACTGGATCTCCCGCATGTGGCGCGCGTTGAGCATCATCTCGAGCACGGCGCGCTCGACCACCAGGTCGTCGAGGTCGCGCTCAAGTAGGTCCTGCACGCTTATTCGCGGGATGTGCGTCGCGTTGCGGTCCTTCTTCGGATCGGCGGTGTACAGCCCGTCCTCGTCCTTGACGTAGATCATGCGGCGCGCGCCGAACACCTCGGCGATGAGATAGCAGCCGGTGTCGGTGCGCTGCGGCGGGATGCGCCCGACCTCGGGGTTCGCCTCCCACAGCTTGTAGGGCGGCATGCCCTGGCAGATCACCGCGCCGCGCTCCATCAGATAGTGCGGCAGCGACGCGAAGCCCTCCGGCTCGAGGAACGCGATGCCGTGCCGCGCCAGCATGTATTGCAGCATCTGCGCGTTCTGCCATGCGACCGCGGTGCCGAGCACCGTGAGAACGCCGATCGGCAGGCCGAGATCGATCGCGAGACTGTAGACGTGACGCGCGCGCGTGCCGGCGCCGGTGCCGAGGATCATCTTATGGTGCGGAAGATTGGCGACGATCTCGTCGACCACCGGGCCGACCGCGCTGCGCCCGCGATCCATGATGCTCTGCCCGCCGATCTTCACGACGTTGACCCACGGCAGGATCGCGTGGCTGGGCGTCGCCTCGGTGGCTTTTTGGAGCGCCGCATCGCTGAGCGATCCGCTGACCAGCCGTTTGCCGAGGTCCGTCAGCATCGCGTTGTCGGGTGCCTGCATTCAGTGATTCCCATTGTGAAATTTGAAGATTTGCAGCGCGAAGGCATGCGGCTCGGACGCCGCCGCATCGAGCGAGCCGAAGGTCGCGGCGGCCCAGGTACCAAGCTCGCGCAAGGCTTGTGTTTTGAGCGGCGCAGGCAGCGTGGCGAAGCGCGCGCCGCTGCCGTGCCGTTCGATGAAACCACGCGGCGTGCGGCTCGCGGTCCAGGATGCAGCCGTCACGGTTTCGCTGCTGCCGGCATTCGACTTGAGCCATTGCGCGATATCCTCGCGCGCATTCGCGCGATCCTTTTCGGCGCCCAATCCGGCCAGGATCGCCGCGAGGCGATGCTTCATGCGCGCGTCGATGCCGTCCGGCGGCATTTCGGTCCGGCCGATGACGATCGCTCCCGGCGGCCGCAGCACGCGCCGCGCCTCGGCGATGAACCGCCGCCAGCCGCGCAGCCCGCCGAACACCTGGATCAGCATCACGGCGTCAAACGTCGCGTCGCGAAACGGCAGCAGCTCGCCGTTCGCCTGCACCAGCCGCGGCGACACATCGCCGTGCGCGGCGGCGCGGCCCGCGAACTCGCGCAACATGCCGGACGACAGGTCGACGCCCACGTAGTCGTCGCCGGCCGCCACGAACGGCGATCCGATCCGCCCACTGCCGGCGCCAAGATCGAGGATGCGCGGCGCAGCGCGCGCCGACTTGAGGACCGCCGCGCGGATCGCCTCGGGTACGCCCGGCGGCAACGCGCGGTAGCTGTCGAAGCTCGGAGCGACAACGTCATAAGCGGACATCAGCAAACAGGCACCACGCGGTCCGCAAGATCAAACGCTCGCGGCGATCAGCGCGAGTGTTACAAAACAGCTTGCGATTGTCGAGGCGGAAGCAGCGATCTTCGCGCGCAATGCACGATGACATGCGTTGATTCGCGCCACGGAACGGGCGAACGTGGCCGGCAACGGGTTTGGGGGAAACGATGCGGGGTAATCCGGTTCGCGCCAAGCTGCGCAAGGGCGGCGTCGCGCTCGGCCACATGGCCTTCGAGTTCTTCACACCGGGCGCCTGCCAGATCATGGCGAACGCCGGCTGCGAGTTCTGCATTTTCGACACGGAACACTCGGGCGCCGGCATCGAGACGACCAAGGCGCAGGCAGCGTTCGCGCGTGGCACCGGGCTCGTGCCGATGGTGCGCGTGCCGGGCTCGCATTATCACCTGATCGCCCCGATGCTCGATGCCGGCATGATGGGCATCATGGTGCCGATGGTCGAGACGGCCGAGCAGGCGGCGGACATTGCGAAGTGGTGCCGCTATCGCCCCGACGGTGTGCGCGGGCTCGCGTTCGGCATGGCGCATGACGATTACGCCGGCGGCGATCACATCAAGGCGATGAAAGCCGCGAACGAGCGCACGCTCGTCATCGCGCTGATCGAAACCGCGGCCGGACTCGAGAATGTCGAAGCCATCATGGCGACGCCCGGCATCGATGTCGGCTGGCTCGGGCACTTCGACCTCACCAACGCGCTCGGGATCGACGGGCAGTTCGATTCCCCGCGCTACAAGGCGGCCGCGAAAGCGCTGGTGCGCGCGTGCGAGCGCAACAAGAAGGCCGCGGGCTTCCTCGCCGGCGACGTGAAGACGGGGCGGCAGTATCTCGACTGGGGCTTCCGGGCGCTCGCCTACGGCACCGACACCGGCGTGTTTCAGGGCGCGCTGAAGGCCGGGATCGACGGGCTGCGCGGACGCAAAAGCTGACAATACCCGGCCGAACAACCGGTGGGCGTTACGGTTCGGGCCAAACCCGGCGTACTATCCGGGCAACAACGAAAACGGGAGGAGACATCATGATCAAGTTTTTCGTGGGCGCCTGCGCGGCGCTCTTCGCGCTCGCACTCGGCGCGCAGACAGCGGACGCACAAGCACTCGACCGCATCATCAAGGACAAGAAAATCCGCATCACCGCCGAGTTGACGTCCCCGCCGTTCGGGATTCTCGACAAGGACAACAAGCCGACCGGCTCGGAAGTCGAAACCGCGCGCCAGCTCGCGAAGGATCTGGGCGTCGAGCTTGAGCTGGTCAACGTCACCGGCCCGCAGCGCATTCCGGCGCTGCTGTCGGATCGCGCCGATCTGGCGATCTCGTCGCTGTCGATCACCACGGAGCGCGCCAAGTCGGTGTGGTTCTCCAGCCCGCACGGCGCGCTCTCGATCGTCATCGGCGGCGCGAAGAACGTGAACATCAAGAGCGCCGCCGACCTCGCCGGCAAGAAGATCGGCATGACGCGCGCCACGCTCGAAGAACAGGTGGTGCCGAAGGTCGCGCCCCCCGGCACCAACATCGTGTTCTTCGACGAGCACTCGGCGACGCAGCAGGCGCTGCTCTCGGGCCAGGTCGATGCCATCGGCGGCGCCGCGTTCCTGATCAATGCCCTCGCCCAGCGCAACCCCGACAAGGGCATCGAGAGCAAGTTCACCGTGACCACCGCGTATTACGGCATCGCGGTGAAGCCCGGAAACTACGACCTCTTACAATGGGTCAACACCTGGGTGTTCGTGAACAAGCAGAACGGCGTGCTGGCGAAAATCTACAAGGAGCACACCGGCGTCGATCTGGTCGACCTGCCGCCGCTGTAGCCACGAGCGCCGCTCTGACTCCCTCCCCCTGAAAGGGGGAGGGTTGGGGTGGGGGTCAGCAGCGGCTTCGCCGCCCGATCCCCACCCGGTTTGCTGCGCAAACCGACCTCCCCTTTTCAAGGGGAGGTAAAGCAAGAGACTCGCGTGACCTACGTCTTCCAGTTCGGCATCGTCTTCGACAAATTTCCGCTGCTGCTGGAAGGTGCGCTGCTGACCATTCGCCTCGCCGCGATGGCGATGGTCTTCGGGCTGATTGTCGCGATCGTCTGCGCCTACCTGCGCACATCCGGCCCCAAGCCGGTGCGCGCGATCGTCGGCGCGTACGTCGAGGGCATCCGCAACACGCCGTTCCTGGTGCAGCTCTACATCATCTATTTCTCGCTGCCCGCGATCGGCATCCGCTTCGAGGCGAACGAGGCCGCGCTGGTGGCGATGGTGATCAGCCTCGGCGCCTACGCGACCGAGATCGTGCGCGCGGGTGTGCAGTCGGTGCCGAAGGGGCAAATCGAGGTCGGCCTCGCGCTCGGGCTCAAGCGCTTGCAGATCTACCGCTTCATCGTGCTGTTCCCCGCCATCAAGGCGGTATTTCCTGCGCTCGCGAGCCAGTTCATCCTGCTGCTGCTCGGCTCCTCGGTCGTCTCGGCGATCTCGGCGAACGAGCTCACCGCCATCGCCAATACGCTGCAATCGACCACCTTCCGCGCCTTCGAGGTCTACATCGTGGCAACGCTGATGTATCTCGCGATCGCGGTCGCGTTCCGCGGATTCTTCGCCGCCGTCTACTGGTTCGTGTTCGTGCGCGGGCGGGAGCGCTGAATGCGCTATTTTTCGTTCAACGATTTTCTGTTCATCCTGGCGGCGACGCAATGGACGATCCTGCTGTCGCTTCTTTCATTCACGCTTGGCGGGGCGCTCGGGCTGATCATCGCGATCCTGCGCATTTCGCGATTCAAGCCGGTCAGCCTCGCGGCCGCCGGCTACGTGCAGCTCTTTCAGGGCACGCCGCTCTTGATGCAACTGTTTCTGATTTACTACGGGCTGAGCCTGTTCGGATTGCGGCTCGATGCCTGGACCGCCGTGACCATCGCGTACACGATCTATGCGGCGGCGTTCCTCGGCGACATCTGGCGCGGCTGCATTCAGGCGATCCCAAAGGAGCAGTGGGAGGCCTCGCGTGCGCTCGCGCTCCCCTACCTGCCGCAGCTCTTCCTGGTGATCATGCCGCAGGCGGTGCGCATCGCGATCCCGCCGACGGTCGGGTTTCTGGTGCAGCTGGTGAAGGCGACCGCGGTCGCGTCGATCATCGGCTTCGTCGAACTGACGCGCGCCGGGCAGTTGATGACCAACGCGACGTTCCAGCCGATGATCGTGTACCCCATCGTCGCCGGACTTTATTTCGCGCTGTGCTGGCCACTGTCGGTCTGGTCGCAGTACCTGGAAAAGAAATTGCGCGTCGAAAACATCATTGGCCGGAAATTGGAGAAAGCAAATGAGCAAGTCTAGGATCGGCTACATCGGCGTCGGGCTGATGGGCCACGGCGCCGCGAAGAATGTCCTGGAGAAGGGCTACCCCCTCACCATCATGGGCCATCGCAACCGCGCGCCGGTCGACGATCTGCTCAGCCGCGGCGCCAGCGAAGGCAAGAGCGCGGCCGAGATCGCGCGGGCGAGCGATATCCTGTTTCTCTGCCTCCCCTCGTCGGTCGAAGTCGAGGCGATGGTGTATGGCGCCGGCGGCGTACTCGAAGGCGCGCATGCGGGGCTGATCGTGGTCGATTCAACCACCGCCGACCCGACCTCCACCCGCCGCATCGCGGCCGACCTGAAAGCCAAAGGCGCGCGCATGCTCGATGCGCCGCTCGGGCGCACGCCAAAGGAGGCAGAGGAAGGCAAGCTCAGCACTTACGTGGGCGGCGATCCCGAGACGATCAAAACCGTTCGCCCCGTCATGGAATGCTATGCCGACACCATCGTGGAGGTGGGCGAACTGGGCATGGGCCACACGCTCAAGCTGATCAACAATTTCATCTCGATCGGCACCTGCGCGATCATTTCGGAGGCCGCTGCCACTGCCGCGAAGGTCGGCGTCGACATGCGCAAGTTCTACGAGGTGATTTCGGCCGGCGGCGCCAACAGCAAGATGTTCCAGATGGTGATGCCGTGGGTGCTGGAGGGCGACGACAGCCACCTCAAAGGGCCGCTACGGATCGCCGGCAAGGACATGCGTTTCTACACGCGGCTCGCGGAAGCGGCGCCCGCCGCCGCCTTTATCGCGCAGGCCGTGAACCAGACGCTGCACCTGTGCAACGTGCGCGGCCATGGCGACCGGTTTCTCCCCGTGCTGCCGGGCCTGCTCGCCGAATTGAACGGCGCGAAGATCCGCGATCTTTGACGCACTGAGGCCGGTTCGCTAGCGTCAGCCTCATGGGAGAAAACGCCGCAACAGACGGATTGCCGCTCGCCGGCATCACCGTCGTCGAGTTCGCTCACAGCGTCGCCGGGCCCTACGCGGGCTCGATCCTCGCCGATCTTGGCGCGGACGTGATCAAGGTCGAAAGTCCCGACAAGGGCGACTACGCGCGCGACTGGGGACCGCCGTTCGCGCACGGCACCTCGACGCTGTTCCATGTGCTCAATCACAACAAGCGTGCGCTGGCGCTCGATCTGCGCGATCGCGTCACCGTCGAACGCCTGACCGCGTTCATCCTCGACCACGCCGACGTGGTGCTGCAGAACATGCGGCCGGGCGCAATCGACAAGCTGGGCTTAGGCGCCGCGGCGCTGCGCGCAAAGAAACCGGCGCTGATCACTTGCGATCTCGGCGCCTACGGCTCCTCGGGCCCATTGCGCGAACGGCCGGGCTACGATCCGCTGATGCAGGCGCATGGCGGCATCATGAGCGTGACCGGGATCGATGGCGGCGAACCGGTGCGCGTCGGCGTGTCGATCGTCGATCAGGGCGCCGGCATGTGGGCCGCGATGGGCATCCTCGCGGCGCTGAACAAGCGGCATGTCACCGGGCAGGGCAGCCATGTCGCGACCTCGCTGTTCGAGACCGCGATCGGCTGGATGGCGCCGCACATCGGCGGGTATCTGTCCGGCGGTGCGATGCGCCGCCCGCTGGGCTCGGGCGTGACCGAGATCGTGCCGCATCAGGCATTCCCGACGCACGACGGCTACATCATGGTGGCGGCGGGAAACGACAACCTGTTCCGCGCGCTCTGCGACGCAATCGAGCATACCGAGTTCGTCTCCGACGTGCGCTTCGCGACGAACTCGAAGCGTGTCGAGAACCGCCACACGCTCATTCCGATGCTGGAAGATGTGTTCCGCGCGCGGCTAAGCGCCGAGTGGCAGGCGCGGCTCGATGCGGCCGGCGTGCCCGCCGCCCCGATCGAGAACGTCGCTCAGGTCGTCGCCTCGAAGCAGACCGAAGCGCTCGGCATTCTGCAGAAAGCGCCCGATCTCGACATGACGCTCGCCGGCCTGCCGCTCACGTTCGACGGCAAGCGCCCGCCCTATCGTTCCTCCGCGCCGACGCTCGGCCAGCACAATGATCTCTTGTCCAAACCTGAAACGCCGAAGAAGGCCGCCTCATGAAGGACCTGACATACGAAACTCTCGTGCTGGAGGAGCCGGGCGAGCATGTGCTCGCCGTCCGCATCAACCGGCCCGAGGTGCGCAACGCGATCTCCACGCAAGTCGGCGCCGACCTGCACGACGTGTTCACACGGCTGATCAACGACACGCAGGATTATCGCTGCGTGATTCTCACCGGCACCGGCGACAAGGCGTTCTGCGCCGGCGGCGACCTGAAGGAGCGCAACGGCATGACCGATGCGCAATGGATGAAACAGCACGCGCTGTTCGAGCGCATGACGCTGTCGCTGCTCGATTGCCCGATCCCGGTGATCGGCGCCGTGAATGGCGCGGCGTTCGGCGGCGGCTGCGAACTGATCCTCACCTGCGATTTCGCCTACGCCAGCACCACAGCGCGCTTCGGGCTCCCCGAGATCACGCTCGGCATCATGCCGGGCGCGGGCGGCACGCAGTTCCTGCCGCGCGTCGCGGGCTCGCGCCGCGCCAAGGAGATGGTGCTGACCGGGAGGCCGTTCTCCGCCGAGGAGGCGCTCGAATGGGGCGTCGTCAACAAGCTGTGCGCGCCCGAGAAGCTGATGGAAGAGACGTTGGCCACCGCGCAGGCCATCGCCAACAACGCGCCGATCGCGACGCGGCAGGCCAAGCGCTCGATCCACTACGGCATGCAGATGGACCTGCGCTCGGCGCTGTTCTTCGAGATCGACGTCTACAACAAGATGGTCTCGACCGAAGACCGCCTCGAAGGCGTGCGCGCCTTCAACGAGAAGCGCAAGCCGAACTTCAAGGGGCGCTGACCCGTTCGAGCTTCTGCAGGCAGCGCACGACCGGCGGCATTGGCGTATCGGGGAAACTGGTCTTCCAGTTGGTGACGCCGACTTCGCCGAGATAGATGTCGCCCTTGGAGTCGAGCGCGATCCCGTGCGGCGCGAGGAACTTGCCGACGTCAAGGCCCGGGCCGTTCTCGCCGCCGAGCCGCCCGATGCGCTTGCCCTGCGCGTCCACGATGGTCAGGCGCGGACCCAAATTGGGCGAGTGCAAGTTCACCGGCATACCGGGCCCAAGCTCGCCGATGATGAAGTTCGGTTTCTTGCCGCCGGTGCAGCACAGCGCGCAAGGCCGGTGCAGGTTGTTCCACTGCGTCTCGTATTTGCCGTTGCCGTCGAACACCTGCACGCGATGGTTCTCGCGGTCCGCCACATAGACCCAGCCGTCCGCGTCGGTCGCGATGTTGTGCACGATGTTGAACTGGCCCGGATCGGTGCCGGGCTCTCCCCAGGTCTTCATCAGCTTGCCGTCGGGCGTGTACTTGTGCACGCAGGCATTGCCGTAGCCATCCGACACGTAGATCTCGCCCTTCGGCGAGAGCGCCGTGTGGGTGCAGCGATGGAACGGCTCGCCGCTCATGTAGGGCGCCGGCTTGTCCGGAATGCCGATCGTCAGCAGCACCTTGCCGTCGGTGGAGCACTTGCGCACCGTATGGTCGCCGTCGTCGGTGCAATAGAGGTTGTCATCCGCATCGATGTGCAGCCCGTGCGCGCGCTTGAACAGCCCCTCGCCCCAGCTCTTGATGAACGAGCCGTCGCGATTGAGCACCACCATCGGGTGCGCGCCGCGATTGAACACGTAGACGCGGTCCTTGCTGTCGACCGCAACCGCCGCGACATCGGTGAGATTCCAGCCGTCCGGCAATTTGGCCCAGTTCTCCGCCACGCGATAACGATGTTCGCCTGAGCCCAGTACGACTGGCATGGTGATCCTCCCTGACTGCCCCCATGAATGTTCTATTCGGGCGGCGTTGTCGATACTTTACGGCGCGCGCGTTCCCGCCCACACTGGCGGCCCGCCGACGTAACGATAAATCAAAACCGAACGAGGAAGCGATGCCACAGGATGACGTGCTGGTTGGATTCATCGGGCTCGGCACCATGGGCGGCCGCATGGCGGCCAATCTGCAGAAGGCGGGATTCAAGCTCGTGGTGCACGACCTGCACCGGCAGGCGGCGAGCCATCATCTCAACGCCGGCGCCATCTGGGCGGAGTCGCCGCGCGCGCTCGCCGAGCAGTGCGATGTGATGTTCACCTCGCTGCCCGAGCCACCCGACGTGGAGGCGGTTGCGGCCGGCGCTGACGGCCTGCTTGCGGGAATCCGGGAGGGCGCCGCGTGGTTCGATCTGTCGACCAATTCGCCGAGCATCGTGAAGAAGCTCAACGCGGCATTCGCCGAAAAAGGCGCGCACATGCTCGACGCGCCGGTGAGCGGCGGGCCGGCGGGTGCGGCCTCCGGGAAACTCGCGATCTGGGTCGGCGGCGAGAAGACGGCGTTCGACCGGTTCAAGGCCGTGCTCGACGCGATGGGCGATAAGGCGGCGTATATCGGGCCGATCGGCGCCGCCACGATCGCCAAGCTCGTCCACAACATGTCGAGCTACGCGGTCACATGCGCGATCGCCGAGACGTTCGCGCTGGGCATCAAGGCCGGCGTCGAGCCGCTCGCGCTGTGGAACGCGGTGCGCCAGGGCGCGGCGGGGCGGCGTCAGACCTTCGACGTCGTGATCGATCAGTACCTGCCGAACAACTACGATCCGCCGGCGTTCGCGCTCAAGCTCGCCCACAAGGACGTGTCGCTTGCCAACGCGCTCGGGCGCGAACTCGGCCTGCCGATGCGCATCTGCAATCTCACGCTCGCCGAGATGACCGAGGCGATGGGACGCGGCTGGGAGGGGCGCGACTCGCGCTCCGTCATGCTGCTGAGCCAGGAGCGCGCCGGCATCGAGGTCGCGGTCGACCCGGAGAAGATCAAGGCCGCACTCGCGGATAAATAATCTCCGTCCCTCCCGCTCATTCCCGCGCAAGCGGGAATCCAGTTCTTTCTTTGCTGGGCTCTGGGTCCCCGCTTTCGCGGGGACGAGCGGAACAGTGTTTCCTACACCGGATGCAGCTTCAAATGCGCCAGCATCAGCGCGTTCACGGCCTCCGGCATCTGGTCGGCGGTGAAATGCCCGCCCCCGGGCAGCACGGCGAACTCGTACGGCGCTGTAACGTACTCCCGCGTCCATTCGGCGGCGGGGCGGCCAACCGTGTCATCGGCGTCGCCCCAGACATAGAGCGTCGGCACGCTGATCACGCCGAGCGGCGAGCGGATCGCGCCGCGCGCGCGATACCAGGCGAGCGCCGCTTCCATGGCGGCCGGATTGCCGAGCACCGCGAGATGTTTCTCCTGCGCTGCTTTCGGCACGCCGGCTGCGTCCCAGCGCACGCGCAGCCATGCGGCATCGTTGGCGAGCACGACCGTGGCGGCGCCGGGCTCGAGAAATTCGCGGTGATGGCGCGAGCGATGCTTCTGCTCGCCGTCCGGCAAGGCGAGCGCGCGATTGAAAGCGTTCGGGTGCGGGCGTGACAGGATCGTGAGCGAGGCGAGCCGCTCGGGAAAACGGTCCGCGATACCCCACGCGATGCTGCCGCCCCAGTCGTGGCCGACGAGATGGAAGCGCGTCAGGCCGAGCTTTGATGCGATCTGCATCGGGTCATCGACCAGCCGGTCGAAGATATAGTTGTTTGTGTCCGCCGCATGAGGCCGCGCGCCCGGCGAATAGCCGCGTTGGCTTGGCGCAATGGCGCGGTAGCCGGAACCCGCCAGCGCCGCGATCTGCGCATCCCAGGTGTGGAAGGATTCGGCAAAGCCGTGCAGCAACAGCACCGGCGCGCCCTGCTCGGGCCCGTCGATTAGTACGTCGAAGGCAAGACCCGGCGCGGTCGTGACCTGAATAACCTCAGCCATCAGGCCACGCGATAGCGGTTCGAGCCGGCGAGCAGCGCAGAGGCTTGCCTGACCATGCGGTCGACGACCTCCCGCGCGGGCGGGATATCCGAAATCATGTCGACGCCCTCGCCGGCGATCACCGCCGCGGTATCGAAGTCTCCTTCGTTGCGCGCCTTGTCGTAGCGCGCGGCCTCGTCGGCCTGATGCTGCATCAGTTCGGCTTCGCGCCCGCGCCAGCGCTCGGAGAATTCGTTGCGCAGCACGCGGCCCGTATAGGGCGCCGGCCACACATTGCGCCGCGCGATGTCGAACAGAATGCCGCGGATGGTCTTGTCGCCGCTCGCCGCCACGATGCGCTCCTTGGCGCGCTGCGGACCCATCGCCTCCTGCGTCGCATAGAAGCGCGTGCCAACCAGCACGCCGTCGGCGCCGAGCATCAGCGCGGCCGCAAGTCCGCGCCCGTCCGCGACGCCGCCCGCCGCCGCGACCGGAACGCCGCGCGCCGCATCGGCCACGGCCGGCACCAGTGCGAACGTGCCGCGCGAAATGCCGTGGCCGCCGCCTTCGGCGCCCTGCGCCACGATGATATCGGCGCCGTTCGCCGCAACGTCCTTGGCCTGCTCGACCGTTTGAATCTGGCAGATCATCAGCGCGCCGGCTTTCTTGATTTTATCGGCGTGCGGCTTCACGTCGCCGAACGACAGCATGACGGCAGCGGGCTTTCGCTCCAGCGCGATATCGAGGAGCCGCGGGTTCTTCGCCATGCTCCAGGTGATGAAGCCGACGCCGATGCGCGCGCTGCCGGCCGCATCCAACTCGCGGGTGAGCCATGCCTCATTGCCGTAGCCGCCGCCGATGATGCCGAAGCCGCCCGCCTCGCTCACCGTCGCGGCAAGCTTGCCGTCCGCCACGACATCCATCGGGGCAAGCAGGATCGGGTGTTCGACACGGAGCAATCCGGTAAGACGCGTGGAAATGGGCATGTCATTGACCTTTTGACGCGACGCAGACTAGACGTGAATCGAACGCCGCCTCAAGCGGCCGGAGATCGACCTTGCGCCCTGTTTTGCGGCTTGCGCTCATCGCCATTCTGATGCTCGGCGCCGTGCGGGCGCCCGCCCAGGAGATACCGAAGGACCCCAAGCCGTTCCTCGAAGCGCTGTGGAAAGACGCAGCCGCGCGCGGCATCAAGCGCGAGACCTTCGATGCCGCGTTCGCGGGCTTCACCGCCGACCCGCGCGTCTCCGCGCTCACCGGACGGCAGGCCGAGTACGGCTTGCCCGCGGGCACCTACGTCAACCGCGCGGTCTCGGCTGCGCGGATCGAAGGCGGCACGAGCCGGATCGCCGAGTGGTCGCAATCGCTGGACCAGATCGAGAAGCAATACGGCGTCGATCGCGCGATCATCGTCGCACTGTGGGGCATGGAAACCTCGTTCGGCGCCAATACCGGCGGCTTCGACGTGATCCGGTCGCTCGCCACATTGGCGCTGATCGGCTATCGCTCCGAGTACTTCAGCGGCGAGGTACTGACCGCGCTGCAAATCCTGGAACAGGGCCACATCTCGCGCGACAAGATGCAAGGCTCGTGGGCGGGCGCGATGGGCCAGCCGCAATTCATGCCGTCGAGCTTCATGCGCTACGCGGTCGACTTTACGGGCGACGGCCACAAGGACATCTGGACCAGCGTTCCCGACACGCTCGCGTCGATCGCGAACTACATGAAGAGTTCCGGCTGGAAGGCTGGCCTCGATTGGCACTACGAAGTTCTCGTTCCGGCGGCGTTCGATTATCGCCGCAGCCGCGGCACCTTTTCAGAGTGGACCGCGCTGGGCGTCAAGCGCGCCGATGGCGAGCCGCTGCCGGCTGAAGGCGACGCGATCCTGTTTTTTCCGAGCGGCGCTACGGGTCCCGCATTCCTGGTCACCCGGAATTTTCAGACGATCAAGCGCTACAACAATTCCGACGTCTACGCGCTCGCGGTCGGTCACCTCGCACAGCGGTTCCGCGGCGGCGGCCCGATCAAGACGGCATGGCCGGCGGACGATCGTCAGTTGACGCGCACCGAACGCATCGCGCTGCAGAAGCGGCTGAAGGAGCTCGGTCACGCCGTGAAGGATCTCGAGGGCCGCATCGATTTCGATCTGCGCGACGTGATCCGGCTGGAGCAGGCGAAGAACGGCATGGTGGCGGACGGGCATCCGACGATGGAGTTGCTGCAGAAGATCGGGGTTAAACTCAACTGACCTCATCCTGAGGTGCGAGCGAAGCGAGCCTCGAAGGATGGCCGCGCGCTCAGAGTATGATGCCATCCTTCGAGACGGGCGCCATAGCGCGTCGCAGACGCGCGTAAACGCGCTTTCGGCGCCCTCCTCAGGATGAGGAAAAGATCTTCCTCGGCACCAGCACCTCGCCCTTCATGATCGGCCGCGCGGTGCGCAGGGTGCCGGCCACCACCTCCATGTCGGAGCCCTTGCCCCTGGTCTGCAACAGCACATCGACCTGCCCCGACGGATGTTCGATCCAGATGGTGCGCGGGTTGGCGGTATCGGGCTTAGCGAGTTCGTGCGCGATCGTGCCTTCCAGCGCGCAGGCGGAAGCAACGCACACCGCGCCGGTGACCGCGTGGGCGGCGTGCAGCGCGTGCGGGGTGAGATAGCGCGACGCGATCGTGCCGCCGTCGCGCGGTGGCGACAGCAATCCCACCTTGGGGATCACCTTGTCGGAGCAATCGCCGAAGCCCATGCGGCGGCCGGCTTCCAGCCGGATCGGCTCGATGCGGGCGAACAGCGCCTTGTTGGCGTTGATCTCAGCGCGGCCTTCATAGCCGGTCAGGCCGAAGTCCTTCGCCCGCGTCATGATCATCGGCATCGCAACGTCGATGCAGGAAACCTCGATGCCGTCGATGGTGTCGCGCGGATTGCCGGTCGGCATCAGCTTGCCCGACACCGAGCCGACCACATCCATGAAATTGAGCACGATCGGCGCGGCCGTCCCCGGCACGCCGTCGATGCGCGCATCGCCGGTGTAGACCACCTCGCGGCCCGGCGTCTGCACGATGGCCTCGATGCGCGCCTCGGTGTTCACGTTGAAGATCATCACATGGGTTTCGCCGTCCGCGGCCTCGATCATGCCGGTCTCGATCGCGAACGGCGCGACGCCGGCCAGCATGTTGCCGCACGAGGGCGCGGTGTCGACGAGCGGCTTGGCGATATCGACCTGCGCGAACAGGTAATCGACATCGACGCCCGGGCGCGTCGACTTCGACACGATCGCCACTTTGCTCGTCAGCGTGTCGGCGCCGCCGAGGCCGTCGATCTGGCGCGGATCGGGCGAGCCCATCGCGGCGAGCAGCACGCGGTCGCGCGCCGCCGTATCCTTCGGCAGATCCGCGGCCTTGAAATAGGGCCCGCGCGACGTGCCGCCGCGCATGAAGATGACCGGAATGCCGACCAGATCGCTCATACTGCTATCCAAATCCGTCCGGCGTTGAGATCGCGCCGCAGCGTATCGAAGTCAATGCACCGCCCCCGATAGCAGCCATGTGATGGTTGTGGCGCCCCGTCCGGCCGGGGCATCGCTACAACATTCCCATCGCGCGCGGCACCACCAGGGTCAGCCACGGCCAGTAGGTCACGATGACCAGAAACACCACCATGGTCAGCAGCCACGGCATCACGGCCTTGGTCAGCTCGGTGATGCCGAGCCCGGATATGCCCGAGGCGACATAGAGATTGAGGCCGACCGGCGGATGACAGAGGCCGACCTCCATGTTGACGTCGATCAGGATGCCGAAATGCACCGGATCGATGCCGAGCCGCATCGCGGTCGGGAACAGGATCGGCGCCATGATCAGGATGATCGAGGACGGCTCCATGAAGTTGCCGGCGATCAGCAGCAGCAGGTTCACCACCAGCAGGAAGCCCCACGGCCCGAGATTGAGCGCCAGCAACCAGTCGGCGAGCGCATTCGGGATATTTTCGTTCGCAAGCACGAACGAGAACAGCACCGCGTTGGTGATGATGTAGAGCAGCATCGCGCTCAAGTTCGCCGAACGCAGGAGCACGCGCGGCACGTCCTTGAGCCCGATCTCCCCATAGACATAGACGGCGACGAAGAACGCATAGACGGCGCTCACCGCCGCGGCCTCGGTCGCGGTGAAGATGCCCGAATAGATGCCGCCGATGATGATCACGACCAGCATCAGGCCCCAGATGCTGTTGCGGAATGCGCGTGCACTGTCGGCCCAGCTCGCCCGCGCCATGCGCGGATAGTTGTGCTTGCGCGCGAGGAACCAAGTGACGGTGCACAGCATGATGGTGAGCAGCGTGCCGGGCAGCAGACCGGCGACGAATAGCGCGCCGATCGAGGTGTTGGTGGAGACCGCGTAGATCACCTTCGGGATCGACGGCAGCATCAGGATGCCGAGCGAGCCCGCGACGCAGATCACGCCGGCGCCGAAACGCATCGGGTAGCCGGCCTTGACCATCGCGGGCAGCAGGATCGATCCGATCGCCACCACGGTCGCGACACTCGATCCGCACACCAGCGCGAACATCGCGCAGGCGACGATCCCGGCAAGCGCCAGCCCGCCGTGCCAATGGCCGATCAGCGAGGTGGCGAAATCGATCATGCGGCGCGCGACGCCGCCATGGGTGAGGAAGTTGCCCGCCAGGATGAAGAACGGGATCGCCATGATCTCGAACTTCTCGATGCCGGTGAACAGCTTGAGCGCGACCGCGTCGATCGGCACCTCGGTCATCGTGAACAGGAAGATCAGCACGGTGAGGCCGAGCGCGATCGAGATCGGCATGCCGGTCGTCATCATGGCGATGAGCAGGACGAAGATCATGACGACGCGCGGCCCGGGTGGAATGTGGATCAGGCCGAAATAGTTGGCGAAGCACAGGACGACGATCAGCACCGGCATCCCGATGATGATCAGGCCGCCGCGGCCGATGCCTTGATCGCCGGGATTGGGGGCGGGATGGGTGACGGCGGCGGTGCTCATCGCGCACCTCCGCCGGCATGCGCCACATCCGGCTTCACGCCGGCTTCGACCAGTACCTCCTCGGGGATGGGTTCGACCCCCTCGACGTGGCTCTCATCGGTGTGCGGCAATTCGCCGGTGCGATAGAAGGCGTACGCGACCTGGAGGAAGCGGAAGCACATCAGGTAGCTGCCGAGCGGGATCGCCAGATAGACGATCCACATCGGCGCTTCGAGATCGTTCGAGCTCTGCCCGGTCTCGTACATGTGCAGGACGAAGCGGGTGCCGAACGAACCGATGATGAAGGTGAAGAACGCACCGCAAGCCAACCCGAACAACACCACCTTGCGCCGCGAGCCGAGCTCGAGCTGATTGATCGCAACGTCCACGCCGACATGCACGCCGGTGCGCACCCCATAGGCGGCGCCGAACTTCGCCATCCAGACGAACATGATGATGCAGAGTTCCTGCGCCCACGACACGTCCCAGGCGCTGAACCATTGAAAGATGCTCATCGAGATGGCGGCGGGCGTTTCGAACCCTTTGGCGGTCGCCCATTTCGAGAAATCGATCGACAGGCCGGTGCCATAACGATGCACGACGGCGAAGAATATCAGCAGCGTGGCGCCGGCGATCAGCGCCGAGATCAGCCATTCTTCAAGATGATCGAGAAATTTGCCGAGCATGTCACCCCCACAAGGCAAAGATGGCCAGGAGGGTCAGCTCCCGGCCACCATTGTTTCGAATTTTCCCCAGCCGCCGTTCAGCTTGATGCCGACTTCTGCAGCAGCGCCACGATCTCCTTGCCGACGCGGCTTTCCGCCCATTGCCAGGTCGGCTGCATCGCGACCTGCCAGGCCTTGCGCTGCTCCGGCGTGAGGGTGTGCAGCTCGGTCTTGCCCGATTTCTTGATTTCGGCAAGCGCGTCGTCGTTTTCCTTCGAGGCGATCGAATTGGTGAAGTCGGTCGCCTCGTCCATCGCCTTGTTCAGCGGATTGCGGATGTCGGCCGGCAAGCCACCCCAGAATTTCGAGTTCACGATCACGGCGTATTGCAGGTGCGCGTGGTAGGAGATCGTGATGTGCTTCTGCACCTCGTGGAATTTCTGCGACAGATAATTCGACGCGGTGTTCTCGCAGCCGTCGACGACGCCGGTCTGCAGCGCCTGATAGACTTCCGAGAACGCCAGTATCTGCGGGATCGCACCGAGCTTGCGAAAATACTGGTCGGCGACCTTCGAGCCGGAGATGCGAACCTTCAGGCCCTGCAGGTCGGCCGGATTGATGATCGGCTTGTTCGCCGACACCATGTGGAAGCCATTATCCCAGAAGGCGAGGCCGGTGATGCCCTTGGGGGTCAGCTTGTCCATCAGGAACTTGCCGATCTCGCCCTTGGCGGCCTTGTTGAACGCCGCGTCGTCCGCAAACGCGAACGGCAGGTCGAGGCCCTCGAACTCCTTGGCGCCAAGCGGGGCGAATTTCGCCGTCGACGGTCCGAGCATCTGCACGGCGCCGAGCTGGAGCGCCTCGATCTCTTCCTTGTCCTTGTAGAGCGAGGAGTTCGGGTAGACCTCGATCTTCGCCTTGCCGCCGGTGTACTTCTCGGCCAGCTCCTTGAACTTGAGCGAGCCCTTGCCCTTCGGCGTGTCGTTCGCCACGACATGGCTATACTTGATGACGACCGGAGCCTGCGCCCAGCCGGGGCGGCCATAAGCGGTGGCGAGCGCGGCGGCGCTGATGCCAACTCCGAATTCGCGGCGGGAAAATTTCATGGGGTTGCGCTCCTTGATTGGACGTACCGTGGCAGATGCCGGACGGTGACGGTTATCCTCCCTGACCGCCGCGGGCGATGGTCCCCATCTCACGCGGCGATGTTGCCCACATCCTAGGGGCTGGGCCGCTTCCGCACAACTTGGTCCACCATGTCGGACGCGGAACCAAGGTATGCGGCGGGGTCGCACAGCGCACGCAGGCGATCCTCCGATAACGCGCCGGAAACAGCCGGGTTCGATTTTAGCACGTCGAACAGGGAGCGCCCCTGCCCCAGCGCGCCCCGGCATGCCTCATAGACAATGTCGTGGGCATTTTGGCGGCCGAGATGTGGCGCCAGGCCCATCATCACGGCTTCGGCGACGATCAGCCCTTGCGTCAGATCGAGGTTTTTCCGCATGCGACTTTCGTCGACCACCAGGCCTTCGAGCATGAATTTCGCCTGCGCGAGCGAGCCGGCCGTGAGCATGAAGCTTTCCGGCACCGCCATCCATTCGACATGCCACGGGCCCGTGGCGCGCTCGAAATCCTGGATCATGGCGTCGAGCATCAACCCGGCGTGCTGGCGCACCGCCTTGGCGTTGGCGACGAGGATTTCGGACGAGATCGGGTTGCGCTTCTGCGGCATGGTGCTCGACGCACCGCGATGACTCTCGAACGGCTCGAACGCCTCACCGAGTTCCGTCATCATCATCAGCATGATGTCGAAGCCGATCTTGCCGAGCGAGCCGGTGACGAGACCGAGGAAGTTGATCGTCTCCACAACAGAGTCGCGCGCGACGTGCCAGGTGATCCCCGGGTCGCCGAGCTTGAGTTCGCGGGCGTATTCGCGCCGCACGTCGAGGCCCCGGTCGCCGAGCGAGGCGAGCGTGCCGGCCGCGCCGCCAAGCTGCGCGACCAACACGCGCGGCTTGAGTTGCTTGAGGCGTTCGGCGTGGCGATCCATCATCGAGAGCCAGATCGCGCATTTGTAGCCGAAGGTGATCGGCAGCGCCTGTTGCAGGTGCGTGCGGCCGGGCATCGGCGTGTCGCGATGCTTTTCGGCGAGTTTCACGAGCGCGAGAGACACCGCCGCCATGTCGCGCTCCACGATGGCGAGCGCGGCGCGGACTTGCAGAATGGTCGCGGTATCCACGATGTCCTGCGTGGTCGCGCCCCAGTGCACGTAGCGCCCGGCGTCACCAAGTTTTTCGGACAGTTGGCGTACCAGCCCGAGGATCGGATAGCCGACATTCTCGGCAGCGGTCTTGAGCTGGGCACGATCGACCACGACGGACGGCGCGCGTTTCGCGATGGCGTCCGCGGCATCCTGTGGAATAACGCCGAGGCGCCCCTGCGCGACCGCAAGCGCCACTTCGGCATCGACGCAGCACGTGATCAGATTGTCATCAGAGAACACCGCGCGCATTTCGGCTGTGCCGAACATGTCCTTGAAGATGTCGCTGTCGAGAACAGTCGAAGGCATGGTCAGCCCTTCGCGGTGAATGCACGATGCTCCTTCGCGTAGCGCACCAGTGCGGCGAAGCGATAGAGGCCGTGCACGAATTTTCCATACGGCATGGTGATGAACAGCGCGAACACCACGCCGAGATGCAGCGCAAGCAGCAGCGGCATCAGCAGCGTCGACCGCAGCAGCAGCAGCAGCAGACCGGTGAGACTGGTGAGAAACAGCATGACGAGGAACGCCGTATCCATGCCCCAGGGCGTCTCGTCCTGCATGACCGGATCGCGGCGCAGCTTCGCGATGAAAAGTCCGAGCGGACCGAAGATCAGCCCGATACCGCCGAGGGTGCCGAGCAGCACCGGCAGGTCCCACCACGGGTACGGCGCTTCGCGCGCCAGCAGATAATGATAGAGCGTCGCCACGCAGGTCGACGCAAAGCAGAGCGCGAAGCCGTAGAACGTCAGGTGGTGATAGAACTTGCGGCGGTCGTTCGGGCGTTCGTCGTGATTGTAGCAGCCGATGCCGCCGCCATCGAGATAGCGTAAGCTTGCGGCATCGCGCATCGCCTGCCACCACGCGCCGGGCCCAAGCCGCACCGGATCGCCGGTGTCGCGCCAGAAGGCGCGCAGGCTCATCGCCAGCGCGACGATCGCATAGAGGAACACGAGGCCGAACAGCCACGCCATCGTGTTGTGCGGCATCAGTTTGTAGAACGCGCCCGGACCGACGTGCGTGCCGAACAGTACGTGCGGGTCGTGCCATGCGGCAAAGCCCAGAATGAACGCCGCGACGCTCAACGCCGCCACGATGCTGATCGCCAGCCCGTTGCGGGCAAACATCGGCGCCAATGCGCGCGGCCACGCGTAAGCCGCATAGGAGTCGCCACGCACCTGCGCGAGCACACGCGGCACGTTGACGTCGAACTCGTGCGGCGGCGAGAACTGGCAATCGACGTAGCAGGCGCCGCACGAATGGCAGAGGTTGGCGAGGTAATTCAGATCGCCGTCGGGGAACGCGCGGCGCATCTCCATTGCGGGAAACACCGCGCACAGCCCCTCGCAATAGCGGCACGAGTTGCACACCGTCATCAGCCGGTCGGCTTCGGCCAACAATGCGCTCGCGTGCGTGCCCGGCCGCGCGCCCGCTTTCTCAGTTGCGAGCATTTTTCGCAGCCTCCCTGCCGGCGATGCGGCCGAATACGCTGCCGATGGTCATACCCATGCCGGCCGCATAACCGCGCCCGAGCACGTTGCCGGCCATGATCTCACCGGCAGCGAACATGTTGGCCGACGGCTTGCCGTCGCGCATCAGCATGCGCGCCTCCTTGTTCACGCGCGTCGCCAGATAGGTGAACGTGATGCCGGGGCGCACCGGATACGCATAATAAGGTGCGGTCTCGATGCGGCGCGCCCAATGCGTTTTGTCGGGCTTGAGGCCCTGCGTGCGGCAATCGTCGAGGATGGTGTCGTCGAAGGTGCCGGGCCGCACCGCGGCGTTGAAGCCGCTCACGGTCGCTTCCAGCGCATCCGGGTCGAGCGTCAGCTTGCCGGCGAGTTCGCGCACGCTCGGCGCGCCGATCGGCGGATAGAGCGTCGGCATGAACATCGTCACCACGGACGAATCGAAGATGATGTAGGCGATCTGGTCCGGCTGCTGCGCGACCAGCCGGCCCCAGATGGCATAGCGCTTCGGCCAGATGTCCTCACCCTCGTCGTAGAAGCGCTGCGCGTGCTTGTTCACAACGATCCCGAATATCACGCTGTCGTGGCGCGTGATGATGCCGCCGTCGAACTTCGGCGCGCGCGCGTCGATCGCGACCGCATGGCACTGCGTCGGATCGCCGGTCTCCTGCACGCCGCGGTCGAGCAGCAGCTTGAGCACGGTGCCGCGATTGTTCGGCGTGCCGCGGATCAGGAAATTATCGGCGGCAGCGCCCCAGTATTGTTTCAGCCACTCGATGTTCGACTCGAAACCGCCGCACGCCGCCACGAAAGTCGCGGCGCGCACGACATGGCGCTCGCCGCCGCGCTGCACGGTTGCCGAGAGGAACATGCCGCTGTCGATGTCGAGGTCGACGACTTCGGCCTCGTATTCGATCTCGACGCCGAGGCTTTCGGCGGTGAGATACAGCATGTTGAGCATCGCGCGCCCGCCGCCGAGGAAGAACGAGTTGGTGCGGCCGAGGCTCAAGGTGCCGCCGAGCGAGGGTTGAAAGCGCACGCCCTGTTGCGGCAGCCAGTCCAGCACCAGTTTGGACTCCGCGATCATGTGGCGCGCGAGCGCCTCGTCGGTGTGGCCCTGCGTGACCGCGAGCAGATCCTTGAAGAACTCTTCCTCCGGGTAGGGGCCGCTCAGCGTGTCGGTCGCGGCGTCATGGGCGCAGCGGACGTTGCGGGTGTGGCGCGTGTTGCCGCCGCGATAGAATTTGCTCGCCATTTCGACGACAAGTACGCTCGACCCCGCCCGGCGCGCCGCGATGGCCGCGCACAGCGCCGCATTGCCGCCGCCCGCGACCAGCACGTCGTATTTCTTCGTCAGGTCCGCCACGCCCGCTCCGCAGTGTCATCCCTGTTGAAGCAGACCCGGGCGCGCCGGGCAAACCCGGGCCGGTTATTTGAAGCTTCAAACTTTATGCTATCGTTCCCCGAACGACAGACGAAGGCGGGAGGGGAAACCATGCGGGTTGGGCTTGTTGTTGTTGTTGTTGCGCTCGGCGCGTCGCCGGCCTCGGCGCAGGAGGTCACGCTGCGCGCCGTCACGGCGTTCGCCGAGGGCACGCAGTTTTCCAAGAACTTCGAGCGCTTCATCGAGAAGGTGAATGCCGACGGCAAGGGCGTGGTGCGCATCAACTACATCGGGGGCCCGCGCGCGATGCCGCCATTCGAGGTTGGCAACGCCGTGCGTACCAAGGTCGTCGACATCGCCAACGTCACCGGCGCGTTCTACACCAACCTGATGCCCGAGGCCGACGGATTGAAGCTCATCTCCAAGCCGATGGCGGAGCAGCGCCGCAACGGCACCTGGGAGTTCATCAACCAGCTGCACAACCAGAAGCTCAATTCGCAATATCTGGCGCGCCAGTTTCACAACGTGCCGTTCCACATCTATCTCAACAAGAAGCCCGACAAACTTGATTTCACGGGGCTGAAGATCCGCGTCACGCCGGTCTACAAGGACGTGGTCGAGGCGCTCGGCGGCACCGCGATCACCACAGCGCCGGGCGAGGTCTATACGGCGCTCGAACGCGGCGTGGTAGACGGCTACGGCTGGCCGGTGTCCGGCATCTTCGATCTCGGCTGGGAGAAGGTGACGAAATATCGCCTCGAGCCCGCGTTCTACAGCGTCGAGGTGAACGTGCTGGTGAACCTCGACACCTGGAAGGGGCTCACCGACCCGCAGCGCAAGGTCTTGAGCGACGCGGCGGCCTGGCTCGAGGGGCTCGATGCCGAGAACACCGCCGTGATCGCGTCGGAGCGCGACCGGCAGGGCAAGGCCGGCATCCAGCCGATCGATTTCGGCGCGGACGAGAGCAAGAAGTTCCTGGAGAAGGCGAACGAAGTGGCGTGGCAATCCGTGATCAAGCGCGCGCCCGAAACCGGCGCGAAATTGCGGCAATTGGCGGGGAATTGAGGTTCGTGACCCAACCTCATCCTGAGGAGGCCGCGCAGCGGCCGTCTCGAAGGATGGCCCAAGGCTCGGAGCCTGCCGCCATCCTTCGAGACGCGTTGCTGCGCAACGCTCCTCAGGATGAGGACTTTGTTCTCTCTCACTTCTCGTAAATATCCTCGGCGACCGAGATGATGTCCTTGTCGGGTGCCTTCTGGCAGGCTTCGGCGAGGGCCTGCCCTTTCGCGATCAACTTGTTGAAGTCGATCACCGGATCGGCATCCTGGTCCGCGTAATAGCCATAGAGCCAGGCCCACAGCATGGTGATCGCTTCAGGTTTGAGACCCACGAACTCCTTGCATGGCATTTTCGAGAGGTTGACCACCTGCGCGCCGGCAGGAGCGGCGAACGCGGACACGGCAATACACACCGCCAGCACACGAAGGGTTTTCATCGGGACACCTCTCTTGTTTCGCTCTGAGCCGACTCTAGGCGGGCGATCATCCTCGGTCAAAGCGGTGGCGCGCCGATGACGCGGTTGTCCGCCCTCCTCGCCCGCCTGTTCGACCTGCTCGCGGTCGCGGCGGCGCTCATTCTCTTCGCGATGGTCGTGCTGGTGACCGCCGACATCGTGCTGCGCAACACGGCGCGCGTCGGCTTCGCCTGGGCGAACGAGATCACCGAATACGCGCTCTACCTGATCACGCTGCTCACCGCCCCGTGGCTGCTGCGCCGCGGGCAGCATGTGCGCATCGATATGATGCTGGTGCTGGTGCCGCCGCGCATCGCCTGGCTGATGGAAGCCGTGGCCGACATCGTGGGGCTGGCGGCAAGCCTCGTGCTGATCTGGTATGGCACGATCATGACCGTGCAGAGCGCACGGCTCGGCTCGCTCACCATCAAGAACCTGGTGTTTCCCGAGTGGTGGCTGTTGTGGCCGCTGCCGCTGTGCTTCGTGCTCCTCGCGCTCGAATTCGTGTTCCGCTTTCACCGCCTGATGGGCGCGCCGCGCACGCGGCGCATCGAAGCAACGTCCGTGGGCTGACATGGGCTGGATCGAGGCAAGCCTCATTTCGTTCGGCGGCCTCGTCGCCATCATGGGGCTTGGGCTGCCGGTGGCGTTCGCGTTCCTTGCGCTGAACATCGTCGGCGCGTGGCTGTTCCTGGGTGGCGAGCCGGGCCTCACGCAACTCGCGCGCAACGCCGTGCAGTCGGTGACGAGCTTTTCGCTCACCCCGATCCCGTTCTTCGTGCTGATGGGCGAAGTGCTGTTCCAGACTGGCGTCGCGCTGAAAGCCATCGACGCCTTCGCTCTGCTGATTCGCCGCGTGCCCGGCCGCTTGTCGGTGATCGCGATCGTCGCCGGCACGGTGTTCTCGGCCATCTCGGGCTCGACCATCGCCACCACCGCGCTGCTGGGTAGCCTGATGCTCCCGACCATGCTGGCGCGCGGCTATGAGCCGAAGATGGCGATGGGCCCGATCATGGGCATCGGCGGCGTCGACATGCTGATCCCGCCCTCGGCGCTGACCGTGCTGCTCGGCAGCATCGCGGGAATCTCGATTTCAGGATTGCTGATCGGCGGCATCGTGCCCGGGCTGATCCTGAGCGCGCTGTTCGTCGGCTACATTATCGTGCGCGCGGTGATCGATCCGTCTCTGGCACCGAACGAGGAACTGCCGCCGGCGCAAGGGCTGTGGGAACGCTGGCGGCCGTTCCTTACCCATGTGCTCCCGCTGGTCGCAATCTTTGCCATCGTGGTCGGCGCGATGACCGGCGGCTTTGCGACACCGACCGAAGCCGCAGCACTCGGGGCCGCCGCTACCATCGCGGCCGCCATGTGCTACCGCGCTCTCACGGTCGAGAATTTGATGAAAGCGCTGACCGGCACCGTCGCCGTGTCGGGAACCATTCTGTTCATCATTCTCGGCGCCACGATCTTCTCGCAGGTGCTGAGCTTCTCCGGCGCCACCAACGGCATCGTGGCGCTCGTCTCCGGCCAGGGCCTGTCGGCGACCGCCGTCGTCATCGGCATGATGCTGATCCTGCTGTTCCTCGGCTGCTTCGTCGATCAGGTGAGCATGATGCTGATCACGCTGCCGTTCTTCATGCCGCTGGTGCAGCGCCTCGACATCGAGCCGATCTGGTTCGGCGTGCTGTTTTTGATCTGCATGCAGCTCGGGCTGCTCACGCCGCCGTTCGGGCTGCTGCTCTTCACCATGAAAGGCGTCGCGCCGCCCGGCATCACAATGCAGCAGATCTATGCGGCGAGCGTGCCCTACATCGTGTTCGGCGTGCTGGTGCTGGTCGCGATCTTTCTGTTCCCGCCAATCGCCACATGGTTGCCGGGGGTATTGGGGAATTAAATAACAGTCCTCATCCTGAGGAGCATGCGAAGCATGCGTCTCGAAGGATGGCCACAAACACCGAGCTCGCGGCCATCCTTCGAGACGCGCCCTGCGGGCGCTCCTCAGGATGAGGGTTCGAGTTGCGGCTCCTTCATCTTCTCGATCGCCGCTTCAAGCGCCGCGCCGGTATCGTCGGCGTTCGCGGCCTTGCGCAAGGCGGCGAGTTGGGCGGCGCCGTCGGCGCGCTGAGACAGCACGGGCAACATCGCCATCAGCGCATCGAAGCACTTGCGGCCGCGCTCGTGTGTGTCGCCATAGCCCTTGACCAGATTGCGCGCGGCGGCGACTTCGACGGCGAGATCGTCGTTTGTCGCGGCGATGCGGTGCACCGTGGCAAGCCACTCCACCAGATGCGCGTTCTCGACGCTGTAGCGCAGCGAGCGGGGGCGCAGCGGCTTGAGAGACGCCACCATGTAGAGCAGCAGAAATCCGCGCAGCGATGAGGTTTTCACCACGCGGCCCTTGCGCGTGAGGCAGTCGATCAAGCCGCGCATCCATCCGGTGCGCAGGATGAACCGCCCGAGCGGCACCGGCAGCGTGTCGGCGATTTCCTGTGTGCGCGGGTGCATGAACTCGGCGATTTCGAGAATCTGGCCGTCGTTGACGCGCACTTCCTCGCGCACGCGATCGAAACGCGACGGACGGATTTTCAGTTCGGCGACGCGGATCGTGTCCTCGTAAGCCATGCCGAGCGCGAGCTGGCGTGCGGTCTCAGTGATCAGGCGGCCGTCCTTGTCGGCCCCCGCAACGGGCGCGAGGCGATCGAGATAAAGCCGCGCATACGCGAGGCCCTGATAGTCCGCCGTCCGCTCAATGCCCGCGCGGACGATCGCGCGGGCGGCCGGCGGGAATTTTTTCGCCTCATCCAGCAGTTCCGCAGGAACCGGCCTGTGCGGCGGCGCTCTGGTGGGTGTCTCGTCCGAATCCTGCCCATCGAGTGTCGGTGGCGGAAGCGTCCCGGCCGGCGTCTTCACGGTCGCCTCACCGGCGGTGGTGGCCTCGAAGCCGGCCGTGAAGGCGGCCAAGCTGGCCGCAATGCCCTTGCCGCCGCGCCGGATCGCGCCTTCGAACGCCTGGCGCGGGAACGGCAGCACGCCCGCGCCCGCGATGGCGCCGAACAGTACCGCCGAGATCACGCTGCCCATCGCCTCGGCGATCGCCGCCATGTCGAAGGCGTGCATGATCTTGGCGGCCGAGCGGCAGGCCTCGATGAGTTTCCCGGCATCGACGCGGCCGTCGGCCATCGCGATCCGCTCGGTCATCGAGAACACGCGGTTGATCGAGGCGATCAGCGTGGTGCGGTCGGGGGTGATCAGTCCGCGCTGGATCGCGCGGCCCGCCTCCATCAGTTCGGACGCGATCACGATGTCCACGTCGCCCGGCACCGGCATCAGCGCCAGCACCGGCTCGTGCGCGGCCGTGATTCCCGCGCGCGGATAAAGCTCCAGATAATAGATCGTCGCGCCGGTGCGCTGCGCGACGCCGGGCACCGAGGTGAGCTGCGCGATATAGCGATTGCTCTCGGCGAGATCGACGATCCAGTCGGCGAGCACGCCGCCGCCCTCGCCGCCCATCGCCAGGATCGCGATGGTGATCGGGCGGGGCCGCTGCGGAAACGGCGCGTTCATGCTGCTGCTGCGAATTGCCGGGCGGCAATGCGCCGTTGCAGGAAGCCGATGACGGCGCCACGCAGCTTCGCCTTGAACCGGTCCCAGCGGCTCGGGTTGTTGATGATCGAGGCGCGATAGAACGACGGACACAGCACCGCCGCATGCGCGACCTCGCCGCACAGCCCGCAGCCGACGCAGGAGTTGATCACCTTGGTGACCGGCTCGGTGCGCAGCGGGTCTGGGTTCGGCGCGACAGTCAGCGACGGGCAGCCCGACAGCCGGATGCACGAATGATCGCCCGTGCAGGTATCGGCATCGACGCCGAAGCGCTCGCGCACCACGCGCTCGCCGTCATGAATCGCCTTCGCCATCAGCGGGCGCTCGCGGCGCTGCTTGTTCAGCATGCATTCCGATTGCGCCACGATGACCTTGGGGCCCTTTTCCTTGGTGGTCAGCGCCTCGCGCAGCGTGTCGCGCATCTGCCCGACGTCGTAGGTATGCGTGATGGTGCGCACCCACTCGACGCCGACGCCGCGCACCGCCTTCTCGATCGAATTGTGGGTCGAGCGGATCTTGTTGTCGGCGTTCGAGGACAGCACGTCCTGCCCGCCGGTCGCCGAGGTGTAGCCGTTGTCGACGATGACATGGACATTGTCCGACTTGTTGAACACCGCGTTGCCGATCGAGGAGGTGAGCCCGTTGTGCCAGAAGCCGCCATCGCCGAGGAATGCGATCGCCCGCCTGTCGGCCTTCGCGTTGAACGCGGAGGCGCCCGCGCCGCCGAGGCCGTAGCCCATGGTGGTCGCGCCGATGTTGAATGGCGGCAGGATCGAGAACAGGTGGCAGCCGATGTCGCAGGATACGTGATGGGCGCCCAATTCGCGCTCGACCAGCTTCAGCGCGGTGAAGATCGGCCGTTCGGGACAGCCGGTGCAAAACGACGGCGGGCGTGGGTGCACGTTGTGCTCGATTGCCTTCGCGGCGGCGGCGATGCGCACCGCGCCCTCGTTCGAGGGCGGCGCATCGTTCAGCGCATCCGGCCGCCAGGTGCGCACGAACGCCTTCACGCCGTCGCGCACCACGCCGCCGGTATATTCGCCGGCCATCGGCAGCATGCCCTTGCCTTCGATCTGCGTCTGGATGTCGGCCCGGCGCAGAATGGTGTTCACCGCCTGCTCGATGAATTCGGGCTGGCCTTCCTCGACGATCAGGATCGCCCGCTTGCCTTGCGCGAAACGAACGAGCTCGCGGTCGATCAGCGGATAGGTCACGTTGAGCACGTAGAGCGGCACGCGCGAATGCCCGAGCGGGTCGGCAAGGCCGGCGAGTTCCAGAGCGCGCAGCGTAGTGTTGTACATGCCTCCCTGCAGCACGATGCCGATGTCGGTGAGATCGCCGTCGAAGAATTCGTTGAGCTTGTTGTCCTCGATGAACTTCACCGCGGCCGGCCAGCGCGTCTCGATCTTTTCCTTCTCGTGCAGATAGCTCGCGGGCGGCAGCACGATGCGGTCGGTCTGGCGGCGGGGATTCTCCATCGCGTGCTTTAGCGTGTAGGATGGCCGCACGTTGTCTTTCGTCTCGAAGCGGCCGTGCACATGGCAGGCACGGATGCGCACTTCCAGCATCACCGGCGTGTTCGTGGCTTCGGACAGCGCGAAGCCCTGCTTCACGGCGTTGACGATGCTCGGCAGGTTCGGGCGCGGGTCGAGCAGCCAGATCTGCGATTTCATCGCGAACGGATGCACCCGCTCCTGCATGATCGAGGAGCCTTCGCCATAGTCCTCGCCGATGATGATCAGCGCGCCGCCGGTGACGCCGCCGGAGGCAAGATTCGAGAGTGCGTCGGACGCGACATTGACGCCGACGATCGATTTGAAGGTGACGGCGCCGCGCAGCGGATAGTTCACCGAGGCCGCGAGCGTTGCCGCAGCCGTCGCCTCGTTCGCCGAGTTCTCGAAATGGACGCCAAGCTCGGCCAGGATGTCGTTTGCGTCGGCCAGCACGTCCATCAGGTGCGAGATCGGCGCACCCTGATAGCCCGCGACGTAGGACACACCGGATTCGAGCAGCGCCTTGGTGATGGCCAGAATGCCTTCGCCGCGGAATTCCGCGCCGGCGCCGAGTTTCAGCTTCTCGACTTCTTGCTCAAACGAACGTTCGGCCATAGGTACTCCGTCGCCCGGCACAACTGGTGCGCCGAAAATGGAGCTTACCCTAAATCGCCGGGTCCGAGGGTACGACTATTTTCTGGAATGTCCGGTGCCCGGTCGAGCTTAAGCGGCGCGTTGCCGGGCAATTCCGCCGGTCCCAAGCGCGTTCGGCTCACACATCGTTGCATAGCAATAGAGACGCCCGTCATCGCCGACGATCGCCTCGGACACGCCTGCGCGGATGACGAAGGGCTGGCCGCAGCCTGCGCAGGTCTTCGGCGTTCCTTTCAGAAAGTAGGGAGAGATGACTGCCATGGTGTCCTCACGAATTCTGGATGATCAGGAACGCGACGGCGAGGATCGAGAAAATTCCGAGCGCCGGTGTCATGTCGATCTCGGGAGTGCGGTATCCGCCGAGACGAAACGCTGCGTGCACTTGCCACATGGTCCTGCTCCTCGCAGTAAGAAGATTTCGAGGGCATCTTCTCCGATCCGAGGGGATACGTTCGTGAACTGCGTCACATTCTCAAATATTTGTCGCAAGAATTGCCGCCAGCGCGGCGTTCTCCTGTCCGGCAAGCTCATCGATCTGGCGGCGGCACCATTGATACGACGCCTCGAAAACAGCGGAGTGGTGGTCGAAATCCATCAGATTGGCGCCAGGAAAGACCGGCACCGTCAGAACCAGATCGAGCGGGCCGGGCGACAGCGAATCCGCTGTCTGATGCCGGCCGAGGCAGCGCTGAAGCACGTTCACGGGACTGGGAACGTCGGGTAGCCGGCGGCGGCCCGACGGCGTGAGCATGTGGCGGAACAGCCCCCAGCGTCCCGGAATGCTCGCGTAATCCACCTCGAACCGTTGCGGCATTGCGCGCGTCCCGAAATGCACGACCAGATTCGGCCCCGCCTTGAGCGCCTTCATCGGCCGCAACGGAATATTGTCGATCACCGCCCCATCGACGAGCATCCGTCCATCCTCGGTGAACACCGGCGGCAAGATCGCGGGGAGCGAGCCGGACGCCCGCACGGCCCTCCAGAGCGGGCCGCGGCGAAGCAGGCAGAGCGCCTCGCCGGAGTCATCGAGCACCGTCGCCACCGCGAAATAGGGGCGCCACGCGTCTTCAATGTCGGCGCCGCCGAACTGGCGCCGCAGCGCCTCATCGAAGGCAATATGGTCGAGCAGCCCGTAACGCGGAAAAGTCAGGCGCTTGAAGCCGCGGCTGGTCACGAACACGTCGTGAGTGCGCCGGTCGACCTCCTCGGGGCTTAGCAGCAACGCAAAGCCGCCCAGCATCGCAGCGCCGACGCTGGTTCCGCCCAGAAAATCGAACGTCATGCCGCGTTCGGCGAACGCCTTGAACACGCCGATATGGGACGGGCCAAAACCGCCGCCCCCGGCCGCCACATAGCCAGTCGCGCGTCCGGTCAGGAAGCGATGCAGGCTCGCGACATCCCGATCGTCCTCGAGCGACACGTGTTGGTGGAGTGCCACATCCCGTTCGCTCAGCCAGGCAGCCGTTCCCTCGACCGAACCGCTCCGGCGTTCGTGCAGGCGCACAAGCCGGCGGCGCGACGGGGGGTGAGTCGCGTAGGCGAAGGCCTCGATGGGACTGGGCGGTTCGGCCGCCGCTCCCGAAACGACGACGAGGACCTGGTCGGCCTGACGGATGGCCTTGCGTGTCCAGTCGCCGAGCGTTTCGCCCGCCACATACACGATCAGTTCGTAGTCGAGTTCGATGGCATTGAGCCAGTCGCTCACCGCCGAGTCGTTGAGTTCGCTGTTGGGGAATTGGCCTTTCAGGTCGCTCTCGCAAAGCATGCGACCCTTCCCGTTGCGCTCGACAAGACGCCGAAGGCGATCATGGAAGCTCTGCGGTACCGGCTGGCTTCCGCCTGCGACGACCGCCACGGTGCGCGCCGCCACGGCGCGCTGCTCGTTTGCGATCCGCGTGTTGGCGGCGGCCAGTCTGCGGGCGAGCGTACGCAGCAAGGTCTGATAGATCGCCGGCACCCGCCGTGCGATGTCGTCGAACGATGTGCGATCGAGCTCGATGACAACCGAATCGCGCGCCGCCACGATCGTGGCGGTCCGCGGAACGCGAGCGAAAAAACCGATCTCGCCGATCGGCTCGCCTACTCCGATTTCGTTGATCGCGCTCGTCTGTCCCTCGATCCACACCTCGAAGCGGCCGGAGACGACGAGATAGACCGAGTCCGACTCCGCGCCCTGGCGGACCAGGCTCTCGCCGCGAAGCAGATTGTGGACCTTCGTTCGCGGTGAGATTTCGGCGAGTTGATCGTCGGAGAGCTCGTGGAACAGCGCTGCCGAGCGAAGCAATCTCGTTGCATTCGGCACGCTCGGATCGCTTGCCATCGTGGTTCGCCGGCGCTTCCACCCTCCGGCATCCTTGCAGACTGGCTTGGTGCGGGCAAATTCGGCGCGCGCCCGCTGCCGGCAATGCGATCACTTGGCGCGATTTGAATAGAACTCCTTGAATACCCGACGCGGAATGTCGGAGCGGGCTGTGCCTTCATGCGCAAGGGCTGTGTCGCTCTCGTGCTTCAGGCTCACGTAGTGTTTTTCCGCCGCAATCGCCCGGCGATACTCGATGACGATGCCGGCACAGACCACCGCCAAGGCGTGCAGATAGCCCGGTCGCGACTCGTGGACTTCGGCGATGTCGACCATGGCTATCTCTCCCTGAAATGGTCTGTCATTTGCACTTGAAGACGAAGCAGCAAAACGAAGCAGTGAAACGGGGCAGCCTATTTGCCGCTGAGTTTCGGAAGAACGGCTTTGGCGTCATAGTTCTGCGGCAGGGTGCCGAACCCCGGGATCGAGTCGGGTTTCGTGAAATCCCAAGAATTCTCGGTGAGGCTGAGCAGTATGCCGGCTTTGGCGACATCAACAGATGCGCTCGCTTCCTGCGCGCCGCTGGGGCCAATCGTTGAAATCAGGATCGCGATGGCGAGAGCGCCGATACCTTGCTTGACTGACATGACATCCTCCTCTGTGTTCGGGTGTTGATGTCAGTAGCGCGCGATCCTTTAGCTCAGCGTGAGCCACGTCACACACGAGAAACTTTTTGCCCGAGGTCGCTGCGCCCTGAGTCCTCGTGAGGCCACGCGAGCAAGAGCACGAGCAGGACGCGCTTTCGTCAGGCGGTCTTGCGCGGCGAATGAAAAGATTTTGCGCGGGTGAGCTGGTTCACGCTCGATCCCGGCGGCGTGCGCGATAGTCGCTCCTGCAAGCGGCCATCACGGCCCGCCCGAGCACCCCAACGGAGACGCATCATGTTCACCAAGACCCTGTTCGCAGCCCTCATCCTCGCCACGGCTTCCGTCGCGCTGACCTCGAAGGTCAACGCCGGCCCCAACGGCCAGAGCCAGGCCGAGTACTCCTGGATGGAGCGCGCCTCGAAGACCACCGACGGCGGCGGCCAGTAACAAGGCGGATCGAATGACCCGCTTGAGGGCGGCCGGTGTCGTCCGGCCGCCCTCGCCGGAGGTGCGACCATCCAGGTTCCTCACGAGAAGGATGAGCACAATGCGAACGCGACTAGACACATACGCGGCCGCCGCAGCCCTGATCGCGTGTATCGCGGTGCTGTCATGCGAGGCCTCCTACCAGCCCGCCTCGCCGGTCGAATCCGGGCGCCCGCGCGACCTCATTAACCAGCCAATCTGCGGCAATCCCGACAATTTCCGCGACTGGCGCCACTGCGAGCTGTCGCAGGACATGGAACCTTGTTCCCCGGTCTTCTGCGCGGCTTGAACACGCCGCTGAGGCTTGGGCACTGTCGATTCTCTCATAGGGGCGCAGCATGAATCTTGCTAGATTGGAGCGAGCCGACCAGCCTCGAGAGGCCACGATGTCCGCGCGCCCGACCAGCCCGAAGGCCACTTTCGACAAGCAGGCCATCTTTCGCGCGCACCCTCTGTTTGGCCAGCTCGGGGCAGACGCCATCAGCCGGCTTGCGTCGTACGCGCATAGCAAATCCGCAGCGGCCGGCACGACGATTTTCGAGCGCGGCGATCCGGGGAACAGCCTGTTTGCGGTTTGCTCCGGTACCGTGAAGATCAGCAACCGGTCCACCGAGGGAAAGGATGCGGTCTTCAACCTGATCAAGGCCGGCGAGATCTTCGGCGAGATTGCGATGCTCGACGGACACCCGCGCACGGCCGACGCTCTCGCGATTACCGATTGCGACCTCCTGGTGATCGACCGGAGGGATTTCGTTCCGATGGTCACGCAATCCCCGGAGATCGCGCTCAAGCTGATCGAGATTCTTTGTGCGCGGTTACGCCACACCAGCGAGCAGGTGGAAGACTTGATGTTCCTCGACCTGCCGAGCCGGCTCGCGAAAACGCTTTTGTCGTTGGCGGCCAGTCCGAAAGCGGCGCAGGATCGCAAGATATCGATCACGCAGCGCGAGATCGGTCAGATCATCGGCATGTCGCGTGAGAGCACGAACAAGCAATTGCGCATCTGGGAAGAGAAGAAGTGGGTACGGCTCAACCGCGGCGGAGTGGCGGTGCTCGACCCGGATTCGCTTGAGGAAATTGCCGCCGCCGAGCGCGATCAGCCATAACGATTCCAGCGATCTGTTTTCTTCCAATGCTGCAGTCCGCGACCGGTGCAACGGTCGCGGACTGTCGCATTCTGATGCGCTGACTTCGGCGATAACCTTCCCGACCGCCAGCACGAAAATTTTTTCGCAAATTAATTTGCGCGGGTGAGGTAGCTCACGCTCGATCCATGAGTCGTGAGCGATAGTCATCCTTGCAAGCGGCCATCACGGCCCGCCCGAGCACCCCAACGGAGACGCATCATGTTCACCAAGACCCTGTTCGCCGCCCTCATCCTCGCCACGGCTTCGGTCGCGCTGACCTCGAAGGTCAACGCCGGCCCGCAGAGCCACCAAGCTGAGAATTCCTATTTCGACCGCGCGTCGAAGGTGACCGACGGCGGCGGCCAGTAACAAGGCGGATCGCATGATCCCCCCGAAGGCGGCCGACATCAGCCGGCCGCCTTCACTCTAAGTAGCCTCCGACAGATTCCCGCATGAAGGAGTGGGCACAATGCAAACGCGCGCCGCCTACGCCATTGTCTCAACGCTCCACCTCTGCGCGGCGGTCCTGACTTGCGATGCAGCGGGACGCTTCGACCGGTCGATCAACACCGGACAACCGCGCGAGCTGATCAACCAGCCGGCCTGTTGGATCGCTGAAGCCTTCGCCGAGCGCGACGGCTGCGAAATCGTCGGACGTTAGCGAACAACAAGCTGCGCCGAGGGAGCCGCCCAGCCGGCGCTCCGCCCCGCCGCTCGCTTCCGCGCGGCTGACTAGCCGGGCAACACCGTCTTTTCAGGGGAATTGTTTTTTCAATTCCTTGAACGCGGCCTTCGCATCGAGAATGCCGTTGCCCAGCCGGTGCTTCAGCTCATGGTTCGTTCCGAGCCCCGGCGGCTTTCTCGCCATCTGGTTCAAGATACCTTTCAAAACCCCCGGAGGAACTGTTGTGGAATCCCAGCGGCTGCGCAGGGCCGCGACGATGCCGCCGGTCAGGCCGCAGGCCGCCGACGTCCCGGTGTTGATGCTGAACGCGTCGTCGTCCTCGCAGAACTGGCTTACGGCGCAGAGGTCCGGTTTGTCCGGCCCGAGCAGCGGCTGGCCGGGACCTTGCGCAGAATACCCGAGCCATATGGAGTCCGCCCGAACGGCGCCAACGGTCAGGACGCAAGCAAGCGAGTTGGCGCCCCAGATGCTGCGGCCGGGACCTATGTCGCTTTCGCCGCACCGGTTGTCCGGGCAGAACTGGCCGCAATTGCCCGCCACAAACACCACGTCGATACCATCAGCGACCGCGTCGCAGACCTTTTTGTTGAAACAATTTTCTGGATTCGTGGTGTAGTGGCCAAGCGGAATTTCCGATTTGCGATCAAAGATTCCCCAGGGATTCACCAGGATCCACGGCCCCGGAAACTTGCCGGTCCTCTTCCACTTGGCAATGTCCGCCAAGACAATGTCGTAGGCGGCCCACGCCAAGCTGAGGAAGCTCTGGACATTGGAGATCCTTGGCGGTGCCAATGGCAGATCGAACAGCAAGGCTTCCGGCGCGACCTTGAGAATATTGTTGGCGATCATCATGCCGTGGGAACGCCCCACCGATCCCGGATGTGGTGGCGGCGACCCCGGTTGAATGCCACCGACCGACCATCCGCCTCCGTAGCTTGCTCCCAAGATGTGCTTGTCGAGCCCTTGATCGACAACGACGACGTTCACGCCTTTCCCGGTGGTCTTGCTCTGGTTTCGCAGGAAATCCACGCCAAGAAGGCGCTCCGCTTCGCATCGATCGGAAAAAATCGGGTCGCTCGCGCTCATGCACCAGTGATCCGCTGCGGCGAATGCGATGTCGGGACTGCTGCCGGCAAAAATGTCCCCCTTTTCCCCTGCTGCCCTGATGATGTCGTTGACCACGTCCTCGGGCCGGAGCTTGTCGTTGCCAAATACATTGAGCGCCACCACGACTTCCTGCGGGAGGAATGGCTGCTTGTCGTCCAGGCGCACATCGGCCGAAGGCAAAGCCGCCGTGCTAAAAGGCGGGTTCGCACCCGATCGATAGATCTTCTCGGCAACGTAGCTAGTGATCCACTCCCTATTACCGTCGAAGTAGTTTTTGATAATTGTTTCGCGCTCCCTCCCCAGCTTCAGCACGACGAAATGCCTGATCGGGTCCTGCGTCATTGCCTGTCGCTCCCCTGTGCCGGGCAAAGTCGTCCTTCGTGGCCGTAGCGGGGCTCATCAAACGAGACCTTGCGGGGCACTACCATAATGGACAAACATGTCGGGACAAATAGCACGAATTGATGATCCCTCATGCCACCTAGCCCCTCCAATGGTGACAGCGGTCCGCGCATGGATCGCCGGCTGGCGGCCATCGCCTTCATCGATATCGTCGGCTACTCCATTCTGATGGCACGCGACGAAACGCGTACCCACCAGCGCTGGATGGCCATCCTCGACACTATCATCCGCCCGCAGACCGAGCGGCATCGCGGCAAGGTCGTAAAATCGACGGGCGATGGCATTTTGGCCGAGTTTCCGAGCGCGTTCGACGCCGTGGAGTGGGCCGGCGACGTACAGCGGGCCGTGCTGGCGCTAGGTTCGAACGATGCGATGCCTTCCATCGCGCTGCGGATCGCCGTGCATGTCGGGGACATCATCACGACCGAGTTTGATGTGTTCGGAGACGGCGTGAATCTCGCTGCGCGGTTGCAGGAGCACTCCCCGGTGGGCGGTATTGTCTTTTCAGAGGCTGTCTATGATCTCGTCCGGGGTAGCCTCGGCACCGAGGCCCGCGATCTCGGGGCTCTGGAACTGAAGAATTTCCCGAAGCCGGTGCGCGCCTACGCGCTCGATCCCGCAAACCAGGAAATCGCGGTTCCGGCCCACCCCCGCGGGACGGCCAAATTGCCGTCGATCGCGGTCCTGCCCTTGCAGAACATCGGCGGCGACCCCGCCCACGACTATTTTTGTGATGGTTGTGTGGAGGACATCACACTCTCTTTGGCCGGATTGCGCGAACTTATGGTGATCTCGCGCGGCTCGACTCTCGCTTATCGCGGGCGCCAGCCGGATCCGCGCGAGGTCGGCAGGGTCTTCGGGGTCCGCTACGTCCTTAGCGGCAGCCTCCGCAGATCCGAGCGAATGGTGAGGGTATCCGTGGAACTTTCCGACACCAGCACGGGTACCACGCTATGGGGCGAAAAGGCAGAAGTCGCGCCCGGTGAACTGTTCGATGTGCAGGATCGGATTGTCGAGAAGATCGTCGGCGGCATCGCACCCAACGTGCGTGCTGCGGAATTGCGCGCCGCGATGAGAAAGAAGCCGGAGAATTTCAACGCCTATGACTGCACGCTGCGCGCGCTGCATATCATCAACGGTCTTGAGAAAGATACTTTCACGCAGGCGCGAGACTATTTGCAAAAGGCAATGGAGGAAGACGCGGAATTCGCGATGCCAGTCGCCTGGGCGGCGCGCTGGCATAACATCTACGTCGGTCAAGGCTGGTCAGCCAATCCAATCGCAGACCGCGCCAAGGCCGCCGAGCTTGCGGCCAAGGCCATTGAACTGGACGGGCAGAACGCAACCGCACTTGCCACCTATGGGCACCTGAAATCGTTTCTCTTGCACGATTACGAGAGCGCTCTCGTCTACTTTGAACGGGCGCTTGCGGCGTGTCCTAATCATTCCTTTGCCTGGTTCTTGTCGAGTCCCACGTTGAGCTATCTCGGACGGGGTGAACAGGCCATCAAGCACGCCGAGCGCGCACTGCGGCTGTCCCCTTTGGACCGAAGTCTCTTTGCCTATTACAGCGCCCTAAACCTGGCCCATTATGCTCATGGCTCGTATGAAGAAGCGGTGCGGTGGGGGAAACTGTCGGCCAGCGAGAACCCCTTGTACACTGCAAATCTCCGGTATTTGGTAGCAGCATTGGCTGCTCTCGATCGGCTCGACGAAGCGCGCGCCGCGGCGGCGACCTTGGTGCAGTTGGAGCCTGACTTTCGCCTCTCATCGTTTGAGAGGGCCCTGCAGCCATTTCGCGTGCCTGAAATCAGCGAAAAATTCATGGAGCATCTGAGGAAATCTGGCCTGCCCGATTAGTTCGGGCGCGCCGCAACAGGGGAGGGGTTCATGAGTGGTGGAATCGGATCGGCTGACATGGACATGGATATGGACATGGACATGGACATGGACATGAGCACCGGAGGCGTCGTCGTCGTCGGCGGCGGGGTAACGCGCCCGATCGGGGTCTCGCCGGCACTGAAGAAACAAGGTTCCGAAACCTGGTTCCGCGGCAACAAATGGCCTCCCGAGCCGGTGGCAGCTCTTTGGCAGAACGTCCCGCCGATCGTGGCGCTGCCGCCGCCGCCAATGGGATTTCCGCCCGGCTATTGGGCGGCCAAGAACCGCGCGATCGCGCTGCTTGGCGAATTCGTCCAGGCGACTGGCCCCGGGAGCATGAAATGGGACGGGTTGCGCCCTGTGCTCGATCCGATCCTACCCACCACGCAGGCCGCAGTCCTCGACGAGATTAAGGAGCTGATTGAGCTCATCGAGTACCGTCCCGGCGTCATGACCGAGACGCTTGCGCAGAAGGACAGCATCCTCGCCTACTGGCAGGGCCTGTTGATGTTCAATGGCAAATCGCACCCCAAGACAACGGCGCTCATCGAGGTCGCGCGGTGCATCGGACAATTCCAGGTGATGCACTACAAGTGGATTTACCAGCGCATGCGGCCGTCACAGGTTTCGCCCGCGCTGATGCCGCCCATCAACCCACCGGGCCACGCGGCGTTTCCGAGCGGGCACGCGACTGAGTCGATGCTGATGGCGCTGCTGCTGGAAAAGGTCATGCCAAGCGCAGCAAGCGTGCCGCCGCCGCCGATACCGTCACCGATGACGGTGCCGGCACCCTGGTCCCCGCTGCAAATGATGGCACAACGCGTTGCGCGCAACCGCGAAGTCATCGGGCTGCACTACCCCTCCGACAGCGAGGCAGGGCGGGTGCTGGCGCAAAAAACATTCGAAATCATCACGCATACGGGACAGTGCCTGACCATTCAAAAAATGATCCAGGATGCCCGCCTAGAGTGGCAATAACGGACAGCCAAGCGGGGCTGGCCGCGACAGAGCGGTTGGTCTGAGGAAACCGACACGTGTCCGCGACCATGTAGATCCACCGCCATGCGCTGGCTGTCCGATGCGCTGGCCATGAGCTGGTAGGCACGCTATCGCGGCCGCGCTGTCGCTGTCGCGATACCAGCGAGCAACCATTCGGGACGCCGGCGTGAGCACGATGCGACGATCCGGCGTCCATTCCTGGCAAACACCGATCCTCGTCGTTGCGAGCGGTTGCCTTATTGCCGTCCTTACATTTGGTCCGCGGACGACCATAGGCTTGCTGCTGCCGCCCATCAGCCGCGAAATGGGCTGGACGCGTGATATCTTCGCGTTCGCGATCGCGGTCCAGCACATCGTTTGGGGTATTGGCCAGCCGTTCGGCGGTGTCGTTGCGGACCGGCTCGGCATCGTGCGGGCGCTGTGCATCGGCGGGCTTCTCTATTCCGCCGGCCTGTTCGTGATGGCAACCGCCGCCACGCCCGCGACCCTGTTCTCGGCCGGCGCGCTGATCGGATTCGGGCTGTCCGGCGCGAGCTTCAACATCGTGCTGGCGGCTTTCGGCAAGCTCTTGCCGGAAACCTGGCGGCCATTGGCGACGGGGGTCGGCGGCGCTGCGGGCTCCTTCGGTCAATTTCTGTTCTCACCCTTCTGCGTATTGCTGCTGGATAGTTTCGATTGGCGTACGACGCTCCTGGTGTTCGGAACGCTTGTGTTGCTTGTGCTGCCGTTATCGCTGGCCTTGTCCACATCGCAACAAATTCAGGAACAGCAAAAATCGGTCATTCCGGCGCAATCCGTGCTGCAAGTCTTCCGCGGAGCCTTGAGGAATCCGTCCTACGTCCTGCTGATCTGCGGATTTCTGGTCAGCGGGGTCCACGTTGCGTTTATCAACCTGCATCTGCCGGCCCACCTGCTGGATGGAGGCATCGACAGACCATCGGCCGGCTGGGTGATCGCGACGATCGGCCTGTTCAATATTCTTGGCTCGATAGCGATCGGTTGGCTGTGCGGCCGGTATCTGAATCGCAACGTGCTTTTCTTCGTGTATTTTCTTCGCGCGCTTGCGATTGTGGCCTTTATGTTGATGCCGCTGTCGCCTCTGAACGCGCTCTTGTTCGCAGCCGCGATGGGGCTGCTATGGACGGGATCGGTCACGCCGGTAGCGGGGGCCATTACACTGGTGTTCGGTACCCGGAATCTCGCCGCCCTTTTTGGCTTGGCATACTTCTTTCACCAGATCGGCGCGTTCTTCGGAGTTTGGATGGGCGGTCTCGTGTTCGAGCAAACCGGATCTTACAACGGCATCTGGTGGGCACTCGCCATCGGGGCGCTGGTCACCAGCGTCCTCACTCTCCTGATCCGCGAACCGCCACGCGCCGCTTAGCGCAGGCTCGACCGGCGCGTTTATGCTTGCACTTGCATGGCCTCCCGCTTGCGGACCGAAACGGCGTACTGCCCGCGCTTCCTCTGCGGCGCGGTGTTGGGCGTCACGACCGTGCGGTGGAATTGCTCCCAGTTTTCCGGGTCGAGCTCGTGCAGTTCCTTGACGACAAAATTGCGCAGGAACTTGTCGCTGTAGACGTCCTTGCGGATCGGCTGCACCTGCAGGAACGGGATGTCGTCCTTAAACTCAATCGGGGTGTCGGTCTTGAGGATACGGATATTGTCGAACAGCGGGCCGAACCAGTGGTCCGTTTCAATGATGCCTTCGAGCGTCTCGTAGGCGAGGCTCTTCGACAGATTGGCGACCCCCCGCACCAGCAGGCTCCAGCCCGGCGCCGTCTTGGCAATGCAGCCGGTCCACACCTGCAGCCCGCCCGGTTGAATCGACGGTGCGAGGAAGGTGGGTGAGAATCCGCGTGCGTGGATGGGCGCATGCTGGTCGAAACGCTCCCTAAATCCCGGATATTGAGCGGCCCGCGACAACGGCAGCCATTCGTCGACGCCGTCGTAAGTCCACAGCATGTCATGGCCGTCCCACATCACCCTGAAACGCATTGGCAGGAAGACGTACCAGCCGAATCCCGATGCGCTGGTGATCGCCTCGCAGTAGCGCAGGGCGCGGGTAGGAATGGTACCGCCGACCGCGCGATCCGCCTTTCGCGGTGGCCGGGCGTTCGGCACCATCTGGAAGAATTCAATGAGGGGAGCGATTTCCGGCATGGCTGCACTTCCGTCAGGGTTGCTCCACGACGACGGGTCTCAAGCTCGCGATTGTCTTGCGTCATGGGAAACGCGCGGCGTTTCCCATGACGTATTCGACGCGGATTGCCTTATCTTTGCCTGCAGGTGCCGCAGTCGCGGTAATAATTCGAGCCTAGAATACCGGCCCAAAATCCCCCAAGCGTACCTTGCCGCCGTCCTCGGTCGCGGCGTCGCGCGCGACCTTTGTCTGCGCCGTCGGTGGGCGCGAACTGGCCTTCGTGTCGAACGCGGGCGCGAAATCCCCCATACGCACCTTGCCGTCGTCTTCGGTCGTCTGATCGGATTCCAAACGCTTTATCACCTTGGTTTCCATGATCTTTTCTTCCTTAGCAGCACTCGTGCTTGAGTGCTAACAGAAAAGTGTACGTAAAATCCCTTAGTTGTCAATCCTAAAATAATTGACCTGAGGGCGAGCGGGCGGGCAGCGGTTCTGGGAGGCTCGCGCTTCCGCTGTGCAAACTTGCCGCACCTGTTAATGCGGCTACAGAACCGAAGGGAAGCGCCCAGGCTGATGGCTAACTGCCTTCAGCGCCCGCTCAACCTGCTCTTTCCAGGATTTTCTCTTGAGGGCGAGCGAACGCCGCCGCAACCGAGCGGAAGATTGCGATGGTTTGCTCGACCGCCGCGTCGTCGATGTGGCGGTGCGTCACCAGCCGCAGCGATGTGCGGCTCCAGCCGCCGGACCGCAACCCCGCCTTTTCCAGCGCGGCGATCCAGGTCTTGGCATCGCTGCCGGTATGACCGACCTCAATCATCACGATGTTGGTCTCGACGAGGCGCGGATCGGTGAGGCGCGGGTCGATGGCGTGCACACCCTCGGCGATGCGCCTGGCGCGGCGGTGATCGTCGGCGAGCCGGTCGATCATGCGGTCGAGCGCCACGAGGCCTGCGGCCGCCATGATGCCCGCCTGCCGCAGGCCGCCGCCAACCATGCGGCGATAGGCGCGCGCCTTCTCGATGAAGCCGGCCGATCCGCACAACACAGAGCCGAACGGCGCACTCAAGCCCTTGCTGACGCAGAAACCGATGCTGTCGCCATACTGCGCGATGGCGGCAGCCGGAACGCCGAGCGCAACTGCTGCATTGAAAATACGCGCGCCGTCGATGTGGACCGGCACATTCTTCTCAGCGGTCAGCGCGCGCAGCCGCGCCATGTAATCGAGCGGAATGACCGCACCGCCGGCGCTGTTGTGCGTGGTCTCGACGCAGACGAGCGCGGTCGCGAGCTTGTTGGCGCTCAGCTTCTCGCTCAGGCGCTCGCCGATATCCTCAAGGTTCGGCGCGCCGCGCATCGAGACGATCGGGCGATAGAACAGCCCGGCGAGCGAGGCGATGCCGCCCATCTCGCTGCGCATGATGTGGCAGTCGCCGTCGAGCAGCACTTCGCCGCCGCGCCCGGTATGCGCCAGCAGCGCTACGAGGTTGGACATGGTGCCGCTCGCGACGAACAGCGCGGCCTCCTTGCCGGTGATCCGGGCGGCAGCTTCCTCGAGGCGCCGCACTGTCGGATCGCCTTCGCGGGAATCATCGCCGAGCTCGGCCGCGCGCATCGCCTCGCGCATCTCCTCGGTCGGCAATGTCACGGTATCGCTTCGCAGATCGATCATCGCGTCCTCATAGCATCGATAATTCATGCCGCCGCAGCAGGCGATAGACCAGCGCCACGGGGAGCACAGTAAACACAATGAGCACGGTCGCGGCCGCCGCCGCAATGCCCGGGCTGGTGCCTTCGAGCGCCTGGAACATCGCGACCGTCATGGTGGTCCATGGCCCGCTATAGAGCACCACCGTGGAAGAGAGTTCCGACGCGACCGTCACAAATGTCAGGACGAAACCTCCAATGATGCCGCCGAGCATTAGGGGCACCGTGATGCGCCAGAACGTCAGCGCGGGCGGCACGCCGAGATTGATCGAGGCTTCCTCGAGGCTTGGATCGATCTGGTGCAGGATCGCGGCGGCCGAGCGCACCGAGAACGGCAGCTTCCGCACCACGTAGGCGATCACCATGATGACCCACGTGCCGGTCAGGATGAGGAAGCCGCCGGAATAGGCCATCACCAGGCCGATGCCGAGCACGGTGCCGGCGACCGCGAACGGCGATGTCGCCACGACATCGATCAGCGCGGACAACCGCGAGCGATGGCGCGTGATGACGTAGCCGATCGGCACGCCGATCAAGGTCGCACCGCACGCCGCGAGCGTTGCCAGCAGCAGGGTGTTGGTGAGCGGCCGGTAGGAGCGCTGGAATAGCTGGGCGAAATTGTCAGCCGAGAAGCCGCCTTGCAGCACCGGCCCGCTGTACTGCATGAACGAGATCACCACCACGGCGGCGAACGGCACCAGCGCGGCCGCCACCACGATCCAGCAATAGGCGGCGCCGAGGCGGCGGAGCGCCGGGCTCACTTGGATGAGCGGCGCCGAGCGGCGCGCATTGGTTGCGTATTGGCGCCGCGCCAGCACGCCACGCTGGATCAGAAGCGCGACGATCGTGCACACGACCAGCAACACGCCGAGCACGCCGGCAGAGGCCGGATTATCGGTCGTCTCGCCGACGAACAGCTTGTAGGCCTCGACCGAGAGGATCGGACGGTCCTCGGCGAGCACGAACGGCACGCCGAAATTCTCCAATGCCTCAATGAACACCAGAAGCCCGCCGGCGAGGATCGAGGGGAGCACGAGCGGCAGCGTGACAGTGCGCAGCATACGGGCGCGCGTCGCGCCGAGGTTTTGCGCCGCTTCCTCGACCGAAATATCGATCGACTTGAACGCCGCGGTCACCGGCAGCACCACGAACGGGTAGAGCGTGAGCGTGTAGACGACCACGATGCCCTTGGCGCCGTAGATCGAGTCGAACGGGATGCCGAGCGACTGCAGCGCGCCGGTCACGATGCCGGAACGGCCGAACAGCAGCACCAGCGCGTAGGCGCCGACGAATGAGGGCAGCACGAGCGGCAGCGCGGCGAGCGCGAGCAGCGCCGGCTTGCCGCCGATCGGCAGGCGCGCAAGGCAGAAGGCAAACGGAACGCCGACGAGGAGCGCGCAGATCGAGGCCGCCGCCGCGATCCCCAGGCTGTTGGTCAGGCCGTTGAGGAAGAAGCGGTTCGACAGCACGCTCGTGTAGTTCGCGAGCGTGAAGCCCTTCCCGGAAGCATCGAGAATGCTCGCCCCGAACACCTTGATCAGCGGCAGCAGAAAGAACAAGCCGAGAAATACAGCCGCGACCGCGCCGATCGCGAGCGGAAAAGCGTGCCGGCGAAGAAACCTCACGGTCCCGCTCCCATGACGACGACACGTTGCGGGTCGTAGGCGAGCGTCACGGCGGCCGCTGCGGCCGGCGGCGCAAGCGCCATGAGATGGATGAGCGCGCCGTCGCCGAGCTGCACGGTGAAGCGTGTCACCGGGCCGAGATACTCGATCTCGCCCAGCGTGCCGGCCAGTGTCGCCCAACCCGCGGGAGCGGCTTCACCCGAAGCCAAGAGGCGCAGCGCCTCGGGCCGCAGCGACAGCACCACGCCCTCGCCCACGTCGCCGCGCATATTTGCCCGCATCGCGGTCCCGGCAAACGCGATCTCGGCCGTGTCGCCTTCGCGGCTGCGAACGATGCCGTTCAGCAAGTTCGTGGTGCCGACGAAGCTTGCGACAAAAGGCGTCGCCGGCTGCTCGTAGATCGCGCGTGGGCCGGCGATCTGCTCGACGCGGCCGGCGCGCATCACGGCAATCCGGTCGGAGATCGCGAGTGCTTCTTCCTGATCGTGCGTCACGTAGAGCACCGTGATGCCGAGCAGCTTCTGCAGGCGGCGGATCTCGCCGCGCATCTCCACGCGGAGCTTGGCGTCCAGATTGGACAGCGGCTCGTCGAGCAGGAGGACATGCGGCTCGATCAGGATGGCGCGGGCGATCGCGACCCGTTGAAGCTGCCCGCCGGAGAGCTGATGCGGCCAGCGCTCGCCATAGCCGTCGAGCTGCACCAGCTTGAGCGCACGCTCGACGCGCTCGCGAATTTCCGCAGCGCCCACTTTTCGCGCGCGCAGCCCGTAGGCGACATTGCCGCCGACGGTGAGATTGGGAAACACCGCGTAGTTCTGGAACACCATGCCGGTGTTGCGCTTGTGCGGCGGCGACGTGTCAATGCGGTCATTGCCAAAGAGGATGCGGCCCTGATCGAGCTCGCAGAACCCTGCGACCATGCGCAGCAGCGTGGTCTTGCCGCAGCCGGACGGCCCCAGCAGGGTGAAAAACTCTCCGTCGCGCACCGCGATGGATACATTGTCGACCGCCCGCACGGCCCCGAACGTGCGCGCGACGCCGTCGATCGTGATCGCGGTCACGCCAGCCCCTTGAACGTCAGCGCGTGCGCTGGATGATCTCTTGAATCTTCTTCGCGGTGTCGGCGCGCTTCTCGACCCACGCATCCTCATCGTAGTCGACAAGCCTCACGTCGGAAAGCTGCGGCATCGCGCCCGGAAGTTTCGAGAGATCGAGGTCCTGCCGCGCGGGACGGCGGAACGCGAACTTCAGGATCGCCTCGCGTACATCCTTGCGCGACACATAATCGACGAACTGCCTGGCGTTCTCGGTGTTCGGCCCGCCCTTGATGATCGCGACGCCCTCCATCTGCGCCACGGTGCCGTCGGCCGGATAGATCACCTTGACGGGCGCGCCGTTCGAAGACCACTGGTAACCCGCATATTCGAGCGAGATGCCGAGCGGGAATTCGCCATTGCCGACGCCCTGGAACACGAGGCTCGAACGATTGAGCACGCGCGTGTTCGCGATCAGTTGTGAGACCTTCTCCCACGCGGCGTCATTGTTGCCCCACATCTGCGCCCACATGGTGACGTTGGAATAGGCCGAGCCGGAATTGGCCGGGTCCGTGAAGGCGATCTTGCCTTTCAACTCCGGCCTCATCAGGTCAGACCAGGTTTTCGGACCGGCGTCCGCGGGAAGAAGTTTGGTGTTCTGCAGGATCACCAAGAGATGCACATTGGTGCCGATCCAGTAATCCTCAGGGTCGCGGAAGTGCGCCGGAACGGCGTCCTTGTTCTTCGACGGGTAAGGCGCGAGCAGCGCCTTGTTGGCGCGCAGCAGCGTGCGGCTGACGCCCCAGACGATGTCGCCGAGCGGGCGTTCGCGTTCGGACTGGATGCGGCGGAACACGACGCCGGAGCCGGCCTCGACGCCCTCCACCTCGATGCCGGTTTCCTTCTTGAAGGCATCGTAGACGAAGCGATTGAGGTTGGAGTCGTTCGACGTGTAGACGACCACCTTGCCTTGGCCCGTGGCGGGGCCACCGGGCGCGACGGCGGCGAGCGCAAACAGCAGCGTCGCGATCGTCCGTCGGTTCAACATGGCCGTCTCCCGTATGCCGCCCGGCGCGGGTCATCGCGGCGAAACCGTATACAAACGACGAAGGAAGACAACAACCCGCCGAGATTGCGATTGCGCCAGCCGGTCGTGTGCTAGTTCGATTTCTTCTTCTCTTCGGGCATCGGCAGCTCTTCCACGCGCGCACCGGACATGCCGGTGATCAGCCGCGTGGCACGCTGAAAGGTGATGTAGTTCCACAGCCAGCTGATCGCGACGACGAACCGGTTGCGGAAGCCGATCAAGTAATAGATGTGCGCGACGCACCACATCACCCAGGCGATAAAGCCTTTGAGCTTGAAGCGGCCCATCTGGATGATGGCGCGCTTGCGTCCGATGGTGGCGAGCGAGCCGAAGTCGCGATAGCGGAACGGCGCGATCGTCTCGCCTTTCTGCCGCGCGGTCAGCAGAGCGGCCACATATTGCCCCTGTTGCTTGGCGACCGGCGCAACGCCGGGAAGCGGATTGCCGTTGGCATCGTCGAGCGCCGCGGTATCGCCGATGACGAAGATGTCGGGCCGGTCCGGGACGGAGAGATCCGGCGCGACCTTCACGCGCCCGGCGCGATCTGTCTCAGTGCCGAGCCACTGGCCCGCCGGCGATGCGATTACGCCCGCAGCCCAGACGACGGTGCGCGCTTCGATACGCTCCGTTCCGATGCAAACGCCCTCGGCATCGAGCGCCGTCACCGGGGTGCCGAGCCGGACCGTCACACCAAGCTGTTCGAGCGAGGCCCGCGCGGCTTCCGAGAGCGGCGGATCGAACGGCGTGAGGAGACGCGGCGCCGCCTCGACCAGAATGATGCGCGCAGCGCGCGGATCGATCGAGCGGAAATCCTTGGCGAGCGCGCGGTTTGCCAGCTCCGCGATAGCCCCCGCCATTTCCACGCCGGTCGGCCCGCCGCCGACGATGATGAAATTAAGGAGCCGCGCGCGCTCGGCCGGATCGGTCTCGGTCTCGGCCTTCTCGAAGGCGAGCAGGATGCGCCGTCGGATATAGGTCGCGTCGTCGATGGTCTTCAGGCCGGGCGCGAACGCCGCCCAGTCGCCATGACCGAAATAGGCGTGCTGCGCGCCGGTCGCGAGGATCAGGTAATCGAACGGGATACGGCGGCCCTCGGCGATCACCTCGCGCTGCTCCGTATCGACGCCCGACACCCGGCCGAGCATCACGTTGACGTTCTTGTCGGGAGCCAGAATCCCGCGGATCGGCGACGCGATATCGGCGGGTGAAAGACCGGCTGTCGCCACCTGGTAAAGCAGCGGCTGGAACAGGTGGTAATTATGCTGGTCGACGACCGTGACGTCGAACGTGCTGCCGGCAAGCGCCTTCGCGGCGGTCAACCCGCCGAAACCCGCTCCGACAATGACCACCCGAGGCTTGTTCATGGTTTGCCCGTCCAAGGCTCTCCATTAGATATGGGGCCGCTTGTGCTTCACTCTACCCCGCCCGCGCGCCTCAACGATTGAAATATCTTGCGGAAATCGCAACCACGTCGATCATCGGACGCCAGAGCAAGTCTCGAGAAAATAGAGGTACGGCGTGCAAACGATTGCGATCAGCATCTTCTGCAAGACGCCGATTCCGGGCCTGTCGAAAACCCGCCTTTCCCCGCCACTGCGGCCGGAGGACTGCGCGGCGCTGTCCGCCTGCTTCATCCGCGATCTCGCCGCCACCATCGCCGAATTGACCCACGACGGCGGCGTCACCGGATACGCCGTGTACACCCCCGCCGGCAGCGAGCCTGCACTGCGCGCGCTGCTTCCCGCGGACTTCCGCCTGCAGCTTCAATGCGAAGGCGATTTTGGGACGCGCGTCGAGACTGCGACGCGCGAGCTTCTGGGCAATCATGCGGGGGCGATTCTGGTGAACGCCGACAGCCCGACGCTCCCCGCGTCGATCCTGCGCGCCGCGGTCGATGCGACACGGCGCGGCGGGATCGTGCTCAGCCCGGCACGCGACGGTGGCTATACGCTGATCGGATTGTCGCGGCTGCACGAGCGGCTGTTCGCCGACATTCCGTGGAGCACCTCGCGGGTGCATCAGGCGACCGTCGCGCGCGCGGCCGAAATCGGCGTGCCGGTGGTGAATGTGCCGGGCTGGTACGACGTCGATGATGTTGAATCATTGGCGCTGCTGCGATCCGAGTTGGCGGGTGAGCCACTCCCGTTCGCGCCAGCCGGCCTGCGCGGCGCGGCTGCGCCCGCAACCCGGTCGTATCTCACAGCGCGCGCGGCGCCGCGGCCCGCAAGATCGGCGCGATAAGGCCTGCCCTCGTGGCGCGTCTTGTGTGTCCGAACCCTATTGTCGGCCCTAAAGAAAACTGTTCCTATGTACTGAACCATACTGATAGGCATATCGTTCACTTGCAGACTGGACCTTAAGGAGCCGGATCGAACCGGCACCGCATCGCCTGACCCGCACGCGTCATGAGGTCACAGGCATTTGAGCAAAGACTTGCTCACCCGGGTCAGCAGAAAAAAATACCCGGAGTCACTGCCTCGCATCCCGCACACGGGAGCATTGATCATGACGACGCCCGCCGAGTATCGCGATCTTGCGCTCGATTGCATGCGCGAGGCGGAGCGCGCTGACGCCGCTGCGATGCGCCTGACCATGTTTGGTCTCGCCCGCGTATGGATGAGCGTTGCGGCCGAATTGGATAAGCATGCCATGCAGCCGGACGATGATCCGCGCGAAACGGCGACCGCAACGGCCGCCTCGACTGACATCAATCCAGTGTGGCTCAAGAAATGACGAGGCCGACCGCAACGGACCGCTTGGAATTGGCGCGCCCGAAGGGATTCGAACCCCTGACCTCTGCCTTCGGAGGGCAGCGCTCTATCCAGCTGAGCTACGGGCGCGTCGCAATGTGCATAACGCAGCCGGGCGGCAGCGGCAACGGCGCGATTTGCATGGGATCAGGCGTTGGGCAGCGGTCTGTGCCGGCGGCGTTCGTGATAGAACACCAAATGATGATGCTCACCCGGCCCATTCCCTCCAGCGGCGAACAGCTACCCGTCATTGGTTGTGGCACCTATCGCGGATTCGACGTCAGTTCGCAAAGCGCCGCCCACGCTCGGCTGCACCAGGTGCTTGCTGCATTGCTCGCGGCTGGCGGTTCGGTGATCGACAGCTCGCCGATGTATGGCAGGGCCGAAGCCGTTGCCGGCGACCTGCTCGCAGAATCGAACGCGCATGCGAAGGCGTTCATTGCCACCAAGGTGTGGACGCGCGGACGCGAAGCCGGCATCGCGCAGATGGAAAATTCGTTCAAGCTGCTGAAGACCGACAAGATCGATCTGATGCAGATTCACAATTTGCTCGACTGGAAGATCCATCTGCCGACGTTGCGCAAATGGAAGGAAGCCGGGCGCATCCGTTACCTCGGCGTCACGCACTACACGGTCAGCGCCTTTGCCGACCTCGAAGCGATCATGCGCGCGGAGCCGCTGGATTTCGTTCAGTTCAATTATTCCGCCGTGGATCGGGCGGCGGAGCGCCGCCTGCTGCCGCTCGCGGCCGAGTCGGCATCGCGGTGCTTGCCAATTATCCGCTGGCGAGCGGCTCGGCTCTGCGCGCGGTCAGTGGCCGCCCGCTTCCCGATTGGGCCGCAGAGATCGATTGCACGAGCTGGTCGCAGCTCTTGCTCAAGTTCGTGGTCAGTCACCCGGCCATGACCTGCGCGATACCCGGAACCAGTAACCCCGAGCATATGGCCGACAATGCGCGGGCTGGTTTGGGACGCATGCCCGATGAAGCGATGCGCAAGCGGATCGCTGCCGCCTGCGACGCGCGATGAACCAGACGGCCGCCTTGCCAACGCGACGCCTTCAGGTGAAGTTACCCAAGAACGAAACCGCGGAGGAGCGCGAATGGATATCCTCCCTCTTGGGCCGGGTTTTGCTGCCGAGCTGCGCGGCATTGCACTGAGCGACGTCACGGCGGACGATGCCGCATACGCTGCGGTGCGTGCGGCGTTCGAAGACCATTCCGTTCTGGTTTTTCGCGGTCAGGACGTGACGGACGAGGGCCAGCTCGCGTTCTCGCGACGTTTCGGAACTCCCGAAATAACCAAAGTCGGCTCGGCCAGTGCAGGCACCTATTTTGCGGTGCTCACGACCATCGGTGAGGACGGCAAAGTCGTATCCGCGGATCATCGTCTGTCTCTGCGCAACAAAGCGAACCAGCTGTGGCATACCGATTCATCGTTCAAGCGCGTCCCCGCCCTCACGTCGGTGCTCTCGGCGCGCGTCATTCCGGCGAGTGGCGGAGAGACCGAATACGTGTCGACGCGTCTCGCCTTCGAGCGCCTCGGCCCGGCCTTACAACAGAAGCTGGAGAATTCCTTCGCTTGGCACGACTACGCTCATTCTCGCGGGCAGATCGCGCCAGGCCTCGCGACCCCCGAGGAACGCTCGGCGCTGCCCCCGCAATGCTGGCGCATGGTTTGGAGGAATCCGGCAAATGGCCGTGGCGCTCTTTATTTGGCTTCGCATGCCTATGCGATCGAGGGCATGGATCCGGCCGAGGGGAAAAAACTCATCGATGATCTGATGGCGGCTGCGACTGCGCCCGGATCAAGCTACGTGCACCGTTGGCGCAGCGGAGATGTCGTGATGTGGGATAACCGCGCCACGATGCATCGCGGCCGGCCATGGCCCGCGCACGAGGCGCGCACGATCGTGCGCACAACGATATCGGCCAGCGAGGCAGACGGCCTCGAACGAATCCGTCCGCCGTCGCGTCAGGCTGCGGAATGAGCGTGGCACTCCAGCCGAACCGCCAAGTTCACAATCCCCCGGGCGGATCGGCCGCAACCGGATGCGTCGGCACCCGCGCGTCGACCGCATAGATCGACGGGACGCCGATCACCGACACCGTTGCGTTCACGTGCATCGGCGTGGCCGCCGCAGCAAGCCCGAAGAAGAACGTCGTGCGCTTGATGTCGGGCGGACCGTCGGCACACAGCGGCGCCTTGAAGTCGAACACGATCACGTCGCCGAACCGCTCGGCCGACTTGATGCCGATCGTCCCGAGCCCGCCTGTCGTGACGACATAGACGTCGGCGAGCGCATTGTCCTTGTACGGCAATTGCTTGGATGGACCGAAGTTGAGCGTCAGCCCGGTCACGCACTCCGCCGGAACGGCGGTCTGCGTCATGCTCAGGCGATATTCGTAGCCGGTCGTGCCCACCCCTGGCGTCCCGCCCTGAGCCGTGAAGGTGCGCGACTGCAGCCAGGCGGTGCCCGGCGTCAGCGTCGGGAGCAGAAGATTGCCGGTCGTGTCGCTGACCGTGATGGTGCAGCTTGGAGCAAACACACAATTGATCGCCGGCGCGTTGACCTCGACGACCTTGAGCACTTGCGCCTGGGCGGCGAGTGGAAACAGCGCCAGCGCCGCCGTCACGCTCGAAAGCAGCCACTTATGCCTACGCATCGTGTCCTCCCCCCACAGGTTGCCGATAAGGAACCTCGGGGGAGTTTGGGGCTCGTGCAACTTCGACGCAAGATTGATTCTTGGACGATTCGCACCTTCCCCTTCACGCCGCAGGCTTCATCTGATGGCTCGGCGTGGAGCGGGAAATCGCCTGCTCTTCCTCGGTCATGTCGGCCGGGATGTCGGCGAACAGCGGCGTCGAGAGATAGCGTTCGCCGGTATCGGGAAGCATGGCGAGGATATTCGCGCCCTTCGGCGCATCGGCGGCGACCTGCAAGGCGCCCGCGAACGTGCCGCCCGCCGTGATGCCGACGAAAATGCCTTCCTTCTGCGCCAGGTCCTTGCTGCATTTGATCGCGTCGGGACCCGCGATGGTGAGGATGCGGTCGATCACCTTCATGTCCACGGCGTCTCCGGTCAGCTTCGGGATGAAGTCCGGGCTCCAGCCCTGCATCGGATGCGGCTTGAACGCGGCGTTCGGCTCGGCGGGCGTGCCGTCCGGATTGCGCTTCTGCGGCGTACCGGAGGAAAGCATCGGCGCATCGGCCGGCTCGCACACCACGATCTTGGTGTCGGGCATTTCTTTCTCGAACACACGCGCGACACCCTTCAGCGTGCCGCCGGTGCCGAAGCCGGTCACCCAGTAGCCGAGCTTCTCGCCCTTGAAGTCGTTGATGATCTCGCGCGCCGTGGTGCGCGAGTGCATATCCGGGTTGGCTTCGTTCTCGAACTGGCGCGTCAGGAACCAGCCGTTCTGCTTGGCCAGTTCCTGCGCCTTGGCGACCATGCCGAAACCGCGTCCGGCCGCGGGCGTGATGATCACCTTGGCGCCGAGGAAGCGCATCAGGCGGCGCCGCTCGACGGAAAACGGCTCGGCCATCGTGACCACCAGCGGATAGCCCTTGGCGGCGCACACCATCGCGAGCCCGATGCCGGTGTTTCCGCTCGTCGCCTCGATCACGGTCTGCCCGGGCTTGAGCTCGCCGGACTTTTCCGCGGCCTCGATCACGCCGAGCGCCAAGCGGTCCTTCACCGAGCCGAGCGGATTGAACGCCTCGATCTTGACGAACAGATTCACATGTGCGGGCGCGAGCCTGTTGATGCGCACCACCGGCGTGTTGCCGACTGTTCCAAGAATGCTGTCGAATTTCGCCATCGGGGTTCTCCGCTGTCCTGACTGCAATCGTCGCCTTGCCGCCACCGGGGGGCAACCTTAAGGTTCCAGCACAAAGATCGGGAAACGTCCATGCATCGCCGCCGCTTCATCGCGCTCGGCGGCGCCGCCTTGGCGGCGCCCGCATTCACGGCGGCGGCGCATGCGCAGAACTATCCGTCGCGCTTCGTGCGCCTGATCGTGCCGTTCCCGCCCGGCGGCGCGGTCGACAATGCCGCCCGCATCCTCGCCAACCGCCTGGGCGAGATGTGGGGCCAGCAGATGGTGATCGAGAACAAGGGCGGCGCGGGCGGCAATATCGCGGCGGCCGCGGTGCTCAATTCGGAAGCCGACGGCTACACGGTCTACATTTGCTCGATCGGCCACGCCATCAACCAGTTCATCTATCCGAACCTCGGCTACGACCCGGTTGCGGATTTTTCGCCCGTGACGTTGATGTGCATCTACCCAAACATCATGGCCGTCTCGAATTCCTCCGCCTATCGCTCGGTGCCGGAATTCATCGCCGCCGCGAAGGCCGACCCCGGCAAGCTCACTTACGCGTCTTCGGGCATCGGCACCTCGCTGCATCTCTGCGGCGAGTTGTTCAAGCACCTTGCCGGCGTCGATCTCACGCACATTCCCTATCGCGGCGCGGGGCCGGCGCTCAACGACCTGCTGCCGGGACGCGTCGACGCGATCTTTTCAAACTTCCCTTCGACGCTTCCATATGTGCAGGGCGGGCAGTTGCGCGGACTCGCGGTGACCACCGCGCAGCGCCAGCCCGAGGTGCCAGACCTTCCGGCGATCGCCGAATTCGTGCCGGGCTACGACGTCTCGTCCTGGTTCGCGCTGTTCGTCGCGGCGCGGACGCCGGCGGACATCATCGCCAAGCTGCACCGCGACGCGGTGGCGGCGCTGTGGCATCCGCCCGTGAAGGCGCGCTATGCGCAGCTCGGCGCGACGGTGGTCGGCTCGGCGCCGGCCGAACTTGCCGCGCATCTGAAATCCGAGATGGACCGCTGGGGTCCGGTGATCAAGGCCGCTGGCATTAAGGTGGACGGTTAAATGGCAGAGAATTCACGTATCGTGTTGGTCACCGGCGCGGCCGGCGGCATCGGCTCGGCAATCACGAATGCGCTGATCGGCGCCGGGCATTCGGTCGCGGCCATCGACCGCGATGCCGAGGGGCTGAAGCGGCTCGCCACGACCGAGTGCATTCTTCCGATCATGGCCGACCTCGCCAGCGAGGCGGGATGCCGCGAGGCGGTTGCCTCCACGGTCGCGCGGTTCGGTCGGCTCGATGCGGTGATCAACAATGCCGGCATCGGGGTCTCGTCGCTGCGTCCCGACGCCGAGGTCAATTGGCCGCGCATCGAGGAGCTGACCTGCGAGGCCTGGGACAACTTCTTCGCCATCAATACGCGCGCGCCGTGGCTGGTGACGCAGGCGGCGCTGCCCCACATGCGCCAAGGCGGGTTCGGGCGCATCATCAATGTCACGACGAGCTTCCGCACCATGCTGCGCATCCTCCCCTACGGCGCCACCAAGTCCGCGCTGGAGGCAATGTCGGCGGTGTGGGCGCAGGAGCTGGAACGCGACCGCATCGCCGTGAACGTGCTGATCCCGGGCGGGCCGACCGACACCGCCATTGTCGGGGCCGGCGCCGGCTGGGATCGCGCCAAGATGCTGCGGCCCGCCATCATGGGGCCGCCGGCATGCTGGCTCGTGTCCGACGAGGCCGCCGGCTACACGGGCCAGCGCATCATCGCGGCCAATTGGGATGGCAAGCTTTCAGGGCGCGACGCGGCCGCCAAAGCCGGCCGCGCGATCGGCTGGCCGGAGCTTGGCGCGGACGCGGTGTGGCCGACATAGTAGCTGTCATTCCGGGGCGCCGCGCAGCGGCGAGCCCGGAATCCATAACCCCAAAGCTCTCGATTTGGTTCGAGCCTTCGCATATTGCTTGTTTCGTGGTTATGGATTCCGGGCTCACGCCTCCGGCGTGCCCCGGAATGACGAAGAGGAGCCTGCCCATGTCGGTCGCCGAGCAACAGTCCGGCAAGCCCGCCATCTCGCTGAAGGACGCGGACTTCAACTGGGAAGACCCGCTCGACCTTGAGGGCCAGCTCTCGGAAGAAGAGCGCATGGTGCGCGACACCGCGCGCGGCTACGCGCAGGAGAAGCTGTTTCCGCGCGTGCTCAAGGCCTACCGCGAGGAAACCTTCGACCGCGAGATCATGCGCGAGATGGGTTCGCTCGGGCTGATCGGCGCGACCGTGCCGGAGGAATACGGCGGCGCCGGCCTCGGCTACGTCGCCTACGGGCTGATCGCGCGCGAGGTCGAGAATGTCGATTCCGGCTACCGCTCGGCCATGTCGGTGCAGTCCTCGCTGGTGATGCATCCGATCTATTCCTATGGCTCGGAGGCGCAGCGGCGGCGTTGGCTCCCGAAGCTCGCGACCGGCGAGATCGTCGGCTGCTTCGGCCTCACCGAGCCGGACTACGGCTCCGACCCCGGCTCGATGGTGACGCGCGCCGAAAAGGTGTCCGGCGGCTATGCGCTCAACGGCGCGAAAATGTGGATCACCAATTCGCCGATCGCCGATATCGCGGTGGTGTGGGCGAAGCTCGATGGCGTGATCCGCGGCTTCATCGTGGAGCGCGGCACGAAAGGATTCTCCACGCCGAAGATCGAAGGCAAGCTGAGCCTCCGCGCGTCGGTCACCGGCGAGATCGTGCTGGAGAACGCCGTGGTGCCGGAGGAGAATCTGCTGCCGAACGTGAAGGGCCTCGCCGGCCCGTTCGGCTGCCTCAACATGGCGCGTTATGGCATCGCGTGGGGCGCGATGGGTGCAGCGGAATTCTGCTGGCATCGCGCGCGGCAATACGTGCTCGACCGCAAGCAGTTCGGCAAGCCGCTCGCCGCCAATCAGCTGGTGCAGAAGAAGCTTGCCGACATGCAGACCGAGATCACGCTCGGGCTGCACTCGGCGCTACGGCTCGGCCGCATGCTGGAGGCACACACCGCGGCGCCGGCCGCGATCTCACTGATGAAGCGCAACAATTGCGGCAAGGCGCTCGATATCGCGCGGGTGGCGCGTGACATGCACGGCGGCAACGGCATCTCGGACGAATTCCACGTGATGCGCGTGATGTGCAATCTCGAGACGGTGAACACGTATGAAGGCGCGCACGACATTCATGCGCTGATTTTGGGTCGGGCGCAGACGGGCATCCAGGCGTTTACGTAACGCCGCCGTCGTCCCGGCCGAGCAAAGCGAGAGCCGGGACCCATTTTTCCCGGCACGCAGAGCGGCGTTTGATCCACGATGGATCCCGGCTCGGCGCTGCGCGCCGTCCGGGATGACAGCCAGAGTTACGAGGCCTTCAAAAACTCATCCGCCGTATAAAGCGCGCGAAACACAAGCCCCTCGGCCTCGAAGTTTTCCTTCGCACCTTCGAGCCGGTCCACGATGGTGAGCACCAGCACGATATTGGCGCCCTCCTCGCGCAACGCCGCAACAGCCTGCATCGAAGAACCGCCGGTCGTGGTCACGTCCTCGACCACCACGACGTTCTTGCCGCGCAGCGTCTCGCCTTTCGGCAATCCTTCGACCAGTTTCTTCGCCCCGTGATCCTTCGGCTTCTTGCGGACGAAAAAGGCCTGCAGGTCCCCACCGCGGCGGTGGCTTGCGATGGCCGCAGCTGTCGCAATCGGGATCGCACCCGCTTCCAGCCCGCCGACGAACTCGGCGTTGGTGCCTTCGAGCGCGTCCGCGATTAGTTCGCCGACGCAGGTCGCGCCCGCTGGATGGATCGTGGTCGGACGCAGGTCGAAGTAGAAATCGCTCTCGCGGCCCGAGGCGAGCATGATCTTGCCGCGCCCGAACGAGCGTGCGCGGATCAGTTCGAACAGTTCGGCGCGGTAGTCGTGCGGGGGCATCTGGCGGCGGAGCGGCTGCATCTTCGATCTCGCTCAATGCATAGGACAGATTGTCCTATATCGCGAGCGACAAAACCGACAAAGCCGACAGACCTACTTATCCACCTTCGCGCTGCGCGCCGCGAGCGCGGCGACACGCGCCGTCATCGCGCTGTTCGGATCGCTCAGGGGATCGAGCACGGTGAAATGGTTGGCGCCGGGCACCGCCTCGTAGCGCGTCTCGACGCCGCGTTGGCGCCAGTCGTCCGCGACGATGCGGCTCTGGCGCAGGAACTCGGCCGACTCCGCCCCGCCGACCACCGCGTCGAACACGCGGCCGCGTGGCACCGGCCACCACAGCGGCGACACCGCTGCTGCCCCCGGCTCGTTGAGCTGCAAGTCCGCGTTCATCGACGTGGCAACGAGCGGCTTGAGGTCGAACACGCCGGAGATCGAATAGCCGGCCGGCACCAGGTCGGCCGGCGCCTTCGGGTCGAGCTGCTTCCAGTCGGTCGCCACCATGCAGGCCGCGAGATGCCCGCCCGCCGAATGGCCATACACCATCAGGCGCTGGCCGAAGCGCCGCCACAGGAACAGGCAGGCGGTGCGAATTTCGTTCACGATCTGCGCGATCGTCACCTGCGGGCAGAGGTCGTAGCCCGCGACCGCGACGGCGACGCCGCGCGAGTTGAGGCCGGCCGACATATGGCTGAAGGTCGCGGCGTCGAGCGAGCGCCAGTAGCCGCCGTGAACGAACAGCGCGAGAGGCGTGTGCCCGGTCGCCTCGGGAAAAAACAGGTCGACCTTCTGGCGCGGGCTGGTGCCGTAGGCGAGACCGAGTTCGGCGTTCTCTTCCCCCACCATCCGCTCGCGATAGGCGGCGGCGTCGCGCTGCCAGCGTGCGAAAATCTCGGCGTGCTCCGGCACGCGTGCGCGGTTGTTGTACTCGACCTCGTAGTCAACCGACATTCCGGCTCCTCAGCCCCCTTTTCGAATCGGACCTTGGAGGATCGGGACCGGCGCCGCAAGCAATAAGGGCGCGCTGATAACCGCTTTTGTTCGCGGCTCAAACCGCCTAAGAGGACGCCGCGAGACTATCATGAAAGTCGACGGCAAACACACGCGCACCATCTGGGTCGAGGCCGACGGGAAAACCGTCGGCACGATCGACCAGACTTTGCTGCCGCATCGTTATGCGACGATTCGCCTCGACACCGCCGAGGATGCGGCGCGCGCGATCCGAACGATGCAGGTGCGCGGCGCGCCGCTGATCGGCGCGGCGGCCGCCTACGGCATGGCGCTCGCGGCGCGGCAGAATGCATCCGATGCGGCGCTCGAGCGCGCCTATGCGTTGCTGATTGCCACGCGTCCGACCGCGATCAACCTGAAATGGGCGCTCGACGAGATGATGGCGAGCTTGCGCAACCGTTCACGCGACGAGCGCGTCGTGGCGGCGTATCGGCGCGCCGCCGAGATCGCCGACGAAGACGTCGAGATCAACGCCGCCATCGGGCGGCACGGATTGAAGCTGATCGAGGGAATCGCTGCGAAAAAACCCGGCGCGCCGGTGAATGTGCTGACCCACTGCAATGCCGGCTGGCTCGCGACGGTGGACTGGGGCACCGCAACCTCGCCGATTTATCAAGCGCACGACAAGGGCGTCCCGGTCCACGTCTGGGTCGACGAGACGCGCCCGCGCAATCAGGGCGCTTCGCTCACCGCCTGGGAGCTCGGCCAGCACGGCGTGCCGCACACCGTGATCCCGGACAATACCGGCGGGCACCTGATGCAGCACGGTGAAGTCGATATCGCGATCGTCGGCACCGACCGTGTCACCGCGCAGGGCGACGTGGCGAACAAGATCGGCACGTATCTCAAGGCGCTCGCCGCAAAGGACAACAACGTGCCGTTCTACGTGGCGCTGCCCTCGCCGACGATCGATTTCACCGTGATGGACGGCGTGACGGAAATTCCGATCGAGCAGCGCAGCGCCGACGAGGTGACGACGATGACCGGCCGCACCGCCGACGGGCGCATCGAAAGCGTGCGCATCGTTCCGGACGGCTCCAACGTCGCGAACTACGGTTTCGACGTGACGCCGGCGCGGCTGGTCACTGGACTGATCACCGAGCACGGCGTGATCGCGGCGACGCGCGCGGCGCTGGCGCAGGCGTTTCCGGAGCGCGCCGCGTGATAGTGTAGCCGCTCCGCGAGGCAGCCCATGCGTAGTTTGGCTTTGCTTTTCTCCATCGTGTTCAGTCTCGGTGCGGGCGCCGCGCACGCCGAGACCTATCCGTCGCGCCCGATCACGCTGCTGGTGCCGGCCGCCGCCGGCGGCGGCAACGACACGGTCTCGCGCGTGGTCGCCGAGAAAATGGGAAAACTGCTCGGCCAGCAGATCGTGATCGAGAACCGGCCCGGCGCGGGCGGCAGCCTTGCGGCGCGCCAGGTCGCACGCAGCGAACCGGACGGCTACACCATCGGCATCGGCAATCCGGCGGTGCTGGCGATCGCGCCCGCGATGCTACCGAATGTCGGCTACGATCCGGTGAAGGATTTCGAACCGGTCGGCATGATCGCGGCGAGCCCGCACATCATTCTGATCAACAACTTCATTCCGGCGAAGACGCTGGCCGAGTTCATCGCGCTCGCCAAAGCCGAGCCCGGCAAATACACCTTCGCGTCCGGCGGCGCCGGCAGCCCGGCGCATCTCGGACCAGAGCTGCTGGCGAGCATCGCGGGCATCAAGCTCACGCACGTGCCCTACAAGGGAACCGGGCCGGCGATCGCCGACCTGCTCGGCGGACACGTGAGCATGACCTACTCCAGCCTGCCGCCAACGCTCGGTCTGATCCGCGAAGGCAAGGTGCGCCCCATTGCGATCGCCAGCCCGAAGCGTTCGGCGCTGCTGCCCGACGTTCCGACCGCGTCGGAGACTCTGCCCGGCTACGAGTCGACCCAACGCTACGGCATCATCGCGCCGGCCCACACGCCGCCCGCGATCGTCGCGAAGCTCAACGCGGCGCTGCGCGAAGCGCTCGGCACCGACGACGTGAAGTCGCGGGTCGAGGCGGAAGGCGCCGAGACCACACCGAGCTCCCCGCAGGAATACGCCGCCGACATCGCCACCGAGGCGGCGAAGTGGGGAAAGGTCATCCGGCAGCTCGGCCTGAAGGCGGAAACGAACGGCGGTTGAGCTTTCGAAGCCAATATGATATCGTGATATCATCATGGCTCAGCTCGTTGTCCGCAATCTCGAAGAAGATGTCAAAACGCGCCTGCAGAAGCGCGCGAAGAAGCACGGCCGCAGCATGGAAGAAGAGGTGCGCGATATCTTGCGCGCGGCGGTGGCGAAGGAGAACCGCCCCACCGAGGGGCTCGGCACTCGCATAGCGAACCGCTTCAAGGGGATTGGACTCAAGGAAGGTGAGGAAATTCAGGAGTGGCGCGGGTTTCCGATTCGACCCGCTGAGTTCGAGGAATGATCGTTCTCGATACGAACGTGATCTCGGCGCTGATGAAGGCCGAGGCCAATCCTTTCATCGTCGACTGGCTGAACCGTTTGCCGCCGCAGTCGGTATGGACGACGACCGTGACGCTCTTCGAGCTTCAGATCGGCATCGAACGCCTTCGGGTCAGCCGCAGGCGGCACGACCTGGAACAGCATCTCTCCCGTGTCCTGAAAGACGACATTGAGGAGCGGTTGCTGACATTCGATCGTCCGGCCGCCGAAGAGACAGCCGTACTGGCGGCCCGGAGAGAACGCGTTGGAAGACCCATCGACTTTCGGGATTCGATGATTGCTGGCATTGTCATGTCGCGCCGCGCCGAACTTGCAACGCGCAACGTCCGCCACTTCGCCGACCTCGACGTGCCGGTCATTGACCCTTGGACCGCGTAATTCGTACTTGATTTGTTCGCCGGTCGTGGCATCGTCCGGTCATGCCCGCGAACGCACTCGCCTCGCTGCTTCCACCCGACGGCCGCCAGTCGCGGACCGCGCTCGCGGTCGCGCGCGGCACGATGCGCCTGCTGCATCAGTTCGGCTTCTCGGCGGTCAGTGAACTCGCGCTGCCGTCGGGACGGCGCGCCGATCTCGTGGCGCTGAACAACGCGAGCGAGATCTGGATCGTGGAGATCAAATCCTCGATCGAGGACTTCCGCGCCGACGGCAAATGGATGGATTACCGCGCCCATTGCGACCGGCTGTTCTTCGCAACCACGATGGAAGTCCCCTGCGAGATCTTTCCGAAGGACACCGGCCTGATCGTCGCGGACGCGTTCGGCGCGCAGATCGTGTGCGAGGCGCCGGAACATCGCCTGCACGCCTCGACGCGCAAGAGCATGATGCTGGCCTTCGCACGCTGCGCGGCCATGCGGCTGCAATCGCTCGCCGATCCGCAAGGGCCGTTCGCAGCGGAGTTCTAGACGCTCTCTCCCGGAAGCCGTCATGACCAAGCTTGCATGTCAACTTGCCTCCGCGATCACGATCACACTTGCGATGTGCCAGAGCGCACACCCCGCCGAACGCGTGCAGCTTGAAAGCGCGCGCTATCAGGTTGGGCCTTTGCAGCGCCGTCTCGCGCTCGAACGCGGCGAGCCGCTTGTCCGGCCACAGGCCAGCATCGTCGACGCGTTTCTGACGAAGCCGGATGGGGCCGGACCCTTTCCGGCGATTGTTCATCTGCATGGATGCGGCGGCCTGCCCGATGATGTGAAGCACGGTGCGAACTCCCTGTGGTCCGAGCGTCTGGCCGGCTGGGGTTACGTGGTACTGGTCGTGGATAGTTTCACGGCGCGCGGCATCAGTCACACGTGTCTCAATCAGTCCGCGCCGCGCGCCGCCGACGCTTATGGAGCGCTCGCGTGGCTGGCGCGCCAGCCTTTCGTGGATGCAAGCCGCATCGCAGTGATCGGATTTTCCGCCGGAGGCATCGCCGCCCTATCCATTGCGCAGGCGCGCGACTTCGAATTATTCGAGGGTGAAGGCGAGTATGGATTCAAGGTCGCGGTCGCGTTCTATCCGTACTGCATGCCGGGCAACATGATGAAGATGCCAACGCTGGTCCTGATCGGCGAGCTCGATGACTGGACACCCGCCGCCTCATGCCGCCGCATCGAGGAGCGGCGCAGCGAAGGCAATCCAGTCAAGCTGATCGTCTATCCGGGCGCGTATCATTCCTTCGATGTGCCGCGTGCGGGCAGGCGCTATTTCGGCCACTGGCTCGAATACAACGCGGCCGCCGCGGAAGCGGCAACGGAGGAAGTGAAGCGTTTCCTCGCCGAGCATCTATCGCGATAGTGCATTCCCGCTCCGCGGGATGCTTCTTCGCACGACAAAACAATTCGCATAAGGGCGCATCCATGTAACATCGCCCAGTGAGCACGGCGCCGCCTCCCACGATAGCCGACGAATCCTCAGCCCGCTATTTCGGCTGGCGCGTCGTGTTCGCGTGTTTCCTCATGGCGCTCGCCTGCTGGGGCTTCGGGCTCTACGGGCACAGCGTCTATCTCGCCGAGTTGCAGCGCCTGCACGGCTGGCCGCCCTCGCTGATCGCGGGCGCCAGCACCGCGACCTACCTGCTCAACGCCGTGCTGGTGATCTTCACCCACAACGCGCTCGCGCGTTTCGGCGCCCGGCGTTTCGTGCTGTTCGGCGTGGCATCGCTTGCGGCCGCGATCGTACTGCTCGCGCTCGCGCGCGAACCCTGGCAGGTCTATGCGGCGTATCTCGCGATGTCGTTCGGCTGGCTGGGGCTGGGCCTCGTCACCATTCCGACGATCATCAGCCAGTGGTTCACGCGGCGGCGCGGCCTTGCGATTTCGCTCGCGCTCAACGGCGCGAGCTTCGGCGGCATCGTGGTCGCGCCCGCGCTGGTCGCCCTGATCCATGTGACGGATTTCACGAACGCGATGCTGATCGCCGCCGCCGTGATGGTGGCGATCCTGGTGCCGGCCGTTGTGCTGTGGGTGCCGTCGCAGGCCGCGACGCCCGCGCCGGCCGTATCGGCGGAGCCAACCTGGACGCGGCGCGATGCGCTTCGTTCACTCCCGTTCTGGACCGTGTCGGGTCCGTTCTCACTGGCGCTGCTCGCGCAAGTCGCGTTCATCGTGCACCAGATCGCCTTCATGGAGCCGATCGTCGGACGCGCGCAGGCGGCCGTCTCGGTATCGGTGATGACGACATTCGCTGTGATCGGGCGGCTTACGCTCGGCGCCGTGGTCGACCGGCTCGACGCGCGCTGGATCTCGTCCGTCTCGATGTTCAGCCAGGCGATTGTGCTGTTCTGCATGACGCGCACCACCGATACGACGCTGCTGCTGATCTGCTGCGCGGCCTACGGCTTTTCGGTCGGCAACATCATCACGCTGCCCGCGCTGATCGTGCAGCGCGAATTCCCGGCCGCGGCGTTCGGCATGGTGCTCGGGCTGTCCACCGCGATCGGCACCTTCGCGGGCGCGCTCGGCCCCGGGCTGATCGGCCTGATCCGGGCGTCGGCCGGGAACTACACCACGGCGCTCATGGTCTGCATGGCGCTCAAGCTCGTCGGCGGCGCCTTCGTGCTGGTGCGAAAACGTTAATCCAATCACAGTGTTTCCGCAGAATTCCTCACGATTGCGCGGCTTTGATCAAGGTCTCGCCGCAAAGCGGCCGTCAGATCACGACAATCGAATCCCGCGCACGGGGAGTTTTTTCATGTTTGCTGCCGCGTCTCGACTCGTGCCATTGGCCGGGAAGTTCTGCCGCCAGGTCGTGCCGCCGGTCATCGCCACGTTGATCGCCGCCGGGCTGATCCAGGCCTATAACCGCACCTTCTCGGGCCACCTGACGCAGCCGCGCCTCGGCGCGCTGCATGCCGAGGAGGGCCCCCCGGCTGCGCCGATCACCACGGTCGGCATGACCAGGCCACCGGCACCGCCAACGCCGCCGGTGACCGAGACGATCACGATCTACGAGAACGTGATCGCACCCGAACGGCTGGCGGAAAAGGACACACACGAAGAGGCCGGAAAGGATCAGACGATCAGGCTCGCCGCCGAGCCCTCACCGGCGCCTGCGCCGGCTCCCGTCAAGACCGCGAGCCCCCCGCCGCGGGCCGAACCCAAATTCGAGCCGCGCCCCGAGCCGCATCGCGTTGCGGCGGTCGAGCTGCCGCAGCCTGTTGTGCGGGCGCCTGTACCGGTGATCGTGGCGGCGCCGCCGCCGGTCGTGGCGGCGCCAAGCGCGCCGGTGGTCGCCATGCCGCCCGCGCAGGAGCGTGTTCAGCCGCAGGTTCCGCCGCCCGTAATCATGGGTGCGCCGCCGATCGTGACGGTGCCGGATCGCCCGAACGCGCGGCCGGTCGAGGAAGTGCAAGGTCCGCCGCCGCCGCCGCGCGGCGCGATGGGTACGTTCGTCCACGTGCTGAAGCCCTCGACCTGGTTCGCGCATGCGCGCGAATTCGGCGAGAAGATCGAACAGGTGGGCAACGAGATTTTGCCGAATATCAGGCAGTAATTACAGCCCTCATCCTGAGGCGCGAGCGCAGCGAGCCTCGAAGGATGGCCGCAGACACCGTGCTTGCCGCCATCCTTCGAGACGGGCGCTTCGCGCCCTCCTCAGGATGAGGAAAGACCTATTTCGGCGCGCGCTTCGCCAGGATCCGCTGCAACGTGCGCCGGTGCATGTTCAGCCGCCGCGCGGTCTCCGAGACGTTGCGGTTGCACAGCTCGTAGACGCGCTGGATGTGCTCCCAGCGCACGCGGTCGGCCGACATCGGATTTTCCGGCGGCTCGGCGGTGCGGCCCTCGATTGCAAGCAGCGCGTTGACCACGTCGTCGGCATCGGCGGGCTTCGCCAGATAATCGATCGCGCCGAGCTTCACGGCATTCACCGCGGTCGCGATATTGCCGTAGCCGGTGAGCACCACGCCGTGCGCTTCGGGGCGGCGCTTCTTCAAGGCCGAGATCACGTCGAGCCCGTTGCCGTCGCCGAGCCGCATGTCGACCACCGCGTAGAACGGCGGCGACTTCTCAACCTGCAACAGCCCGTCCGCCACCGTCTCGGCGGTCGAAACCGTAAAGCCGCGGCTCTCCATCGCGCGCGCGAGCCGTGTGAGGAACGACTTGTCGTCCTCCACGATCAGGAGCGTGCGTTCGCCCGGAATCGGCGCCGGCGCGGCGGTTGCGGTGTCGGTCACGGTCATCATCCGGCCCCTATACCATACGCATAGCTATGCGGCGACGGTTCAACCCTCAAGGGCCGGCGTTTGCGGCGGCAACTCGAAATCGCCGCGCGCCCAGCGCACGTGCACCACGGCGCCCTGCTCCGGCGGCTGCCGGTTGAGGAATGCCAAGCTCGCGCCCGAGCGCTCCAGCAGCGTTTTCGCAATGAAGAACCCGAGGCCGAGCCCACCTTCCTCGCTCTCGCCCGCCGGGCGGCGGCGGCTCGTCACATAGGGTTCTCCGATGCGGCGCATGATTTCGGGCGGAAAGCCCGGCCCGTCATCCGAGATCGTCACCGCGACATCCAGCTCGCTCCAGCGCACCGCAATCTCGACGCGTTCGGCGGCAAAATCGACCGCGTTCTCGGTGAGATTGCCGAGGCCGTAAAGCACCGCCGGCGAGCGCGCCACCACCGGTTCGCCGGCGCGGTCTTCCGGCAGCACCACGTCGATCGCGATCCCGAAATTGCGGTGCGGCGCCACCACCTCCTCGATCAGCGACGAGAGCTTGGTGCGCTCGAACGGCGCCCAGCCGGACGGCAGCGCGGAGAGCTTGCCCAAAATCTCGCGGCAGCGCTGCGCTTGTTCTCGCAAAAGTTTCACGTCGTCGGCGTGTGGCGAGACCGGCCCGAGTGCATTCTGCAATTCCTTCGCCACCACCGCGATGGTCGAGAGCGGCGTGCCGAGCTCGTGGGCGGCCGCCGCCGCGAGACCGTCGAGCTGCGAGAGATGCTGCTCGCGCGCCAGCACCAGCTCGGTCGCGGTCAGCGCGTCGGCCATCAGGCGGCCTTCCTCGGCGACCTGCCACGCATAGGCGCCGATGAACACGATCGCCACCAAGTTCGCGATCCAGGTGGCGAAGATATAGAGCGGCGGAAACACCATCGCCTGATCGCCCGACCATGGCAGCGGCCAGAAGAAAAACGCGATGAACGTCGAGCAGGCGACCGCGAAGGCGCCGAGCGGCAGCGTGTAGCGCAGCGGCAGCGAGATCGCGGCGATCAGCACCGGCGCAAGGATGAGGAACGCGAACGGATTCTCGAGCCCGCCGGTCAGCATCGTCAGCACGGTGAGCTGCGCGATGTCGTAGGCGAGCAGCCACGCGACCGGCCCCGGCGCGAGCCGCTGCACGTTGCGGAAGTGCATGCTCATCGCGACGTTGAGCCAGGCCGACAGCGCGATCACCGACAGGCAGGTTGCGAGCGGCAGCTCGAATTCGAGCGCGTACTGCACGACCAGCACGCTGATCGCCTGGCCGAGGACGGCGAACCAGCGCAGCGCGACCAGCGTCTTGAGCCGCACGGTGCGCGGCGTGTCCATCTGGTCGGGGGCAAGCGAAGGCATCGCGGCAGGATAGCCGAGAAGGATCGCGCGCGCAGGCGCTAAGGTGCCGCGCGAGGATGTGTCGCGGCCCTTGCGGCTTCTTCGGCTGTCCGCGCCCGGACGATCCGACGCCCTACAGCGACGTCAGTGCGTTCGCTGATAGCGCGGCGCCGTCGCGTCGAACGCCACGGGCGCTCTGTCCACGCGCGTCAGCGCGGCGCGCGCCTGACACACCGCGCACGATTTCGCGCGATACTCGACACGGCCCGAGCGCGGATGGCTGTTGTTGCAGATTTCCACATAGACGCACTGGCACTCAAAGGATTCAAACATCGCGTCCTCCCGCGAAGTCGGCCGAACCAATCGCTCGAAGCCGGCAGTTCCGAAAAATAACATCGCGGGCGCGCGCTAATCGGCACCCTTGCGTACCGTCATCGGACAGGCGCCGCCCACAAGCAAGATTCGGTAAAATACGCACGCGGGAACTCTTGGCGAGGCGCCGCCGCCGAGCAACCGCCGGATCAGCATGCGCCTCGCCATGCTCACCGCCGAGGATCGGCCCTTCTACGAGCGTTTCGGGTTGCACTGGTTGTATCCTCGGCTTGTTCCTCCCCGAGGATCGCGGGAGCCGAGCCACGCCGGACAGGCCTTGCGCGGCACGGAACAAGCGGCCAAGTGTCGCTTTCGCAAAACGTGCGCGCTTTCGCGCAGAAGCAATCCCATGGATGCCCGCTCAGAACCCGCCGTGACAGTCGACCGGCTCGCCAAGGTCTACAAGACCTCGGTGGCGGTCGAAGGCATTTCGTTCGCGCTGCCGCGCGGCTCGATCACGGGACTGTTGGGCGGCAACGGCGCCGGCAAGACCACCACCATCGCGATGCTGATGGGGCTTGTCAGCCCGACCTCCGGCACCGCACGCGTGCTCGGCGCCGAGATGCCGCGCCAACGCTACCGCGTGCTTCACCGCATGAACTTCGAGAGCCCCTACGTCGAGATGCCGATGCGGCTCACCATCCGGCAGAACCTGAAGGTGTTCGGCATGCTGTACGGCGTGCCGAACCTCAACCGCCGCATCGCCGAGATCGCCGCCGAGCTTGATCTCGTTGACCTGCTCGACCGCCCAACCGGAAAGCTCTCGGCCGGACAGAAAACGCGCGTGTCGCTCGCCAAGGCGCTGATCAACACGCCGGACCTGTTGCTGCTCGACGAGCCGACCGCCTCGCTCGATCCCGACACTGCCGACTGGGTGCGCTCGCGGCTGGAGCATTACCGCGACACACACGGCGCCACGATGCTGATCGCCTCGCACAACATGGCGGAGGTGGAACGCCTGTGCGAGAGGGCGATCTTCATGAAGCGCGGGCGCATCGAGGACGACGATACGCCGGCGCGGCTGCTTGAGCGCTACGGCCGCGACACATTGGAAGAAGTGTTCCTCGACGTGGCGCGCGGGCGCGATCGCGAGGCCGCGCGATGAGCCATGGTGGGCGCGAGCAGGTGACGTTTTCGCCGCGCCGTGTCGCCGCGATGGTGCTGCGCTATTGGTACCTGTTGCGCTCCTCGTTCGCGCGGCTGATCGAGCTGATCTACTGGCCGGCGGTGCAGATGCTGATGTGGGGCTTCCTGCAGACCTACCTCGCCGGCCAGGCGAGCCTCTATGCGCAGGCGGGCGGGATGCTTGTCGGCGCCGTGATGCTGTGGGACATTCTGTTTCGCGGGCAGCTCGGATTTTCCATCTCGTTTCTCGAAGAGATGTATGCGCGCAACCTCGGCAACCTGATGATCTCGCCGCTGCGCGCCGCCGAGTTCGTGGCGGCGCTGATGATCATGAGCATCGTGCGGCTCGCGATCGGCATCGTGCCGGTGACCGGGCTCGCGATTTGGTTCTTCGGGTTCAATCTATGGACGCTGGGCCTCGCGCTGGCGGCGTTCTTCGCGAACCTGATGCTGACCGGCTGGGCGGTCGGGATCTTCGTATCGGGATTGGTGCTTAGGAACGGCTTGGGCGCCGAAACGTTCGCCTGGAGCATCATGTTCCTGTTCCTGCCGCTCACCTGCGTCTACTACCCGGTTGCGGTCCTGCCCGCCTGGTTGCAGCTCATTGCGTGGTCGCTTCCCCCCACCTACGTGTTCGAAGGTATGCGGGCGCTGCTGATCGAGCACACGTTCCGTGCCGATCTGATGATCCAGGCCTTCGTACTGAATATCGTGTTGTTTTTGCTGGCGGTTTTTGCGTTTCTGGCGCTGCTCGCCTCCGCCCGCCGCAACGGCTCGCTGATGCAAACGGGCGAATAATTCATCAGTTCGGCGCAGGCTATCCCCGAGGAACCGGTCTCTGGCGACCGTGATGTGTTGACCTTATGACGAAAACACGACAAATTGCTGCAGTGCAAAAAGTCGGGCCGGGGCCAGACCACATGCCAATCGGTGAATTCGGCGGGGCAGCGGCGCTGCCCGGCGACGGCAGTCCGTTTTTCTCGGCGCCGATGTACTGGTTCTACGAGATGGGCCACGCGGCGCTGACGCCGGCGCGTGCCTTCGCGGACGCCGGGCGCATGTTCTACAAAAATCCCGCGAACCCGTTCGCGCACACCTCCGCCGGCAAGGCGGCCGCCGCGGCGTTCGAACTGTTCGAGCGTACCACGCGCCGCTACAGCCAGCCCGAATGGGGCATCTCGTCCACGATGGTCGGCGGCGAGCGCGTGCCGGTGAACATCAAGGCGATCTGGGAGCGGCCGTTCTGCCGCCTGCTGCATTTCGAGCGCGCGCTGGAGCACGCGCCGAGGCGGCCGCAGCCGAGGCTGCTGATCGTCGCGCCGATGTCGGGCCACTATGCGACGCTGTTGCGCGGCACGGTCGAGGCGTTCCTGCCGAACCACGACGTTTACATCACCGAGTGGGTCGATGCCCGCATGGTGCCGCTCACGGAAGGGCGCTTCGATCTCGACGACTACATCGACTACGTGATCTCGATACTGCATGCGCTTGGCGGCGAGACGCATATCGTCGGCGTGTGCCAGCCCTCGGTGCCGGTCCTCGCCGCGGTCGCCCTGATGGAGGGCAAGGACGATCCGTACGTGCCGCTCTCCATGACGCTGATGGGCGGCCCGATCGACACACGCGAGCATCCGACCGCCGTCAACAAGCTGGCCCAGGAGCGCGGCATCGACTGGTTCCGCAGCCACGTCATCACCAAGGTGCCGTTTCCGCACCCGGGCTTCATGCGCGATGTCTATCCGGGCTTCCTGCAGCTCAACGGCTTCATGACCATGAACCTCGATCGTCATCTCGAGGCGCACCGCAACCTGTTCCGCCACCTGGTCGAGGGCGACGGCGACTCGGCCACCAAACACCGCGAATTCTACGACGAGTA
>JAXDNY010000121.1:0-2781 GCA_034669145.1 Hyphomicrobiales bacterium
CGGTTATTCAGTTCATGCCGTTTGCCCATCGAAAACCCGGAATCTCGACCTTTCTGCGTCCCTGTAACAGCGTCGTTAACCCGCGCGTTGATTTGTACCTCCCTATGTCAGAGCACCACCAGGACCCGCGTTGGGCAAGGATGCGTTTCGACATGGGCATTCTGGCTAATCCGACCTTCTTGATGGCCTCTTTTGTTCGGCGCCGAAGGAACGGGCGCCCGACATGAAGTTTGCCTTCGCTGCGCAACGGCTGCCGAACTTATCATGGAGCCTGCTCCCGATCTGCATGATCGCGCTCGTGATCGGCTTTACCGGTGAGTTAGTGATACTTGGCCCGAATATCGCGCTTGAGCGGAATGCCGCGGCGGCTTGGACCATTGGATCGAGCACAGCCCTACAGGCTTGCGGCATCGTGGCGTCAACCCCGTTAGCAGTGTACCTCCTTGGAAGGACCGGCTCGGCGCAGGTGTTTGCGGTCGGCGGGTCACTTTGTTTCTGCGCTCTGGCTGCCTTGCTGACGAGCGAAACCGCGATCCATATTGCGATCTATCGGTTCGTGTTCGCCATCGGGCTCGGCCTCCTCGTCGTCGTCTCACAACACGTTGTGATTGCCCGGGCGCCTGCTGCGAGCAAAGCGACGACCCTGGCCATTTTCGCCTCCTTCATTTCGATCGGCTCCGCGCTGGTTCCGGCTTGCATCCGCTGGGCGGAGGCTGACCTCGCGCTGGTTTATGCCGGTAGCCTGCTCGGCGTTGTAATCGCGACATTATGCGCCGGATCGATTTGCCGAAGCGGACGCGCGAAAGCTGTTGCCGTCTGGCAGCCTTGGGCCATGATCTCACGTATCGGCCTTCGATCCTTTTCCAGCGGCATCGTCTATGGCGTCCTCACCAACGGTTTTTGTGCCTTACTAGCCAATTACGCGATGCGGGTCGGCTATTCCGTAGCAGATGCTTCAACGATTGTGATGGCCGGCCTTGTTGGGACTTTTGTTCTCGAAATTCCGCTAGGGTGGCTTTGCGACCGGAAAAAGCCATCTCAGGTAATTGGCGCATGCGCTGCAATCTTGATTGCTCTGCTGGTGCTCGTTCTTGTTATGAAGCCGGGGTGGCTCGTGCTGCTCACGCTTGCTTTCTTCGTGAGCGGTCTGGTCAACGCATTCTACATCGTCGGGTTGGTCGAAATGACCGGCATGCGGCCGGCGGACCTTGCGTCTGGGACTGCGTGTTTCATTCTTGCCTGTGGATTAGGCGAGATGGCAGGCCCCTTGGTCGGAGGCTTCGCACTGGAAGCGTTCGGGTCGCAGGGCTTTGTCGCCGTCTTCCTCGCGATCCTCATCGCGTACTTTGCTGCCCGGACCGCTGCATCCTCCGGTCGCTTATCAAATCTACGCGCGCGAACTCATCCAGCGCGCCCATTGCCAGTCCCGTCTCAGATCATCCCCGCGGCTGCTTCTTCCTGAATGCATCGCGATTCTCTTAGATGAGAGGATTGCTCCCATCCTCCACGTTCGAATAAGTGAATCCATCGATCATATCTGGCAATCCCTGACCGCTTATTCCGCGCGTAGCGCCGCGATCGGTTCGAGCCGCGCTGCCGTCCGCGCGGGATAGTAGCCGAAGAAGATGCCGATGCTCGCCGCGAAGAGGACCGCGAAAGCCGCCGCGTCCATTCCAAGGAAGATCGGCCACTGGGCAAGGGTCGCAACGGCACCGGCCGCTCCGGCCCCGAGAAGTAGCCCAATCAGGCCGCCTAACCCGCAAAGCGTCACCGCCTCGGTGAGGAATTGGTTGCGAATATCGCGGCGCCGCGCCCCGACGGCCAGCCTGAGCCCAATCTCGCGCGTTCGCTCTGTTACCGAAACCAGCATGATATTCATGATGCTGATGCCTCCAACCAAAAGCGAGACCGACGCGATCGCGGCCAGAAGCCAGGCAATCGTCGTCGTCGATGCGCGCTGCGCCGCCATCGCCGCAGCCGGGTTGTTGACTTGGAAATCGTCGTCATCGGCATTCCCGATCTTGTGGCGCTGGCGCAGAAGCAGCTCGATCTGCCCTTGCGCGGAAGCCATGACGTCGTCGGATGCAGCCTTGACCAGGATGTAGGCCACGGCCTCGCGGTTGACCTCGCTGGCGCTGCCCATCAGCCGCAGCTTCGCAGACGAGATCGGCACGAACGCGATGTCGTCCTGGTTCTGCCCGGCGCCGGAGGGGCCCTTATCGGCAAGCACTCCAATCACCTCGAAGGGGACGCTCGCTATCCGGATCTCGCCCCCGACCGGATCGTCTTTGTCAAACAACTGTTTCGCTACGGTCGCGCCGATGAGCGCGACCTTGCCGCCGCCCTGCTCCTCGGCCTGGGAGAACTGACGCCCGGCCGCGAGCGGCCAGTCGCGGATGAGAAAGTAATCTGCCGTCGTGCCGTTAACGGTCGTGTTCCAATTTTTGGCGCCGCGCACGATCTGCTGCGCGCCGCGGATCGATGGGGCGGCGGCCTGCACCTGCGGGAGCGACGCGATCGCCCTAGCGTCGCTCTCAGTGAGCGTGTGGCGCGAACCGCTCTCCTTGCGCGCGCCGCCGTCGCGAGCCGCGCCTGGAATGACCATGAGGACATTGGCTCCAAGGGAGCGTATCTGCTCCGCGACCTGCGTCTGTGCGCCGGCGCCTACGGCGATCATCGTGATGACGGATGCAACGCCGATAATAATCCCGAGCATCGTCAGGAAACTGCGCATCTTGTTGGCGCGCAGGGACCGCAGCGCGATGCCGAAGCTCTCCAGGA
>JAXDNY010000122.1:0-2897 GCA_034669145.1 Hyphomicrobiales bacterium
TCGCATCGTAAGGCGCAAATTGTTCAGCTGCCTTGTCCGCGGCCAGGCGGCGAAGCTCGATCATCCGCACGTAATCCGCGCCTGAGATGTTGCAGCCCGATTGGATGCGGCGCACGACGCGCTGGTCGATCTCTTTGGCGCGGTTTGCCAGCACCTCGCGGTGCACGTATGCCGCTTCGACTGCGGAAATCGAGCCGATCGCGTGTATCCGGTCGAGGTGGTCGAGCAACGGCTCGATGTCGATCTCAGCCAGCCATGCGCCCGATTGCTTTAACATCGAGATTGCCCGGTCAAAGGCGGTCTCGACCGCCCTGTCGAGGCCGCTCAGAAGCCGGCCTCTGACCAGAGCAAGTCGAAGCCCGCCGGCCAGACGGCGCGGGAGCGGCTTCACTGGCTCGCCGGCGAGGATTGCATCGGTGATCGCGGCATCGGCGACCGATCTGGTCAGCGGCCCGACCGAGTCGAGCGTGAGGGAGAGCGCCATCGCCCCGGTGCGCGGGATGCGGTGCTGCGTGGGCTTGAAGCCGGTGAGGCCGCAAAAGGCGGCCGGCACCCGCACGGATCCGCCCGTATCCGAGCCGATCGAAATCTCGCACATGCCGTCGCCCAGCGCGACTGCGGCGCCGGAGGACGAGCCACCTGGCACCCGGCTGCGATCGGCTGGGTTGCCGGGGGTGCCGTAATGCGGGTTCATGCCGATGCCGGAGAAGGCGAACTCGGTCATGTTGGTTTTGCCGACGATGACCGCACCGGCCGCGCGGAGCCTCTGGATCACAGGCGCATCGGCTTTGGCCGGCGGAGCGTCCGCGTAGACTTTGGCACCGCCGGTCGTCGGCTCGCCGGCAACATCGAAGAGGTCCTTGATCGAGACGATCCGCCCGTCGAGCGGCCCCAAGGGATGGCCGTACCTCGCCCGCGCATCCGCCGCGTCGGCGGCCGCGCGCGCTTCCTTGACATAAATCTTGCGGAAGGCGCGGCGCCCCTCCCCTGTCGGATCGCTGATGCTCGCGAGCGCCTGCTCTAACCGGTCGCGGCTGGATGAAGCCATGCCGCTACCAGCTCCCGGTATTCGGCATCGATGCCCAGGGTTCCTGCGGCGGCTTCGGGTTGCCCTTCTGCAGAAGCTCGATCGAAATCCCGTCCGGCGTGCGGATGAAGGCCATATTGCCGTCGCGCGGCGGCCGGTTGATCGTCACGCCTTGATCCATCAGCTTTTTGCAGAGCGCGTAGATGTCATCGACGCGGTAGGCGAGGTGTCCGAAATTGCGACCGCCGGTATAGACTTCCGGATTCCAGTTATAGGTGAGCTCGACCAGCGGCGCTTTCGCCTCCTTGGCGCGCTCCACGTCATCGGGCGCCGCAAGAAACACGAGCGTGTAGCGCCCCTTTTCGTTTTCGACGCGCCGCACTTCGACGAGGCCGAATTTCTTGACGAAGAAGTCGAGCGACTGATGGAGATCGCTTATGCGGATCATAGTGTGCAGGTATTCCACTGAAGCCTCCGTAGGCGGGCCGCGAAACTGAGCGCCTTCTAGCTCATCCCGCAGCAGATCCGCTACTGCCGTCAGCCCTCGGCTTGCTTGGAAAGCAGCACCCTTCTTGCTACAGCGGCCCTCCCGGAGGACAATCCTTGTCTGACACGCATGCGCTGAAACGAAGGGCTGCGCTCGCATCGATCTTCGCCAGTGCCGCGCTGACGCTCGCCAAATTGATCGCCGGCCTCTTCTCCGGCTCGCTGGCGCTTCTGTCGGAGGCCGGCCACTCCTTCCTCGACACGGGCGCGACAATCCTCACCTATTTCGCCGTGCGCGTTGCCAGCAAACCCGCCGATGAAGAGCACCATTATGGGCACGGCAAGTTCGAGGCGCTCGCAGCGCTCTGCGAAACCGGTTTTCTCTTCGCGCTCGCCGCCTTTGTGGTGATCGAGGCCGTCCGCCGGCTGTCGCTCGCACATACGCAGATCGATGCGAGCTGGCCCGTTCTTGCCGTTCTTGTCGTGTCGATTCTCGTCGATATTACGCGCTGGCGCGGCCTCTCGAAAATCGCGCGCGAAACGAAGAGCGATGCACTCGCGGCGGATGCGCTCCACTTTTCCAGCGACTTTGCCGCCTCAACTCTCGTACTGATTGGATTGATCGCGACGCGATTCGGCTATCCCCAGGGCGATACATTCGCCGCATTCGGTGTCGCGGGTTTTATCGCGATCGCCGGTTTCCGGCTTGCCCGGCGCACGATCGATACCCTTCTCGACAGAGCGCCACAGGGAATGGCAGACCGGCTGGAACGAATTGTCGGCCGCGTCCCCGGAGTGGAATCGGTCGAGCACATTAAATTGCGACCGGCCGGAGCGGAAATTCTCGGTGAGGTCGACATCGGCGTTGCGCGCACCTCGTCAATCGAACGTGTGAGTGCGATCCGCGAAGCGGTTCGCAAGGCGGCCGGGCGTGCGTTTCCTGATTCCAACCTCACCGTCACGGCAACGCCAGTCGCGCTTGATGACGAGACCGTGCTGCAACGCGTTCTCCTCGTCTCGGCGCGCCGGAGGCTGCCCGTCCACCATGTGACAGTGCAGGAAATTGGCGGACGACGCTCGGTGAGCTTCGATCTCGAGCTCGAAGGACGGATGCCGCATGGCAAGGCGCATGAAGTCGCCACCGATCTTGAAACGGCGCTTGAGAAGGAGCTTGGCGGCTCTATCGAAGTCGAAAGTCACATCGAGCCGCTGGAAACGCAGGAGCTCACGGGACGTGATGTCAATCCCGCAACAACCGAACACATCCTGTCTGCATTAAAGCGGCGCGCGGCGGAAGGGGGTACGATCGCGGACGTACACAATCTTCGTGTACGCGAAACTCCTGTCGGTCTGGTCGTCAATTACCATTGCCGCGTCGACCCCA
>JAXDNY010000123.1:0-7468 GCA_034669145.1 Hyphomicrobiales bacterium
CGCTGGCGGGCTTGCGCGATCTCGGCCGGCGCGAAATCCTCGTGTTCACGCCGCTGGTCATCCTCACCATCCTGTTCGGCGTGTACCCGAAGCCCGTGCTCGATATGTCGGCGGCTTCGGTCGCGCAGCTGCTGGAGAATTATCACGCGGCGGTCGGGCCGAAGAAGGCCGCGGAACTGAAATGACATCCCGGCAACCATTCCTGTGTCCCGCACGCGGTGCAGCACGAAGTGATGCACCGCAGATGCGGGACCCCGATTGCTTCACTTCAAGAAGGAAACCGGGGTCCCGGGTCTGCAGCGCACCGTTTCACGCTGCGCTGCGCCCGGGACACGTGAGGGAACAGCGATGAACCCCGCCGACATGCCGACACTGCTCCCGGCGCTGCCCGAGATCGTGCTCGTCGTCGGCGCGATGGTGCTGCTGATGGTCGGCGCCTATCGCGAGGGCAGCGTGCAGCTCGTTAACGGCTGCGCCTTCGCGCTGCTCGTGCTGGCGGCCGTGATCGTCTACGCGCTGCCCGCCGGAAAGCTCGTGACCTTCGGCGGCAGCTTCGTGGTCGACGACTTCGCCCGCGTGCTGAAAATCCTCACGCTCGCCGGCTCCGCCGTCACCATTGCGCTCGCGCGCGATTATCAGGCGGCCGAGAAACAGGAGAAATTCGAGTTCGCGATCCTGATCCTGCTCTCGACCACCGGCATGCTGATGCTGATCTCGGCGGCCGACCTGATCGCCCTCTATCTCGGCCTTGAGCTGATGAGCCTCGCGCTCTATGTGGTGGCGGCGAGCAACCGCGACAGCGTGCGCTCGACCGAGGCGGGCCTGAAATACTTCGTGCTCGGGGCGCTGTCGTCGGGAATGCTGCTCTACGGCGCCTCGCTGATCTACGGCTTCACCGGCACGGTGAGCTTCGCCGGCATCGCGGCGGCCGCCGGACACGGCGGTCTTGGCCTGACCTTCGGCCTGGTGTTTCTCTTTGCCGGCTTCTGCTTCAAGGTCTCGGCGGTGCCGTTCCACATGTGGACGCCCGACGTCTACGAGGGCGCGCCGACGCCCGTCACGGCGTTCTTCGCCTCCGCGCCCAAGCTCGCCGCGATGGCAATCTTCGTGCGCGCCCCGATCATGGCGTTCCCCGAGATCACGCCGCAGTGGCAGCAGATCGTCGTGTTCGTCTCCATCGCCTCCATGGTGCTTGGCTCGTTCGCCGCGATCGGACAGAAGAACATCAAGCGGCTGATGGCCTATTCGTCGATCGGCCACATGGGCTTTGCGCTGATCGGGCTTGCGGCGGCAACGGCGGAGGGCGTGCAGGGCGTGATCGTCTACATGGCGATCTATCTCGCGATGACGCTCGGCACCTTCGCCTGCATCCTGTCGATGCGGACCCGCAACGGTCTGGTCGAGAACATCTCCGATCTCTCCGGCCTCGCGCGCTCCAATCCCGCGATGGCGTTCTTCCTCGCCGTGATGATGTTCTCGCTCGCGGGCATTCCGCCGCTGGCCGGCTTCTTCGCCAAGTATTTCGTGTTCCTCGCCGCCATCAAGGCCGGGCTCTACGTGCTGGCCGTGATCGGCGTGCTGGCGAGCGTGGTCGGCGCCTACTACTATCTGCTCATCGTCAAGGTGATGTATTTCGACGAGGCGACCGAGCCGTTCGTGCCGATGCGGCCGATCCTGAAGATCGTGCTCGGGGTCACCGGCATAATCGTGATACTGTTCTTCGCCTATCCCTCGCCGCTGGTGTCGGCGGCCGCAGCGGCTGCAAAGTCATTGTTCTGATGCATCTCCATCCCGATGCGGAGGCCGCCGGTGCGCGGCTGATCGCTTTTGACACGCTCGGCTCGACCAATGCCGAGGCGCTGTCGCGCGCGCGCGCGGGCGAACGCGGGCCGTTGTGGGTGACCGCGGCGCGGCAGACGGCCGGGCGCGGTCGGCGCGGCAATGTGTGGACCTCGGAGCCGGGCAATCTCTATGCGAGCCTGCTGCTCAGCGATGCGGCGCCCGCCGCGCATCTGCCGGAACTGTGTTTCGTAGTGGCGCTGGCGGTGCGCGACAGCATTGTGGACCTGGCGCCGCAGCTTGCCGTGAAGCTCAAGCTCAAATGGCCGAACGATCTGTTGCTCGACGGTGCCAAGCTCGCCGGCATCCTGATCGAGGCGGAAAGCGTCGGCGTCCTGACCGCGGTCGCGGCGGGGATCGGCGTGAACTGCGCGCACCATCCGGACAATCTGGCCTATCCGGCGACGAGCCTTGCTGTTGGCGGTGCCGCCATCGCGCCTGACGCACTGCTGCGGGCCCTCTCGCACACGATGGTGTCGCGCCTGGCGCAATGGGGCCGCGGCTCGGGCTTTCCGGCGATCCGCGCCGAATGGCTCAAGCATGCGGCGAACATCGGCGGCGACATCCATGTGCGCCTCCCCGACCGCGAGGTGACCGGCACGTTCGAAACCCTCGACCGCATGGGACGCCTGATGCTGCGCCTGCCTGCCGGCAATCTGGAAGCCATCACGGTGGGCGAAGTGTCCGCCCCGGCGCGGGTGCAGCCGTAATGGCGCAGGAACTCCTGTTCGCGCCGCTCGGCGGCGTCGGCGAGATCGGGATGAACCTCGCGCTCTATGGGCTCGGCGACGGGCCGAAGCGCCAATGGATGGCGGTCGACCTCGGCGTGTCGTTCGCGGGCGACGATCTGCCCGGCATCGACCTGATCATGCCGGACATCGCGTTCCTGATCGCGGAGCGGCGCAATCTTCTGGGCCTCGTGCTCACGCATGCGCATGAGGATCATTTCGGCGCGCTGCTCGATCTGTGGCCCCGCCTGCGCGTGCCGGTGTACGCGACGCCGTTCACCGCCTCGCTGTTTGCCGCCAAGCGGCTGAGCGAGCCCGGCGCGCCGGACATTCCGGTCAACGTCGTGCCGCTCGGCAGCCGCTTCAAGCTCGGGCCGTTCGACATCGAGCTCGTCTCGGTGTCGCACTCGATCCCGGAATCGAATGCGCTGATCATCCGCACGCCGCTCGGCAACGTGCTGCACACCGGCGACTGGAAGCTCGATCCGACGCCGATCATCGGCCCGCCGACCGACGAGGCGAAGCTGCGCGCATTGGGTGACGAAGGCTGCCTCGCCATGATCGGCGACTCCACCAATGCGGTGCGCGACGGGCGGTCGCCGTCGGAGTCGGACGTCGCGAAAACCCTGCGCGAGCTGATCGGTGCCGCGCGCGGACGCATCGCGATCACGACATTCGCCTCCAACGTGGCACGTATGCGCGCGGTTGCTGAAGCCGCGGCCGCCGCAGGCCGCGAGGTCGTGGTGGTCGGCCGCGCGATGGATCGTGTTTCGCAGGTCGCGCGCGAGTGCGGCTATCTCGACGGCATCAACGAATTCCGCAGCGTGGAGGTGTACGGCCACCTGCCGCACAACAAGGTCGTGGCGCTGTGTACCGGCAGCCAGGGTGAGCCGCGCGCCGCGCTGTCGCGCATTTCCGAGGATCAGCACCCCGAGGTGACGTTCTCTCAAGGCGACACGGTGGTGTTTTCCTCGCGCACCATTCCGGGCAACGAGAAGGCGGTCGGGCGCGTCATCAACGGGCTGGTGCGGCAGGGCATCGAGGTGATCACCGACCGCACGCATCTGGTGCACGTTTCCGGGCATCCGCGCCGCGCCGAGATGGAGGAGCTTTACCGCTGGGTGCGGCCGCGGATCGCTATTCCGGTGCACGGCGAGGCGCTGCATCTGTCCGAACACGCCAAGCTCGCGCGCGGCGTCGGCGTGCCGGAGGTCGTGCTGTGCGGCGACGGCGATCTGGTGCGGCTTGCGCCCGATCCGGCTGGCGTGATCGACGAGGTGCCGGCGGCGCGGCTCTACAAGGATGGCGCGCTGCTGATTTCCGCCGAGGGGCGCACGGTCGCGGACCGGCGGCGCCTGAGCTTTTCCGGGATCGTGGTGGTGGCGCTGGCGCTGTCCGACAAGGGCGCGCTGCTCGCCGACCCGGATGTCGAACTGATCGGCATTCCGGAAGTGAATGCCGACAAGCAGTCGATGCACGAGATCGCCTACGACGCCGCGATCGAGACCTTCGAGTCGCTGCCGAAGGCGCGCCGGCGCGATCCGCAGGCGGTCGAGGAGGCGGTCAAGCGCGGCGTGCGCTCCGCGATCGCGGGCCACTGGCAGAAGAAGCCGATATGCCTGGTGCAGGTCATCACGGTATAAGATTTGCAGTGTGTCCCGCACGCGGTGCAATGCGCAGCGTTGCACCGCAGGTGCGGGACCCCGGTTGCTTGTTTTCTTAAGAAACCGGGGTCCCAGGTCTGCGTCGCATCATTTCATGCTGCGCCGCGCCCGGGACAAGGAGGAGAGATCAATGATCGGCCGTCTCAATCACGTTGCCATCGCGGTCGGCGACATCGCCAAGGCGAGCAAGCTCTATCGCGACACGCTCGGCGCGGACGTGTCGGCCGTGGTGCCGCAGCCGGATCACGGCGTGAACACGGTGTTCATCACGCTGCCGAACACCAAGATCGAGCTGCTGGAGCCGCTCGGCGAGAATTCCCCGATCGCGAAGTTCCTCGAGCGCAATCCCGACGGCGGCATCCATCACATATGCTACGAGGTCGACGACATCCTGGCCGCGCGCGACAAGCTCAAATCGCAAGGCGCGCGCGTGCTAGGCGACGGCAATCCGAAGATCGGCGCGCACGGCAAGCCGGTGCTGTTCCTGCACCCGAAGGATTTCTGCGGCACGCTGGTCGAGATCGAGCAGGCGTGACGGGCCTGTGTCCCGGGCGCAGCGCAGCATGCAATGATGCGCTGCAGACCCGGGACCCCGGTTTTTTTCTCGCTTGGCAAGTAACCGGGGTCCCGCATCTGCGCTGCACCGCTTCGCGCTGCATCGCGTGCGGGACACGAGGGAGTGACAATGTCCCTGACCACCGCGCTTGCGATCTACTTTGTCATCTGGTGGGTCGTTCTGTTCACCGTGCTTCCGTTCGGCGTACGCAACGCCGCCGAGGAAGGCGTCGCGGTCGGGGCCGGCCACGATCCCGGCGCGCCGACGATTCCGGCGCTGAAGGCGAAGCTGATCTGGACCACGATTGTCGCCAGCGTCGTGTTTGCGATCTGCTGGGTCGTCTACGTCTACCGGCTGGTGACGCTGGACGATCTCGGCACGCTGTGGGGACTCTTGAAGTAGCCCGGATGAGCGAAGCGATATCCGGGGTCGGCCTCGCCACGCAAATCCCGCATGTCGCTTCGCTCGTGCGGGCTACTTCTTTGTCAACACCATCTGGGTCTGCGTCACGATCGCGGCGAGCTTGCCGTCGCCGCGCATAATCTTGGTCTGCCAAACCATGGTGGTGCGGCCCTTGTGCAGCGGGGTGCATTCGGCGCGCGCGGTGTCGCCGAGCGGGATCGCGGCGAAGAAATTGGTCTTGCTCTCGATCGTCGTGGTGCTCTCGCCCTCTTTCAAGTTGGCGACGGTCGCGACCGCGCCGATCGTGTCGGCGAACGCCATATAGGCGCCGCCGTGCAGCACGGCCGGCCGCGTGCACAGGCCGTCCGTGACCTTCAGTTCGCCGATCACCAGGTCCGGCGCGACACTGACCACCGTGACGCCCATCAATTTCGCGAAGGGCAGGGATTCGAGCTGCATGAGGCTTCCTCGTGTATGGTGCGCATCATCGGCGGCGCCGGACACGAGATCAATGACCCGCGAGGTAAAGAGCGAACGTGCCGGCGTCCTGATCGCGGTCGCGTCCTCGGCGTTCGGCGGAACCGCCGGGGCGGTCACGCGCTACGTCGTCGGCACGATCGATCCGGTGACGATCGCGGCGTTCCGCTTCGGCATCGGCGTCGCCGTGCTGCTCCCGATCGCGCTGATGCTGCGCAGCGCATTTCCGCGCGGCCGCGACCGGACCGGCGTCGCGGCTCTTGGCGTGATGTTCTTTGCGGTGTTTTTCGTTTTCTACAATATCGCGATGGCCTACACGACGGCCGCGCGCGGCGCGCTCGCGCTCTCGACGCTGCCGCTCTGGACCATGGTGGTGGCGGCGCTGCTCGGTGCCGAGGCGCTCACCGCACGCAAGACGCTCGGCGTGCTGATTGCGGTCGGCGGCGTCGCGGTCGCGCTCGCCGTAGGGGTTGCATCGGCGCCGCCGGGCGCCTGGCGCGGCGATCTCATCATGGTCGGCGCCACGCTCTGCATGGGGTTCTATAACGTCTGGTCGCGTCCGTTCATCGCGCGCTCCTCGGCGCTCGGCTTCGTCACGGCCTCGATGGGCGCGGGCGCGGCCTGCCTCGTTGTCGTCGCGGCCTTAAGCGGCGGCTTTGCGGTGACGCGCGCGTTCGATGCCGCGCAATGGATCGCGGTGCTTTACCTCGGCGTGTTCGGCGGCGCGTTCGCGTTCTTTCTCTGGGTGCTGGCGCTGCGGATGACGACGCCGACGCGCGTCGCCAACACCATGACGGTGAATCCGATCGCGGCCTCGCTGTTGGCCGCGGTTATCGTGGCCGAGCCGATCGGCTGGAACCTGATTATCGGCCTGATCGCGGTTGCGGCCGGGATCTGGCTCGCTTCAACATCAGGGCAAAAAAATGAGCAGGGCCAAGGCCCTGCTCGGATATCTTGATATTGCGAGTCAAAACTCTCGACCGGCTTCTTGTTGTCGTCGAGGCGGCAGCGGGTGCTCGCGCCGCAGACTCTCTCCCTCCCAAGACTTGGACCGCTCGGCAGAGCTGCGGTTCTTCGACCGTTGTTCTCTGCCTTGCGCGGCGGCACCCTAACCGATGTCGATTCCATTGTCATCACGAAACGAAACGCAACATTCGTGCGCACAAGGAACTCAGACGCGTACAACGCAACGCATACACGCGGCACGGCAGCGGGGACGGTCAACGAACATCCGCTTTGATAGCCCGAAGTCCGTGACGCCGGAATGACGGGCCGGAACGCGATCCGAAGGCCTTGATGCCCCTTGTGTTTTCGCCTGCCTTCCGGTTTCACTCCAACGCGCCCGCCCCGGACACCTTGAGTCGCACCCGCAATGCGCCTTTCCCGCTATTTCTTGCCGATTCTGCGCGAGACGCCGAAAGAGGCGGAGATCGTCTCGCACCGGCTGATGCTGCGCGCCGGCATGATGCGTCAGGAGGCCGCAGGGATCTATGCGTTCCTGCCGCTTGGCCTGCGCGTGCTCGACAAGATCTGCCGCATCGTGCGCGAGGAGCAGGACCGCTCGGGGGCGATCGAACTCCTGATGCCCACCATCCAGTCGGCCGACCTGTGGCGCGAGAGCGGACGCTACGAGGCCTACGGCAAGGAGATGCTGCGCATCAAGGACCGCCACGAGCGCGACGTGCTGTACGGGCCGACCAACGAGGAGATGATCACCGACATCTTCCGCGCCTACGTGCGTTCGTACAAGGATCTGCCGCTCAACCTCTATCACATCCAGTGGAAGTTCCGCGACGAGGTGC
>JAXDNY010000124.1:0-2749 GCA_034669145.1 Hyphomicrobiales bacterium
AGCTTGATGCCGAGGTCTTCCGAGATCGCCTGGCCGCCGGTCAGCACCGCGATGTCCTGCAGCATGGCCTTGCGGCGATCGCCGAAGCCCGGCGCCTTCACGGCCGCGACCTTGAGGCCGCCGCGCAGCTTGTTGACCACGAGTGTGGCGAGAGCCTCGCCTTCCACGTCCTCGGCGATGATCAGCAGCGGCTTGCCGGTCTGCACCACCGCTTCGAGCAGCGGGAGCAGCTCCTGCAATCCGGACAGCTTCTTCTCGTTGATGAGGATGTAGGGGTCGTCGAACTCGACGCGCATCTTGTCGGCGTTGGTGATGAAGTAGGGCGAGATGTAGCCGCGATCGAACTGCATGCCCTCGACGATGTCGAGTTCGGTCTCGAGGCTCTTGGCCTCTTCCACCGTGATCACGCCCTCGTTGCCGACCTTCTGCATCGCCTTGGCGAGGAAGTCGCCGATCTCCTTGTCGCCGTTCGCCGAGATGGTGCCGACCTGGGCGATCTCTTCGTTCGATGTGACTTTCTTGGAGTTGGCCTTGAGGTGAGCCACGACGGTCTCGACCGCGAGGTCGATGCCGCGCTTGAGGTCCATCGGGTTCATGCCGGCGGCGACCGACTTGGCGCCTTCCTTCACGATCGCCTGCGCGAGCACGGTCGCCGTGGTGGTGCCGTCACCGGCAACATCGGAGGTCTTGGAAGCGACCTCGCGCACCATCTGCGCGCCCATGTTCTCGAACTTGTCCTCGAGCTCGATTTCCTTGGCGACCGTCACACCGTCCTTGGTGATGCGCGGGGCGCCGAACGACTTGTCGAGCACGACATTGCGGCCCTTCGGGCCCAGCGTAACCCTCACGGCATTCGCGAGGATGTCGACGCCGCGCAGCATGCGATCGCGCGCGTCGACGGAGAATTTGACGTCCTTGGCAGCCATTTATGTTTGCTCCGTTGATTGTCTGGATAAGGCGCGGCTTACGCGGCCTTCTTGCGGGCACTGGCGGTCTCTTCGAGAACGCCCATGATGTCGCTTTCCTTCATGATCAGGAGGTCCTGACCATCGATCTTCACCTCGGTGCCGGACCACTTGCCGAACAGGACCCGCTCGCCGACCTTGAGGTCGATCGGGATCAGCTTGCCGGCTTCGTCGCGGCCACCGGGGCCGACGGCGACGATCTCGCCCTGCGAGGGCTTCTCTTTGACGGTGTCGGGAATGATGATGCCGCCGGATGATTTCTCCTCGGCATCGATGCGCTTGACGACGACGCGGTCGTGAAGCGGGCGGAATTTCATGGATCCTCCTAAGTGCTTGTTGGACGAGATATTTTGAGTTGGCGGCCGTGCCGGTAACGTGCCCCTTCGGGCCGCCCGGCGCGGAGATAGTTCACGCCAAAGTGAGCCACAAGGGCTCGCTGAAAATTTCTTAGCACTCATTGGCGGCGACTGCTAGCAGCTTTTTGCCGAATTGTCAGCACTGCTCGTGTGTTGCTGCTAATACCTTGATTGTAAGCAATTTATTCATCTCTTAGGCTTGCAATGGAACCACCGCGTGCCTGAGAATTTGAGTCTTCGAGTTCCCGGAGGACCAAAATGGCCAGCAGTGACTTCCGGCGCCAGCTTGCCGGATATGGGCTCACCACCGCGCACATCTTCTATCGGCGGCCCGATCACCCTTGGCTGCTGCAGTCCTATGTCTGGCAGGACTACGACCTCTGCCCGAAATTCCCGGAATTGCAGCGTTTTCTCGAATTCTGGCGCGCGAAGCTCGACGGAGCCCTGCATTCGGTCACGGTCGCGCACTCGGGACTCATCAAGCCGGCCGAATTGAAGGCCGTCGACGGCCTGTTCCGCCTCCACTGATTTACCTTTTCTTTCAATGACTTCCGCCTGCCGTTGACCGCGGGCCGTCTGACCGCGCAATCTGTCGGTGGGCAGGTTTGGGGCGGAGGACGTTATGGCCAGGACAAAGACGAGCGCGCGCCGTTCGGCAGCGCGCAAGCCGGTGGTGAAATCACGTGCGAAGCCTTCACGTGCCGCGGCGGCCAAGCGAGCCGCGCCGCCGAAGCTCAAGCCCACGTCGCAGATTTTTCGCGTGAGCCATCACAGCGAAGAGGATTTCGAGGTGGGCCTGCGCCGCTACGCCAAGTACCGCGACCTCGGCATGGCCAAGGCGACGAGCGGCAAGGTGCAGGCGCATGTCATCCGCTTCGTGCCGCCGTGCCGGCCGGAGGAAGTCTCCAAGCTGCATTATCACGACGTCGAATTTCAGATGATCTATGTGCTCAAGGGCTGGATCAAGACCGAGCTCGAAGGGCAGGGCGCGCACGTGATGCGTCCGGGCACCGCCTGGATCCAGCCGCCGCGCATCAAGCACAAGGTGCTCGATTATTCGGACGACGCCGAAGTGCTGGAGATCATTTTGCCGGCGGACTTCGACACCGTCGAGCTCACCTGAGCGGTTTTACGTTCGGCATCGCGCAAGGATCACATGCCGAGAATTAAATTCGATTTCGGCACGCTCACGCTCGAGGCCGAACTCATCGACACGCCGACCGCGAAAGCCGTGCTCGCCAAGCTTCCTTACGACGCGCGCGTGATGACCTGGGGCGAGGAAGTCTATTTCGACGTGCCGGTCGATGTGGCACGCGAACCGGACGCACGCGCTGTCGTCACGCCGGGCGAGGTGGCCTACTGGCCCGACGGTCCGTGCATCGCGCTCGGCTTCGGGCGCACGCCGATCTCCGAGGGTGACGAATGCCA
>JAXDNY010000125.1:0-10702 GCA_034669145.1 Hyphomicrobiales bacterium
GAAAGCACCGCGGTCAGGCCTTCGCGGCAATCATCGCCGGTGACGTCGACCTTCTCCTTGCGGGCGCCGCCTAGGGTCTCGGCATAGCCTGTCACCTGACGGGTCAGTGCGCCGCGGAAGCCGGCCAGATGCGTACCACCGTCGCGTTGCGGGATGTTGTTGGTGAAGCAGAGCACGCTCTCGTGATAGCCGTCGTTCCACCACAGCCCGGCCTCGACAACGATGCCGTCGCGCTCGGTCTTGACCATGATCGGAGCGGGAACCAGCGGAGTCTTGTTGCGATCGAGATATTTGACGAAAGCTTCGACGCCGCCCTCGTAGCGCATCTCCTCGCGCTTCTCGACCGCATGGCGCTTGTCGGAAAGCACGATGGTGACGCCGGAATTCAAGAATGCGAGTTCGCGCAGCCGGTGCTCCAGCGTGGCGAAGTCGAACTCCACCATCGTGAAGGTTTCGGTCGAGGGCAGGAACGAGACCTCGGTGCCGCGTTTTTCTCCCGCCTCACCCACAACGCTCAGCGGCGCGACCGCGTCGCCATGAGCGAACTCCATGAAATACTCTTCGCCGCCACGCCAGATTCGCAAGCGCAGCCACTTCGACAGCGCATTGACCACCGAGACGCCGACGCCGTGCAGGCCGCCCGACACCTTGTAGGAGTTCTGGTCGAATTTCCCGCCCGCATGGAGCTGGGTCATGATCACTTCGGCCGCCGACACGCCCTCTTCCTTGTGGATGTCGGTCGGGATGCCGCGGCCGTCGTCGTAGACCGTGCAGGAGCCGTCGGGATTGAGCGTGACCACGACCTGCGTGGCATGGCCGGCGAGCGCCTCGTCGATCGCGTTGTCGACGACTTCGTAGACCATGTGATGCAGGCCCGAGCCGTCGTCGGTGTCGCCGATATACATGCCGGGGCGCTTGCGCACCGCATCGAGGCCCTTGAGGACCTTGATGGATTCCGCGCCGTAATCGGCGGAGGCGGCATTGGCTTGCGCTGTTGTCTGGCGGGCCGCTTCGGCCATGCGTAGACCTTCGAATCGAAGCTGGAAAATGTGCGAGAATCGCAAGACTGGTGTGACACGAAATATGGGTATCGTATAGGGCAAAGTGAAGCCCCTTAGGCTATTGATCTTTAAAGATTTTTTACCCCTGTGCAGACGGCCTGGAAGTGCCGCGCCAAGGCCTCGATTCCGCCCCTCGCGGAGCCTGATTTTCGGGCCGCTGCGGCACCCTCCTGAGGCCGGATTTGGACCTCCGTGCCTTTGGCTGAACAATCGGCAGGCACTATCGTTGCAGGGTGGGGGGCGCGCCCAACGCGGAGAAGAAAAATGCGGACACTGGCAGGTCTCGCGGTCGTCATCGCGGCGCTGAGCTTCGGCGCCGGCGACGCCAGCGCGCAAGGCAAATACTGGCCGTGGTGCGCGCGCTACGATTCCTGGACCATCGTCTGCGGCTTCGCGACGTATCAGCAATGCATGGCGACGGTGAGCGGTGTGGGCGGCTACTGCCAGCGCAACGTCATGCCGCCTCCGGGCGGCGAAGCCCGTCCGCCGCGCGAGCAGCGCCGCGATCGCTGACAAGCAAAGTCCCGGCCGGACTTTCGTCCAGCCGGGACCCGAACCCCCAGGAAACTCAAATCGGAACTCAAATCGGAGACGACGATGAATGTGTACCGCGCTTCCGTTGATCGCGGTATCCGGACGAACGCGTAGACGGTTCAACCGCCCGCGTCGCGGCGCTGTGCTGGCGAGACGCGGCCGGCGCTCACGGCGAACACTTCCGCGCGCGAGGCCACGTCCGCGAACGGCGCGGGGTCGGCGCCGGTCATCCAGACCTGGGCGGACAGTGCTGCGAGTGCATCGTAGAGCGCTGCCCGGCGCGCCGGATCGAGGTGCGCGATCACTTCATCGAGGAGGAGCACCGGCGCAAAGCCGGTCATTTCGGCGACAAGGCCCGCATGGGCCAGCACCAGGCCGATCAGCAGCGCCTTCTGTTCGCCCGTGGAGGCCTGTGCTGCCCCGATGCCCTTCGGCCCGTACAGGACGTCGAGGTCGGTGAGATGCGGCCCGTCGGTGGTGCGGCCGGCGGCCGCATCGCGCGGGCGATTGTTCCGCAGCACCGTGCGGTAGCGGTCCTCCACTTCGGTCGCCGGCTGTTCCATCAGGGCATTCTCGACCCAGCCTTCGAGCGCGACACCGGCCCATGGAAACGGCGAGGCCGGATCGCGATCGCGCGTGAGCGCGGCCGCGAGCCGCCGCACGGTCTCGGCGCGCGCCGCCGCGACCGCAATCGCGACCTCGGCCGTCTCGTGCTCGATCGCGTCGAGCCAGTGCGTGTCGGGAGCGGGTTGTTCGAGCAGCCGGTTGCGCGAGCGCAACGCGCGCTCCAGCGCGTTGACGCGGCTTGAATGCGTGCCGTCGACGGCGAGCACCAGGCGGTCGAGGAAGCGCCGCCGCTCCGAGGCCGGCCCGCCGAACAATCCGTCCATCGCCGGCGTCATCCAGACGATGCTCAGATGATCGGTGAACGCCGCCGCGGACGGAGCCGCTTCGCCGTCGATGCGGACCTTGCGCGTCAGCGTCGTGTCCTCGGACGCCGGCGGCTCGATCCCGGTCCCGAGTGTCGCAAGGCCAAGCGCGCCTTCAAGTTCGGCGGCGACCGCCCACGATCCGTCGCCTTCGGTGAACGCGACCTCGTCGAGCGTCGCGCGGCGCAGGCCGCGGCCCGGCGCTAGATACGAGATCGCCTCGATCAGGTTGGTCTTGCCGGCGCCGTTCGCCCCGACCAGTACGGCGAGCTGTGCGTCCACGGTGAGGCTTGCCGCCCGGTAGCTGCGGAAGTTCGACAATGTGAGGCGGCGGATGCGCGCGGCGGTCATCGGGTTCCGGGAGAACTGTGTCGCGGGCTCGCAAGAGTTCCGTAAATCATTGAGCTGGTGTGAGAAAACAGGCAGCCGCCGTGCCGCAGGAGGTGGAACGAATAAGGCAACCGGCGACTTCTTTCATGTAAGGACGACTAATTTGAGCGGGAGGCTCAAACTGAGCGGCACAAGCCGCCGACGGCCGGAGACAGGCTATGAACAAGACCTTGCAAGAAAATCTAACACGGCAGCTGTGCGATTCGGTCGACAGCCTGCAGAAACAGGTCGAGAAGGTCGAGTTCTGGGCGTCCGCCGTCACAGGGCTTGCGGCTCCGGTTCCCGACTACGAGCCGGAAGCGACCGCGGTTGCGCGCTACCTGAAACCGGGCAGGCCTGCGCGGAAACGCCGCCGCCGCGCCGCCAACCAGAACAACAAAATAGATACTAAACCCGCATCGGCATGAGCACGTAAAGTGCGTTGCCGGAATCCTTGTCCTGGATCAGCGTCGGCGAACCGGGATCGGCCAGTTTGAGCACCGCCACGTCGCCTTCGAGCTGCGACGCGATATCGAGCAGGTAGCGCGAATTGAACCCGATATCGATCGGGTCGGAATCGTACTCGACCTCGAGCTCTTCCGTGGCGCTGCCCGAATCCGGATTGGTGACGGTCAGCACCAGTTTGCCGCCGGAGAGTGCGAGCTTCACGGCGCGCCCGCGTTCGCTCGACACCGTCGACACGCGGTCCACCGCCGCCTCGAATTCCGGCTTGTCGACAATCAGCGTCTTGTCGTTGCCGGCCGGGATGACGCGGCCGTAATCCGGGAAGGTGCCGTCGATCAGTTTCGAGGTCAGCACGACGTCGCCGATCGTGAAGCGAATTTTCGTCTGCGACAATTCGATCGCGACTTCGGCGTCGAGATCCTCGATCAGCCGCTGCACCTCGCCGACGGTCTTGCGCGGCACGATGATGCCCGGCATGCCCTCGGCGCCTTTCGGCGCGTCGAGCTCCACCTGCGCGAGGCGATGGCCGTCGGTCGCGACCGCGCGCAGCTTGCCGCCCTTGGCGCCGCCCGCGACGTGCAGATAGATGCCGTTGAGGTAATAGCGCGTCTCTTCGGTCGAGATCGCGAACTGGGTCTTGTCGATCAGGCGCTTGAGGTCTTTCGCCGGCAGCGTGAACTTGTGCGTCATCTCGCCGGCGGCCAGATCCGGGAAGTCGCTTTCGGGAAGCGTCTGCAGCGAAAAGCGCGAGCGTCCGGCGCGAATGGTGAGCGAAGCGCGGTCGCCGGAGGAATCGAGCACGATCTGCGAGCCCTCGGGCAGCTTGCGCACGATGTCGTAGATCATGTGCGCCGGCACCGTGGTGGCGCCGCCCGGAGAGACCTCGGCCGGAATGGTCTCGGTCACTTCGAGGTCGAGGTCGGTCGCCTTGAGGCCGAGCTTGCCCTTCTCGGCACGGATCAGGAGATTGGCGAGGATCGGAATCGTGTTGCGCCGCTCCACCACGCGGTGCACGTGCCCGATCGATTTGAGGAGCGCGGCGCGCTCGACGGTGACCTTCATATCCGACCCCAGAAGCAGCCGGCAGCCAGTTCACGCCGGGCACCGAAATTGGCGTGTCGGGGCGGTTTGGGCAAGGGCACAATCCCCGTCATGCCCGGCCTCGTGCCGGGCATCCACGCCTTTCTTGCGTCCCTAAGACGTGAATGGGCCGGGCGTCAGGGCGTTTACGCCCGTCTTCGACGGGCTATGCCCGGCCATGACGCGGTGGGACGCTTGCCCGCCCCTCACTCCTGCAGCAGGCGCTTGAGCAATTCGATCTCCTCGGCGAGCACGCTGTCGTTGCCGACCAGACCCTCGATCTTGCGTACCGCATGCAGCACGGTGGTGTGATCGCGCCCGCCGAACCGCCGCCCGATCTCGGGCAGTGAGCGCAGCGTCAAGGTCTTTGCCAGATACATCGCGATCTGGCGCGGACGCACCACGTTCGCGGTGCGTCGTGACGACAACAGGTCGGAGCGGCTCACATTGTATTGCCGCGCCACGATTCGCTGGATCTCCTCGATCTTGACGCGCTTGGGCTCCTGCGGGCGGATCAGGTCGCGCACCGCGCGCTCGGCCATGTCCATGGTGACGGGCTGGCCGGTGAGCTTGTTGTGCGCGAGCAGGCGGTTGAGCGCGCCGTCGAGATCGCGGCCGTTATGCGTGATCGACTTGGCGATAAAGGTGAGCACGCCTCCCGGCACGTCGAAGCCCGCATGATGGGTGCGCGCGGCCGCGACGCGGCTCTTGAGGATTTCCAGCCGCAGTTCTTCCTCCAGCGAGCCCATCTCGACCACGAGCCCGCCAGCAAGGCGCGAACGCACGCGATCGTCGAGGCTTTCCAGATCGCCGGGCGGACGGTCGGCGGCGATCACCACCTGACGGCCGGCGTCGATGAGCGCATTGAGGGTGTGGCAGAACTCGACTTGCGTCGACTTGCCTTGCAGGAATTGCAGGTCGTCGATCACCAGCACGTCGATGCCGCGTAAGGCTTCCTTGAAGGCGAGCGCGGTCTGCGCTTTGAGCGCCGCCACGAAGCCGTACATGAATTTCTCGGCGGTGAGGTAGAGCACCCTGCGATCCGCGATGCCGTTGCCGGCCCAGGCGATCGATTGCAGCAAATGCGTCTTGCCCAAGCCGACGCCCGCATGGACGTAGAGCGGATTGAACATCACCGGCTCGCCGCGCCGCGCCAGCGCCACCTGCTTGGCCGCCGCGTGGGCGAGCGTGTTGGAACGCCCGACCACGAAGGTATCGAAGGCCAGGCGCGGATCGAGCGGCGATCCGCCCAGCGCCTCGTGCGCCGCCTGCGCGGGGAGTTGCACGGTGCGCGCATCGCTCCGCTCGGTGTTGCTCTTGATCTCGCGCGCGACCTCGACCGGCTCGCTCACCTTCGCCTTGGCGACGGCATTGCGCAGCACCGCCGAGCGGTGGACCAGATCGATGCGCCGCACGGACGGCAGCTCCGCCTTCCAGCACGCCAGCAGCTTGTCGGCGTAGTGCGACTGCACCCAGCTCTTGAGAAAGCGGGTCGGCACCGAGAGGCGCACCGTGTCGTCCTCGATGGCATCGTGACCCATGGCGGCAAACCAGCTCTTGAAGATCTCGTCGCCAACCGCGGCGCGCAGCCGTTGCTGCACTCGGAGCCAACGTTCCTGGTCGGTCAGGCTCATGGGCTGGCGCTCATGAGGCTCGGCGGACCGGGCAGTCCCGGCGCCGGATGACAAAAAGCGGGAAGAATCGTGCGCGAAGGCGGGAATTTGCGACATCGCTGGTTCCAGACATGGAATGGCCGACGTTGAATGCCCGTCGCCGACGGGCGGGGTGGACGCAATATTCGCAGGCTTTATGAGCCCGGCGGTGCGTTTCGCCACGGGCCGGCGGTACTCACCGGCGTCCACGATCCAGAACTATGCGAGACAATCGAAATGCGTGAGCGTGTGCGCATCGCCCATCGGCACGATGCTGCGTTGACCGCGTCAAGCGCCGATCCAGCTTGCCTGTTCATCAAAAGCCCCCTGCAAAGTCACCGCGCCGCTGCCTGCGATGCCTTGTTATCTATGATTGTTTCGTCCCTTTGTGCGTGCCCTGTTACGACCTACGAGACCATGACACCGCCGACTTGCCCCTCGATCGCGCTTGACGATCGATCTCGCCGCCCTCACCATCTTCTCGCGCGACAAGCATCCGCCGCCCGGTCCAAAATGAACCGGTACCCATCTCGCCGATGAGACGTGTGCGAAGCGAGGAGTTTGTTTGCCGCGAGAAAATTGCGAGCGCCTGAGAAGAATACGCACAGCGTTTACGAAGGCGCAAGACTTTCAATCGACGTTTTGTGATGGCGCCATGACGGCGAATTCGCGCAGATGACATTTCGAAGACGCTGAAAAGAACAAGCGATTGAATCAACGTTGCATTTGGCGTTGCGCCGCGTTCATAAGGCGGCCCGTTCATGAAGCCGCCGCGCAGCAGCGAAATTTTTTGACCCAGCGTCGCGAAGTGCCGGAATCGAAGCCCCTCGCTCCGCTATCTCGTTAACTGCTTGTCATGAGTGTGGTTTTCTTGCGCGCCCGAGATGCGTAGCCTGCAAGATCACCGCATGGCTCAAGGGCTTCTGCACTCTCGATGAATGTTGCCCAGCCGTCACAGGCAAAAAAAAACTTTCAGAAAATGCATGCGCACGCACGGTGAGACGGCCTGCGCGCGACCGTCAATGCGGGTGTGATCCGCAGCATCGGCGTTTTTCGGCGCGAGAAGCCCGAAAAGCAGAAACGCCGGCGCAAGGCCGGCGTCACATACGCAGAAATCCGAAGTTGGGCTACTTGCCGAGCTTGGCGACGCCGTGCGCAAGGCGCGAGACCTTCCGGTTCGCCGCATTGCGGTGGACCACGCCCTTTTGCGCCGCGCGCATGATCTCGGGTTCCGCAGCCTTCAGCGCCGCGAGCGCCGCGGCCTTGTCGCCGGAGGCGATCGCCTCCTCGACCTTGCGCACCGAGGTGCGCATGCGCGAACGGCGCGCCGTGTTGATGTCGGTCCGGCGTGCGATCACGCGGGTGGCTTTGCGGGCGGAGGAGGTATTGGCCATTGTCTGTCCGTGGTGCGGGACGCGCCGGGCGCAACCGCTGTTCTACATGGTGAAAAAGTGAGGGCGGCGAAGGCTTCGCCGCCGGTTGGGCAGGCTTATAGAGGGGCCGATAAGGGCCGTCAACGCTGGCTACGAGCGAGTTTCTTGGCTTTGTCGTGGATGTACGCGAGACGTTCCTCGTCGGTCCACCGCTCGCGCTCGAACATCTCGAACATCGCGATGTCCTCGGCCTCCAGGGGATTACCCGCAATCTCCTGGAGGTTCATCGCTTCGAGCCGAAGTTGGCGCATTTCCGCGACTTCGGCATCTGTGAGGCGCCTTTCTCCTGCTTTCCGCACGGCTACGCCACGCGCTTGGCCCGCGCCGCATCATAGCCCGCAATCGCGCCGGCGCGGTCGGCGGCCGGGAAGGCGCCAAGTGGCGGGGCGACGCGCGCCCACGCGGTGTCATTATGGATATGCGCGAGTGTCGCCTTGATGCCGGGCACCAGCGCCTTGCCGTCGAACAGCTTGCGGATCGTGACCGCGCTCTCGTACGCGGCGGCATCTCCGGTCGACCAGGCGCGCTGGCAGAGGTCGGCGTTGAGGTTCGCGGTCGCCGAGATGCAGCCCGCGAAAATGCCCGAGCGCGCCTCGATCAGGCACGCTTCGGTCGACGGAAACACATCGAAGTCCTTGGCGATGCCGGCCGCTTCCCGCGCGTAGGCCATGTCGCCGGAGGAGTCTTTCAGGCCGACGATGCGGCCTTTGTGCGCGTCGAGCAGCCGCGCGATCAGCTTGACGTGCCAAGGCAGGCCCGACTGCGACGGAAAGTGATAAAGGTAGATCGGGATCGGCTTTTCGGCCGTGACCTTCACGATCGTGGCGATGTAGGCCGCAAGCCCGTCGTCCGGCACACCTTTATAATAGAACGGCGGCAGGATCAGCGCGCCCGCAAAGCCAAGCTCGGCGGCATGGCGCGTCAGCGCGACCGCGTCGGCGGTGGCGGCGGCGCCGGTACCGACCATCAGCCGGTCGAGCGGCAGCCCTGCCTTCTTGTATTCGCTCATCACGGCCTTGCGCTGTTCGAGCGAAAACGAGGTCGCCTCGCCGGTGGTGCCGAGCACGTTGAGCCCGTCGCAGCCGGTATCGAGCAGGAAGCGTGCGAGCTTCACCGACCGCGCCGCGTCGGGCGCACCGGTTTCGTCGACCGCGGTTGCGACGGCGGCGATGACGCCGCGGAGTTTGGTAGGCATGTTCGTTTCCTCAAGCAAGAAGGCGAATGGCGAATAGCGAGTGGCGAATGGAAAAGGAAGCTGCGTCTAGCTGACCATTCGCTATTCGCCACTCCCCATTCGCCCTATCCGCTGACGTTATACGCCGCGAGCGCGGCCATGTTCACCAGGTCCGTGTCCTTCGAGGACAAATTGACGATCTGCACCGAATTGTCGAGCCCGACCAGCAGCGGGCCGATCACCGTCGCACCGCCCAGAGTCTGGAGCATCTTGGTCGAGATCGCCGCCGAGTGGAACGCCGGCATGACCAGCACGTTGGCGGGGCCGGTGAGGCGGCAGAACGGATAGGCCGCCATCAGGTCGGGCGAGAGCGCGACGTCCGCCGCCATCTCGCCGTCATACTCGAAATCGACGCGGCGGGAATCGAGGATGCGCACCGCTTCCTGCACCTTGGCGGCGCGCTCGCCCGGCGGATGCCCGAAGGTCGAGAACGACAGCAGCGCGAGCCGCGGCTCGTAGCCGAGCTTGCGCGCGACGCCAGCGGCTTCGATCGCAATGTCCGCGATGTCCGGCCCGTCCGGCATTTCGGTCACGGCGGTGTCGGCGACCAGCACGGTGCGGTCGCGCGCCAGCACCAGCGAGACGCCGATCACCCGGTGCCCGGGCTTGGGATCGATCACGCGCCGCACTTCCTCCAGCGCGACGGAGAAATTGCGCGTGACGCCGGTGACCATCGCGTCCGCGTCGTTCATCGCCACCATGCAGGCCGCGAATGTGTTGCGGTCCTGGTTCACCATGCGCTGGCAGTCGCGGATCAGGTAGCCTTTGCGCTGCAGCCGTTCATAGAGATAGGCCGCATACTCGGCGTTGCGGCGCGACAGCCGCGCGTTCACGATCGAGATGCCGTCCTCGAGCTCGATGCCGGCGTTGTCGGCGGTTTCGCGGACGCGGTTTTCGCGTCCGACGAGGAGCGCGGTGCCGAGCCCCTGCTCGACGAAGGCGGCGGCGGCGCGGATCACCTGTTCTTCCTCGCCCTCGGCGAACACAACGCGCTTCGGCGAGCGCTTGAGCCGCTCGAATATGCGCGACAGCACCCCCGCGACGGGATCGCGCCGCGAGCGCAGCTGCTGTTTGTACGCATCCATGTCGACGATCGGCTTGCGCGCGACGCCGGTGTCCATCGCGGCCTTCGCGACCGCGGGCGGGATCGCCGAAATCAGCCGCGGGTCGAACGGCACCGGAATGATGTAGTCGGGCCCGAATTTCGGCCGCGTGCCGTAGGCGGCCGCGACCTCGTCCGGCACGTCCTCGCGCGCGAGCGCAGCCAGCGCCTGCGCGGCCGCGACCTTCATCTCCATGTTGATGGTCGAGGCGCGCACGTCGAGCGCGCCGCGGAAAATATAGGGAAAGCCGAGGACGTTGTTCACCTGGTTCGGATAGTCCGAGCGCCCCGTCGCCATGATGGCATCCGGGCGCACTTGCGCGACTTCTTCAACGGGAATTTCGGGATCGGGATTGGCCATCGCGAAGATGATCGGCTTGTCGGCCATCGACTTCACCATGTCGATGGTGAACGCGCCCTTCTGCGAGAGCCCGAACGCCACATCCGCGCCCTCAAACGCCTCGGCAAGCGTGCGCGCCTTGGTCTCGACCGCATGCGCCGACTTCCACTGATTCATGCCCTCGCGGCGGCCCTGGTAGATGACGCCCTTGGTGTCGCACAGGATCACGTTGTTCGGCTGCAGGCCGAGCCCCTTGAGCAACTCCGTACACGCGATGCCGCTTGCGCCCGCGCCATTGACCACGAGCCTGGTCTCCCTGATGTCGCGGCCGGTCAGGTGCAGCGCATTGATCAGGCCCGCCGCCGCGATGATCGCGGTGCCGTGCTGGTCGTCATGGAACACCGGAATGTCGAGCAGTTCCCGCAACCGCTGCTCAATGATGAAGCACTCCGGCGCCTTGATGTCCTCGAGGTTGATGCCGCCCCAGCCCTTGCCGAGGAACT
>JAXDNY010000126.1:0-10079 GCA_034669145.1 Hyphomicrobiales bacterium
CTAGCGCACTAGTGCGCTAGTGCGCTAATATGCTCGCGGAGTTGCAGATAAGGGGCAATTGGTCGTACGGTTGGCGTGCCTGAGTTCGGGCCCAATGGAGGGCACATGTCAAACAACTCGATAAATATTGAGTTCGGGCAGTGGTTCAAGGCAACCGCAACGGGCGATCTGGCGGTCATTGCTTTGGTGTGTATCATTCTAGCGTGGTTCGCGATTCGGCTGTTCAAACATCGCAGAGATGCCGACAGCGCGGTCAAATCCGACGAGCGCCAATGAGCAGATTAAAGATCGCGGACGCGCTACTCATCTGTCGAACCGCTTCCGAAATGGAAGGGTTCCTAAAATTCTTGATGACGCCCGAAGAAATTCGCTCAATTGAAAATCGATGGGAGATTGCTCAACTGCTGCAAGAGGGCTTACCTCAAAGACAGATCAAAGCCCGGCTGGAAAGCAGCACAGCAACGATTACACGCGTGTCTCGGACGATTCGCGACAATCGGTCAGCGGAATTTGTCAGTACTATGATCAGCCGACTTAGGACGAAGCCACGGCGTTCCGGCGGCACCGTAAAGCTCCATACGAACCGGACTCGTATCAAATCGCTCAAACGAAATTAGACGCCTTACCTTGCCCCAATCACCGCAATTGCCGCCGGCAGGAAGGGCGGGCAGATTTCGACTCCGCCACACATGATGCCCGAATGCGGCCTTGTATTCGAGTCGGCTTCCGGGTTGCCAGGACCTTGCTCTCACACAAATGCCGCCACCTGCGGCACAAACCGCACCAGCAGCTCTTGGCTCTTCTCGAACACCGGCTCGAGCTTTTCCTCGATCGCCAGCCGGATCGTGCACCACGCGAGCGTCGCGCGTGCGATGAACGAGCGTCCGCTGCGCATTGCGGCGCGCGCCGCCTCGACGGCAAAGCGGTCGAGCGAGGGCGTCTCGCCGATGAGCCCTTCCTAGTCTGGATTGAAGCTCTCCCGCCCCAATGCTACGACGCCTCCATGACCATCCGTCTGCACCGCGGCGATCTGCCCGACCTGACGCGCTACACCGGCGCGGTCGCGGTCGACACCGAGACCATGGGGCTGGAGCCTGCGCGCGACCGGCTCTGCGTGGTGCAGCTCTCGCCCGGCGACGGCACCGCCGACGTGGTGCAGATCGGCCGCGAGGCCGGCCCCGTGCCGAACCTCAAAGCGCTGCTCGGCGATTCCACGAAGCTGAAGATCTTCCATTTCGCGCGCTTCGATATCGGCATGCTGAGCAAGTGGCTCGGCGTGATGCCGCAGCCGCTCTATTGCACCAAGATCGCCTCGCGCCTCACCCGCACCTACACCGACAAGCACGGGCTGAAGGATTTGACCAAGGACCTGCTCGGCAAGGACGTCTCCAAGCAGCAGCAGCTGTCCGACTGGGGCGCCGAGACCTTGACCGAGGCGCAGGTCGCCTACGCGGCCGACGACGTGCTCAATCTCCATGCCCTCAAGGAGAAGCTCGACGCCATGCTGGCGCGCGAGGGCCGGACGGAACTGGCCGCCGCCTGCTTCGGATTTTTGCCCACCCGCGCCCGGCTCGACCTCGCCGGCTGGGCCGCCCAGGACATTTTCGCCCATTCCTGAGCGCTGTTAACGGTTTATCGCCGTCACGGGGCCACATTCGCAGGCGATTTTGGTACCTTGGCGCCGTAAGGTCAGCGGCGTGGGGGCCGATTCTTCAAAATCCGAACCGCCGATGGGTCATCCGATCACCGCGACCGCGATCAACGAGACGCATGGCTGGACCGCCTCGCGCCGTACCGATGTCGATCGCGCGGTGCGCAAGGCCGGGCGGCACAGCATCCTCGTGCGCATCGTGCGCGTCGTGCTGCCGGTCGGGGTCGTGGCCGGGCTGACGGTGCTGGTGCTGTTCACTTATTTCGCCCCGATGCAGATATTCGACAAGCTCCCGAGCGTGTCCGGCAAGCTCGCCGTGCAGGGCAGCAAGATCACCATGGAGCTGCCGCGCATCGCGGGCTTCACGCGCGACTCGCGCGCCTACGAGCTCAACGCCGAAACCGCCGTGCAGGACATCACCAAGCCGGACATCGTCGAGCTGCAAAACCTGCGCGCCAAGATGGAGATGCAGGACAAGGACGTGGTCCACATCACCGCCAACGCCGGCACCTACAACACCAAGGCCGACAGGATCGTCCTGCGCGACCAGATCGTGGTGACCTCGCAGCAGGGCTACAAGGCGCTGCTGCGCGAGGCGGCGGTGGAAATGAAAAAGGGCAATGTGGTTTCCGAGCAGCCGGTGGATATCACGCTGCCGAACGGCACGCTCAAGGCGAACCGCATGGAAATCACCGATTCGGGCGAGGTGATCCGGTTCGAACGCGGCGTCGTTCTCGATCTCGATGGCCAGAAGAAGGAAGCGTCGCGATGAGCCAGCGCTTCCTCGTGCTTCTGGCGAGCCTTGCGCTCACCGTTGCGGCGGGCGCGCAGCCCGCGCAACAGCCCGCGCAGCAATCAGGCAGCGCGATGCAGGGTATCCAGCTCAACCGCGACCAGCCGGTCAAGATCGAATCGGACGCCCTGGAGGTGCGCGACAAGCAGCGGCAAGCCACGTTCATGGGGAACGTCAAGCTCGTCCAGGGCGAGACGATTCTTCAATGCAAGACACTGGTCATTTTCTACGAGGACACATCCGCGGCGCCGGCCGCGGCACCGAAGAAAGGCGCGCCCGCCACCGCCCAGAAGCAGGGTGTCGGAACTGGCACCGGCCAGCAGATCAAGCGCGCCGAAGCCAAGGGCGACGTGCGGGTGACGCAGAAGGACCAGACCGCGACGGGCGATAATGGCGTGTTCGACGTCAAGTCCAACAACGTGACCCTGACCGGCAACGTGGTGGTCACGCAAGGAACCAACGTGCTGCGCGGCGACCGCATGGTGGTCAATCTCGACACCGGGGTCGCGCGGGTCGAGTCCGACAAGGCGAAGCGCGTCGAGGGGCTGTTCAACCCGAGTACGGCGCCGCAGCCGGCGGCCACCCCCGCGAAGGATGCAAAACCGGCGCCGGCGCCTGCGCCGCCGCCCGCCGCCAAATCCGCACCCGGCGCACCGACGCGGATCAACTGAGCCGGCACCTTGCTGGCGTTGCAAGCGGTCCTGCCAGCAACTATCAGGGTTGCGGATTTTTCGGGAGCCTCGAGACGGCGTGCTGGATTTTCTCAAGCCATTTCGGAGCGCTCGGCCGCGACCGCCTGGGTCGCAGTCATCGCTCTGGCGCATCGATCTCGGTCCGGTCGCCGAGCGGATGGCCAATGGCCATGCCGAGAAGATGAATTTCACCACGACCGAGCGCATGTCGCTCGGCAAGGGCAAGCGCGTTTCGGCGCAGCCGATCGGGCACAGTGCCGAGCGCGACTTCGACTGGAAGTCGGTCCCGCCGCCTGATCTGCGGCGCGACCCCTCCGAGCCGGATGAAGCCGGCTTCAACGGCAAGGCGACGTCGCCCGCGGCGCTGTTCGAGCGGCCGGCGGAGACACCGGCCACGCGTCCGCTGGATCGCGTCTTCGGCCAGTCGCGCCGCGCCGGCGAATTCTCGGCGGTCGTCGGCGAGGCCGGTTCGCTGACGGTCCACGGCGTCGAGAAGAGCTTCGTCGGCCGCAAGGTCGTGAAGGGCGTGAGCCTGTCGCTGCGGCGTGGCGAGGCGGTCGGGCTGCTCGGGCCGAACGGCGCCGGCAAGACCACGGTGTTCTACATGATCACCGGGCTGATCAAGGCCGACAAGGGCAGGATCCAGTTCGACGGCCACGACATCACGCATTTGCCGATGTATCAGCGCGCGCGCCTCGGCATCGGTTATCTGCCGCAGGAAGCCTCGATCTTCCGCGGGCTCAGCGTCGAGGACAACATCCGCGCCGTGCTAGAAGTGGTCGAGCCGAGCAAGAAGAAGCGCGAATACGAGCTCGACCGGCTGCTTGAGGAATTCAACATCGCGCGGCTGCGCAAGACGCCGTCGATCGCGCTCTCCGGCGGCGAGCGCCGCCGTACCGAGATCGCGCGCGCGCTCGCGACGCGCCCGGCCTACATGCTGCTCGACGAGCCGTTCGCCGGCATCGATCCGATCGCGGTCGGCGACATCCAGCAACTGGTGCGCCATCTCACCGAGCGCGACATCGGCGTGCTGATCACCGACCACAATGTGCGCGAGACGCTCGGCCTGACCGACCGCGCCTACATCATCTATTCGGGCGAGGTGCTGCGCGAGGGCAATGCCGACGACATCATCAACGACCCGGAAGTGCGCCGGCTCTATCTCGGCGAGGAATTCCGGATGTAAGGCTGTGCCGGCAGGGGTTGTTAACACCACGGGCAAGAATTGCTCGACCCCGGGTGTACAGCGGCGCTAGAGTCGGTTAAAGCAAGAACCGGACCAATATTGCACCGCAGCATGGCACTTTCTCAAAGACTCGAATTTCGGCAGAGCCAGGCGCTCGTGATGACGCCGCAGCTGATGCAGGCCATCAAGCTGCTGCAGCTCTCCAATCTCGATCTGACGGCCTACGTGGAGGGCGAGCTCGAGCGTAACCCCCTGCTGGAGCGCCCGAGCGAGGGCCCTGAGGCCGATCAGCCGGGCGAAGGCGGCGCTGCCGCGGGCGCCACGGAAGGCTCCGGCGAGGCCCAAGACGGCCAGGACGGCGAATGGGCCAAGGGCGATGTGAACGGGTCCGCGGCCATCGAGGACTCATTCGACACCGGGATCGAGAACGTGTTTCCCGACTCGGCCGAGGCGCCGCCGCGCCCCACCCAGACCGAGCCCGCCGCCTATTCGGAATGGGCTGGCGTCGGCTCCGGCGGCCGCGAGGACGGCGACTATAATCTGGAAGCGTTCGTGTCGGCCGAAGCGACGCTCGCGGACCATCTGGGCGAGCAGCTCGCGCTTGCGATCGCGGACCCGGTCCGCCGCATGATCGGCCGCAACCTGATCGATCTGGTCGATGAGGCTGGCTATCTCACCGGCGATCTTGAAGCGGTTGCCGATCGATTGGGCGCACCGCAGTCTGAACTCGAAGCGGTCATTTCCATTCTGCAAACCTTCGATCCGCCCGGCGTGTGCGCGCGAAATTTGAGCGAATGCCTGACGATCCAGCTCAAGGAGCAGAATCGTTTCGATCCTGCGATGCAGGCGCTTGTGGCGCATCTCGAACTGGTGGCGCGGCGCGATCTGCCGGCGCTGCGCCGCGTCTGCGGCGTCGACGATGCCGACCTCACCGACATGATCGCGGAGCTGCGGCGGCTCAATCCCAAGCCCGGCCTCGCGTTCGGCTCCTCGGTGGTGCAGCCGATCGTACCCGACGTGTACGTGCGCACGGCCGCGGATGGCGGCTGGCTGGTGGAATTGAATTCCGACACTCTGCCGAAGGTGCTGGTCAATCAGTCGTACTACGCGGCGGTATCGAAGACCGCGAAGAACGGCGAAGAGAAATCGTACCTCGCCGACTGCCTGCAAACCGCGACCTGGCTGATGCGCGCGCTCGATCAGCGCGCCAAGACCATCCTCAAGGTATCGACCGAAATCGTGCGCCAGCAGGATGCGTTCTTCGCGCACGGCGTCCAGTTTCTGCGCCCGCTCAATCTCAAGACCGTCGCGGATGCGATCAGCATGCACGAGTCGACGGTCTCGCGCGTCACCGCCAACAAGTACATGGCGACCAGCCGCGGCATCTTCGAGCTGAAATACTTCTTCACGTCCTCGATCAATGCCTCCGACGGCGGCGAGGCGCATTCGGCGGAAGCCGTGCGCCACCGCATCCGGCAGCTCATCGATGCCGAGAGCGCGCAGGAGGTTCTGTCCGACGATACCATCGTGGACCGGCTGCGCGAGGCCGGCATCGACATCGCGCGGCGGACGGTGGCCAAATATCGCGAAGCGATGCGGATACCCTCCTCGGTGCAGCGCCGCCGCGAAAAGTACGCGCCGGCTGGGGCCGCCTCGTGAGACCAAATGCGATTTGCCGCGTTGACTCTGCGCTGGCCCGTTCATAGCTTCGTAAAGGGTCCGGAGAACGAACAGCGGAGGCAAGCATGCCGTTTCGCGTCTCGGGAAAAAACCTGGACATCGGTGAAGCGTTACGCGAGCGCGTCAGCGCCCGCATCGTCGAAGCTTTGAGCAAATATTTCGATGGCGGTTATTCCGGCCATGTGACGGTCGAGAAGGAGGGCTTCGGGTTTCGCACCGACTGCGCGATCCATCTCGATTCCGGCATCACGCTGCACACCGGCGCGAATGCCGCCGACGCCTACGCGAGCGCCGATCAGGCGGCGATCAGGATCGAGAAGCGCCTGCGGCGCTACAAGCGCCGCCTCAAAGATCATCACGTCACGCGTGCCAACGGCGCTTCGGTCGACGCGCCGAGCTATGTGATCGAGGCGCCCTCGCACGAGACCGATGACGAGCAGACCGAATTCAATCCCGTCATCATCGCCGAATCCACCACGGTGCTAAAGCAATTCTCGGTCAGCGAAGCCGTGATGGAACTGGACATGACGGGCGCTCCGGTCGTGGTTTTCCGGCATGCCAGTCACGGCCGGGTCAACGTCGTCTACCGCCGGCCCGACGGCAATGTCGGCTGGGTCGATCCGCCGATCGTCAAGGCCGGAGCCCATTGACGCCATGGGGCGGCCCCGATAAACCGCCGCCTTCCCGTTAACAACCACACCCATTCATCCGGACCGGTTGCAATGCCGCTCACCGACCTTGTCGCGCCGAACGCGATCGTTCCGGCGCTCAAAGTGAACGGCAAGAAGCAGGCAATCCAGGAGCTTTCGGCGCGCGCCGCCAGGCTGACCGGGCAGAACGAGCGGCTGATCTTCGAGACGCTGATGCAGCGCGAGAAGCTTGGCAGCACCGGCGTCGGCAACGGCATCGCGATCCCGCACGGCAAGCTTGCGAAGCTGGAGAAACTGGTGGGCCTGTTTGCGCGGCTCGATCGTCCGATCGATTTCGAGTCGCTCGACGGGCAGCCGGTCGACCTGATCTTCCTGCTGCTCGCCCCGGAAGCCGCCGGCGCCGACCACCTCAAGGCCCTGGCGCGCGTGGCGCGCCTGTTGCGCGAGCCCGAGACCGTCGCGCGGTTGCGCGAGTCGCGCGACGCCGACGCGCTCTACGCCGTGCTGGCGATGCCGCCGTCGGAAGCGGCGTAAAACACCGAACCTCATGGTGAGGAGCCCGCCAAAAGGCGGGCGTCTCGAACCATGGCGCGAGGCGATAGCGGAGCCCTTGGCCATCCTTCGAGACGCTCGCTGCGCTCGCTCCTCAGGATGAGGTGTTTGATGCGTGCGGCACCGCAGGCTGGACATCGCATCACGCGTTGGGCGAAAGTCCAACTTAAGAAAAGTCGCCGGAGGAGGATTGCGATGCGCATCGTCAAACTGGCTGCCTTTGCGCTTGTCTTGGCGCTCGCATCACCCGCTGCCGCCCAATATCCCAACCGCCCCGTCACCATCATCGTGTCGCTTGCGGCCGGCAGCGGCATGGACGTGCTGGTGCGGCTTTATGCCGACCGTCTGTCGCAGAGTCTCGGCAAGCCGGTGATCGTCGAGAACCGTCCGGGTGCCTCGCTGATGCTCGCCGCGAACGCGGTCGCGCAATCGGCGCCGGACGGCCATACGCTGCTGGTGTCGACCTCCTCGGCAATGGCGATCAATCTCACGCTGTTCCGGCAGGTCACCTACGATCCCGAGCGCGACTTCGTTCCGATCTCGCTCTACGTGAAGTCGCCGTTCATTCTGGTGGTCAATCCGGATGTGCCGGCGAAAACCGTTCCCGAGCTGATCGCCTACATCAAAGCGAACCAGGGCAAGCTCAGCTATTCCTCGCCCGGCGCCGGCGTCGCCCAGCACCTGTCGATGGAATACATGAAGAACCAGTTCGGGCTCGACATCACCCATGTGCCGTACCGCGCGACGCCGCAGTCGATCCAGGACATCGCGGCCGGCCACATCGCGATGGGCTGGGCGGAGGCGGGCGCCTCGCTGCCGCTGATCAAGGACGGCAAGCTGCGCGCGCTCGCGGTGTCGTCGGCGACGCGGCTGCCGCTCTTGCCCGATGTGCCGCCGCTGGCCGAGGCCGCGCCGGCGCCGGGTTTCGAGGCGGTGTCGTGGCACATGCTGCTCGCGCCCGCGCAGACGCCGCGCGAGATCGTCGACCGGCTGCATGACGAGATGAAGCGCGTGCTCGCCGAGCCCGACCTGAAACAGAAGATCGAGACGATCGGCCTGATCCCGTTCGACACGCCGTCCGTCGAGGACACGCGCGCCTATCGCCGCGCCGAACAGGAGAAGTGGGGCGCGCTGGTGAAGAGGCTCGGGCTGGAAGGGTCGCAGTAATCCCGGAGCGTCATCCCGGAAGCCGCGAAGCGGCTCTCCGGGATCCATAACCACGAATCTGTCCGAAATCGCTTGGTCGGTGCTTATGGGTCCCGGCTCTCGCTTCGCTCGGCCGGGATGACAGCTGCGCTCAGTGCACGCTCACCGTCTCGAGCTCGTTGCTCCAGGCATTCGCGACCGCTGCCTCGCGGCTGTCGGTCAGCATGATCGGCGTGCCGTCGGCCGCGTGCAGCGCATAGAGCAGCGCACCGGGCGCGAGTTCGGGCGCCTGCGGGAAATGCTTCTGCACGTCCTCGGAGCGGATCGTTTTCACGTAGGCGAGCTTGCCTCCGCCGAGGCCCTGCAGCGCCTCCGGGGAAATCGTGTGGATGTCATTCATAGTCATGGCCCTCGATCCTTTCCGGTCGATGCCTCATTGCCGTCACTCATGGTTCCTGATGGCGACCGATTTCACCACGCGCGCCGGTTCCGGACGCGCCAGATCGATCGACAGCAGGCCGTTCTTCAGGTCCGCTCCCTTCACCTCAATGCCGTCAGCCAGCACAAAGGTCCGCTGGAACTGACGCGCCGCGATGCCGCGGTGAAGGTATTCCCGGGTCTTGTCATCCTGCTGCCGGCCGCGGATCACCAACTGGTTCTCCTCGATCGACACGTCGAGCTGATCGCGCGTAAAGCCGGCAACCGCCAGCGTAATGCGCAACCGCTCCGGATCATGCTCGTCCCTGGCCAACCGCTCGATGTTGTAGGGCGGGTAGCCGTCGGCCGCTTTGGTCACGCGGTCGAGGACGCGCTCGATTTCGTCAAACCCGAGCAGGAACGGACTGGAGAGCGACGGAACTCGGGACATAGTTTCCAAAGTCCTCTTGCGAAGCGACTTTGAGAGGCCCGTTAGGCGCCCCTGCCGGCGCGGATCGGCACAGTGCCGCTTCCGGTCCGGTATGCCCAAATATGGGGGGCGGTGGTTAAGGGTTCAAGAATGGGGATTTCGTCCGGAAATCAGGGTTTTGAGCTACAGCCGGCGCTGCCCGTCGGCGCTGAATACATGCAGCTTTGCCCGTGCGGCGACCGCGACCGCCCGCTCGCCCGGCGCCGGCGCCTGCGTTCCCGGCAGCCGCACGATGATGCTGTCGCCGCGGTCGAGCGTGCCGTAGACGAAGCTCTCCGGGCCGACGCGCTCGACCGCGGTCACGGTGAGCGGCAGCGTGATGCCGTCGGCCGGCGCGCCCGGTGCTGCCAGCGCGAGATCCTCGGGACGGACGCCGATGATCGCGCCTTCCGCCGGAATGCGGCCATTGCCGAGCAGCAACGCGGGCTCCGCGCCGGACATTTTCAAGAGATTCATCGCGGGCGCGCCGATGAAGGTCGCGACGAACGTGGTCGCAGGCTTCTCGTAGACCGCGAGCGGCGCGCCGATCTGCTCGACGCGGCCCCCGTTCATCACCACCAGCATGTCGGCCAAGGTCATCGCCTCGAGCTGGTCGTGCGTGACGTACACCGATGTCGTGCCGAAGGTTTTCTGCAGCTTGCGGATTTCCACCCGCATCGAAACGCGCAGCTTGGCGTCGAGATTCGAAAGCGGCTCGTCGAACAGGAACGCCTTCGGCGAGCGCACGATCGCGCGGCCCATCGCGACGCGCTGGCGCTGTCCGCCGGAGAGCTGGCGCGGCTTGCGGTCGAGCAGCGCGTCGATTTCCAGGATGCGCGCGGC
>JAXDNY010000127.1:0-39714 GCA_034669145.1 Hyphomicrobiales bacterium
TGCGCGCTGTACCAGGCGCGCAATTCCGACAGCGCCGGGTGCGCCAGCGAGCGGCCGAGATAACTCCAGATCCGCGGCTGATGCTTCAGGTACTGCGGCTTGCCGTCGCGCCGGTTGAGCCGGGCGAAGGTGCCTAGCAGCCTCGTGTTCCGCTGCGCCGAGATAATGGCGTAGTGTGCGGCAAAGGCCGCCGGATTGAAGGCAGTGTCGGCCTCGCGGCGATGCTTGATGTAACGCGTCAACAGCGCCAGCTCGAGCTCTTCCGGCACGTCTACCCGCGCGTCCTGCGCGAGCGACACGAGGTCGTAGGCCGGGTGGCCGAGCACCGTGTCCTGAAAATCGATGATGCCGACTTTCTTGAGTTCGTCGCGCGCCTCGAGCCAGATCAGATTGGGCGAATGGAAGTCGCGGATCACCCAGGTTGTTGGCGCCGCCGCCAGCGTCGCCAGCAGCTCGCGCCACAGCGCGATGAATTCGTCGCGCAGCTCCGGGGCAAGCGCGGCATCGCGGTCTCGAAGATACCATTCCGGCATCAGTCCGATCTCGACCAGCAGCGCGTCGGTGTCGAAGGGAGGAATCGTGTAGCCGATGCCCGGCGCCAGCGGCAGCGTTTCCGGCAACGGCTCGCGATGCAGCGCGGCCAGCATGTCGGCGGCCATCTGATAACGTTTCGCGATCGGCACCGGCGGATCGCCCTCGACGAACGCCGCGCCTCCAAAATCCTCGGTGATCAAAAATCCGGCGTCGAGATCGCCGTGATGAACAACCGGCGCTGAGAATCCGCGCTCGCGCAAGCCCCGCGCGATGGCGACGAACGGCTTGACGTCTTCGGCGAGATGCACCGCGGCGCTATAGGGCTTGCCGCCGTAGACGGCAGGCCCGTCCGGCCGCCGCGGCGAATTCATCAGGATCAGCGTGCCGTCATCCTTGACCAGCCGCGCGTAGGAGCGGGTCGAGGCGTCGCCCGGCATGCGCAGGCGTTTTGTCTCCAGCGCGCCCGCGCTCTCGAGAAATTCACGCAAGCCCCGCAGCCGCTCGACCTGCGCCGCCGCCTTGCCGTGGCCGGTAATGACGGCAGCGCGCGCGGTGGAGCCCAGTGCGGGGCGATGGCTGAGCGCGATGTCGATGCGATCGGCGGGCAGTGCGTCACCCGCGCGCTCCGGCCATTCGATCAGCGCCACCGCGCCTTCCGGTAATGGCGAGAGGCCGATTTCCTCCAGCTCGCTCGGGTCGTTGACGCGGTAGAGGTCGGCATGCAGCAGCGGATATGGCGGCAGGTCGTAACCCTGCACGAGGGTGAAGGTCGGGCTCGGCACTTCCAGCGTCTCGTCGCCCGCGAGATAGCGGATCAGCGCACGCGCCGCGGCGGTCTTGCCGGCGCCGAGATCGCCCGACAGCGTGATGACGTCGCCGGCATTGATCAACAGCGCGAGGTCGGCCATCAGCTGCGCGGTCGCTGTCTCGTTGGCGAGCGCCACCGGAAATGTCGCGGTCTCGCTCATTCGGCGGCGTTGCGATGCGCCTGATCGACCGGGAATTCGCAGGTCACGGTGGTGCCCCGGCCCGGAATCGAATCGACGTGCACCTTGCCGCCATGCAGTTCGACAAAGGAGCGCACCAGCGACAGGCCGAGGCCGGCGCCGCGATGGCGCGATCCGTTGGAATGGCTCTCGAACCAGTCGAAAACCTTGTCCTTGACCTCGGGCGGAATGCCGGGGCCGGAGTCGCTCACCGCGACCACCACGCTGCGGTCGGTCCGCCGTGCGGTGACGGTTACCACCGCATCGTGCGGAGAGAATCCGACCGCGTTGGCGAGCAGGTTGTAAAGCACCTGCTTGACGCGATTCTCGTCGCCGATGAAGCCGCCGATATCAGCGGGCGCATCGACCTTGAGCTCGATGCGTTCGGTCTTGAGGCGGTCCTGAATGCCCTCCGCGGCCGCCGCGATGGTGTCGCGGAGGTCGACCGGGCCTAGCTCCAGCGTCATGGCGCCCGCATCGATGGTGGCGAGGTCGAGGATGTTGTTGATCAGCGCGAACAGCGCCTTGGTCGAGGTAGTGATATAACCCAGGTATTCGGCCTGCTTCGGCAGCAGCGGGCCGGTCGAGGAGTCGGTCAACAGATCGGCGAAGCCGATGATGTTGGTCAGCGGCGAGCGCAGCTCGTAGCTCACGTGGTGGACGAAATCGACCTTCATCTGGTCGGCGGCTTCCAGCGCCTCGTTGCGCTCGCGCAGTGCGCGCTCGATATTTTCGGTGTCGGTGATATCCTGGAAGGTCAGCATGGTGGCGCCGTCAGGCAGCGGCATGGTGGTGCAATCGAGCACGCTGCCGTCCTTGCGCTCCAGCTTCAAGCGCACGGCGGCGCGGTTTTCGATGCCCGTAATGGCCTCGCGTAGCACCTGCCAGTTCGCCGCGTCGTCATACAGCGGCTTGCACCATTGCTCGACCGCGGTGATGTGCGGGTGCTCACTCAGCGCCTCCGCCGACAGCTCCCACATCCTGGCAAAGGCCGGGTTGAACAATTGCGCGCGGCCGTTGGAGCCGAACACCGCGACCGCTTCGGCGAGGCTGTCCAGCGTCTCGCGCTGCATGCGGTTGGCGCGGTCGAAGCGACGCTCGAGGTCGAGACTGGCGGTGACATCGTCGAACAGATAGGTGACGCCGCCTTCCGGGTTCGGCGTGGTGACGACGCGCAAGGTGCGGCCGTCGGGCAGATACCACTCGTGCTGGCGCGGCTCCATCGCGCGGTAGGCGTCGTGCAGCTCGCTTTTCCAGTTGCGGAAATCCGCCTGCTCGGGAAGTTTTCGCGCGGCTCGGAGCCGATCGAGCACGGCCGAGTCGCTCGGACCCGAATCAAGGAATGCCGGCTCAAGTCCCCACAGCACGCGGAACGCCGCGTTGTAGAACGTGAGGCGCTGCTCGGCCGAATACATCGCGACCGCGGTTGAGAGCTGGTCGAGCGTGCGGCGATGCGCCTCGGTCATGCGCGCGACTTCGGCGCGCATCGCCTCGACCTCGGTCACATCGATGCCGATGCCGGCGCTTCCGCCGGGTGACGGCCGGTCGATCACCTGCAGGATGCGGCGCGTGCCCGCGACGATCACCGGCAGGCGCGCCTCGTAAAACGCGCCAGCCTCGCGCGCCTGTGAGGCGCCTTCGCGCGCAGCGGAATCGAGAACCTCAAGGTTGCGCGCGACCGCGTCGGAGCCGTCACGCGCCTCTACGGCGCGCGCATAGGCGGCATTGACCCAGGTGAGCCGCCCGGTCGCGTCGCGCGCCCACACCGGCGCGGGCAGCGCTTCGAGCAGCCGGCCGACCGTGTCGATGTCACGGCGCAATTGCTGGTGATCGGCGGCAAGCTCGGCAAGCTCGCTCTTCGTCCCGGTCAGGTCCTTGATGCGCAAGACCGCGCGCCCGCCGATGGCGCGGCCTTCGACTGCGACGTGGCGCTGCTGCAGGGTCGTGAGCGTCAGCGAAAAGCCCCTGCCCTCCGCGCGCAACGCGTCGACCGCGTCCTCCATGGCGTGCGCTTTCTCGGGCTCCAGCCAGGTGCCGAAGGCGAGCACGCGGCGCGCCAGCGGCGTGCGCATGATGAGCGAGACGTCGCCCGAAATATCCGGGTCGTCGCCGCCCGCCGGCCACACGACGATCACCTGCGGCTCGGCGAGAAGCAGCGCATTGGCGCGGTCGCGCTCCTCGCGCAACTCGTTGATCTCCGCCTGCCGTGCGGCGAGCCGCTGCGCCGCGCGCGTCCGCGTGCGCACGAGCGCGATTGCGGTCGCGACCGCAAACAGGATGACGCCCAGCGTCAGGGCGAGCGCCGCAAGCTCGTGGCCCTCGAGCGCCGTGAAGGCGTCGATATAGTCGGTCACCGGACGCAGCGTGGGGCGCGGCTCGGCGCAGGCGGCTTTCGACGTGAAAGGGAGTGCCGCAACGATGCAGGCTTGTCCGAATCGGCCTCGCCACGGATGCGTTTCTTGCCCGCACCGCTTCCGGATCGTGTCCGGCATTTCCGTGCCCCTGATCCCCGAGACAGGGCCCGGGCATAACCATTGCAAGCAACCTCCGCCAGGCCGCTCACGAATCGAATGACTTTAACCTCAAGGTGAGTCGCGCCGTAAGAGTCCAGACCGTGAACGGCGTTCGATGGACCGCATCCGGTCAGCAGATGTCGCGCCCGCAGAGTCCCATTCATGGAGATCGGCGCCGCCGGCTATCCCCGCTGTCCACAGGGGGGAACCAGTTTGCGCTACGACGTGCCGCGATCGCGCAGCGGCTCGGCACGGCGCACGATGTCTTCGAGACTGAGCCGTGCAAGCGCCGCCGTGAACACGCGCTCGGCCTCCGCGACCGCGGGCTGAACGATTTCGTCGAGGATGCGCGAGCCGTATCTGGGACTGTCGTCGTCTTCGACCGTGCCGGCGGCGCGCAGGATATCGGCGACGGTGATGCGTTTGCGCTCGCGCGCGAGCTGGTAGCCGCCGCGCGGCCCGCGCACGCCGTTGAAGATGCCCTCGTGCACCAGCGCCTGCAGCACAGGTTCGAGATGACGCGCCGGAAGGTTATGGCGCGCCGCGATCTTGCGCGCCGACACGGGACGCTCGCGCGCGTTGAGCGCGACGTCGACGACGGCGGCAATGGCGAGCAGACCCTTGCGGGGAAGAAGCGACATGAGGCGCGAAAACCAAAACCGGTAGCCGGATACTAGGCGGCATCAATATACCGCTGCAAGCTGTTCAGATGCTACCCGTTCCGGTTGAACCGAATCCGCCGACTCCCCGCGCCGTTCCGCCCAGTTCCGTCATTTCGCGAAGCGCGACGCGCGCGACACGCGCGACGACAAGCTGCGCGATGCGCATGCCGCGCGTGACCGCAAATGCTTTCACGCCGTGATTGATCAGCAGGACCTGGACTTCTCCACGGTAATCCGCATCGACCGTGCCGGGCGCGTTGAGCACCGTGATCCCATGATTGCGCGCGAGCCCGGAGCGCGGGCGCACCTGCGCTTCGAGGCCGGGCGGCAGCGCGATCGCAATGCCGGTCGGAACTGCGGCGTAATGTCCCGGCGCGATTGTCAGCGGCGCATCGGCCGGCACCGCGGCGAGCAGATCGAGGCCGGCGGCGGCGGCGCTCTGATAAGACGGCAGCGGCAGGTCCGCGCCGTGCGGCAGCCGCATGATGCCGACGACGAGTTCACTCATCGCGACGCGCCGTTCAGCGCACCCGCGATGCGCGCGACCAATTGCCTCGCCACGTCCTCCTTCGACTGCGAGGGCCAGGATTCGACGCCACCGGCGGTGATGAGATGCACCGCATTGTCGTCGCCGCCCATCGCGCCGCCTTCCGCCGACACGTCGTTCGCCACGATCCAGTCGCTGCCCTTGCGCTTCAATTTCGCCTTGGCGTGCTCGATCACCTTCTCGGTTTCGGCCGCAAAGCCGATGACGAGTTTCGGCCGCTTGGTCTTGAGCTTGGAGACGGTCGCGAGGATGTCCGGATTCTCGACCAGTTCGAGCCTGGGCGGACCGCTCGCATCCTTCTTGAGCTTCTGCACGGCGTCGCCAGCGGTGCGCCAGTCCGCGACCGCGGCAGCGAAGATGCCGACGCTGGCCGGCAGCGCGGCCTGGACGGCGACCAGCATGGCGTGCGCTGTTTGCACGCGGACAGTCTTCACGCCGGGCGGATCAGGCAACGTCACGGGCCCCGATACAAGCGTCACTTTGGCGCCCGCAGCGGCGGCAGCGCGCGCAATCGCATAGCCCTGCTTGCCGGAGGAGCGGTTCGCAATGTAGCGCACCGGGTCGATCGGCTCGTGGGTCGGGCCGGCCGTGATGACGACGTGTTTTCCGACGAGCGGCTTGTGCGCCGGCTCTGCTGTGTCGGCGACCGATGGAGAACCTGCGAAATATGTCTCAACCGCCGCGACGATCTCAAGCGGCTCGGCCATGCGTCCGGAACCCGCCTCTCCACTCTCCGCCATCTCGCCGGCGTTCGGACCGACGGCGAGCACACCATCGGCGATCAGCGTCTTGAGATTGCGCTGTGTCGCCTTGTTCGACCACATCGCCGGGTTCATGGCAGGCGCGAGCAGAATTTTCTTGTTCGTGGCGAGCAGCACGGCGGTCGCGAGATCGTCCGCATGACCGTTCGCCATCTTGGCCATGATGTCCGCGGTGGCCGGTGCGACCACGATCAGATCGTTGTCGCGTGCGAGGCGAATGTGCCCGATGTCGAACTCGGCTGTCTGGTCGAACAGGTCGGTGAACGGCTTCTCGCCCGCGATCGCGCCGACCGACAGCGGCGTGACAAACTCCTGCGCGGCCTTGGTCATGACCACGCGCACCGCGTAGCCGCGTTCGCGCAGGCGCCGGATCAGGTCGAGCGATTTGTACGCCGCGATCCCGCCGGAGATGATGAGGAGAATGTGCCGGGTCGTTGCGGCGGCGGCCGGCTGTGCGGATCGCTGGGCGGGCCGGGCGCCGCTTTGCGCTCTAGCCGGAGCGTCGGCCGCGCCTTCGGCCAACAGCAACCGGACCTCCTCCTCCATCGAGCGGCCGCTGGCGGCCGCGCGCAGCCGCAGCCGCCTCTTGATCTCGTCGCTCAGGTTGCGGACCGTCAGGGAGCCCATAGGCCAAGACTAGCAGATGATTGCATTGCAATCAATGCAATCACATGCTTCATTCGGCAGCTTGTAACGTTGGTATGCGCGAGACATCCACTTCGCGCTGCGCGTGCCAGAGGTCGTAGGCGCGCTGGAGATTGAGCCACAACGCCGGGCCGTTGCCGCACAATTTGCCCATCTTCACCGCCATTTCGGCAGTCACCGGACCTTTCTCGTTGAGAATGTCATAGAGCGCCTGCCGCGAAATGCCGAGCAAGCGCGCGATCTCGCTCTTCGGTTTCCCGAGCGCCGGAATGACATCCTCGCGTAGCAGTTCACCCGGATGCAGCGGCTTGATGCTCGCGTGCCGTTTCGCCCGATACTCGGCCATCAGTGATAATCCTCGTAATCGATCTTCAGCGCGTCCCTGCAGCGAGTGAAACCGATAGCCCGACAGTCAAACCATCTTCCAGATCACCACCGCCAGCAACCCGGCGATCACCCACAGCGCGATCGCCGTCCAGCGGCTGCGGCGCGACTCGGCCTCTCCGATCGCCGCGACGGTTTCAGGCGAGAGCGTGAGCCCGTCGCGGGTCGCGGCGTCGAACTGGTCGGCCAAGGTCGCGGCGCGGCCGAGCAGCGAGGGCACGCCGCCGAGGAATTTACCGACCTCGCCCGCGCCCTGCGCCACGTCTTCGATGCGGCCGGCCGGACCCAGATGCCGCTCGACCCATTCGCGCACCACCGGCTCCGCGGTCGCCCACATGTCGAGGTGAGGATCGAACGAGCGCGCCACGCCCTCGACCACCACCATGGTCTTCTGCAGCAGCAGGAGCTCCGGCCGCGTCTTCATGTCGAACAGCCCGGTCACCTCGAACAACAGCGTGAGCAGCTTCGCCATCGAGATCTCGGACGCCGACTTGTTGTGGATCGGCTCGCCGATCGCGCGGATCGCCTGCGCGAAACTCTCCACCGAATGATGCGGCGGCACGTAGCCGGCCTCGAAATGCACTTCGGCGGTGCGATAATAGTTGCGCGTGATGAAGCCGTAGAGGATTTCGGCGAGGAAGCGCCGCTCCTTCGGGCTAAGCCTTCCCATGATGCCGAAATCGACCGCCGCGATGCGGCCTTCGCTGTCCACGAACAGGTTTCCCGGATGCATGTCGGCGTGGAAGAAGCCGTCGCGCAGCGCGTGGCGCAGGAATGTCTGCATCAGCCCGCGCCCGAGCGCCGGAAGATCGAGCCCGCGCGCCGCCAAAGCCGCGCGGTCGGTGAGCGGCGTGCCGTCGATCCATTCGAGCGTGAGCACGCCGCGCGCGGTGCGCTCCCAGTCGATCGCCGGCACGCGAAAATCCGGATCGTCTTTCGTATTCTCGGTGATCTCCGCGATGGCGGAGGCTTCAAGCCGCAGATCCATCTCGATCGTGACCGAGCGCGCCAGCGTATCGACCACCTCGATCATGCGCAGGCGGCGCGCCTCGGCCGAATGGCGCTCGGCGGTGCGCGCCGCGAAGTAGAGCGTGTCGAGATCGGACTTGAAGCGCCGCTCGATGCCGGGCCGCAGGACTTTCACCGCAACGGTCTGCCCGTCGGCTTGCGCCTTATGCACCTGCGCGATGGATGCCGCCGCGACCGCGGGGCCGAACGACGCATAGATGTCCCGCAACGGCATGCCGAGGGCGGCAGCGACCTGCGCCTCGGCGTCTGCTTGCGGGAACGGCGCCATGCGGTCCTGCAGGCTTTCCAGATCGCGCGCGAGCGCGGGACCGACCACGTCGGGGCGCGTTGCCAGGAATTGCCCGAGCTTGACGTAGGTCGGCCCGAGGCGCGTCAGCGCCGCCGAAAGCCTGACCGATGCGCCTTGCGCGGTCGGCCGTTCGATCAGCCGCGCGAGCTTAAGGCCAAATCGCGCTGGCGCCGGCAGCGCGGCCGGATCGGCCAGGCCGAGCACACCTTCGCGCGCAAAGACAAAACCGGCGCGCGCCAGGCGAAACAGATGACCGGCCGCAGAGATCACAAGCGCCAGCCGGAATGCAGCGCCACGATGCCGCCGCTGATCACGCGATGCGAGGCGCGCGAAAAGCCCGCCGCGCGCATCATGTCGGCAAACGCATTCGGGCGCGGGAAGCGGCGGATCGATTCGACGAGATAACGATACGGCTCGGCGTCGCCCACGACCGCGCGGCCGATCGCCGGCACGACATTGAACGAATAGAGCTCGTACAGCGCATCGAGCCCGGGCACATCGACATTGGAGAATTCAAGACACAGGAACCGGCCGCCGATGCGCAGCACGCGATGCATCTCGGCGAGCGCCACGTCGATGCGCGGCACGTTGCGGATGCCGAACGCGATCGACACCGCATCGAAGCTGCGGTTGGGAAACGGCAGCGCCTCGGCGTTGGCGTCGACGAACGTCACGGCATCGTCGAGTCCACGTTCGGCCGCGCGCTCGCGCCCGACGCTGAGCATCTCGGCATTGATGTCGGCGACCGTCGCGCGCGTGCCGGCGCCGCCGGCCTCAATGGTGCGGAAGGAGACATCGCCGGTACCGCCCGCAACGTCGAGCAGCGAAAAATCGCCGCCGGATTTCGGCGGATTGATCGCCGTGACCAGCGCGTCCTTCCAGGCGCGATGTAGCCCGGCCGACATCAGGTCGTTCATCAGGTCGTAGCGCCGCGCCACCTTGTGGAACACGTCGTCGACCAGCGCCTGCTTGTCGTCAAGCGGCACGGTCCGGTTGCCGAAATGGGTCTCGCGCATGCGCGACCATAGCGCGGGCGCTGTTTGGACGCTACATAACACCCGCAATCCTCATGGTGAGGAGGCGCTACTCCGGCCTCATCCTGAGGAGGGCCGAAGGCCCGTCTCGAAGGATGGCGGCAAACTCGGTGCGCGTGGCCATCCTTCGAGACGCCTCGCTACGCTCGGCTCCTCAGGATGAGGGCGGAGTTTGCGGGCGCTCCTCAGGATGAGGTTTTGGAATTAACCATGCCCGAACTTCCCGAAGTCGAAACCGTGCGCCGGGGCTTGCAGCCCGTGATGGAAGGTGCGCGCCTCGTGCGGGTCGAGCAGCGCCGGCCGGATTTGCGTTTTCCGTTTCCGCAGAACTTCAACAAGCGGCTCGAAGGCCAGACCGTCGAGGGTCTCGGCCGGCGCGCCAAATATCTGCTGGCGGATTTGTCGTCGGGCGAGGTGCTGCTGATGCATCTCGGCATGTCCGGCTCGTTCCGCGTCGTGCACGGCAGCGACGAGCGCGGCCCAGGGAAATTCCATCATGCGCGCGGCAAGCTTTCGGCGCACGACCACGTGGTGTTTCACATGTCGAACGGCGCGATCGTGACGTTCAACGATCCGCGCCGCTTCGGTTTCATGAAGCTGATCCCGCGCACCGAGCTCAACCAGCACCCAATGATGGAAGCGCTCGGCCCCGAGCCGCTCGGCAACGCGTTCGACGGCGCGATGCTGGCGGCGGCCTGTGCGGGCAAGAAGACATCGCTGAAAGCGGCGCTCTCGGACCAGAAAGTCGTCGCGGGCTTGGGCAACATCTATGTGTGCGAGGCGCTGCACCGCGCGCATGTGTCGCCGAAGCGCATCGCCTCGACGATCGCGCTCAAGTCGGGCGCGCCGCATGCCCGCGCGGACGCGCTGGCCGACGCCATCAAGGCAGTGCTGAACGACGCCATCCGCGCCGGCGGCTCGTCGTTGCGCGATCATCGCCGCACCGACGGCGACCTCGGCGACTTCCAGCACAATTTCCGCGTCTACGATCGGGCCGGGACAAAATGCGTCACGCCGAAGTGCAAGGGCACGATCCGCCGCATCGTGCAGGGGACGCGGTCGACGTTTTATTGTCCGGTGTGTCAGAAGTAGCTTTCTTCCTTGCCCTCTCCCGCTTGCGGGAGAGGGTGGCGAACGCCGAAGGCGTGCGCCGGGAGAGGGCACTTCTGTTTGCGAGAAGCAATCCCTCTCCCGCCTTCGCTTCGCTCAGGCACCCTCTCCCGCAAGCGGGAGAGGGGAAAGAAAGCGCAGCGCTCACCCCTTCACATACACCGCCTGCTGCGTCACGACGAAATCCACCCGCCCGTCGGCCAGCGCCTGCAAACACTCCTCCGGCCGGTTGACGATCGGTTCCTCGTGCACGTTGAAGCTGGTGTTGATCAGCACCGGCAGCTCGGTGACGTCGCGGAAGCGGCGCAGGATCGCGGCGAACAGCGGGTTGTCGGCGTCGCGCACGATCTGCGGCCGCGCGGTGCCGTCGACATGCACCACGGCGGGAATGCGCGCGCGCCATTCGGGCTTGACGCCGCACGTGATGGTCATGAAGTGCGCCGCGTAGCGGTTCACGTCGGTGATCTCGAACACGCGCGCCGCGTCCTCTTCCAGCACGTAAGGCGCGAACGGCATGAATTCCGAACGGTCGAGCCGCTTGTTGAGGTTGTCGTTGATCGCGTGATCGTGCGGCGACGCGATGATCGAACGGGCGCCGAGCGCGCGCGGGCCGAACTCCATGCGGCCGGTATAGATCGCGCCGGCTTTCCCGGCACGAATGAGATCGACCGATGTCTCGACCGGCCGCCCGGCGAGGCGCCGCATACCGGCCCCCTGCAGCATGTCGTCGATGCGGCTGTCGTAGTTCTGCCCGAGATACACGTTGTCGAGCCGGTGACGATGGCGCAGCCAGGTCTCTGTGCCGTCGCGCGCATGCAGGAAGGCGAGCGCGGCGCCGACCGACAATCCGTCGTCACCCATCGCGGGAAACACGAACACTTCATCAAGCGGCAAGGTTTCGGCGAGCAGCCGGTTGAGCCGCACATTGGCGAACAGGCCGCCGGCCAGCGCGAGCTTGCGCGCGCCGGTGCGCCCCAACCACCAGCGCACCGACTGCACGGTGTAATCCTCGGCCACCTTCTGGATCGAGGCCGCAATCGTCTCGCGGTCATGCCCCTTACAGATCGCCAGAAATTTCTCGCGCATCGCGGACCAGTTGCGGAAATCCGTCTCCATCAGCCCGCTGTCATTGTTGAAACGAAACTGCGCCGCCATTTCGTCGCTAAGCTTCGGCTCGCCATAGGCCGCAAGCCCCGTGAGCTTTCCCTCATGGCGCAGCATGCGGAAGCCGCACGCGACCGTCGCGTAGCCGTAGGCGCTGGCTAAGCCCGTTTCCTTCAGCGTCCGGGTCAGCCAGCGGTCGTCGCCGTAGTGGCACGCGAGCTTGCCGCCCTTCAGGCCGCGCATCGAATAGCTGACATTGTCGCCGATGCCGTCCGACGTATAGACCAGCGCGTCGTTCCAGTCGGTGTAGAACAGCGCCGCGAGCGCATGCGCCTCGTGGTGATTGGCGAAATGAATCTGCGTGTCCGGCCGGAACGAATTGTCCTTCAGGAAACGGTCCGCGCGAAACAGCTTGTGCGTGTCGGCGATTCCGAAGCGATGACACAGCACGGCAAGCTCGCGGTTGGTGCGCTCGCGCCCGCGCCAGCGCTGAAACGTGTAGTGCAGTTCGCGCCAGAGCGGGAATTTGTAGTCATGCGTCGCGAACCAGCCGCGCGTGGTGGCGATGGCGTCGACGTCGCGGCGCAACCAGCCCGCGACCCGCAGCACCTCGTCGATCGCGAGCCACGGCACGCTCTCGCCCGAACCCTTCACGCGGGTGAGGCGCTCCTCCGACACCGCCGCGACCATCTCGTAGTCGTCGAACGCGGCGGCGGACGAATCGTGCATGCCGGCATGGATCGCCAAGATACGCAAAGAGGGAGCCTTCGTTGGGGGAGGGTCAGCCTGGTGCGAGAGCCGATAACACCAAACCGTAGGGCGGGCAAAGGCGCGGAACGCGCCGTGCCCGCGTGATATCTGCCACGCGCGGGCCGCGAACGCCGCTCTGTTCCCCTCCCCCCTTGTGGGGGAGGGGTTAGGGGTGGGGGTCGTTCATTGGGGCACGATGGTCGCGCCAAACGCCGACCCCCACCCCGACCTCGCTTCGCTCGGTCGACCCACAAGGGGGAGGGGAAGCACCGCGCTCGCGTCGCGCGCCTCACTCCCCGATTGCACCCGCTGAACGGCCTCGCGCTGCGCAATTATTTCAAGCTGCGGTGACCCGGGGATAAGTTATGAATTTAGGCCTTGATAATCGTCAAATAGCGGATTATTAGCCCAATTACCCTGCTCGCTTGAGGGGCGCACTCATGAGGCGTCTTGAGCGCGGAGCAGGCCGGAGGCGGGGCCGGAGAACAGGCCCTTAACGTCTTCGGCAGCCGGCGCCCGGCAATTCCGGGCCTTCGACCGGTGCGGCGCCCGCGCTGCCGGCTCGCAACCGGCACCCGGGCGGCGTCGGGGCTCCGCCCGGAGGTACTATGGCCTCCTGCCAGGAGCTGGCTGACGATCGATGGGCACGTTGCACCATCGACGAAAGCGCGGCCCGCCGCCGTAAGGCAAACGCCGCAGCAGGGCGCCGAGAGGCGCGCCGGCCACCGTCACTGGCCGGTGATCTCCGGCCGAATTTCCGGAGATCGGCTCGACCGCGAGGCGGGCCACCGGGTGCGGCGCTTCCGCACCAGCGCCTGTCGGCGCTCTGCTCCCCTCATTTTTGGGGAGCGGAAAACGGACAAAGGGCACCCGCCCCCTCCATTCGGGCCGGCGGAGCGTTGGCTGTTTGACAATCGAATCGGAGGATCGCGATGGAGCAATGCGGGCGCCGCGTGCTCCGTCACCCTCCCCTGGAGGGGGAGGGTCGGCGAGCAAAGAGCGAAGGGAATGCGAGCCGGGATGGGGTGAGCCTTTGCCGCAAAGAAATTCACCCCACCCCGACGCTCATTTCATTCGCGTCGACCCTCCCCCTCCAGGGGAGGGTTGGCACCGCGTCCGACGCGCTACTTCTTCTCCGCCCGCACCGAGCGCGGATCGCGCTTGGCCCATCTGCCGGCGTCGACCAACGCCAGGAAATCCCCGAGCGTCTGGTTGAACAGCGCGGGCTCCTCGATGTTCACCGTGTGGCCGCTTTTGGGAAAGATCGCGAGGCCGGACGCCGGGATGTGCTTCTTGAGATAGACGCTCGGCTCGATGCAGGCGTCGTCCTCGTCGCCGCAAACGATCAGCGTCGGCAGCCCCAATGTCTTGAGCGCCGCCTCGAATTCGGTGACCGGCGGGCGGCCCGCCTGATAGCCACGCATCGTGTTGGCGGCGCCCTTCGCGGAGTGGCTCGCGAACTGGTCGTAGAACTCGGCGTAGCCGCGCGGGTCCTTCACGTCGAACGGAATGCGCGACGGGCCCATGCCGTAGCTCTTCGCCACGCCGTCCGAGCCGACTTTGTCGTATTCCGCCGCGATCGCGCGCGAGTGCTCGCGGAATTCGCCGAGCACGCCGCGCTCCGAGCCCGAGCCGGTGCCGGCGAGCGTCAGCGAGAGCGCGCGATCCGGATACTTGATGCCGACGCAAAGCGTCGCGTAGCCGCCCATCGAGAGGCCGCAGATATGCGCCTTGTCGATTTTCAGATGATCCAGCATCGCGATCACGTCGTCGCGGAAATGCTCGTAGGAATACGACGACGGATCGGGCGGCACGTCGGAGGGATGGTAGCCGCGGAACGAAAACGTGATGCAGCGATAGCGCCGCGCGAAATAGCGCATCTGCGGCTCCCAGGCGCGCCAGTCGCCGGCGAACTCGTGCGCGAACAAGAGCGGCGTGCCGCTGCCCGCCTCCTCGTAATGCAGGCGCACGTTGTCGCGGGTGACGGCGAAAGGCATGGGCGGTTCTCCGGGCTTTTCTGCGCGCGCAGCGTCTTAAATTCACGCGGCTGGGGCAAGATGCTCGCGTGCAAAGCCGATCAGCGCGGCGTTCACCTCTTCGGGCTGTTCCTGCTGGATCCAGTGGCCGGCACCGTCGAGCAGGATCTTGCGCACATTCGGCACGACGCTGTCCAGTTCGTCGAGCGCGCGCTGCCCCATCGAGCCGGTGATCACCGCGTCGTTGGTACCGGCGATGAACAGCGCCGGCTGCGCGATGACGGCGTTCTGCCACGGCGCGGTCAGCTCCCAGTTGCGGTCGATGTTGCGGTACCAGTTCAAGCCGCCGCGAAAGCCGCTGCGCCGGTATTCGTCCGCGAACACCGCGATGTCGGTTTCCGTGAGCCAGGGCGGCAGCGGAACGTCATGCGGAGCGCCGAGGAAGCCTTTCTGGCGATCCACGTAGAGGCTCATCTTTTCGGCGGCCGGCGTTTCGCCAAAGCCGATATGGAAGAGTCGCCGCAGGGTGAATGCAGGATCGCGTGCGAATTCTTCCTCGGCGGCGCGCTCCTCAAAATAGATCCAGTAGTAGTCGCCCTTCCCCGCCTTGCGCAGCATGTCGAGCGGCGCCGCCGGGCCGCGTTTGCGGTGCGGCACGCTCATCGCGACGACCGCGGGAAAAACATCCGGCCGCATCAGCGCCGCATGCCAGGCGACCGGCGCGCCCCAGTCGTGCCCGACAATCAGCGCGCGCTTCTCGCCGAGGGCGGCCACGAGCGCGACCATGTCGCCCACATTGTGGAAGATCGTGTAGGCCGCCGCGTCGTCGGGCGCGGTGGTTCGGCCAAAGCCGCGCATGTCAGGCGCAACCGCGCGAAACCCGACTGCGGCAAGCGCGACCATCTGGTGGCGCCACGAATACCAAATCTCCGGCCAGCCATGGCACAACAGCACCAGCGGGCCATGGCCGTATTCGGCGACATTCATCTCGATCCCGTTCACCGCATGGGTGCGGAACCGAAACTCAAAGGGCATCATAATCCGCGGCCGGGCAGCACCAAAAGCTTCGGCTTCGCCGGCAAGGTGTGTTTCGAGACCACGACCGAGGGGACCTCGGCCATCTCGATGTCCCAGTCCTTGCTCAGCCGCTCGGTGAAGCGGTTGAGCGTGTAGGTGGAGAAGAAATGCATCGGGATAACCAGCGGCGCTTTCAGCGCGGTCAGCACCTCGACCATGCCGTCGAGATCGAGCGTCGCGCCGCCGTCGACCGGGGCCAGCACGACATCGACGCGGCCGATCTCGTTGAGCTGCTGCTGGTTGAGCGTGTGATGCAGATGGCCGAGATGCGCGATGCACAGGTTCGCGACCTCGAAGATAAAGATCGAATTGCCGTGGCGCTGCGTGCCGCCGCCGCCGTAGTAGTCGCGAATGTTTGTGGCGACCGAGCGCACGCGCACGTCCTGGAAGTTCAGATCGTGATCGGTCGGCCGTCCATCGTCCTTCCAGCCGCGCAGCACGAACTTGATGCCGGGCTCGGGGCGGTCGGTGAAGTGGGTCGAGTGCGCGCGGTTCATCGTCACGATGTCGGGCAGGACCGACGGCTTGACGTAGTCGTTGTAGTCGGTCGCGATGCGTACAAGCTTCGGGCTCTCGATCAGGAAGGTCGAGTGGCCGATGTAGCTGATGCGGACCTCGCCCTCTTTCAGCGCCGCAAGGCGAAACGCCGCCGGAATGACGCGCGGGCGCCCACGCGCCACGAGGCCGGGACACGACTCCATCATCTCGGGCTTGACCGGTGCGCTGCCTTGCGCAAACGCCGGCGTCACGGCGAATGCGAGGCCGAGCGACATCAACAGCGCCATGGAACGCATTCGGCTGCTCCCCGAAAAATCGGCTGGCAGCCCTGCATAGCAAAAAGCCGCTCCCGGCAGGAGAGGGTTTCGATCGGAATGTCGCGGGCGTCAGCCCGGCAGTCTGGACAGGCGCAGCAGCCCGCCCTGCTGGCTCACCGGCTTGAGATCGAACAGATGGCCGCGCTCCGGGCGTGCGGCGCTTTGTTCCGCTGCGGGCTCGGCCGGCTTCCTCAGCGCCTTGCGGGCGGCCTGGCGGCCCGCCGGGTCGGCCACCGAGGACACCATGTCGGTCGAGATGCCGACCATGACCTCGATGCGGTCGAGCCGCCGCGTCATCGCCGCGACCGCGCCGGTGTGGGTGGCGGCGAGATCGCTGAGCGAGGTGCGCAGGCCCATCACGTCGCCGGAGAGGTCGGCCGCCGGAGCGGGGACGCGCGCGTGTGTGCCGACGCGCTCCTTCAGCGCCGCGAGCCGCGCCTCGATCTGCGCGAAGCGATCGCGGTTGAGGTCTTCGCTGCGCCGGGCGGTTTCGGCGACCCGAGCCGCCACGAAGTCGATGTCCTTGCCGATCGCGCCGACGTTCTGCTCGAGCGACGCGATGGCGGCGGTGTTGCGCTCCTGCGTTTGGGCGAACGGGCGCGTCAGCCAGCGGCCGCTCGTGATCTCGTCGAAGATCGCCGCGTCGAGCGTGCTGACGACGGCGCCGGCCGCGATGGCGAACGAGATGAACAGCGCGGTGCCGAGCGGCGATTTCGCGCGCACCGCCGGGGTATTGCTTTGGGGGTGTGACATCGCCGCCGTCCTGTTGAAACCGTACGAGCGATTTCAACAGCGGCGCATTTCCAAAATGCTAACGCTCACGGTGTCGATTTGTACGTACGCGCTGCAAGCGACTGCCGCAGCGTCAAACGCCGGTCTAGCGCCCGACGACAAGCCCGCGCGCCGTGACGACAACCCAGCGGCCGTCCTGGCGCTTGATCGCCTCGATGCGGCCGAGCCCCGGCGCGGTTTCGCCGGCCTCGACCTCGATGATGCCGTTGCGGCCCTCGATCAGGGCGGCACCGTCATAGACACGGCGCAGCACGTAGTCCTGCACAATCGGCGGCTTGAGCGTGGTCGGCGGATCGCCCAGCACCATCGAAGTGGCCTGCTTCTGCGGAATGGAGCCGGTGATGTCCGGTGCGGCGTGTGCCGCCATCTTCTTCTGTTCGCCTTGCGTCTTCTCGACGCGGTCGAGTGTTTCGGCAATCTTGCCGATCTGCGTGTTCTGCGCGGTGCTCGACGTCGTCACGCTGGTCTTGAGCGCGCCAAGATTGTCGCTCAACGATTTCGTCGCGCCGCGAAGCTGCCCAACGGTTTCCTTCAGCGCCTTCACCTCGTCGGCGACGTTGTCCCGGGTCACGGCCGCGACCGGGGGCGGCGGGGCTGCGATCATCGGGCCGAACGTGGCGACGCCGAGCGAGCCGCCGAGCGCACCGAAGCTCGCCGCGATCGCCACGCAGGCGGCGAGCAGCGCAAATCGGGAGCGCGCCTGCGGAGCGTCCGCCTTCGGCTCGGGACGCTTGAATGGGATGACGGCGGTGGGCGGTTCGGTGAGCTGCGGCGCCGGCGGCAGCGTCGGCGCTTCGAGCTTTGGCTCGATCTTTTCGGCCTCGATCATCGGCGCTTCGAGCTTCGGAGCCTCCACGGCCGCCTCGACCTTGAGTGCTTCGGGCCTCACGGCCTCGGGCTCGGTCTTCGGAGCGACGATCTCGGCGGCCTCGGGCTTTGCCTCCGGCGCAATCGATGGCGCGTCCATCACCGTCAGTTCGATCTTCGGCTCGATCTTGGGTGTCTCATCGCTGGACATGGCATCCCGTCCCAATGGAGAAAATTCACCCATTGGTAACTTTCAGACCTTACCGGCCGGTTAACGGATCATTGCCGCGAGCGGGCGCTTTTGCGTCAATCTTGCAGGTAGCCGTTGCTTTGGCGTTCCCGGCCGATGGTCGTGGCGGGGCCGTGGCCGGGCAGGACCGTGACGTCGTCGCCGAGCGGCAACAGCTTGCCCTTGATGCCGGCGATGAGCTGCTCGGAGTTTCCATAGGCGAAATCGGTGCGCCCGACCGAGTTCTGGAACAGCGTATCACCGACCAGCGCGAAGCGTGCCGGCACATTGGCGAACACCAAGTGGCCCGGCGTGTGGCCGGGCACGTGCAGCACGTTGAAGATAAGGTCGCCGATGCTGACCGTTTCGCCCTCCACCAGCCAGCGCGTTGGTGTGACGTTGCGCGCATCCATGATGCCGAAGCGTGCGCCCGACTCCTCGAGCTCGGAGAGCAGGAACGCGTCGCGCTCGTCCGGTCCCTCGATCGGGATCGACAGCGCTTCCGCCAACTCGGCCGCGCCGCCCGCATGATCGAAATGTCCATGCGTGAGCAGGATTTTCTCCGGTGTCACCTTCATCTGATCGATCGCCTTGCGGATGTTCGCAACGTCGCCGCCGGGATCGACAATCGCGGCGCGATTGGTGGCTGTGCACGCGACGATCGAGCAGTTCTGCTGGATCGGCGTGACCGGCACGACGGTGACTTTGAGAGGCTGCATGGCGGCTTTGTGTTTTAGAGGGAGGAAGCCCTCATATAGTAAAGCCGTTGTCCTGCGCGAGGGCCTTCAGCGATGTCTCGGGCCGGGCGCCGAGATGCTGGATCACCTCGGCGGCCGCGAGTGCGCCAAGCTGTGCGGCGGTCCGATGGTCCTGATCGCGTGCAAGGCCGACGAGAAATCCCGCCGCGAACAGGTCGCCCGCGCCGGTGGCGTCGACGAACTTGTCGATCGGCGCGGCTTTCACGACCTCGTTGCTTTCGCGCGACACGACCACGCAGCCCTTCTCGCTGCGCGTCACCGCGGCGAGCTTCACGTCATCGCGGAGCGCCTTCACGGCGCTATCGAAGTCCGCGGTCTCGTAAAGGCTCTTCAATTCGCTTTCGTTGGCGAAGATCAGATCGACCGCGCCGGTGCGCATCAGGTTGAGGAATTCGTCGCGATAGCGCCCGACGCAAAACGCATCCGACAATGTGAGCGCGACCTTGCGGCCGGCGCGATGCGCAATGCCCGCGGCCTTGCGGAACGCCTCCTTCGCCTGCGGCGGGTCCCACAGATAGCCTTCCAGGTACGTGATGCCGGCCCCGGCGATCTGCTTCTCGTCGAGATCGGCGGGCGTCAGGTTCTGCGCCGCGCCGAGATAGGTGTTCATGGTGCGCTCGCCATCCGGCGTCACCAGCACATAGCAGCGCGCGGTCGATGGTCCGTCGGCGGCAGGCGGCGTCGTAAACGCGACACCCGCCGCGCGGATGTCGTGCGTGAAGGCCTTGCCGAGCGTGTCGTCCTTCACCTTGCCGACGAAGGCGGCACGTGCCCCGAAGCTCGCGACGCCCGCGATGGTGTTCGCGCCCGAGCCGCCAGAGATCTGCGTGGACGGCCCCATCGACGCGTAGATCGCTTCCGCGCGCGGCTCGTCGATCAGCGCCATGCTGCCCTTGTTCATAGCGTGGCGGACGAGAAAATCGTCCTCGGTGCGCGCGATCACGTCGACGATGGCATTGCCGATGCCGAGAACGTCATATTGCGTAGACATCGGCGAACTCCGGTTTGTGGGGAGGGGTGGCGGCGCGCACTATAGCGAGCGATCTTCTCCGGGCAACACTTGCGCTTCTCCGCCCCGTCATGGCATCTGACGCGCCGCAACTCGGAGACGCTTATGGCCTTCAAGCAGCGCGTATTTTCCGGCATGCAGGCGAGCGGAAACCCGCATCTCGGCAACTATCTCGGCGCCATCAAGCGCTGGGTCGAGATGCAGAGCCAGGTCGAGTGTATCTATTGCGTGGTCGACCTGCACGCCATCACGGTGTGGCAAGATCCGGCCGAGCTGCTGCGCGCAACGCGCGATGTCGTCGCGGCCTTCATGGCGGCCGGACTCAACCCCAAGCGCAGCATCCTGTTCAACCAGAGCCAGGTGCATCAGCATGCGGAGCTCGCGTGGGTGTTCAACTGCGTCGCCCGCATCGGCTGGCTCAATCGCATGACGCAGTTCAAGGAGAAGGCCGGCAAGGACCGCGAGAACGCCTCGCTCGGCCTCTATGCCTATCCGAGCCTGATGGCGGCCGACATTCTGCTCTATCACGCCACCATAGTGCCGGTCGGCGAGGACCAGAAACAGCACGTCGAGCTGACGCGCGACATCGCGCAAAAATTCAACAACGACTATGCGGAGTCGATCCGCAAGCACACCGGACGCGATGTTTTCTTTCCGCTGCCCGAGCCGCTGATCCAGGGCGAGGCGACGCGCGTGATGTCGCTGCGCGATGGCACCAAGAAAATGTCGAAGTCGGACGCGTCGGATAATTCGCGCATCAACCTGACCGACGACGCCGACACGATTGCGCAGAAGATCCGCCGGGCGAAGACCGATCCGGAGCCGCTGCCGAGCGAGGTTGCAGGGCTTGAAGCGCGTCCGGAGGCCGACAATCTGGTCGGCATCTACGCGGCGCTCGCCGGCATCACCAAGGCCGAGGTGCTGAAGCAGTTCGGCGGCGGGCAGTTCTCGACCTTCAAGACCGCGCTGTCCGATCTCGCGGTCGAAAAACTCTCCCCGATCGGCGCCGAGATGAAGCGGCTGACGCAGGATCCTTCCTATATCGACAGCGTGCTCGCCGACGGGGCTGCGCGGGCCGAAGCCATCGCGGCCGAAACCATGAACGCCGTCAAGGACATCGTGGGATTCGTCAGGCGTTGAAGCGGCAGCGGCATGCCGTGAATTCAGGCAGCGGCGGCGCTTGTCGCCGGCCGGGACGCTGTGTCAGCATTTGAATCCGCGACGGCCGAGTTCGGAAATGGGGACATCCGATGAGCCTGAAGCGCCGCAGCTACGAGGCTGGGCACAAGCCGAAGTTCCTGGTCATCATCGATGAGTCGCCCGAATGCGACCGCGCCGTGTATTACGCAAGCCGGCGTGTCGCGCGCATCGGCGCGAGTCTTGTCATGCTGCTGGTGATCGAGCCGCATGACCGGCATCAGCAATGGCTCGGCGTCGCCGACATCATGAAGGCGGAGGCGCACGAGGCTGCGAACCAGAAGCTCGATGAGTTCGCCGCGCGGGCGAACGGCGTTGCCGGCATCACGCCCGAGCGCCTGATCCGCGACGGCGACACATCCGAGCAGATTCTCAAGCTGATCGATGAGGACGAGGATATCGCAATCCTGGTGCTGGCGGCGGCAACCGGAAAGGAAGGCCCGGGACCGCTGGTCGCCAGCCTCGGCAAGGTCGCGGGCAGCTATCCGATCCCGGTCGCGATCGTTCCGGGACATCTCGGCGACGAGGACCTCGACGCGCTGTCATAGCGGTGGCTCGAACGCCGCATTGACCTTGCGAGCGCAAAGGACCATCTATTGCGGTGAAATCACTGGCAGCGCCGAGACTTGGACCCTCAAGACTTGGCCCCCTCAAGACTTGGCGCCTGGAGCAAAGCCCATGTTCATCCAGACCGAAACGACGCCCAATCCGGCGACCCTGAAGTTCCTGCCCGGCCGCACCGTGCTGGGGACCGGCACGCTCGAGATGCGCGACAAGGCAGAAGCCGCCCAGTCGCCGCTCGCCGAGCGGTTGTTCGACATTGAGGGCGTCGGCGGGGTGTTCCTCGGCTCGGACTTCATCACGGTGACCAAGGCGGGCGCCGATTGGCCGCAGCTCAAGCCGGCGATCCTCGGCGTCATCATGGAGCACTTCATGTCCGGCGCGCCGATCGTGGCGGCGGGGACGACCGGCGAGACGAGCGAGGCCGGGGAGTTCTTCGAGGCGGCGGATGCCGACACGGTCGCGACCATCAAGGAATTGATCGAGACGCGCGTGCGCCCGGCGGTCGCAAACGACGGCGGCGACATTACCTTCCGCGGCTACAAGGAAGGCGTCGTGTATCTTGCCATGAAGGGCTCGTGCTCGGGCTGCCCATCCTCCACCGCGACGCTCAAGCACGGCATCCAGAATCTGCTGCGCCATTTCGTGCCGGACGTCACCGAGGTACGGCCGATCTGACCCGCGGCTATCGCTGGCGCTGAGGGGCGGCGTCATCCATGCGAGTTCTCGCCATCGATACCGCGCTCGGCGCCTGCGCGGCCGCCGTGCTCGACTCGCAACGCGGCGCAATCCTCGCAAGCGAATCGCTCGGCATGCTCAGAGGCCACGCCGAAGCCGTGATGCCGCTGATCGCACGGGTGATGGACGCGGCGCGCTGTGAGTTCGCCGATCTCGACCGCATCGCCGTGACGGTCGGGCCGGGCAGCTTCACCGGGCTCCGCGTCGGGATTTCGGCAGCGCGCGGCATTGCGCTTGCGGCCGGAAAACCGGCGATCGGATTGTCCACGCTCTCCGCGCTCGCGGCGCCGCACGTCGCAGCGCGCTCCGATCACACCATCATCGCGGCGATCGATGCCCGCAACGAACAGGTCTATTTCCATGTGTTCGCGCCGAACGGCACGACCCTGGTGCCGCCACGGCTCGACCGCGTGCGCGCCGCCGTGCGTGCGGTGCCGGTCGGACCGACAGTGATCACCGGCTCGGGCGCGGCGCTCCTCGCCGCGCACTGGCCGAGCGGATCGCCGATGCCGCGTGTCGAGGTGAACGCAGCGCCGGACATCGGCTGGATCGCGCGCCTCGGCGCCGCCGCGCAGGACGAAGGCACACCGCCGAAGCCGCTCTATCTGCGCCGGCCCGACGCGCGGCCGCAGGATGCCGGCCGGCTGCCGCGGCGATGATGGCTTGGCTGGAACGGCTGTTCGGCCGCGCCGAGGCGGCTCTGTCGCCGGCCACTCCGCGCGATGCCGGCTCGTTCGCGGCGCTGCATGGGGCATCCTTCAATCGCGGCTGGAGCGAGCACGAATTCGAGCAACTTCTGACCGACCGCGGCGTCGTGGCCGAGCGCGCCACCAGCGGACGCCGCAATGTCGGCTTCATCGTGTCGCGCCGCGCCGCCGACGAGGCGGAGATTCTCTCGGTTGCGGTGGCGCGCTCATGGCGCGGACGCGGGCTTGCGCGCCGCCTGCTCGATTTGCATCTGCGCCGCCTTGCCGGACTTGGCTTGCGTGCGGTGTTTCTGGAGGTGGACGAGAACAACACGCCGGCGCGCCGGCTTTACGCGCGGGCCGGGTTTCGCGAGGTCGGGCGGCGGCCCGGTTACTATGCGCAGTCCGGCGGCAAGGGCGCGCTGGTGCTGCGCCGGGACCTTGTATAATACCCGGACGCCGGACCAGCGGGATTGCCGTGAACGAGTCCAAGCCAAATTTCATCGAAGCGCAGTGCGTCGCCAAGGGCATGCGCATGACGGAGCAGCGCCGCGTGATCGCGCGCGTACTGGCGGATTCGGCCGATCATCCCGACGTCGAGGAACTTTACCGCCGCTGCGCCAAGATCGACGAACACATCTCGATCTCGACCGTCTACCGCACCGTAAAGCTGTTCGAGGATTCAGGCATCATCACCCGCCACGACTTCCGCGAGGGCCGCGCACGCTACGAGCAAATCCCCGAGGCGCACCACGATCACCTCATCAACCTGCGCAATGGCCAGGTGATCGAGTTTCAGTCGGAGGAGATCGAGCGGCTGCAGCGCGAGGTCGCTCGCAAGCTCGGCTACAAGCTCGTGGACCACCGGCTCGAGCTTTATGCGGTTCCGCTGGACGACGACAAGAAACGCTGATGCTGCGTGTTGTTGCTATCGTCGCGGTGTTTGCGGTCGTCACCCTTCCCTTGATGCCGCTGCAATGGCTCGCGGTCGTGCTCAAGCGCCCGCTGCGGCGGCGCATTCCGGTGTTCTATCATCGCTTCGTCTGCCGGCTGCTCGGCATTCGCGTACGCTACGCGGGCGCGCCGGTCGACCAGCGTCCCTTGCTGATCGTCGCCAATCATTCGTCCTGGCTCGACATCTCGATCATCACGGCATGTACGCCGGTCGTATTCGTCGCCAAGAGCGAGATCGCGCGCTGGCCGTTCTTCGGTCTGCTGGCCAAGCTGCAGCGCTCGGTGTTCGTCGAGCGGGATCGCCGGCAGAAAACCGGAGCGGTCAATGCCGCGATCGCGCAGCGTCTCGCCGAAGGCGATCCGGTTCTGCTGTTCGGCGAGGGAACCGCTGGCGACGGCAACCGCGTGCTGCCGTTCCGCTCGGCCCTGATCGGAGCCGCACGGGACGCGGTTGCCTCCGCCGGCCATACCGGACAGGTTTGGATCCAGCCGCTGTCGATCGCCTATATGAGCCAGCAGGGCATCCCGCTCGGCCGCCATCTGCGTCCACGCTCCGCCTGGTACGGCAAGATGAAGCTCACCGAGCACATCGGGGCCATCGCGCGCTCCGGCGCCGTCGATGTGTCGGTCACGTGGGGTGAGCCGATCCCCTACGATGGAGCAACCGACCGCAAGGCCTTGGCAAGATTGCTAGAATCATCCGTTCGCCAGAATACGGTCGCGGCCTTGCGCGGCAATCCGGCTTCCGCCTGAGGGGTTCGGCCGTTTCAATTGGCGGCAAAAGGCGCTAAGACTGGGGCCTCCGGCCATGCCGGTCACAAAAATTTCGTTAAGTACTGCAATAACTTAGAAGGGGCGAACGCCCCTGGCTCGCATGAACGAACGCAAGCTCTACGTCAAATCCTACGGCTGCCAGATGAACGCCTACGATTCCCATCGTATGGCGGACCTGCTGGCGCCCGAAGGGTACGTCGAGACCGCGGCGCCCGACGACGCCGACCTGATCATCCTCAACACCTGCAACATCCGCGAAAAAGCGGCCGAGAAGGTCTATTCGGAACTCGGCCGCGTCCGTCTGCTCAAGGAAAGCGCGGCGCGCGAGGGACGGCGCGTGACCGTCGCGGTCGCAGGCTGCGTCGCGCAGGCCGAAGGCGAGGAGATCATCCGCCGCGCGCCGGTGGTCGACCTCGTGGTCGGGCCGCAGAGCTATCACCGCCTGCCAGACTTGCTCGCGCGCGAGCAACGGATCGTCGAAACCGAGTTTCCGGTCGAGGACAAGTTCAGCTTTCTGACGCTCCCGAGCATCGCGAAGACGAAATCGCGCGGTATCAGCGCCTTCGTCACCGTGCAGGAGGGCTGCGACAAGTTCTGCACCTTCTGCGTCGTGCCTTACACGCGGGGTGTCGAGGTCTCGCGTCCGGTCGAAAAGATCCTCGTAGAAGTGGCAAACCTTGCCGCCGGAGGTGTGCGCGAGGTGACGTTGATCGGCCAGAACGTCAACGCGTATCACGGCGAGGATCGCGACGGCCGCGCTTGTACGCTCGGCCGCCTGCTCGAGCGCGTCGCAGATATCCCCGGCATCGCTCGGCTGCGCTATACCACCAGCCATCCGTGCGACGTGGACGACGACCTGATCGCGGTGCACCGCGATCTGCCCCAGCTTGCCCCGCAACTGCATCTCCCGGTGCAGTCCGGCTCGAATCGCATCCTGAGCCTCATGAACCGCCGCCACACGCGCGCGGATTATCTCCGCACCATCGACCGGCTGCGCGCCGTGCGTCCCGATCTCGCCTTCACGTCCGATTTCATCGTCGGATTCCCGGGCGAGACCGAAGAGGATTTCGGCGACACGCTCAGCCTCGTCGACGAGGTCGGCTACTCGGGCGCATACTCGTTCAGCTATTCGCAGCGGCCGGGGACGCCCGGCGCCACGATGGACGGCCAGATCCCGGAGGACGTGAAATCGGAGCGGCTGCAGCGGCTGCAGGTGGCGATCACGCGCCATCAGGCAACGTTCCAGACGCGCTGCATCGGGCTCACCTTCGACGTGCTGATGGAAAAGCCCGGCCGCCGCCCTGGGCAACTGACCGGCCGCTCGCCATATCTCCAACCGGTCCAGGTGATGGCCCCGGCAGACATGATCGGCGAAATGGTGCCGGTCACGATCACCGGAACCATCGCCAATAGCCTGTTTGGAACGCTCGCCGCTTCACCTCGAATCGATGCACAATCGCTCGCAACCGCTGGAGCCTGAATCGTTGCGCAACCTGCCGCCCGACAACGGGATCGTTCCCTCCGCCCAGGAGGCTGACACCGCGACGACACAGGCCGTGCTCACCTTCGACGACAACCGCCGCGCCTCGACGCTGTTCGGCCAGTACGGGCAGAACCTTGCGCTGATCGAGCGCCGGCTCGGCGTGGTGGCGGACTCGCGCGGCAATCAGGTCACGATCGAGGGCTCGCGCGACGGCTGCGAACGCGCCCGCCGCGTGCTCGAAGGCTTGTATGAGCAGATCAAGCGCGGCCACGACGTCAGCCAGGGCGATGTCGAAGGCGCAATCCGCCTGGTGATCGCGCAGGGCTCGCTGTTCGATTTCGATCCCGCGGCCTCGCGCCCGGCCTTCGAAGAGATCAACCTGCGCAAGCGTCCGGTTCGCGCGCGCACCTCCGGCCAGGACGCCTATTTGCGCGCGCTCAAGCGTTATGAGCTTGTGTTCGGCGTCGGTCCGGCCGGCACGGGCAAGACCTGGCTCGCGGTCGCGCACGCGGTCGCGCTGTTCGAACGCAAGGAAGTGGACCGCATCGTGGTGACGCGTCCGGCCGTGGAGGCGGGCGAACGGCTCGGCTTCCTGCCCGGCGACATGCGCGAGAAGATCGATCCCTACCTGCGGCCGGTGCTCGACGCGCTCGGCGACCTGATGGATGCGCGCATCGTGGAACGCGCCATGCAGAGCGGCGAGATCGAAATCGCGCCGCTCGCCTTCATGCGCGGCCGAACGCTGGCGAACGCGGTGGTCATTCTCGACGAGGCGCAGAATACCACGTCGATGCAGATGAAGATGTTTCTGACGCGGCTCGGCGAGAACAGCCGGATGATCGTGAACGGCGATCCGAGCCAGACCGATCTGCCGTCCGGCCAGACCTCTGGTCTCTCAGAGGCTATTCGGCTGCTCGCGAACGTTGAGGGTGTGGGTCACGCGACCTTCAACAAGGACGACGTGGTGCGGCACGAACTCGTCGCTCGCATCGTCGAGGCTTACGACAACGCGTCGGCCAAGCGCGAGGCCGGAAAATGAGCACGATCGAGCCCGTGCCGCTGATCGACGTCATCGTCGAAGCGCCGCAATGGGACACCGCATCCGGCGCCGAAGCGACAGTGCGCCGCGCGCTGTCCGAAGCGGCCATTGCGACCGGGGCGGACTTCAAGGACCGTGTGCTCGCCGTGCTGCTGACCGACGACGCGGCGATCCGCCGGCTCAATGCGCAATGGCGCGGCATCGACAAGCCGACCAATGTGCTGTCGTTTCCGCCCGCGCCCAACGCGGGCGAGCGGATGGCGGCCGTGACGTCACTCGGAGATATCGCGATCGCCTACGAAACCACGGCACGCGAGGCCAAGACTGAAGACAAGCCATTCGACCATCATCTCGCCCACCTCGCCGTGCATGGATTTCTTCACCTCCTCGGCTACGACCACGACGCTGACGCCGCCGCCGCCACCATGGAACAGCTCGAGCGCGTGATCCTCGCTCGCCTCGGCGTGCCGGACCCGTATCGCGCGCACGAGACAGTCGCTCCGCACGCTCTGCTGGCGAGCCGGAGCTGACGCCATGCCTGACACCGACGCGCCAAGTCGCAGCGATTCGAGTGCTCCCGCGCGCGTGAATCTTCCCGCCGTGCTGCCGCAGCCGCCCGCGCCCTCACAGGAGCCCGCCGAAGGCTGGCTCGCCAAGACGCTGCGGCTGCTGTTCAACTGGAAACCAAGCTCGGCCCGCGCGGACCTGCAGACCGTGCTGGAGAGCGGCGCCTTCGAGACCGGCTTCTCGCCGCAAGAACGCGTGATGCTCACCAACATCCTCGCGCTGCGCGGGCGCAGGGTGGACGACGTGATGGTGCCCCGCGCCGACATCATCGCGGTGCAGCAGGACATCGCGCTCGGCGAATTGATCAAGGTGTTCGAGGGCGCCGGGCATTCGCGCCTCGTCGTCTACAACGACACGCTCGACGATCCGGTCGGCATGGCGCACATCCGCGATGTCATCGGCTACATGGTACGCCACGCGCAGCAGGGCGCCGCCAAGGCCAAACGCAAGAAGCCGTTTCCGGCCGGCCTCGATCTCAAGGCCATCGATCTCGCGGTGTCGCTCGCCGCCGCAAAGATCATCCGCGAGATTCTGTTCGTCCCTCCCTCGATGCCGGCAATCGATCTGCTCGCCAAGATGCAGGCGACGCGCATCCATCTCGCGCTCGTCATCGACGAATATGGCGGCACCGACGGAATCGTCTCGATGGAAGATGTGGTGGAGCAGATCGTCGGCGATATCGAGGATGAGCATGACGAAGATGCAACGCCGGCCATCGTGCGTCAGGCCGACGGCTCGTTCCTCGCGGACGCGCGCGCCCAACTGGAAGACGTGGTCAAGACGGTCGGGCCGGAGTTCGAGATCGGCAACGTGGCCGATGAAGTCGACACGCTGGCCGGATATGTGATGACCCAGGTTGGGCGCCTGCCCTCGCGCGGCGAGGTCGTGCCGGGTCCGGGCGACTTCGAGATCGAGGTGCTCGACAGCGATCCGCGGCGCCTGAAAAAGGTGCGCATCACGCGCACCAAGAGCCGTCTCGAGCGGCGCGAACGCGCGGCGCGGCGGCGCGATGCCGGCATGACGACGATCGTTCCGGCACCGCCCGCAGCACAGACCGAGCCGACACCCGACAAGGGATCGCCGTGAGTGCGTTGACCGCGTGGCTCACACGCCTGTCGCATGCGGTGGTGCTCTGTTACGGGTGGCGGCGCGCCGCAATCGCGTTTTGCGCCGGGGCCGTGTCGGTTCTGGCGCTGGCGCCGTTCAACGCATGGCCGGTGTTGTTCGTGACCCTGCCGGTCGCGGTGTGGCTGATCGACGGCGCATCCGCGGGCCGTCTCGGCGGCGTCATGACGGCGGCAGTCAGCGGCTGGTGGTTCGGGTTCGGGTATTTCGTTGCCGGTCTCTACTGGCTTGGATTTGCATTTCTGGTCGACGCCAAGACCTTCGCGTGGCTCTTACCCTTTGCGGTGATCGGACTACCGGCGGGCCTCGCGTTCTTCACGGCCGCGGCGTTTGGCGCCGCACGCCTGTTATGGACGCGCGGTCCGCTGCGCATTCTGGCGCTCGCCGTTGCGCTCACCGCCACCGAATGGCTGCGCGGCCATGTGCTCACCGGCTTTCCATGGAACACGTTCGGCTACGCGCTCACGGAACCGCTCGCGCTGGCGCAGGCTTCCGCGCTGGTGGGGCTTTGGGGGCTGACGTTCTTCGCAATCTATCTGTTCGCAAGTCCCGCCGTGCTCGCCGACGAGCGTACCGATACGCCTCGCCCGTGGCTCACGGTGCTGATCCCGGTCGCGGTCCTCGGCGCGCTCGCCGTGTACGGCGCCGTGCGCCTCGCCCAGACGCCGACGCAATTCGCCGATGGCGTGAAGCTGCGCATCATGCAGCCGAACCTGACACAGGACGAGAAGTTCAATTACGGCGCCAGGCAACAGGTAATGGCGCGCTATCTCGCGCTCTCGGATCGCGCGACCGGCCCGGATTCCACCGGTGTGCGCGATGTGACGCATCTGATCTGGCCGGAGTCGGCGTTTCCGTTTTTTCTCGTCCGGGAAGGCGAGGCGATGGGGCAGATCGCCGACCTGCTGCCGCCCGGCACCGTGCTGATCGTCGGCGCCGCGCGTCCCGCCAGCGCAGCGCCGACTCCCGGCATCGTCCGCGCCTACAATTCGATCTACGTGATCGATCACGACGGCTCGATCCTCTCGGTCTACGACAAGCTGCATCTCGTGCCGTTCGGCGAGTACCTGCCGTTCCAGGATTTCCTCGAAAGCCTCGGCCTGATGCAGCTCACCAAGGTGCGCGGCGGGTACATCCCGGGCAGCGCGCGCAAGCCGACCGCCGTGCCGCGCGCGCCCGCCTTCCTGCCGCTCATCTGCTACGAGATCGTGTTTCCCGGCGAGGCGGTGCCACCCGGCGAGCGTCCGGGCTGGCTCGTCAATCTCACCAACGACGGCTGGTTTGGCCAGAGCACCGGCCCCTACCAGCACCTTCAGCAGGCGCGCGTGCGCGCGATCGAGGAAGGCTTGCCCCTGGTGCGCGCCGCCAATACGGGCGTCTCGGCCGTCATCGACCCGGTCGGCCGGATCGTCCGCTCGTTGCCGCTCGGCACGGAAGGCGTTCTGGATTCGCCGCTGCCGCGGCCGGTCGACTCCACCGTCTTTGTCCGGTTTCGCGATGGCCCGGTCGGCCTTTTGATGCTCGCCGCGCTGGCGGTCCTGCTCTGGCGCCGCCTGCGCGCGACGTAAAGTTATCCACATCGTGAAAACCGGTTTCCCGCCGGACTCGGTACCGGTGATATGTTACCAGCGTTCTGCAAGGCGGTATTGGGTGGGTGGGACGCTGTGACCGGGGACCGTTCGGTCGTTCTGCCGTTGCTTTCTCGCGGCGCGTGCAGGAAGTTGCGCGGCCGGAGCGAGTTCTACAGGAGAGCGGCATGGTGAAGAAGGCGCCCAACCCGATCGACAAGCACGTCGGGAGCCGCGTGCGCATGCGGCGCATGATGCTGGGCATGAGCCAGGAGAAACTTGGCGACGCGCTGGGCCTCACGTTCCAGCAAGTGCAGAAATACGAGAAAGGCACCAACCGGATTGGCGCGAGCCGGCTGCAGCAGATCTCGCTGATCCTGCAGGTGCCGGTGGCGTTTTTCTTCGAAGGTTCGCCGCCGCCTCCGGGAAAAACCTACGGCATGAGCGAAGCAGCGTCTCCCGAATACGTGACGAGTTTCCTCGCGAGCAGCGATGGCCTGAAACTCGTGAAGGCGTTCACGCGCGTTCCGAGCGCGGCACTGCGCCGCCGCATCGTCGACCTCGTGGAAGAGATGGCGGGGGGCGAGGAGCCCACCTGAGCGAACCGCGCCCACCGCAGCCCACATCTTGACCGGACCCCGTGACGCTGCAAGAACCGCGCGCGTCGAGCCGAGGCGTGCTAATGAGCCGCGCCTGAACCTGGCCGTGACCGGCCTTCGAGGAGTCAATTCAGTGTCCCGCAAGACCTATCTGTTCACCAGCGAATCCGTGTCCGAAGGCCATCCCGACAAGGTGTGCGACCAGATTTCCGATGCGATCCTGGATGCGTTCCTGGAAAACGACATCAAGCTCGGCATCGAGGACGACAGCCAGACCAATACGCGTCTCGGCTGCGAGACGCTGACCACCACCAACAAGATCGTCATCGCCGGCGAGTGCCGCGGCCAGGAGCCGCTGCTCAAGAAATACAACGGCCACACGGTGATGAACCGCGAGCTGATCACCGAGATCGCGCGCGGCGTCGTGAAGGACATCGGCTACGACCAGGACGGCTTCTCGTGGCATGGCGCCGACGTCGAGGTTCTGCTGCACGGCCAGTCGCCCGACATCGCGATGGGCGTCAACGCCAAGAAGAAAAAGGGCGGCGAGGAAGAAGGCGCGGGCGATCAGGGCATGATGTTCGGTTTCGCCTGCACGGAGAGCGAGATTTACGAGAAGGGGTCGTACATGCCGGCCCCGATTTTCTTCGCGCACAAGGTTTTGCGCACGCTCTCCGAGCACCGCCGCTCCGGCAAGCTGTTCGATCTCCAGCCCGACGCGAAGAGCCAGGTGACGGTGCAGTACGTCGACGGCAAGGCGGTCGGCTGCACCAAGGTGGTGGTGTCGACGCAGCACAATGAGACCAACCGCAACGGCAAGAAATACACACCCGGCATGGTGAAGGATCTGATCGCCGCGGCGGTCGAGTCCTCGCTGCCGAAAGGCTGGATGCCGAAGCGGCCGTCGGATTTCCTCGTCAACCCCACGGGCAATTTCGTGGTCGGCGGACCCGACGGCGACTGCGGGCTCACGGGCCGCAAGATCATCGTCGACACCTACGGCGGCTATGCGCCGCATGGCGGCGGCGCATTCTCCGGCAAGGACCCGACCAAGGTCGACCGCTCGGCCGCCTATGCGGCGCGTTATCTGGCGAAGAACGTGGTTGCGGCGGGCCTCGCCGAGCGCTGCACCATCCAGGTAGCCTACGCGATCGGCGTCGCCGACCCGATGTCGCTGCTGGTCGACACACATGGCACCGGCAAGGTCGATGAGCGGAAGCTGGAAAAAATACTGCCCGAGATGTTCCGCCTGACGCCGACCAACATCCGCCGCAGCTTGAAGCTCAACAAGCCGATCTATCGCCGCACCGCCGCCTATGGCCACTTCGGCCGCGCGCCTGAGAAGGACGGCGGCTTCTCGTGGGAGAAAACGGATCTCGCGGGACAGCTCAAGAAGGCGTTCTGAGGCCTCAACCGCACGTGACGAAATGGCCGGGACTTCCCGGCCATTTTTGTTTGTGCTTCACGACTTGAGATGACCGACGAGCCGCACCATCGTCACGGCGCATTCTTCGGCCGGCGCAAGGGGCACCCGCTACGCGCCCGGCAGGTGGAACTGTTCGGTTCGCTGCTCCCGCGACTCGCGCTCGGTCTCGCCGGACCGCCGCCGGACAATCTCGCCAGCCTGTTTCCGCACCCGGCCGATGACATCCGCCTCGAAATCGGGTTCGGCGGTGCCGAGCATCTGATCGCGCAGGCGCAGGCGCAGGCGCGCACCGGCTTCATCGGCTGCGAGCCCTTCGTCAACGGCATGGCGAAGGCGCTGGTGGCGATAGACGAACACAAGCTCGGCAACATCCGGCTGCATCACGGCGATGCTGTCGAACTGATCGCGTGGCTGCCGGCGAATTCCATCGCGCGCGTCGATCTGCTCTATCCCGACCCGTGGCCCAAGCGCCGCCACTGGAAACGGCGCTTCGTCTCGGACGAGAACGTCGCGGCGCTCGCCCGCATCCTGAAACCGGGCGGCGAATTCCGCTTCGCGACCGACTGGGCGAACTACGCCGAATGGACGCTGCTGCGGCTGTTACGGTCGCGCGATTTCACTTGGACCGCCGAGCGCGCGGACGACTGGCGGGCGCCCTGGCCGGGGTTCGGCGGCACGCGCTATGAGGGCAAGGCGAAGCGCGAAGGCCGCGCGCCCGCCTATCTCACCTTCCGCCGGACCTGATTATTTGCGCCAGCTCGGCGCCGCCGGCTCGGTCTTGCCGAACACGTCGCGCCGCTCTTCCAGCGGCCGCTTCAGCAGCTTGAACCGGTCCGGATCGAGCCGCGGTGCAGCCGCGGGCGCGATGGGCGGCGCGGCGGGCGCGGTGGGAATCTGTGGCGCCACGGGAACCGAGGAGAACTCGTCGCGCGCAATCGCGTCGAAGTCCGGCCCGCCATCGACCCCGCTCTGCTTGTGGCTCATGGTCGCGCCGCGCCAGCGATCGATGATCGTGTCGATGAAGTCTTCGTTCGCGCCGTTCGCCGAATCGGCGGTCGAGTTGATCACCGCCTGGCTCTGCGGAATGAGATGTTCGGCCAATTGCTTGAACTTCAGCCGCGTCGGCAGCGCCACGCCTTCGCCGAAGGCGAGCACTTCGCGCGTGCCGAGCGAGGGCACGAAGGCGAGCAGGTTCGCGGCCGCGTCCGACACCGCGGAGCGCACGATCGCCTGGTCGCGCTCGTTTGCCATGCGCATCGCGAACAGTGTCGAGCATTGCGAGATGATGGTGGAATCGAGTTCCGCCGGGCGCTGCGTCACCAGCCCGAGGAACACGCCGTACTTGCGGCCTTCCTTGGCGATGCGCGAGAGCGCCTTGCGGGTCGGGCCGAAGCCGATGGTGCGGTCGGCCGACGCATAGCGATGCGCTTCCTCGCACACGAACAGCAGCGGAAACGCGCCATCGCTCCACATGCCGAAATCGAACGCCATGCGGCACAGCACCGACACGACCGAATCGACCACTTCGGCCGGGAAGCCGGCAAGCTGCATGATGGTCATCGGCTTGCCGTCCGCCGGCAGGCGGAACAGTTGCCGCAACGTCTCGCTCATCGTGTCGCCGCCGACGTTGGCGTTGTCGAACATGAAGGCGTAGCGCGGGTCGATGCGCACGGTTTCGATGCGCTGCATCAGCTTGTGATAGATCATGCGCGAGGAGCGGTTCTCGAGCTTGCCCATGCGCTCGTCGATCAGCGCGATCAGGTCGGCGAGCCGGTAAGGCACCGGCGTGTCGACCGTGAAGCCGGTGGTCTTGGGATCGTTGCGCTTGAGCGTGACGCGGTCGCCCGACCGGTACTGCTGGGTGTAGTTGCTCTTGGCCTGCGGGATCAGTTCGGAGAGAACCGCGACCTCCTCGTCCACGCCGGGGCGGCCGGAGAAGAAGACGTCGACGGTCTCTTCGAAATTGAACAGCCAGAACGGCAGTTTCAGATTGCGCGGATTGAGCACCAGCGCGCGGTCGCCGAAGCAGCGCGCATATTCGTTGTGGCCGTCGAGCAGGAACAGCCGGAGATTGGGCCGCGCATCGAGAATCTGCCGCAGGATCAGGGCAACGCCGCTCGATTTGCCGACACCCGTGGTGCCGAGCACGGCGAAATGCTTGCTCAGCATCTCGTCGACATTGATGTAGGCGCCGATCGAGGCGTCCTGCTGCAGGTGTCCGATGTCGATCGTGTCGGAGCCGGAGATGTCGTAGATCAGGCGCAACTCATCGCGCGTGATCAATGCCGCCGGGTCGCCGATCGCCGGATAGTCGGTGACGCCGCGCTGGAAGAACTGCTTGCCGTCGTCGCGCTGCTTGATCTCGCCCATCATATCGAGGCGCGCGGTCGCGATATAGCCCTGGTCGCGCGCGGCGGACGAGGTTTCCAGCGAGACTTCGGTCACCATGCCGATCAGCAGCGTTTTCGCACGCTGAATGCGCAGGAACTTGCCGACCGTGATCGAGGCTTCGTTGGCGGGATCGAGGCTTTTCGCCGGCAAGCCGACGCTCGCCTGCGAGCCGCTGACCGAGAGAACCCGGCCGCAGGTGCGGTCGGCATCGAGAACTGATTTGGAGCCACAAATGCCAGCGTCCACCTGTCGCCTCCACACGCCTGAATGAGCGGCCGCCCCCGGAGCGGTCCCTTGTCGGGCAACGGTGTAGCAACCCGTGGTCACAATTGAATTAACCCGGAAAAGGCAGCGGCCTTTGCGGCCGGGGAAACTTTTCGTAATCTTTAACGGGGGGTTAATGCGGTGTTGGCTGGTCCGACGTGGCCAGGGCGTGTACTCATGAACGCGCGCAGGAGTGGCAGCGATGGCGACTTATTCGATCGGCGATCTCAGCCGCCGTGAAATCTTGCGGATGTCCGCGGTGCTTGGCATCGCGAGCGCCGCCTCAACGAGGTTTGCGAGTGCGCAAATGGCCGGACGCCGCACGCCGGAGCAAATACTCGGTCCGTTCTATCCGCTGAACACACTTGGTCAAAATGCCGATCTGACAAAGGTGCCCGGCCGGCCGGGGCGCGCCGCGGGCCTCGTGCTCAATGTTGTGGGGCAAGTGCTCGATCTGAAGGGAGAGCCCGTTCGCAACGCGAAAGTCGAAATTTGGCAGGCCAATACGCATGGACGCTATACGCATCCAAGCGATCACAATCCCGCGCCTCTCGATCCGAACTTTGAAGGGTCAGCCCTTCTGACCACCGACAACGATGGCCGGTATCGATTCAAGACGATCAAACCCGCCGCATATCCTGCGGGCCCCAACAGAATGCGACCGGCCCACATTCACTTCCAGGTTTCGGGCCGGCAGGACAGACTTGTGACTCAGATGTATTTCGAAGGCGACCCTTACCTCGAACCAGACCGCTTTTTTCAGACCGCATTGGAGCAAAAGGATCTGCTGGTCGCCAAGCTATCGCAGCCAACTCCGGAGATGGAACCGGAATCGAAATTGGTGGTGTTCAACATCGTGCTGAATGCAGGCTAGCAAGTAGCCCGGATGAGCGGAGCGAAATCCGGGGTTGCTGTGTTGCCCGCGAAAACCCGGATTGCGCTGCGCTCCATCCGGGCTACGCTTGTTGACACACAGGCGGCTCACTCCCGTGAAGCATCTGCCAGCTTGGCAATGCGATTGTCGGCGCCGCGGAGCCGGCGACAGAGCTCACGGTTGATATTCTGCATCACCATCACATACGCGTGGATGTCGGTCTTATAGTACGTATAGAGGCTTCGGGCGGTGAGCTCGTACAGCTCGGTTGGGGTCTCCGCCACGACGGTGGCTGATCGGTTCTGCATTTCGATGAGCGTCATTTCGCCGAAAAAATCACCCGGCCCAAGACCCCTCATGCGAATCACGCGCCCCGTCTCCCCGAGCTTGCTCACCACGAGCTCGCCGGAGTGAACAATATACATTGAGCGCCCCGGTTCTCCTTCCTTAACGACCGTGGCACCGGCGTCGAAGCGGCGCTCGACCAGCATTGAGATCAGGAGATCGAGACTTGCGTCCGAGAGGCCGCCGAAAAAAGGTGTAGCGACCAGGAACGCCTTCAGATCGGGCGAACTGACAGCCATCAGCGTAGTATACTCCCGTTTCGCCGTGGCGCTATGACGTAGCAACCGGGCAACCACTTTGGCGTCGTGCCATGATGGCTGCTGGCCGGCGACCCGATGCCGGCGTTCCTCAGCGGCCCGGGCCCGGGCCCGCGCCCGACGCCCACGCCAGCCTGCTGAGGCTGCCACCCCCTCAAATTATTTTTTGTGCCGCGACCCCGGCGCCGGGTTTTCGCCCTCTTGTCTGGGTGAATGCGCCATAGCGGCGCGTCACGACCGGAGCACAGACCATGTGTTATAGGAAGAACGTTGGCGGGTGGGAGCGCGCGGCCAGGCTGATCGGCGGGGGCTCGATGCTCATCTGCGGCATGGTTGCGCTGCACGCTTCGCCGCTCGGGCTACTGCTCAGCGGCGCGGGTGTCGTGACGCTGGTCACCGGCGCGTTCGGCTATTGCCCTGCCTGCGCCATCGCCGGGCGCGAGCCACTGAGGGGGTGACCGCCTTGGCGCGCGTATCAGACGATCTCCTGCTCGCCGCACAGTCGGGTGACCGGCACGCGCTGACGCAGCTATTGGTGGCGCTGCAGCCGGACATTCGACGCTACGCCCGGCGCCACTGCCACCGCACCTCGGTCATCGAAGATGTGGTGCAAGAAGCACTCATCGTCGTGTACCGGCGCGTGGGCACGATCCGCAGTCCAGCTGCACTCGCCGGCTGGCTGCTGACCGTCATCGCCCGCCTTTGCATGCTGCCGGCGCTGATGCTGATGCGCGGAGTCGAGGAGCTCGCCAGCCTGAAAGCGTCACGCGAGCTCGCAAAGGTCCCGCCGGACGAGTTGCGCATGGACCTGGTCAATGCGATCGAGTCGCTTTCGCCGTCCCATCGCGAAGTGCTGCTGCTGCGAGATCTCGAAGATCTGACGATTGGGGAATCGCCGGGCGGCTCGGCGTGACGCGCGAAGCAGCCAAAAGCCGCCTGCGCCGCGCCCGCACATTGGTGCGCGAATACCTGCTCGGCACGAAGGACAGCGGACGAGAGAGCACATGAATTACTTTCGTGGAGTCGGCATGTTCGGGAGCGCCCTCCTGGGCGCACACCTGATGCGCGGCGCAGCTGCGGCGGCGCTCCTCGCTTGGGCCATCGTCCACCAGACCGCGCACCCTTGGCTATCCTTGGGCGCAGGCGTTGCCGCCCTCGTCGCGCTACGCGGATGCCCGATGTGCTGGACTGTGGGCTTGGTCGAGACGCTTTCGCAGGGCCGTCGCGATTCAACGAGATGAAGATGGGCACTATTGCTTCGCTGTGGCGCTATGATGCAGCGTTCAACATGGCTGCATTCACCTTGTGACAGGACGGGAAGGGCGTGCCGTGCCAAAAACGATCGCGGTATTGGGCTCCGCCCTCTTTTTCGTGGCCGTGCCCAGCGTCTTGGCGGGGCTCATTCCGTGGTGGATGACGCATTGGGAATTCCTGCCGCCATTCTTCGATCTGCCGGCGACGCGCGTTGCCGGGATTGTGTTGATCGTCGCGGGTCTACCCGGGCTTATTGACTCGTTTGCGCGCTTTGCCCTGCAAGGGCTCGGCACGCCGGCGCCGATCGCACCGCCGCAGAACCTTGTGGTGACGGGCCTGTATCGCTACGTGCGCAATCCCATGTACGTTGCCGTCGCCGCCGTCATTATGGGCCAGGCGATCCTGTTCGGCGACTGGCGCCTGATGACTTACGGCGGCCTCATGTGGCTCGCTTTCCACGTCTTTGTCCTGGCGTACGAGGAGCCGGTGCTTGCTCAGAGTTTTGGGGCCGAGTACGAGGATTTCCGGGCCAACGTTCCGCGGTGGATTCCGCGGCTGTCTCCATGGCGCACCGCATAGGGCGGCCAGCAAGTAGCCCGGATGAGCGGAGCGAAATCCGGGGTTGCTTTTGTTGCCCGCGAAAAACCCCGATTGCGCTGCGTTCCATCCGGGCTACGCTTGCTCAGTCGACCCGTATTGACATCGTGGATACAACGGGTCATATCCAATGTATGCCAAAAGGCCGTTCTTCATCGCCAGAAAGCCCTGAAACCACGAACGTGGCGGTCGTGGAACGTTCTTCGGGGGCCGATAACAAGGGCACCATTAACCTGCGTATCGAAACGCACACCCGGCAACTCATTGATGACGCGGCGGCGATCCTCGGCAAGACGCGCACCGATTTCATGATCGACAGCGCCCGGCGGCAAGCAATCGACGTGCTATTAGACCAGCGGCTCTTTGTGCTCAACTCCGATCGCTATGATGCTTTCGTGCGCGCGCTGGACAATCCCCCGGCGCCAGGACCGAAGCTGCGGTCGCTGCTGCGCCGGGTTCCGGTATGGCGGAAATAACAGACGATCCGGAACGCGAGTTTCGACTATCGGCACCCATTCCCCTGACCGCCGAACATGACGTTTCTGTATTCGATTGCGGCGAGCCCCCGCTCAACGACTGGCTTCGTCACCGCGCCCTGAAAAATGAAAGCCGCTTCTCACGCACCTATGTGGTCTGCGAAGACAACCGGGTCGTCGCCTATTTCTGCATCTCGGCTGGGCAGGTGGAACGCGCAGCGGCGCCGGGAAAACTTCGGCGCAACGCACCGGACGCGATTCCGATCTCGGTGATCGGGCGGCTCGCGGTAAGCCGCAGTCATGCGGGCAAAGGCCTCGGCGCCGATATTCTCTCGGACGCGCTACGCCGTATCGCCGTTGCCTCGCAGAGCATCGGCATCGCCGCTGTGCTCGTCCACGCCAAGGACGAGGCTGCGAAACGCTTCTATATGAATTGCGCCGAGTTCATCGAATATCCGGAGGATAGCCGAACGCTGTTCCTGCCCATCGAAACGGTGGTTGTGGCGTTCAGCTAGAACGTAGCCCGGATGGAGCGGAGCGAAATCCGGGGCTGTTGTGTTGCGTGCGAGAAACCCGGATTGCGCTGCGCTCCATCCGGGCTACGCGTAGCAACCATTAAGTCGCAGCCGGTCTTTCGACCCAAGGCGTACCGCGCTGGACGACGGTGTTTGCGTAGATGAGCAGCTTTCTGGCGCATGCGATGAGAGCGGCATTGTGGGCTTTTCCGC
>JAXDNY010000128.1:0-47182 GCA_034669145.1 Hyphomicrobiales bacterium
CGCGACCTGCTGGAAGTAGGTGAACTGCGACACCTCCATGCCATCGCACCAGCACTCCCAGCCGAGGCCCCAGGCGCCGAGCGTCGGGCTCTCCCAGTCGTCCTCGACAAAGCGCAGATCGTGGATCGTCGGATCGATGCCGATCGCGTAAAGCGATTTCAGGTAGAGGTTCTGCAGGTCGGGCGGCGAAGGCTTCAGGATCACCTGAAACTGGTAATAGTGCTGCAACCGGTTCGGGTTCTCGCCGTAGCGGCCGTCCTTCGGGCGCCGCGAGGGCTGCACGTAGGCGGCGTTCCACGGCTTCGGCCCAAGCGCGCGCAGCGTGGTCGCGGGGTGAAATGTCCCCGCCCCCATCTCCATGTCGTAGGGCTGCAGCACCACGCAGCCGTGGTCCGCCCAATAGCGCTGCAACGTCAGGATCAGGCCCTGGAACGAGTTCTTCGGGCTCATGTGGGCGGGCAATTCGTCGGACATTTGCGATTCGTTGCGGGGACGGGTGCGGCGGCGGACCCTATTCGCCGCGTTGTTCGGGGGTCAAGCAGGCGCCGGCGCGCCCGATCTGCGCAATACATTGTATCGGCTGCCCCCGGCGCTTGTCCTAACGCTTTGCGAAAGCTGCATTTTCGACTGCCGGAGACCTGTCTCGCGAGCATGAACCTAACGGCAGGTTACCGACACCAAAGAATATCGGGCTTTGGGGATTGGTGGAGGTCGATATGACAACGCTTTTCTCGCTCTCCTTCGGCGCCGTCTTCTTCGCCTTCGTCGTCGCCGCGCTCGTCGGCCACGCCTTGCTGATCGAGGCGCTCGTCCGCCCTTTTTTCGCCAAGGTAGCCCTCGCGAACAGACAGGCGCCGGCAACGAACAGCCTGCTCCCGCAGCCAGCCCGCTGATCCCGGTCCGCAATCCCGAAAAAGCGGTCACCCGTCTCCGTCAAGCTACGTCTTCGTTTCCCGCTACCCTGCTCGCGCGTTCTGAGCGCTTGGCTGACCGGCCTCCCGCGCACTAACCTTTCGCGCCGGCCAGATAGCCGGCACTCGGGAGGACAGCATGCGGGTGTTTCGTCGCTTCGCCGCGCTTTGCGCGGCGCTTGCGTCTCTCGCCTCGGCCGGAGTTGCGCATAGCCAGGACTACCCGGCACGCGCGATCCGTCTCGTCGTCGCCTTCCCGGCCGGCGGACCCACTGACTTCGTCGCGCGGCTGCTCGCCGACAAGCTCAAAGGCATTCTTGGTCAGAGTGTGCTGGTCGAGAACAAGTCCGGCGCCAATGCGGCGATCGGCGCCGACTACGTCGCGAAGTCGGACCCCGATGGCTATACGCTGTTCTTCACGACCATCAGCGCGGTGGTGATGAACCCGCACCTGCGCGCGAACCTGCCGTACGATCCGGTGCGCGACTTCGCGCCCGTGACGCGGCTGGTCCTCACCACCGAAGTGCTGGTCGTCAGCACGAAGTCACCGATCAAGTCGGCGAAAGAGCTGATCGATCTCGCCAAGGAAAAGAACGGCGCACTGCCGATGGCCTCGACCGGCGTCGGGAGCCTGCCGCATCTCGCACTTGAACTCTTCCAGCAATCGACCGGGATCAAGGTGGTGCACGTGCCCTATCGCGGCGCGGCGCCCGCCGTGACCGACATTCTCGGCGGACAGGTGGTGGGCTCGTTCCTCGACCTGCCGGTGGTGATGCCGCAAATCATCGGCGGAAACTTGCGCGCGCTCGGCACTGCGTCGGCGAAGCGCGATCCGGTGTTGCCGGATTTGCCAACGTTCGACGAGCAAGGCTATCGCGACGTCTATGCGGACAACTGGTACGCGCTGTTTGCACCGGCAAAAACGCCCGCGCCGGTCATCGCCAAGCTCAACGCGGCGTTCAGGACCGCGCTGACGGACCCGGAGGTTGCCCGCAGACTGCTTGATGCGGGCGCCGTCCCGGCACCGACGACGCCGGAAGAGCTCGGTGACATCCTAAAGGCGGACTTGGCGCGCTGGGGCAAGATCATCCGCGAGCGCAATATCAAGACAACTGAATAGCCGCTACTTCGGCCGGTAAACCCCCGTCTCCGGATCGCGCTCCAGCTTGCGGACATTGTCCCGCTCATCCACCGGAGTCCGTACATCGGGATGCAGCTCGGCATTGACGCGGCGCGACTCCTTGTAGAGCCAGCGCCCCGCGAACGCCGCGCCCGCGGCGCCCAGTGCCCAGAGGATCAGCGGCGGCATTGCGTGCTCCGCCTCACAGCCCGTAGCGCGCCCAGATGGCGCGCGCTTCGAGCGATGAAATGAGTTCGTCGGTCAGGCCGGGGCGATCGAGCAGATCGCCGATGTTCGCGCCGACGCCCGGCGTTGCACGGCCGAACAGCCCGCGCCCGGCAGACACCACCGGCGTCTCGACCTTGTCGCCATAGCGTTCGCGCAAGGTCGAACGCAGATCGCCGATCCGGTCGACGAGCCCGTACTCGATGCCTTTGCGCGCGGCCCAGTATTCGCCGGAGAACAGGTCATCCGGCGGACCGGCGAGCTTGGCGCCCCGGCGCGACTTCACCAGATCGATGAAGCTCGCGTGGATATCCTCCTGGATCGCCTTCAGCCGCGCGACGTGATCCGGGTTCTCGGGCAGGAAGGGATCGAGCATCGCCTTGTTGGTGCCCGAGGTATAGATGCGCCGCTCGATGCCGATCTTGTCGATCAGCTTGGCGAATCCGAACGACGCACCGATCACGCCGATCGAACCGACAATCGAGGACGGATCGGCGACGATCTCGTCGGCCGCGCACGCGATCATGTAACCGCCCGAGGCCGCGACATCTTCCACGAAGGCGATGACGGGCCGCTCCTTTTCGGCGGCGAGCTGGCGGATGCGCTGAAATACCAGATGCGATTGAACCGCCGAGCCTCCCGGAGAATTGATCAGGAGCGCGACGGCGCGCGCGCGCGGCCACGCGAACGCACGGTCCAGCGGCTTTGCCACCGAGGACAGCGTCAATCCGGGCCGCAAAGGTGTTGAGAATCCGATGATGCCGCTCAGGCGCACCACCGGAACGACCGGGATATCCCCGCGAAACCGCCGCGGCAGCACCGGCCGCAACATCTTGACGGTTCTCTCGAGCAATCCCATCTCGGTCATCACCGGGACATAGGCCGGGATTGCGGGCGGCTCAAGCCTGCAAACAGATCGTTAACCAGCAAAGGGATAGGAACCAGGGGCGGGCCGGAAAATTGTCTCGGTAGCTTACGGGAGTGGATCATGAAGCTCTATCTGCTCTATCTCCTGATCACCGCGATCGCCGTGATGGCGCACCTGGGCGCTCGCCAGACGGCTGAATCCGAAACCGACAAAGCCGCAGTCTAGCTTTCCTCCCAGCGCAGCGTTTTGCCGCCGCGCAGGATTGCCTCGGCTTCCGCGCTCGGCCGTCCATCCGCATCGTTGAGCGTCAGGCCAGGCATCACGGCAAGCGGTGCACGGCTTCCTTTGATCGCCCGGAGCAGAATTCGGATCGCCGCGGCGTTCGGTCGCGGATAGACCGGCAGCACCAATATCCCACCAAAATCCACACGCGCGGCCGACAAGACATCGGCCAGTCCGTCGGCGCGCCAGATCAGCGTCAACGTTCCGGACGGAGCGAGCAGCGACGCCGCGCGGCTCGTCCACTGCGTCAGCGTGTCCGCCGAAGCCGCGTGCGCAAGGCGGCGGTTGCGATCAGGCGAGAGATTTTGCCGCACCGGGTCGTTGAATGGCGGATTCATCAGGACGCGCGCGGCCGCGCCGGGCGCAATTCCGGCTGCGCCAAATTCGCGCTCGGGCGCCGCAACATCCAGCACCGCGATCTGCACGCGGTCCGCAAGTCCGTTGCGGGCGGCGTTGTCTTGCGCGAGTGCGGCCAGCGCGGAATCGATTTCGACCAATGTCACCCTGACGCCGGCAACGCGCTGCGCGAGCGCGAGCCCCGCCGCGCCGACACCCCCTCCCAGTTCGACGACGTGCTCGCCGGCCCGCACGTCCGTCGCGGCGGCGAGCAGGATCGCATCGTGCCCGACCCGGTGACCGCGCCGCGGCTGGCGCAACGTGAGCCGCCCGCCAAGCACGGCGTCTTCCGTGATTTCAAGTTCAACCTCAGCCGCCATCGGAGCGAAGTTCATGGCCGAGGCCGGCATCGGTGAGCAACCGGCGGGCCCGCGCGACATGATCGTTTTCTACCACGATCCGGCGCGGCAGCATGCCGATCGAACCATCCAGCACGCTCATGTTCTGGTCGAGCACCATGTGGGGGATTCCGGCACCCTTGAGCAACGCCTCGATCGCCGTGATCAGCACTGCATCGTTGGTGCGAACGATCTCGCGCATGATGTCCTACTCGCCCGCGGGCTCGCCGGGCGCGTTGTAGCGCAGATAGGCGAGCAATTTGATCTCGCGCCGTCCGCGCGTAACGGTGTCGAGCACGAGGCCGCTCGCGAACGCGAGGAACGCCGCGAGCATCAGGCCGGTCGCCAGGATCGCGGTCGGAAAACGCGGCACGTTGCCCTGCTGCAGGTACGTGATGAAGATCGGGATAGCGAGCCCGATTGCGACGATCGCCAAGGCGGCGCCGATCGCGGAGAAAAACGGCAACGGACGTTCCGCGCGATAGATCTGGAAAATGCTGAGCAGAATGCGCAGCCCGTCGCGCCAGGTATTCAGCTTGGATGCCGAGCCTTCGGGCCGCGCGTAATAGGGCGTGTCGAGTTCGGCGACCGGCAGTTCCAGCTCCAGCGCGTGAATCGTCAACTCGGTCTCGATCTCAAAGCCGCCGGAAAGAACCGGAAAGGATTTCACGAAACGGCGCGAGAACACCCGGTATCCCGACAGCATGTCGCTGAACGAATGCCCGAAGATGTGGCGCACGAAACCGGTGAGCAGGCGGTTTCCGGCGCGGTGACCGAGCCGGTAGGCTGCCTCCTCGCGATCGACCCGCGCGCCCACCACCATGTCGAGCCGCTCCTCGACCAGCCGGGCGATCATCGCGCGCGCGCTCGGCGCATCGTAGGTCGCGTCCCCGTCGGTCAGAACGTACACGTCGGCATCCACGTCGGCGAACATCCGCCGCACCACGTAGCCCTTGCCCTGATGACTCTCGCCCCGCACCACGGCGCCTGCGGCGCGCGCTGTTTCGACCGTACGGTCGGTGGAGTTGTTGTCGTAGACATATACGACCGCACCGGGCAGCGCGGCGCGAAAGTCCCGCACCACAGTGGCGATCGTGGTCTCCTCATTGTAACAGGGGACCAGAACGGCGATGCGGTGCCGCGCGAGAAGGCCCGATCCGGCTTGGCCATCGGCGCTGTCGGTGGTCAGCATCCCATCCTCCGGCCCGGCACCGGGCCCCGAATCATCTGGCTGCGCGGCAAGCCGCGCACTTGCCGCTGAACAATAGCGTTTCTATGTTTGTTCGTCCTCATCCCGGAGCTTCCGCGTGGCCGTCGTCATCCCGTTCGAAAGCCAGCCCTCGGCTTCGGTCGACCGTCTGGTCGATCTAGTCACCGCCGACATGGACCGGGTGAATTCCACGATCCTGTCGCGCACCGGGTCCGACGTGACCATGATTCCGGACGTCGCGAACCATTTGATCAATTCCGGCGGCAAGCGGCTGCGCCCGATGCTCACGCTCGCGATGGCGCGGCTGGCCGGCTATCCGGGCGACGGCCACGTCAAGCTCGCGGCTGCTGTCGAATTCATGCACACCGCGACGCTCCTGCACGACGACGTGGTGGACGAAAGCGAGATGCGCCGCGGCCGCCTTGCCGCCCGCATGGTCTGGGGCAACGAGGCGAGCGTGCTGGTCGGCGATTTCCTGCTCGGCCAAGCCTTCAAGATGATGGTCGAGGTCGGTTCGCTGCGCGCGCTCGACATCCTGTCGTCGGCCGCCACCGTGATTGCCGAGGGCGAGGTGATGCAGCTCGGCGCCGCGAAGAACACGGCGACCACCGAGGACGAATATCTCGCGGTGATCCGCGCCAAAACCGCCGAACTGTTCGCCGCCGCGTGCGAGGTCGGGCCAGCCATCGCCGGCCGCTCGAAGGACGAGCAGGCGGCGTGCCGTTCGTACGGCATGAATCTGGGTGTCGCGTTTCAGCTTGTCGACGATGCGCTCGACTACGGCGGCAAGTCGGCAAGGCTCGGCAAGAACGTCGGCGACGATTTCCGCGACGGCAAGATCACGCTGCCGGTGGTGCTGTCGTTCCGCCGCGGCTCGGACAGCGAGCGCGTGTTCTGGCGCCGCACGCTGGAGGACGGCGACGCGACCGATAACGATCTCGAAACCGCGATTTCGCTGATGATCAAGCACCGCGCGCTGGAAGACACCATCAAGCGCGCGCGCCACTATGGATCGATCGCGAAGGATGCGCTCGCGCTATTCCCGGCTTCGCCGATGAAGGAAGCGCTGGTCGAAGCGGTGGACTTCGCGATCGGCCGGTCGAGCTAACTTAAGCTCGCCGCACGGACCCACCAGCCCGGATGACGGGCTTGCATCCGCTGCGCCACATCCTGCGCGGCGGCAACCGATCCAAACAAGGCGAAACAGGTCGCGCCCGAGCCGGACATGCGCGCCAGCAGACAGCCCGGGGTGGCCTGGAGCGCCCGGAGCACATCCGCGATGATCGGCTGAAGCTTGATCGCGGGTATTTCCAGATCGTTACGGCGCGCGGCCAAAACCGATACCAGCGAGGCCGCGTCGGCATTGATGGCGATGAAATCGTCTGGCTGCGCCGGCGCCGTGAGTGCGGGAGCCGCGAGCGCCGCGAACACGTCCCTGGTCGGGACCGCCACGCCCGGATTGACCAGCACCGCTGGCAACTGCGGCAGCGCGATCGGCTCGGAGAGGATTTCGCCGATCCCGCGCATCATGCGCGCTGTTGGATCGAGGCAAACCGGCACGTCGGCGCCGGTCCCGCGCGCAGCCGCGTGCAGGCGGGAATCGTCGAGGGAAAGATTGTTGTGGCGGGCAAGCAATCGCAGCGCCGCGGCTGCATCGGACGAGCCTCCGCCGAGCCCCGCCGCCACCGGCAACTGCTTGTCGAGGATAAATCGCCCGGCACGCAGGCCATCGACCCGTTCGGCCAACGCGCGCGCGGCCTTGAGCACGAGGTTGTCTTCGCCCTCACCCACCGCCTCGGCACCCGGCCCGGAAACGTCCAGTGCAAGCCTGTCACCGGGAATAAACGTTAGCCGGTCGCCGATATCCGCGAACGCGACCAGACTTTCGATCTCGTGATAGCCATCGGCGCGCCGCCCGAGCACGTGCAGCGTCAAATTGACCTTGGCGGGAGCGAACTCGGTGAGTCCGCGCGGGGCAGCCGGCACGGGAGAAAGGTCTAGCCGCCGTCGCCCGGCTTCTTCGCGGCCTTGGCGGTCTCGGCCGGCGCCGCCTCGTCGACGAGACCGGTGCGCAGTTTTTCGACGATCTTCTTCATGTCGTCGGGCTCGGGCTTGAGGTCGCGCGCATGCGCCCACTGGAACGCAGCTTCCAGCGTGCGCCCGACCTTCCAATACGCATCGCCAAGATGATCGTTGATGGTCGGGTCTTCGGGCTTGAGCTCGACCGCGCGCTCCAGATGCTTCACCGCCTCGTCGTAGTTGTGGATGCGGTAATAGGCCCAGCCGAGCGAGTCGACGATGTAGCCGTCATCCGGCCGCTGATCGACGGCACGGCGAATCATCCGCATGCCGTCGTCGAGATTGACGCCCTGGTCGATCCACGAATAGCCCAGATAGTTGAGCACATGGGCCTGCTCGGGCGAGAGCTCGAGTGCGCGCTTGAAGTCGGCTTCGGCGTTCGCCCACTGCTTGGAGCGCTCATAACAGATCCCGCGGAAATAGAAGATCAGCCAGTTCGCCTTCTGCGGCTCCTTCAGCGTGTTGATGCCCTTGGTGTAGGCATCGCCGCATTCGGAAAACTCCTTGCGAACGCGCAGGATGTTGCCGAGCGCCATGATGGCTTCGAGATCGGCGGGCCGTTCCGCGATCAGCTTCTCGAGCGTTTTCTTCGCCTCCTCGGTGCGATCGAGCGCATCGAGATTGGTGGCGATCTGGATGTCGGCGTTGCGCCGAAGCGGCGAATCCGTCGGAACGCGCTGGTAGACCTTCAGAGCGAGCGCCGGCTTCTTGATCGACTCGTAGAGATCGGCAAGCGACATCAAGGCGAGGGGATGGCGCGGCGTCAGGTAGATCGCGAGCTGCAGATAGGCGAGCGCGAGATCCTCGCCCCCCTGACGGCCAAGCGAGGTCCCGAGACCGAACAGGACTTCCGCTGCGCCAGCCTGCGGCGAGTCGACCAAAGGCGGCAGCTTGTCGCCGTCCTTGATCTCGTCCATCGCCTCGACGATCAGCGGATGCTGCGGCAGCACCTTGTCGAAGGCCTCGTAGACCTTCAGCGCCTCGTCCTTGCCGAGGTTGCGCGACGCCCAGCGGCCATAGGCCTCGACCGCGCGCAGCGCATTGGCATCGAGCTTGTAGACGCGCTCCAGCCGCTTGCCGGCTTCCTTGCGGTTTCCCGCCACGTCGAGGATCAGCCCGGCATGCAGGTCCTTGAAGATCGCGTACCATTCGGGCCCGGTCAGCTTGTCGATGTTCTCGATCGCGGTCTTGACCTCATTGGTCCCCTGCATCGTCCAGGCGGTGATCAGGGTCGCGGTCAGGTCGGCGATCGGCCCGCGCACCGATTGCGCGATATGCTGACGCGCCGCCTGATACTGCTTCTGCTTCAGGGCGCGCACGCCGAGCACGAGCCGCGCCACGCGCTGGGTCTTGTCGGTCAGGACGATCCGTTCGGCGAGCTTGACCGCCTCCTCGATGTCGCCATCGACCAGCACGGACAGGAAGGCGCGCTCGAGCAGCACCGGATTCTTCGAATCCGCGCGCAGCGCGGCTCGGTAATAGGCCGACGAGGATGCGGCATCGCGCTCCGCGCCTGCATGGCGTGCCGCCAGATAGTTCCCGGCGGAGGAGACACGCGCGAGTTCCTGTTGCGAGGGAGCCGGAGTTTGAGCCGGAGTCGTTGCCTGCGCACACAAGGTGGCGGGGAGTGCAACGATGGCGGCAAGTGCGAATACGGCTGCGCGCCGTGGCGGTATGAAACGGGTCACGAGCAAGTTGTCTCCATGACGGGGAAAGCGCGAAGCATTACCCCCGAATTTCCGGCACAATGGCGCGTTTGAGTCCCGGCCGCAAGGATATCGCCCTCCCACGGGACGCGATGCCGATACGCCGGAACAGCGGCGAAAAAGCGGCGTTCAGGCCGACGTGGCAAGGGTCTCATGCCCGGTTTAACGAACCATTCCCAATCACATATTTGGGTAGTTCGGCCCGCCGCCGCCCTCGGGCGTGACCCAGACGATATTCTGATTCGGGTCCTTGATATCGCAGGTTTTGCAGTGGACGCAGTTCTGCGCGTTGATCTGGAAACGCGGGCCTGAAGGCTCTTCGATCCACTCGTAAACGCCGGCCGGACAATACCGCGCGGATGGGCCGGCATAGACGTCGTGCTCGGACTGCTTTTGCAGCGCCATGTCACGCACGATCAGGTGGCTCGGCTGATCCTCCTCGTGATTGGTGTTGGAGAGGAACACCGATGTGAGCTTATCGAACGTGACGACGCCGTCGGGCTTGGGATAGGCGATCGGCTTGTGCTTCGCGGCCGGTTCGAGCGTCGCGCTATCAGGCTTGCCATGCTTGAGCGTCCCGAACAGCGAAAAGCCGAACGTATTGGTCCACATATCGAGGCCGGCGAAGGCAAAGCCCAAAGTGGTGCCAAGTTTCGACCAGAACGGCTTGACGTTGCGCACCTTTTTCAGGTCGCGGCCGATCTCGGACGAACGCCATGCATTTTCGTAACCGGCAAGCTCTTCGCCGACGCGCCCCTCGCCGACCGCGGCCGCGACGTGGTCGGCCGCCTGCATGCCGGACAGAATCGCGTTGTGCGAGCCCTTAATGCGCGGAAGATTGATGAAGCCCGCCGCGCAGCCGATCAGCGCGCCGCCCGGAAACGTGAGCTTCGGCACCGACTGCCAGCCGCCCTCGGTAATCGCGCGCGCGCCATAGGAAATCCGTTTGCCGCCTTCGAAGGTTGGCCGGATCAGCGGATGCCGCTTGAAGCGCTGGAATTCCTCGAACGGCGCGATGTAGGGGTTGCGATAATTCAGGTGCACCACGAAGCCGACCACCACCTGCCCGTCCTCGAGATGGTAGAGGAACGAGCCACCGCCGGTGCGGTCGTCGAGTGGCCAGCCGAACGAGTGCTGCACCAGGCCGGGCTGGTGCTTCTCCGGCGCGACTTTCCATAATTCCTTCAGCCCGATGCCGAACTTCTGCGGCTCGCGATCCTTCGCGAGCTCGAAGCGGCTGATGAGCTGCTTGGAGAGCGAGCCACGCGCACCCTCGGCAAACAGCGTGTATTTGCCACGCAGTTCCATGCCGCGCGCGAACCCTTCCTTGTGCTTGCCGTCCTTGCCGATGCCCATGTCGCCGGTCGCGACGCCGACCACTTCGCCGCGCTCGCCATACAGCACCTCGGCGGCCGCGAACCCCGGATAGATCTCGACGCCGAGCCCTTCCGCCTTGGTGGCGAGCCAGCGGCACACATTGCCGAGCGACACGATGTAGTTGCCGTGGTTCGACATCAGCGGCGGCAGCAGCAAGTTCGGCAGCCGCAGGCCGCCGGCCGGCCCGAGCCAGTAGAAGCGATCGTCGGTCACCGGCGTCTTGATCGGCGTGTCCTCGCCTCGCCATTCGGGCAGCAGGCGATCGAGGCCGATCGGATCGATCACCGCGCCTGAAAGAATGTGCGCGCCGACCTCCGAGCCCTTCTCGACCACGACGACACCGAGTTCGGGATTGAGCTGCTTCAGCCGGATCGCAGCGGAAAGCCCTGCCGGCCCGGCGCCGACGATCACGACGTCGAACTCCATCGCCTCGCGGGCGGGCAGATCGGTTTCGCTCATGCAATCCCCTCAAGGCGCGCGGACGGACAGCGCTGCCACGAACGGTTTTCCACGATTTGAACCCGCATGACAATCGCGGCCGGGCGACAAAGGCGGGTGCGGGGCGAGGCCGGCTGCGATAGGATCGGCAGCGCCAAAGGAAGCCTCGCCATGACACCGGATCGCGCCAGCGCGGCGCGCGAATTGCTGGCGTTCTACGCCGAGGCCGGGGTCGACGCCCTGGTCGGTGAAATGCCGGCCGACCGGCTCGCCTCGGCGCAAGGCGAGGCGACGATCGCCGAAACGACGCCCGCGCCCGAGCGGCCGCCGCTGCAGCGGTTACAGCCTGCCGCACCGGCACGTCCGCCGCTCGCGGCGGCACCCGGCGCGCCGGCGGTGCCGGAGCTCGCCGTCATGGCGGCGCGCGAAGCCGCGCGCAGCGCCGCCAGCCTCGACGCGCTGCGCGACATGCTGACGAAATTCGAGGGTTGCGCGCTGCGCACCACCGCCAAGCAGCTCGTGTTCGCCGACGGCAACCCGCAGGCGCGCGTCATGTTCGTCGGCGAGGCGCCGGGGCGCGAGGAGGACCTTGAGGGACTGCCGTTCGTCGGGCGCTCGGGGAAACTGCTCGACCTGATGATGGCGGCGATCGGTCTCGACCGCACGGGCGCCTATATCGCCAACATCATTCCGTGGCGCCCGCCGGGTAATCGCACCCCGACGCCGCAGGAGACCCAGATCTGCCTACCGTTCATCCAGCGCCAGATCGAACTGGTCAATCCCGACATCCTCGTGTGCATGGGCAACCCTGCAACGCAAACGCTGCTCGGCGTCAAGGAAGGCATCAAGCGAACGCGCGGGCGCTGGTTCGGCTTCCACACCGGCACACGCGAGATCAGGGCGATCGCGACCTTCCACCCGGCCTATCTGCTGCGCTCGCCTTTGGACAAGCGCTTCGCCTGGCGCGATTTCCTGGCAATCAAGAAGGCGCTCGACGCGCCGCCGGCATAGCTTTCGAGGAGACGATCCGATGGACTTCGATCCCGTCCTCCTCGCCCGCGTTCAGTTCGGCTTCACCATCGCGTTCCACATTATTTTCCCGAGCTTCACGATCGGCCTTGCGGCCTACATCGCGACTTTGCTGGCGATGTGGCTGCGCACCGGCGTGGAGCGCTACCAGTTGCTCGCGCGGTTCTGGACCAAGATCTTCGCCGTGTCCTTCGGCATGGGCGTCGTGTCGGGCATCGTGCTGTCGTACCAGTTCGGCACCAACTGGAGCCGGTTTTCGGTCGTCGTCGGCAACGCGATCGGTCCGCTGATCGGTTACGAGGTGCTCACCGCCTTTTTCCTCGAAGCGACGTTCCTCGGCGTGCTGCTGTTCGGCTGGAATCGCGTCCCTCCGTGGCTGGTGACTCTGTCCGCGGTGATCGTCGCTATCGGCACCTCGATGTCGGCGTTCTGGATTCTCTCCGCCAACAGCTGGATGCAAACGCCCGCCGGCCACGAGATCCGCGACGGCATCGCTTACCCGGTCGACTGGATCGCACTGATCTTCAACCCGAGCTTCCCGTATCGTTTCGCGCACATGGTGACCGCCTGCTACCTCACGACCGCATTCGTGGTGCTGGCGGTCGGATCGCGCTATCTCGTCGCCGGGCGCCATCTCGAGGACGGGCGAACCATGGTGCGCATGGCGATCGGCATGATCGCGATCCTGGCGCCGCTGCAGCTCTTCATCGGGGACCAGCACGGGCTGAACACGCTCAAGCATCAGCCGATCAAGATCGCCGCCATGGAAGGCCATTGGGACGGCACGCATCCCGGCGGCTTCCATATCTTCGCCTGGCCCGACGAGAAGAACGAACGCAACCTGTTCGAGATTTCGATCCCGCGCGCCGCCTCGGTCATCCTCACGCACGACCCGAACGGCTTGTTTCCGGGGCTCAAGAGCGTGCCGCCCGCCGACCGCCCGCCGGTCGTCTCGGTGTTCTTCGCCTTCCGCATCATGCTCGGTATCGGCCTGCTGATGATCGCCACGGGGTTGCTCGGCGCGTTCCTGTGGTGGCGTGCCAAGCTGTTCGAGACGCGCTGGTATTTGCGGTTTACGCAATACGGCTGGTGGCTTGGATTCGTGGCGATCCTGTGTGGCTGGATCGTCACCGAGAGCGGGCGCCAGCCGTGGCTCGCCTATGGCATCCTGCGCACCAAGGACGCGATTTCGCCGGTCTCGGCCGCCAGCGTGCTGACGACGCTCGTCCTGTTCGTTATCGTCTACGGCATCGTGTTCAGCATGGGCCTCTACTACATCAATCGCCTGATCGTGCGCGGGCCGCAAGGACGCGCGATCGAACCGTCGCACGGCGCACCGGGCAGTCCGCTCTCGGCGGCCGGCGATGCGGCGCGCGAAGCCATGCAGCCGGGAGGGTGAGATGGAATGGTATCTCCCCGTCATCTGGGCGGCGCTGATCGGCACAGCCGTCGCGCTCTATGTGATTCTCGACGGCTTCGATCTCGGCATCGGCATCCTGTTTCCCTGCGCCAAGGACGACAAGGAACAAAACCAGATGATCTCGTCGATCGCGCCGTTCTGGGACGGCAACGAGACCTGGCTGGTGCTCGGCGGCGGCGGATTGTGGGTGGCGTTTCCGCGCGCCTATGCGGTGATCATGCCGGCGCTGTACCTGCCGGTGATCGTGATGCTGCTGGCGCTGGTATTCCGCGGCGTCGCGTTTGAATTCCGCACCGTTGCCGTCACCAGCAAGAAGTACTGGACCTTCGCGTTCGCGGGCGGATCGACGCTGGCGGCGTTCTGCCAGGGCCTGATCCTCGGCGGACTGATCCAGGGCATCAAGGTCGAGAACGGCGCGTTCGCGGGCGGCACATTCGATTTCGCGACGCCGTTCGCGCTGCTGTGCGGGCTCGGCGTCGTCGCCGGCTATGCGCTGCTCGGCGCCTGCTGGCTGGTGATGAAGACCGAGGGACCGGTTGCGCATCGTGCCCGCGCGCACGCCAAGCTGCTGCTGCTCGCCGTGCTCGTGTTCATGGCGGTCGTGAGCCTGTGGACCCCGCTGCAATTCCCGCGCATCCGCGAACGCTGGTTCTCAGCTCCGAACATCCTGTTCCTGTGGCCGGTCCCTATCGTCACCGCGTTCACCGCCTTCATGGCGTGGCGCTGGCTCGAACGCGGCCGCGACTTCGGGCCTTTCTTTGCCACGATCGCGCTGTTCCTGCTCGGCTACATGGGGCTCGCCATCTCGGTCTATCCGTATCTCGTCCCGCCCACGCTGACGATCTGGGATACCGCGGCCGCGCCCGCGAGCCAGATCTTCATGCTGCTCGGCACGCTGCCGCTTTTGCCGATCATCCTCGGCTACACGGGATTTATTTATCGGCTGTTCCGCGGCAAGGTGCGGGAAGGCGAAAGCTACCACTGAGGAGTTCATGGAAGCCTTCATATGCACGGCCTGCGGAACGCAATATCCGCCCGCCGACAAGCCTCCGCCGAATTGCCCGATTTGTGACGACGAGCGGCAATACGTGCCGCCGTCGGGTCAGGGCTGGACCACGCAGGACAAGCTCGCGGTCACCCATGTGAACGGCTGGCACCAGTACGAACCGGGCATCATCGGCGTCGCAACGCAGCCACGCTTCGCCATCGGCCAGCGCGCGGTGCTGCTGCGCACGGCGCACGGGAATGTGCTGTGGGATTGCATCTCGATGCTCGATGACGCGACGGCCTCGCTCATCGAGGCGCTCGGCGGCGTGCAGGCGATGGCGATCTCGCACCCGCACTTCTACACGACCATGAACGACTGGGCCGAGGCATTCGATGTGCCGGTTCATGTCCATGCCGACGACCGCGAATGGATCATGCGGCAAGGACCGCGCATCACGCTCTGGGAAGGCGAGACGCTGCGGCTCACGAGCGATGTGACGCTGATCCGCGGCGGCGGTCACTTCACGGGCTCCAGCATGCTGCATTGGGCCGGCGGCGCGTCCGGGCGCGGCATCGTCTGCTGCTCGGACACCGCCTACGTCGCGGCGGACCGGGCGCATGTGACCTTCATGCGCAGCTATCCGAACTTTCTCCCGCTGCCGGCGGATCGCGTGACCGCGATCGCACATGCGCTCGCGCCGTTCGCGTTCGACAAGATGTTCGGCAACTTCTTCGAGAGCGTCATCGAGAGCGGTGCCAAGCAGGCCTTCGAGACATCGGTGACGCGCTATCTCGCGGCCATCGCGCCGCGCTGAGCGCGCAAACAATCAGCGCGGCCGGATCACCGCCCAGCCGATGCGCAACAGCGGCAACCGCCCTTGCACTGAGCGGTCGAACGAGCGCGGCACTTCGGCAACCATGTCGGGGAAGCGGGCCTTCAGCGCAGCCGGCGGCGTGCCCGCCGCATCGGTCGCGGTCCAGGTGAGGATCGCGCCCTTCTGACGCACTGCCTCGTCGGAGAGCCAGGGCGCGAGCGCAGGCGCGGCGTCGACATAAAGGCTTGGCCGGTCCGGTGACGCGAGCGCGACCAGCCCGGCGGTGCGCATATCGCCGATCACGATCGCGAGCGGCTTGCCGGTGCGGCGGCGGAACGTTTCGGTGAAGAATTGCCCCATCGCGTTCGCGGGTTTGCTCACTTCCAGATCGACCGCGGCAGTCCACGGCAGCGTCACGGTCGCGGCAACGATCACGGCCGGCGGCACGAGGAGTAGGCCGAGCCAGACCAGCGCGCCGATGCGCTGGCGATAGAGCCGGATCATGTCGCCGGCCGCGACCACGACGGCGAGCCCCGAGAGCACGACCAGCGGCGCGGCGCCGCCGACCGGCGCCGGTTTGCCCAGCAGCACCGCGAGCAATGTCGCGACGAAGGCCGGGGCGAGTGCGAAGAAATAGACGAAGCTTTTCGCGAACGGCTCCGCGGGGAGACGCTCGACCGCGGGCGCGCTCGCGCGTTTTCCCGCTAGGAAACCGCCCGCGACCAGCATCAGCACGACGAGCCCGGCATGGCTGAAGGCCAGCAGCAGAACGAGATTCGCCCATGCCATCAGCCGTTTCTCGGCGACGATCAGGCCGGGCAATGCGGCGAGCATCGGCAGCGGGCTCACGCCGGTGCGTTCCAGCCAGAACAGGTGCGGCACATTGATCAGCACGACGATGAGCGCGGCTGCCCACGGCCCGATCGAACCGAGCCGGCTGCGCCCGCGCGCGGTCGCGGCGACGAACAACGTCATGAGCGCAAGCAGAATCAGGCCCGCGTAAGTCGTGAGCAACAGCAGCCCGAGCGCGACGCCGGATGCCATCCAGTCGCCGCGCCGGTTGTCGGCGAGCGCCCGATAACCGAACAGCAGCGTGAGCGCGGTGAGCGGCATAGCGAGCACGGTCGGCCCGAACTCGACCGTGGGCACCGTGAAAGCGCTGATACCGGCCATCAGCAGCACCGCCATCGCGGCGTGCGCGGTGCCGGCAATGCGGCGGCCGAGCGTGAACACCGCCCAGTAGGTCGCGACGACGCAAACCTGCGAGAGCACATAGACGCCGAGCACGCCGCCCGCGACGCGGAACGCAATGCCGGCGAGCCAATAGGCGAGCGGCGGTCCGTAGGGCGAGCCGAGCACCCATTCGTTGCCGACCGCGAGCACGAGCGGCACCTCGCCGGGCGGCGCCGCGTAGAACAGCGCGGGCACCAGCGTCCACAGTGCGCCTTGCGCCAGCGCCGCCACCCAGAACATCAGGACGGGGCGCGCCCGCAACGCCTCGAGGATCAGCGAGACGCGGAACATCGGCGCGCGATCGATCGCGGCGGGATAACTGACGGACATGGAGAGGAGTCTAAAGGCTTAGCTCCGCGGTTTCATCAACTTCCGCAGCCGTCTCCGGCAGGCCGAGCAGCGCCGCGACGGGCGCAAACCTGCGGCGATGATGCACGCACGGGCCCAGACGACTGAGCGCCGCAAAATGCTCCGGCACCGAATAGCCCATGTGGCGCTCGAAGCCGTAGCCCGGATGCGCGGCCCCGAGGCACCCCATCAAGCGGTCGCGCGTGACCTTGGCGACGATCGAGGCCGCCGCGATCGAGAGCACCAGCGCGTCGCCGCTGATCACTGCGCGGCATTCGCAATCGACGTCGATGCGGTCGATGCCGTCGACGAACACAAGCTTGGGCGTCACCGTCAGCGCTTTCACCGCACGCGCGAGCGCCCAGAGCGAGGCGCCGCGGATATTGTCGGTCTCGATGCGCGCCGGCGGCGCGATCGCGACCGCGACCTCCGCGGTGGAGCAGATTTTTTCGTAAAGAATCGCACGCGTCTCGGCGTTCAGCTTCTTGGAATCGTTCAGCCCTCGCGGGATACGCTTGGGATCGAGAATCACCGCCGCGGCAACCACAGGGCCCGCCAAGGGCCCCCTGCCCGCCTCGTCGCAGCCCGCGACCGGGAAAATGCCCTGCTTCATCGCGTATCGCTCGCGATTGAAGGTCGGGCGGACGATCTCGTCCCCCAGCGGAAGGCGTGCGGCAGCGGCGCGACTCATGGTGGCGATCCTGCGCGGATCGCCGATGGAACTCAATTCCACAGGGTTACGGCCTGTGTGTTCAGTGGAAAATCCGCCCGGAATCGATCGCGATCGTCTGGCCGGTCATCGTCTCGGTGCGGCACATGGTGACGACCTGATCGGCGACATCGTCCTTGTCGGCCGCTTTCTTGAGCAGCGCCGCAGCGGCCGAGCTTTCGATCTGCGCTTTCAGCAGGTTCGCGGTGGCGCGCGTGCCTTCGAGCAGGCCGGGCGCGACGCAGTTCACCAGCACTTCCGGCGCGAGCGCGACCGCCATGCAGCGGGTGAGATGAATGAGCCCGGCCTTGGAGACCGCATAGGCGATCGACGAGCCGCCCGGATGAAGCCCCGCGATCGACGAGATATTCACGATGCGGCCGCGCCCCTGCTTCTTCATCACCGGCGCGACCGCCTTGATGGCGTGCATCGGGCCGGTGAGGTTCACGTCGATGATCTTCGACCATTCCTCGGTGGTCAACCCGTCGAGATCCTTGAAGGGGATCGCCTTGTTGTAGGCGGCATCGTTGATCAGGATGTCGAGGCGGCCGAAGCGCTTCACCACGTCATCGACGAGCCGGTCGATTTGCGGCGGCTTGGTCAGGTCGCACTGGAACGCCTGCGCTTCGACGCCTGCTTTCCGGACTTCATCGGCGACGGCGCCTGCTTCGTTTGCGCTTTGCGCATAGACGACCGCGATGTTGGCTCCCGCTTGCGCCAGCGCATGGCAAATGCGCTGGCCCAATCCACCATTGCCGCCGGTGACGACCGCGACCGCGTTTTTCAAATCCATGAAAGTCCCCTGCCCGTTGTCCGCGACATCCTGTGCGGATCGTGTGCCGACTTCAATCGGGTTGGCAGGAAATCAATGCGCCACGGCTTCGCGGATTTCCTTCGGCCGGCGCTTGATGGCGAGCAGGTAGGCCGCAGCCGGTGCATCCGGATAGCGTCGCCCTTGCTCCCAGTTCTTCAGCGTCGCCAGCGGAATGCGATAGGCGGTGGAGAAACGGTGCTGCGACATGCGCAAGGCGCGGCGGATCGCTTTCACATCCGGCATCTCAACTGCCGTAACGCGCATGCCCCTTACCTTGCGACCCTGCTTGTGCGCCGCCGCCTGTTTCAGGCTGGCAATGAGCTCGTTCCCAAACTTCGCCATGACTGCCCTCCTTTCCGTTCAACCTTTCAACACCGCAACCCACTTGCGCACTGCACGCTTTTCATCCGGGGTCAAACTCTCCTGCCGCGCTTTGGCGTACACCATCAGCAGATAGAGCGGACGCCCCGCGTCGTGATAGAAGTAGATCACGCGCACGCCGCCGCGCTTTCCGCTCCCCGGCCGGCTCCACCGAATCTTTCGAACGCCGCCCGTCTCGGGGATCATGTCCCCCGCTTCGGGATTCCGCGCAATGAAGTTGATGAAAGCTTCGCGCTCGGCATCATCCCAAACGTCTTCTGCCTGGCGCACGAAAAGCGGTTTCCGCGACAGTGAGAAGCATTCGTGACCAGCCCGCGCACTATACGCCATTGGCGCCCAATGGTCCAGCGGAACACCCTTTTACAATCCGCGGCGTCCGCTACTCGCTCACAGCAACGAGAGCTGCTGCGGGCGCTTGCGCGTCGGTGCGAAGTGCTCGGTGGTGAGCTTGAGCTTGCGTCGGTTCAGCCCGAGCCGCTCGCTCGCCGCCTCGAAGCGGCGCCCGATCATCCAGGCGATCGGTCCGGAGCCGGTCATGCGCTCGCCCCACTTCGCATCGTAGTCCTTGCCGCCGCGCATGTCGCGGATGAGCTTGAACACGTGGCGCGCGCGATCCGGAAAATTCTCCGTCACCCATTCGCGGAACAGGTCGCGCACCTCCAGCGGCAGGCGCAGCAGCACGTAGCCGGCTTCCTTGGCGCCGGCCGCGGCGGCGGCATCGAGGATGCGCTCGATCTCCATGTCGTTGATCGCCGGGATGACCGGCGCGACCATCACCGACGTCGGAATGCCGGCCTCGGACAGCCGGCGGACCGCTTCGAGCCGGCGAGCCGGCGTGGCAGCGCGCGGCTCCATCACGCGGGCGAGTTTGCCATCGAGGCTCGTCACCGAGAGCGCGACCTTCACCAGATTGCGCCGCGCCATGCGCGCCAGGATGTCGATATCGCGCAGAACCAGCGCGGACTTGGTCACGATGCCGACCGGATGTCCGGCGCGGTCGAGCACCTCGAGGATGCCGCGCATCACCTCGTACTTGCGCTCGATCGGCTGATACGGATCGGTGTTGGTGCCGATCGCGATCACGCGCGGCGAATATTTCGGCGCGGAGAGCTCGCGCTCGAGCAGCTCCGGCGCGTCCGGCTTGACAAACAGCTTGGATTCGAAATCGAGCCCGGCCGAGAGCCCCATGTTGGCGTGCGTCGGGCGCGCGAAACAATAGACGCAGCCGTGCTCGCAGCCGCGATAGGGATTGATCGAGCGGTCGAAGCCGATGTCGGGCGAGTCGTTGCGCGTGATGATCTTGCGCGCGGTTTCGACCGTCACCGTGGTGTCGAAGGCGGGCAACTCCTCGATCGACTGCCAGCCGTCGTCGAACGCGATCCGTGCGGTCGGTTCGTATCGCCCCGATGCGTTGGACAGCGTTCCCCGGCCGCGCCGCCGTTCACGGTCGACGGCGGTGCCGAGGAATTCGCCCGCCGGCTGCTTGGAGGGCAAAATCACCGGCGGGCGTTGCTGAGATGCTGTCTGAGCCATGTGATGCATATACCGTCGGGGGACGAACAAAACAAGAACGAAGAGGTTAAATTTTTTGCCGGCGCGCACATACAAGATGCTGATTATTTTGGAATTTCGCCCGCTAGGCATTGCGTTCGCGGTACGGCAGGATGAAGCTGCGATCCGGGGCGGCGTTCGATGTTCAGCGTCATTGTGGCGACTCACGATTCGGAGCGGGCGCTGGTGCCGACTCTCGCGGCCCTGGTTCCGGGCGCGACGGCGGGAATCGTGCGCGAGGTGATCGTCGCGGATGGCGGCTCGCGCGATGAGACCGAGCAGGTTGCCGATATCGCGGGGTGCCGGTTTCTCTCGTCGGGTGAACCGCTTGGAAGCCGGCTCAAGGCGGCGGCCGCGACGGCGCGCGGCGAATGGCTGATGTTTCTCCAGCCCGGAATCGTGCCCGGACCGAGCTGGATCGACGAGACGATCGCGTTCGTTCGGCAGGCTACCGATCAGCGGGCGGCGGCTTTCGCGATAGAAATCAACGGCGTCGTGGCGTGGCTGAACCGCGCTTTCTCCCCCCTTCCTCGCGCCGAGCAGGGGCTGATCCTGCGCAAATCCTTCTACGACGAACTTGGCGGGCATCGCGCCGGTGCCGCCGATCCGGAACGCGACCTGTTGCGGCGCCTCGGCCGAGGGCGGATCGTTATATTGGGCACGACCGTCACCCGATCCAGTATTTGACTCCGGCAACCAACTGATTGACACTGTCACCTTACCGCGAAAACCGGCAGGTGACGCATGATCCCGCTTGCCCCCGACCTCGAAGCGCGCATCGCTGCGGTACGGCAGTTTTCACGCTTCTACACGCGCCAGCTTGGCCTGCTGCAGGAAAGCCTGGTGCACACCCGCTTCTCGCTCACCGAGGCGCGTGTACTGTACGAACTGGCGCATCGCGACACGGTGACGGCGAGCGAGCTCGCCGCCGACCTCGACCTCGACCACGGATATCTGAGCCGAATACTCCGACGCTTCGGCGAGCATGGATTGCTTGCCAAGAAGCGCGCGCCCGACGACGGCCGGCAAAGTCTCATCGCCATCACGGCAAAAGGCCGCAAGGCGTTCGCGCCGCTGAACAAAGGCTCGCACGACCAGGTCGCCTCGATGCTGGAGAAGCTTGGGCACGCCGAGCAGGCGCGCGTGGTCGGGGCGATGAACACCGTGGAAACCCTGCTCGGCGCATCCTCGCAAAGCTCGCCCGCCGTTCCGGCGATTATTCTGCGGCCGCATCAGCCGGGCGACATGGGCTGGGTCACCTCCGCGCATGGCGCGCTGTACGCGCAGGAATACGGCTGGGACATCACGTTCGAGGCGCTGGTCGCCAAGATCACCGCCGAGTTCATCGAGAACTTCGATTCCAAGCGCGAGCGCTGCTGGATCGCCGAGCTCGACGGCGAGCGCGTCGGCTCGGTCTTCGTGGTCGTGAAGAACGACGCGGTCGCAAAGCTCCGCCTGCTGATCGTCGATCCTCGCGCGCGTGGACTGAAGCTCGGGCGGCGCCTCGTGGAGGAATGTCTGCGCTTCGCGAAGGCTGCGGGATATTCATCCATGACGTTGTGGACGCAAAGCAATCTGACCGCGGCGCGTGCCATTTATCAGCGCGCGGGATTCAAGCTGACCGCGCAGGAGCCGCATCATTCGTTCGGCGTCGATCTGATCGGCGAAACCTGGGACCGCGCGCTTTGAACCACACCGCACTCGCGGTTTGCGCGGCGGCGATCACCGGCATTCAGGTCGGCGCCGCCATCGTGGCGACGCGGTTCGTTGCCGCCGACATCTCGCCGGCCTCGCTCGCCTTCCTGCGCTATGCCATTGGGGTTGCGTGCCTAATCCCTGCGGTCGCGATGGCGCAGCGCATCCGTTTTGCGCGCGCCGACATCGCGCCGATCGCCGCGCTCGGCATCGGTCAGTTCGGCATCCTGATCGCACTCCTGAACTACGGCCTGCAAACGGTGCCGGCGGCGCGCGGCGCGCTGATCTTCGCCACGTTCCCGCTGCTGACGCTCGTAGTCGCGGCATTGCTCGGCCATGAGCGCGTCACGACGCGGAAGATCAGCGGCATCCTCGCGACATTGCTGGGCGTGTTCCTCGCGCTCAGCGACAAGATCCTGAACGGCGCTTCCGTCCAAGGCTGGTCCGAGCTCGCGGGCGAGCTTGCGATCCTCGCGAGCGCCGCGACCGGCGCGGTCTGCAGCGTGCTCTACCGGCCGTACCTTGCGCGCTACCCCGCGCTCCCCGTCTCGGCCTTCGCCATGATGGCGGCAGCGGCAGCGCTGCTCGTGCCCGCCGCGCTCGCTGATCTCTTCACCGCGCCCGCGCAGCTATCGCCGCACGCGTGGGCCGCGATCGTGTTCATCGGGCTCTCGTCCGGCGGCGGCTATGTGCTGTGGCTGTGGGCGCTGAAAAACATCGCGGCGACGCGCGTCACCGTGTTTCTCGCGCTCTCGCCGATCACCGCGGCGGCGCTCGGCGTCGCGCTGCTCGGCGAGCCGGTGACGGCGGGGATGATGGCGGGCGTGATGTGCGTCGCGGCGGGGCTATGGGTGGCGGGTGGGAGAGGGTGAGGAGACGCCCCGGCAACCAGACGTACGCTGCTGGTGAGCTGGCCTGCAATGCTGCCGCCACCTCAATCGAGCGAGTACTCGAACACGCCGCGTCCGTGGGTCGCCGCACGCAGCAGCCGTTGCGTGGGATGGATCTGCAGATCGAACACCGGTGCATCGGGTAGCCCATTCTCCAGCGGATGCCAGTTGAGGCCACCGTCCGCCGAGTGCCAGACGCCGATGTCGGCCCCGACATAGATGTTGTTCGGCGCGACGCGGTCCACCGCAAGCGCATTGTGCTCGACGTCAAGCAGCCCGCTCACTCCCGCCGTCCCGCTGCGCTCGTGCCATTTTGCCCCGTCGTACCACCACACCCGGCGGCGGTCTCCGGCGCCGCCGAAAGCCACATAGATCGAGCGGCGATTGGCATCGGCCCAATCCACCGCGACATCGGTGATGACGCCCTCGAGCCCGATGGGGCCGGCCGCTGCGTTATCCAGCCGCATCACGTTCCATGTATTCCCGGCGCGATCCGCGCGGAATACGTGCCCATCGGTCGTGCCGATGAACAGCCGGTCGCGCGACGCAAATGCGAGCGCGAACACCGCATCCTGTTGACCGACGACTGGAATGGGGAGCGCCGTCGGCCAAGACGCACCGAAGTCGGACGACAGGAAGACCGACGGCCCGGCGCCGACTGCGACCAAGTTGGCATCGGCGGGGCTCGCGGGGTTGAAGGGAACGCCGACGATGGGCTGCGTCATAGTAGGCCAATTGAAATCAGTCTCGGTCGCCCAGGCGGTCGTGGAAGTGCCGCCCATGATCGAACGAACGACCCGACCGTTGGCGAACGCCAGCACCTGTTGGGGATTGGCCCAGTTGATCAGGCAATAACCACCATCGCCGCCCCAGACATGCGACCACATGGAGCCGGCGGCCGTGCGCGCAGTGCCATTGTCCTGCAGACCGGTGAACAGGATGCTGGGATCGGTTGGATGCTGTGCGATGAAGTTGCTGCACAGACAAGCGAGCCCGTTGTTCTGGCTGTCGAACTCGCCGGTGCCACGCGGATTGCGGTTGAGGAAGACGCCGCCGTCGGTGGTGCACCACAGCTCGGTGGGCGTTCCCGGCGTGTGCACCAGCGCGTGCACGTCGGAGTGCGCGCGCGTGCCGATCGAGGCGGACTTTTTCACCTTGAAAGCGGTGCCCGATTTCGCGATCTCACAGCGCCAGATCGAGGCTGGAAACGGATTGATGTTCGCATAACTGCCGCCGAGATAGACGATGTTCACGTCAACGGGATCGACCGCGATGGCAAGGTCGTAGTCGCCTTGACTGTTCCCGTTGTCGTCGGGAGGCAGCACGTCGGGCAGGCTCGCGACTTTCTTCCACGCTGCGCCGACTCCATTCAGTCGGTAGAGGCCGTGGGCCAATCCCGCCTTCCTCGTCGCGACGAACGCGTAGAGGAGGTCGGGCTTGTTCGGCTGCACGCCAAGTGCAATGCGGCCAACATCATTGGTCGGGAAGCCGGTACCGGTCGGGTTCCAGCTCACGCCACCATCGTCGGAGTGGAACACACCGGAAGGCGCCGCGTTCTGTCCCCATTCGGCGGCAAAGAACCGCGCCGGTGCGCCGGCCCCGGCCCCGGCCGCGACAATTACGCTCGCATGCACGCCCGCGCGCGCCTGCGTCCACTGAAACTGCCCTCCGGGCGCGGTCACGCGGCGAAACAACCCGATCGTTGTCGCGCCGACGACGTTGTCACGGTCGCGCGGATCCACCGCGAGATCGAAAAACGCCTCGCCTGCGAGATCTGGCGCGCTCGGCTCCGGGATCCAGTTGTCCCCACCGTCGTCGCTGCGGATGACGCCGACGCCGCGATACGCGGGAAGAGCACTGGTCACACGCCTGCGGAACAGCTGCAGCGTATCACCCTCACCGGTACCGACATAGACGCGGTTGGGATCATTGGCATCGATCGCGATTGCCCCGCACACGAGGCTCGTGCTGGCGAAGTTCGTCGGGTTGACGTCGAAGCGGTCCATCAGCGAGTGCCAGGAGGTGCCGCCGTTGTTGGAACGAAACACGCCGCCATTGGCGGAAGCCGCATACACGACCGCGGCGCCCGGAGCGACCGCCAGCCGGGACACCCGACCGCCGACCGGTTGATCGCCTACGGTCTGGCCATTGAGAACGATGGTGGGCCCGAGCGGCTGCCAATTGCGCGCGCCGGGGACGAAGGCGGCTTGCGGCTTCACGGCCCCAACTCCCGCAGCGAGCGCGGTTACGGCCGGTGCGAGCCGCGTGGCCTTACGTTGCTTGTATTCAAGCAGCACGTCGCGCCATGCCGTCGGCTGGGTCGCGGCAAGCATGCTGGATGCGGTCGGCTTGAAACTGCTCACCGCCATCGTCACATTCGCAATGGCGGGCGTCGCGCCGCGTGCGGCCAGCGGCGTGTTGGCGGATTCGAGCGTGGGAAGCAACCAGTCGAGCGGGCCGTTTTCATCCGCCCACTTCGCTTTGGCCTTGCCGACCTTGGGCGCGCGTGGCGCCTTCGCCGATCCTGGCTGCGCGATTGCCCGCTCGTATTCGGCCTTCGCCGCCTTCTTGTTCTTGGGCTTGATCTTCGCTCTTGCCGGTTTGCGCGACCCGGCGCCTTTTCGGGATTTTGCTGCGTGCATGGAAAAATCCCCTCCTGCCTAGCAGAACGACCAAGCCCTCGGCCTGCCGGTCGAAATGAAGTTTAGGACGCGCCGTCCGTCGTCACGGCACTGCGCCGCTTGAGCCACCGGCTCACGCTGGTTATCACGGCGTCGATCACGAACCAGGTGACGAGGAACGCGAGGCATTCGAGGGTGAAACTGTGAAACTTGTACAGCAGTTCGGAGATCACAAACGACAGGAACAATGCGGGCGCCTGGGTCGCGAGAAGATCGCGCATCGGGACGCTGCGGATAAGTGTGTACATAGGGTCGCCCTCCGTTTGCGGCATCGCCGGCCCGCGACTGCGAGACAGCAGATGACCGCTGTGATTCACGATTCGTCGTTACGGTTCATCCCCTTCGCTTCTTGCCCGATACCGGCGGATCGTAGGGATCGGTCTCGGTCGTCGTGAGAATGCGGTAGACGTTTCCTTTCGGCGAGACGAGGGACTTTTCCGCGATCACCGATTCCGGATTCGGTCGTCCGGGAGCGCTCTTTGCCCGCCGCTGCGACGGTAAGCGCGTGCGCTTGGCCGATGCGCGATCGCCTGGTTTGTCCTTTCGTCCCAATGCGGTCTCTTACGGTTCGAATGTGATCTTGGTGACCGGATGGATTTCCCAGATCGTGGGAATGTCCTTGTGCAGGCTTTGCGGGCCGGGGCCAAGGCCGCTGGCGTGGGTCATGTCGAAAAACAGCGATCCTTCCACCTCGACCGGGATCGGAGGATCATAAAAGTCGTAGGACATCCCGGGAAGTTTCAGCTTGGGCACATGCGGCGTCGTAAAGAACGTCTTGTAGTCCTCCCGCACCTTCTTGATGCGCGCCAGCGATTTGGCCCCAGCCGGGGGCAATCCGGAAATTTCCATATTGAAGTACATCGGTTTCTTGGCCGGGTCGCGTCCGAGCATGACATGGAAGTCGTTGTCGCCCTCACGACTTGCCGCGTAGATGAACCCGCGCACCCGCACATTGCGCTGTTCCTCGGTGACGCGCCCCGAGCCCGCATCGGTGCCAATCTTCGGCTTGTGCTTCTTCATGGCAGCCTTCGACGGCAGCGTCTTGATCAGCTCGGCCACGTCGGCGAATACTTCGATTGCTCCATTGCCGGTGGAGAGCTTCGCCGCCTTGCGATCTGTGCCGCCGAATTTGTCGCCGACCGGCGCGGGTTTCGCCGCAGCCGGGGCGGCGGCCGCCGGGGCCCCAATCGACGGCACCGCCGAACGCGGCATCGGAACATCGTAAGGATCGACTTCGTTGGTCCGCAGGATCATGTAGGCGGGTGCAGCCGCGCTGGCAGCCGCACCGGGAGCCGCAGCACTAATTCGAGCGAGCGCGGGGGCGGTTCGCTGGGGAACCAGGACGATCCTTTCGACAACCGAACTCGGCGCCGGCAGCCCGGGTCTTCTCGGTGACTTTGCCATTCGCCAGCTCCACTGCCTTGTGCCGTGCGCGATGCTATAGACAACTTAAGCACGAGGCATACATACGACGCAAGCGCAGCACACCGCATCGCGCAACACCTTGGCCGCTTCTCCCGCCAGCAGACCGAGCAAGCGGCGCCGTTTCGCCTTACACCGCTCCCCTCAAAACCTCCGCCCTCGCCTTCGCGCCCGCCAGCAGATACGTGTGGTCCGAACCCGACAGGATCATGCGCGCGCCGCCCTTGATGTAGCGGCTCGCGGTGTCCTTGTCGTAGACGCCGCCCATGCCGAGCGCCTTGCCGTTGGCCCGGCAGGCGGCGCCGACCTTCTCGTAGGCCTCGGCGACGCGCGGATGATCGATCTGGCCCGAGATGCCCATCTCGGCGGTCAGGTCCGAGGTGCCGATCAGCAGGCAGTCGATCCCTTCGACAGCGGCGATCGCGTTTGCGTTGCCGACCGCCTGCGGGCTCTCGATCATCGCCACCACCAGCACGGCCTCGTTGAGCGCGGCCTGCGCCTCCGCGTTGCCGGGCGCGCGGAAGCCGTAAGCCGCGGGCGGCCCGCCCCATGAGCGGTGCCCGAGCGGCGGATAGCGGAACGCGCGCGCGAGTTCCTGCGCGCGCTCGGCCGTGTCGACATGCGGCACGATCACGCCGAGCGCGCCGTTGTCGAGACAACGCGTGCCCTCGTCGAGCGCGCCGGCGCAGATGCGCACGATCGGCGCAACGCCGGTCGGCAGCGCCGCGATGCAGAGCTGCGAAGCCTCGTGCACCGAATGCGCGCCGTGCTCCATGTCGATGAACAGCCAGTCGTGATCGGCGGCGGCCGCGAGCATCGCGGTCGCGCTGGTGCGCAAATGATGCACGCCGAAGCCGAGCGCGAGCTGGTTGTTCTTCAGCTTGAGTTTGGTTTTGTTCTCGACGAGCGCCATGGTGTCCTCCCGATTATTGTTTCGATGTTTGGTGCCTGTCGCAGCGCGGGTCAAGCGCGTGACAGCCATGCGAGCGCGCCCTGCCCTGCGGCCGCGCCGGTTGCAAAACAGGCCTGCAACAGATAGCCGCCGGTCGGCGCTTCCCAGTCGAGCATTTCGCCGGCGACGAACACGCCGGGCATACGCCGCAGCATGAAACGCGCGTCGAGGTCGCCGAACGCGAGGCCGCCCGCGGTCGAAATCGCGCGCGCGATTGGCGCGGTTCCCGTGAGACGGACCGGCACGGCGTTGATGAGGCGCGCGAGCGCGGCGGGGTCGAGTTTCGCAAGGGGTTGCGCGCGGCTCACTTCGTGCAGCACTCCGATCTCAGCCGGCGCGAGCTTGAGAGCCTTGCGCAGGAAGGTTGCGAGCGATTGCTTGGCGCGCGGCGCGGACAGGCGGCGCTCGAGCTCCTCGGGTGTCGTGTCCGGCCGCAGCGCAATCGTCAGCGTGGCCTCACCGGATGCCGCGATGGTGTCGCGCAGCGGGCCGGAGAGCGCATAGATTCCGCCGCCTTCGAGGCCCGCCCCGGTGACGATCGCTTCGCCGCGCAAAGCCTGTCCGCCGAATGAGAGCGTGAGGCGCTTGAGCGGCTGTCCGGCGAAGCGGCGAAAATGCTGCGACCAAGGGACGACGAAGCCGCAGTTCGCCGCCACGAGCGGCGCGACCGCAACGCCGGTCTGCGTCAACGGCGCGACCCACGCGCCGTCCGAGCCGAGCCGCGGCCAGCTCGCGCCGCCGAGCGCCAGCACGGTGGCGTCCGCCTCCACCGCAATGGCGCCATCCGGTGTGTCGAAGGCAAGACGCTCGCCATCCCATCCGGTCCAGCGATGGCGGAAGACGAAACGCACGCCCGCCCCGTCGAGCCGACGCAGCCAGGCACGCAGCAGGGGCGAGGCCTTCATGGCGCGCGGAAACACGCGCCCGCTGGAGCCGACGAAGGTTTGCTGCCCGAGCGCCTCGGCCCATGCGCGCACGCCGCCGGGCGGAAACGCCTCGATGGCGGCGCGCAACGCGGGCGCGGCGGCGCCGTAGCGCGTAAGAAATGTTTCGAGGTCTTCGCTGTGCGTGAGGTTCAGTCCGCCGCGCCCGGCCATTAGGAACTTGCGCCCCGCCGACGGCATGCGGTCGTAGATCGTCACCTGCGCGCCGCCGCGCGCCAGAACCTCGGCCGCCATCAGGCCGGCCGGGCCCGCTCCGATGACCGCGACATGAGGGCTCAGAACTTCCAGCTGAATTTGCCTTTGGCGGCGTGGTCGTGGACGCTGCGGGCGGCCTGCCCGACATACGAGACGCCGACCGTCGCGTTGCGGCCGATGGCAAGGTCGAGACCGGCTTCGCCGAGCACGCTGTCGCGCGCGATCGGCACGCCCGCGATCACGAACGGCACGTCGGCGTTCTGGAATGCGAGGACGCTAAGCGGCGTCACGTCGTTGAAGGCATGCTGCCACGCCACGGAGCCGCGCGGCACCAGCACCATGTCGCCTCCGAGCGGGATCATGCTGGCGGCGCGGACGCCGAGACTCAAATAACCGACCTCGAAGTTGTTCGCCGCAAGGTTCAGCGCGGCCGCCCCGCCACGTTCCGCCGCGGCGTCGGTCTTCAGACGCACGAAGGCGCCGCCCGCGAACGGCTCGACCGCGAGTTTCCCGAACGCAAAGCCGTAACCCGCCTCGCCGAAGATCTGCCCGGTGCCGCCGTTGTAATGCGCGGTGGCGGTGTCGAAGAAGCCCGGGAACGCGATGGTGCGGCTGGTATCGATGGTGTGCCACGCGTAGGCGCCGCCGGCGCGCAGATTGAACGCACCGAAGCTCCACCCGCCATAGCCAGCGAAGTGCCCGGTCTCCACATTGGCGCCGCCGCGCCCATCGAGATTGTTGCGCGAGCCGGTGTAGCCGGCCGCGATGCCGAGGCGGCCATCGGTGCCGACGCGGGTATCGACGCCGGAGAAGAAGCCGGCGAGATCGCGCTGCAGGCTCGCGGCGTTGCCGTCGCCGTCGAACTTGCCGCGCGCGCCAAAACCCTGCGCCCAGAACACCACATCGTAGCCGGGCCGCGAGGCAAGGGGCGGCGCCTTGGTGACGATCGGCGATTTGCCGTAGGCGAGCGCCGAAAGCTCTTCGCCGTTCGCAAAAGCCATCGGCCCGCCCATCGAGAGCGAGGCCATGCCGGCCTCCCCGCCGTAGGACGCTTGCCGCAGACGCCCGAGCACGGCGGAGCGCGCGTACAGGCTCTCGTCCATCAGCACGCCGGCGGTCGAGGCGTGCACTTCGCCCGACAACTGATCGAGCGCACCGGGAAGCTGGGTGAGCGAAAGGTTGTACAGCGCCGAGATGTTGGGGCGACCGCTATTGAATGCGGTGTCCTGTGCGGCCGCGACGGACCTCTGGTTGAACGTGTTGCCGACGAGCGTGTTCATCGTCGGCGCGATCTGGGAGGTGAGCGTCACCAGTAGCGCATCGGTCGCAGTGTAGCTGAGGCTGGCGCTGAGCGTCGCCGGCAGGCCGCTCGTCGTCAGCGCGTCAAACGTACCGGAGCGTCCGCCCGTCGCGGAGAGAATGGTGTAGCTGTTCGACGTGTAGCTGCCGGGCCCGAAGATCGCATGCACCGTGCCGCCGAGCGTCGCCGTGCCGGTGACATTGGTGCGATCGGCCGACGTCGGCGAAACTTCGACGACGTAGACGCTGCCCGCGCCGAACACGAGGTTGCCGTTGATATTGATGGTGCCGATCGAGTTGCCGGGCGACAGCGTGCCGCCATTGATCGTGGTTTTGGGGAGCGTACCGGTGCCGCCGACGGTCCCGCCCGCGTTCACCGTCAGCCCGCTCGACGACGCGATCGTGCTGTTCACGATCAGCGTACCGGCGTTGACCGTGGTCGCGCCCGTATAGGTATTCGCTCCCGACAAAGTGAGCGCTCCGCTGCCGGCCTTGATCAGCGAGCCGCCGACACCGGAAATCACTCCGCTCACCCCGGTGGACAGATTGTTGCCGCCGACCGTCAGCGCCTTAGATCCGAGGATGTAGCTTCCCGCGCCCTCGATCGAGCCCGCCGTCATCCTGGCCGTGGTCAGACCCGACATGTCGAAGGCGCCGCCCGCATTGGTGACGAAGCGCGCATTGCCCCCGGTGCTGCCCTCGACGAAAAAGACCTGTCCCCCGTTGTTGGTCGTGATCGTTGCGGTGCCAGCGGTCGTGGCGGAATTGAAGTTTATCGTGCCGTCATTGATGATCGTCGCATTCCCGCCGGTCGCCGTATCGGGAAAGAGCGGGAACAGGCTGGTGAAGCCGAAGTCGATCGTTGCGCCGGCTTTGTTGGCGATTGTCGCATTTCCCAATGTCGCCTGTTCGGCGAGGAAAAGGAAGCCGCCGGCATTATTGGTGATGTTGGCACTGGCAGCCGTACTCTGGTCGCGAAAGGACGTTCCGCCGCCGGAATTGTTGACGATGGTCGCGTTCGCGGCGGTCGTGTGGGCATAGAAGGCGGTGGAGCTCTGATCGTTATTGGTGATGTTGGCATTGGCGGCCGCGGCGGTGTCGGTGCCGCCGAGAATTCCAAATTCGGTTCTCGCCCCTCCGATGCCCACTCCTGGATTGTTTACGATCGTCGCGTTGGCCGCCGTGCTGCCGTCGAGAAATATCAGCTCCGCCGGGATTTGCGCGCCGGAGGTCTCCGACAACGTGAAGCTGGCATTTCCCGCCGAGCTGGAATTCTTGAAGGTGATGAAGCCGGGGTGAAACGAGTCCGGCATGGTGATGATCGCATTGCCGGCCGTGCTGGTGTTTTGGAAACTGAGCGATCCCAAATGCATCTCGATGTTGGAATTCGCAGCCGTGCTGGCGTTCTGGAACGTCAAAGCGCTGCCGAGAAACACCTTGAAGGTCGGTACGCTGGCGGCATTGTTGACGACGCCGGCGCCGGTCAAGGTGAGATTCGGGAACGTGCAAAACACGCAGGCCGTTGCCACCTGGAATGTATAAGCCGGTGCGCCGGCGTTGAACGTGAAGCCCCCGAGCACCGTGCTGGCTGCTGAAAACGACAGGTTGGGGCCGGTGGTGGCGGCAAACGACGCGGTGCCGGTGGGAACCGCCGCCGGGGTCCAGTTGGCGTTGGCATTGAAGTCGAACGTTGCGGCAATCGGGCCCGCCACCGTGGGAATGGCCTGCCAGGTCGCGTTCTGCGCGTGCGCGACCGAGGTCAGAAAGCTCGTCGCCAGCAGCGCGGCGGCAAGGCCGCCCAGGGGGCGCGCGAAAGCGCGAACGCGCGGCGTGCCAGACTGCCGGATCGCACCATCCGCGATGATCAAGACACAACGCATCGGAAGCCCCCGGCCCGGCGCATCAATCGACAGATCGCCTTCCCCGGGAAAGCTAACGAAATTCCCGCGCGGTGCGTCAACGTGCCCGCGCCGGCGGTTTCAAACTTAAACTTGAGCGTGGCTTCGGGGCCACAGCGGACGAGCGCGCCGTCGCGCGCCGCCCTCCGGGACGCTAGCCGGCCGCTGACGAGTGCCTAGAAGAACTTGTAGTTCACGCCGATCTTGGCGGTGTGGATGCCGGGGAGTTCGTGGCTCGCGCAGAAGGTCAGGTTCGGCAGGAACAACCTGCCGCCGCCGGGGCCGCAAGCCACGACAGTGGTGTCCAGACCGAGATAGAGATACTCGGCCTTCAAAGTCCAATTCCCCACGAACGCCCATTCGGCGCCGCCGCCGGCCACGAAGAACACCGGGTTCGCGCTGCCGCGCGCGAGGAGCGCCTGGCTGCTGCAGTTCGCGCCGGTGGTGGTGCAGGTATCGATCGACTCCGCCGACGCATGGGTGAAGCCGACGCCGCCCTTGAGGTAGAACAGCACGTCGTTGACCGAATAGCCCAGCCGGCCGGCGATCGCGCCGTACCAGTTGCCGATCGTGGTGGTGTCGAAGGTGTCGTTGAAGCCGAACGCGAGATTGTACTGATTGTTGACGGTGGCACTCAGACGCATAACGCCGGCCTCCGCCTCGATGCCCCAGACGAAGCGCGACGAGGCAGGCTGCCAGTTACAGCCGAGCGTGCCGCCGCCCATGCCGCTGGCGGGGAGATTGTAGCTGTACGGCGCGGGCCTCGCGGACTCGCCGGCGCTCGAGTCGTAGAATGTGGTCTGGAGCAGCGGCGGCGGGCCGAACACTTGCTGGCCGTTGGTGGAGGGATCGAACGTATCGACCGGACCGCGGCTCCAGGCGGCGCCTGCGTAGCCGCCGGCGTAACAGCCGGACCAGTTGCTCCCCGGAGTGCCGGGCAGCGCGACCGACTTGGTCGCCATCTCGGGGCCGCCGAAGCGATAGTTCAGCCGCGCGGTAACCTGCTGCGAGAAGAGCGACACCGGCATTTCGACCGGCACTGCGGGAAGCAGCACGCCTGCGGCCGGCGCGATCGCGAGCGTGACATTCCGCTTGCCGAAATCCGCAAAGCGATATTCGGCGCCGATGCTCCAGTTGTTCGACAAGGCATACTCGATGCCGCCGCCGAAGGTCACGCCGAGATAGTCCTGACTGGACCCGACGCCGGGCGCGCTGAAATTCTGCGGGGGCGCGCCCGCAAACGGGGCCAGCGCCGGACCGATGAGGGTCTGGAACGTGTAGTTGCCGCCTGTCTTGAGGCTGGTCACCGCAAGACCGCCGGTGGCATAGACCAGCAGGCGGTCGAATGCGTAGCCGACGCGGCCGCGCAGTGTCGCCTGCCACTGGCGCTCGATCGAGAAGGTGGCGAACGTGTTGCGCGTGATGTTGCCGCCGGGGAGCACGCCAGGGGTAAATTCGAGCAGCTGGCCGCTGAGCGTGTCGCGATTGCGCATCACCTGCGCGTCGGCTTCGAGGCCGTACACGATATTGCCGAACTGAAAATTGTAGCCGAGCTGCCCGCCGCCGATGAACGAGGCGCCGGACCTGGATTGAGCGATCGGCACGCTTTGGAAGCCGCCGGGGAAGCCGAAGAAGGGACTCGGGAATCCCGCAAAGGCGCCGTTCGGATCGATGAAGACGAAGCCCGGCGAGGTCAGGCGCAGCTGACCGGGATCGTTGCGGTCGATGACGGCGCCGGCGTTGAGGCCGATGTAGCCGCCGGCCCAGCTGAACTGCGCCGGCAGCGGCACGGCCTTGACCGGCATGTCGGCGGCTTGCGCGGCGCCTATTGCGACGAAAAGCGCGCTTGCGGAGATCGCAGCGTACAGCGCCGATTTGCTCATTACCGCCCCCGACGATCCGCCCCACCGGCGAATGAGTCACTGACCCAGCGACAATCAACTCAAGCTAGCATTGGGTTACCGCGCGCGGCTGTGACCTGATTGCATCACGCTCCAACTTAACGCTGTTTTTCCACGTGACATGTTGCCGGTTCCGCCCCTGCCGGGCGGGCAAGCCGGCTTTAGAACTTCCAGGAGAACTTGCCCTTGGCGGCGTGGTCCTGGACGTGGCGCGCGAGCTGGCCGACGTAGGAGACGCCGAGCGTCGCGCTGCGGCCGATCGCGAGGTCGAGCCCGGCCTCGGCGAGCACGCTGTCGCGTGCGATCGGCACGCCCGCGGTGACGAACGGCGTGGCTGCATTCTGGAACGCGAGTACCGCGGTCGGCGTCACGTCGGTGAACGCGTGTTGCCAGGCAACGGAGGCGCGCGGCACCAGCATCATGTCGGCGGCGAGCGGGATCATGCCGGCGGCGCGGATGCCCAGCGTCGAGTAGCCGACCTCGAACGCGTTTGCCGCCACCGCAAGTGCCGCCGCCCCTCCCCGCTCGTTGAATGCGTCGGTCTTCAGATGCACGAGAGCCGCGCCGGCGAACGGCTCGACCGCGACTTTGCCGAACGCAAAGCCGTAACCCGCCTCGCCGAAGATCTGACCCGTGGCACCGTCGTAGCGCGCGGTCGCACGGTCGAAGAAGCCCGGGAACGCGATGGTGCGGTCGGTATCGATGTTGTGCCATGCGTAAGCGCCGCCCGCGCGCAGATTGAGCGCGCCGAAGCGCCAGCCGCCGTAGCCCATCAGGTGCCCGGTTTCGACGTTCGCCGAGCCGCGTCCGTCGAGATTGTTGCGCGAGGCCGTGTAGCCGGCAGCGATGCCGAGCCGGCCGTCGCTGCCGACACGGGTATCGGCCCCGGTGAAGAAGCCCGCGAGATCGCGCCGCACCGCCGCGGCATTGCCGTCGGTGTCGAACTTTCCGCGCGCGCCAAACCCCTGCGCCCAGAACACGACGTCGGAACCCGGCTGCGAGACAAAAGGCGGCGCCTTGGTGACGATCGGCGACTTGCCGTAGGCGAGCGCGCCAAGTTCTTCGCCGTTCGAAAAGGCCTGCGGCCCTCCCATCGAGAGCGACGCCATGCCGGAGTCGCCGCCATACGACGCCTGGCGCAAGCGCCCGAGCACGGCGGCACGCGCGTACAAGCTCTCGTCCACCAGCACGCCCGCGGTCGAGGCGTGCACTTCGCCCGACAACTGATCGAGCGCAGCGGGAAGCTGCGCGGCGGTGAGATTGAACAGCGCAACGAACGGCGCCGACTGGCTGCCCGCCGCAATCGCCTTGTCGACGGCGCCGGCGACGGCGCGCTGATTGGGCGTCGCTCCGGCAACGAACGGTGAGAGCTCGTTGGGATCGAGCACCAGGTAGACGTTGTTGGCGTCGTATTCGATGTGCGGCTTGGTGATGCCGAAGCTGCCGCTGACCGCGAGATTGGCGAACGTGCCGGAGACGCCGCCGGTCGCGTTGAGCACCGTGTACTTCTTGCCGACGGTGTAGAGGCCCCCGGTTGCGATTGCGCTGAGCGTTCCGGCGAGCGCGGCGCTACCGGGCGCGCCCGTGACGTTGGTCTTGTCGGCCGCCGTCGGCGAGACCTCGACGATGTAATTGCCGGGGCCGACAAAACTGAGACTGCCGTTGATCGAGATCGTGCCGATCGAATTGCCGGGCGAGAGCGTGCCGCCATTGATCGTGGTCTTCGGCAGCGTGCCTGTGCCGCCGAGCGTGCCGCCCGTATTCACTGTCACGCCGCTGGATGTCGCGATCGAGCCGTTCACGATCAGCGTTCCGGCGTTCACGCTCGTGGCGCCGGTATAGCTGTGGGTGGCACCGAATATCGTTGTGCCCGTGCCGTTCTGCTGCACGGCGCCGGTGCCGGAGATGACGGCATCGAAGTCGTAGATATTGGAGCGATTGAACGCCAGAATGCCGAGGTTAGTGACGAGGCTCGACGCGATCGCGCCCGTCGTCCCGCCAGCACCGAGTTGAAGCGTGCCGCCGCTGATGACCGTATTGCCGGTGTATGTATTGTTGGCGGTGAAGATCGTCGTGCCGCTACCTGCTTGTTCGAACCTGCCCGCCCCGGAGATCAGTCCGGCGAAGGTGAACACGTCCGAGCGGACGATCGCGAAATTGGCATCGTTGCGCACATCGCCGAGGATCGATCCGCTCGCGCCGCTGTTGCCGAGTTGCAACGTGCCGCGGTCGATAAAGGTACCGCCCGTATAGGTGTTCGCCGCCGTGAAAATCAGCGTGCCGGTGCCGGTCTTGACCAATTCGCCCGGCGTAGCGCCATCGGTGATCGGCGCCGACATCGTCACCACACCGACGGTCGGGACATTGACCGTCGGGTCGCCCGCGATGCTGGTCGGATGCGTGAAATTAAAGAAGCCGTTGAGTTGCAGCGTCGTGCCGTTGAGCAGCGCGAGCGGCCCGGTGCCGATATTGTTGTTGGCGGAAATGCTCAGCGTGCCGCCCGCGAGCGTGGTGCCGCCGGAGTAAGTATTCGGACCGGTGAGCGCCAACGTTCCCGGACCGAGCTTGGTCAGTCCGCCTGGCCCGCCGAGCGTCTGGCCGACCGTGAACGTGTTCGCCGCATTGGCGATATCGAAACCGCCGCCGCCGTTCGCCCAGTTGATCGCGCGCGTCGTGTTGTGGAACGTCGTGCCGGTCACTTGCAGGATGCCGCCGTCGAAGGTCAGCGCGCCCGCGACGTTGCCGAGATTGGCCTCCTGCGACACCGACACCGTTCCGCCGGCAAACGTGGTGCCGCCCGAATAGGTGTTGAGGCCGGACAGAGTCATCGTGCCGGTGCCGACTTTCACCAGCGCGCCGGGGCCGGGGGGCCCACAGCCGCATGGGTTGAAGTCGGCGATGACGCCGCTCACTTCGGTCGAGAGATTGTTGCCGCCGACACTCAGGATGTTGCCGGCGCCGATGAAATAGGTGCCCCCGCCCTCGATCGAACCAGCGGTGATGCGCCCGTCATTGGCGAGGCCCTTGGTGGCGGAGAAATCGACAATGCCGCCGGCGTCGGTGATGAACCGTGCATTGCCTCCGGTCGATCTGTCGAAGAACTGCACGAAACTGCCGGTCCGCGTGATGATAGTGGCGTCCTCGGCCGTCGTGCGGTTGTTGAAGACGGTGGCGCCGCCGTTGCGGTTGGTGATCGTGGCGGAGCCGGCCGTAGCCTGGTTGAAGAACAGCGTGATGCCGCTGTTGTTGGTGATGTCGGCGTGGTCGGCGCTGCTCCTGTTCTCGAAGCTGGTGCCGCTGAGATCCCGGTTGGTGATGCTGGCGGTGCCGGCCTTGCTCATGTCGAAGAACAAGGTGCCGCCGCCGTTGCGGTTGGTGATGGTGGCAAACGCCGCATTCGCATCGTTGAAGAATTGCGTGATGCCGCCATTGTTGGTGATGTCGGCATGCCCGGCGTTGCTGCTCCGCATGAAGTCGGTTGCGCTGAAGGCCCGGTTGGTGATGGTCGCGTCGGCGGCACTGCTGTCGTTGCCGAACGTGGTGACCCCGCCGGCGCGGTTGGTGATGTCGGCGGTGCCGGCTAAGCTGCTCTGTCGGAAATCCACGCGGCCGCCAACATTGGCTACGGTCGCATTCCCCGATGTGCTGCTGTTCCGGAATGACAGGAGGCCACCGTCGACCGCGAAAACCGGCGCAGGAGCCGATGGATTGATGACGCCGGCGCCGGTGATGCGGAATTCCTGACACGCGCAAATGTCGAACGTGTAAACCTGAAGTCCAGGCGTGAAGTTCAACGTTTGGACTGTCGTTACCGCGTTGGCGAAGACGATCCCCGCGCTACCGGCGCCGTTGAAGGTCGCCGTTCCCGATGGGACGGTGGCGGGAGCCCAGTTTGCATTGGTATTCCAATCTGCAACCGGGCCAGCCGCGACCCACGTCCCGTCTTGCGCAGCCGCAGGCGCGGCGATCAACGTGCTCGACGCAAGCAGCGCCGCGCGCAGATGCGCAAGATGACGATGGTGGTGAAACGCCACGCCCAACCCCAAATTCACGCCGCTCGCCCGCGCTTGCGCCTGGCGGCGCAAACGCCCTCGGCCCGTCGGACGGGCTCTTTGGAGTTCAAACTTATACGGATTGGCGCCCCGCGCACGGCCCCAGCGCGGCAGGCGGACGCATTGCCGGCGCGGTGTGCGGAAACCGCAACACTTCGGCGCAGCCTGTGGGCTTATGCGGGTTTTTTCGCCTTGCCCCGGCGCAAATGCTCGTCGAGCCGCGGCATGATCTCGACGAAGTTGCACGGGCGGTAGCGGTAATCCAGCTGGTGCAGGAGGATCTCGTCCCAGGCGTCGCGACAGGCGCCGGGCGAACCCGGCAAGCAGAAGATGTAGGTCGCGCCCGCCACGCCCGCGGTGGCGCGCGTCTGGATCGCCGAGGTTCCGATCTTGGCGTGACTGACCATCAGAAAGAGCGTGGAGAAGCCCTCCATGCGCTTCTCGAACAGAGGTTCGAGCGCCTCCGGCGTCACGTCGCGGCCGGTGAAGCCGGTGCCGCCGGTGGAGATGATCACATCGATGCTTGCGTCCGCGATCCACATCCTCGCCTGAGCGCGGATTTTCTCGACATCGTCGGTGACGATCGCGCGCGCCGCGACCGCGTGGCCCGCCTTGGCGATGCGCTCGGCAAGTGTCGAACCCGACTTGTCGTCGTCGAGCGAGCGTGTGTCCGAAACGGTCAACACCGCGATCCTGAGCGGGATGAACGCGCGGGCCTCATCGATGCCGGGCATGAAGTCTAAAGCTGCGCCGCCGCAAACGTGTTGCAGGCCGCGACCGTGCCGGATTTCAGCCCGGTCTGGAACCAGCGCTGGCGCTGTTCGGAGGAGCCGTGGGTGAAGCTGTCGGGGATGGCGTAGCCCTGTGCCTGCTTCTGCAGGCGGTCGTCGCCGATCGCCGCCGCAGTGCGCATGGCGGCTTCGACATCGCCCGGCTGGATCAGCTGCCACTGCTTGTCGGCGCGCGCGGCCCAGATGCCGGCGAAGCAATCGGCCTGCAGCTCGACCCTCACCTGCAGGTGGTTAGCCTCGGTCTTGCTCAAGCCGCGCTGCTGTTGCTGCACCTTCGGCAGGATACCGAGCTGGTTCTGCACATGATGGCCGATCTCATGCGCGATCACGTAGGCCTGCGCGAATTGGCACGAGCTCGATCCCGCATCGCAGCCTTTGAACCGGCGCTCGAGATCGCGGAAGAACGAGGTATCGAGATAGATCTTCTGGTCGGGCGGGCAATAGAACGGCCCCATCGCGGACTGCGCCATGCCGCAGGCATCCGCGCGGGTCGCGCCGCTGAACATCACCAGGGTCGGCGGCTTGTAGCGCTGGCCGGCAGCTTCAAAGATCAGCTTCCATTGCACGTCGGCGCTGCCAAGGATGCGCGCAACGAATTTACCCATCTCGTCGCTCGGCGCGCCGGTTTTCCCGGAAGGCTGGCTCGGCGCTTGCTGGCCGGGCCGATCCCCCATGACCATCTCGGCGCCGCCGATCAGCAGGCGCGGATCGATCCCGAGCGCATAGCCGACGATGCCGAGGATAACGATGGTACCGATTCCAAGGCCGCCGCGGCCGCCCATCGGGAGGCCGAAACCGCCGCCGCCGCCGCCGCCGGATGAATCGCCGCGGCGATCCTCGATATTGTCGCTCTGCGGCAGCTCGTCGTAACGCATCGTCTCCTCCAGTCGCCCGTTTTCAATTGTCGCTGACCGGCGCACTCAAGTCCATCGGCCGGGTCCTGAGGCCGCACTGCACCATGACCAGCCGCCAAAGCATCAACGCCCGAGAGGGCGATATGGTTACTACTTGGCTAACAAGAAAATTCATATTTTCCGATAGCTTAAGTCTGTTTTTACCTTGGGCCGCCATGATGGCCGCAGTCGGTTGTCAGGTATTCGCGTCTCCGACCGCGTACCCGAGTGATGTAAAGTCATGCGTGTGTCGCGTCGCGGGGCGTCCAGTCGGACGCCCCGCACACATCTTGCGCCCAATTCCCACACCATCGTCGTCGGCGATTGCGTCGCCGAGATGACGCGGTTGGAGCCGGCCTCGGTCGACCTCGTATTCGCCGATCCCCCATACAATTTGCAGCTCCAGGGCGACCTCAAGCGCCCCGACGACAGCAAGGTCGACGCGGTCGACGACGACTGGGACAAGTTTTCCTCATTCGCCGCCTATGACGACTTCACCCGTGCCTGGCTGATGGCCGCGCGCCGCGTGATGAAGCCGTCCGCGACGCTGTGGGTGATCGGCTCCTATCACAACATCTTCCGCGTCGGCACGATCCTGCAGGATCTCGGCTTCTGGATGCTCAACGACGTGGTGTGGCGCAAAACCAACCCGATGCCGAACTTCCGCGGCCGCCGCTTCACCAACGCGCACGAGACCATGATCTGGGCGGCGCGCGATCAGGGCGCGAAGGGCTATACGTTCAATTACGAGGCCCTCAAGGCCGGCAACGAGGACATTCAGGTCCGTTCCGACTGGACCATCCCGCTGTGTACCGGCGAGGAGCGGCTGAAGGGCCGCGACGGCAAGAAAATTCACCCCACGCAAAAACCCGAGGCGCTGCTTGCGCGCGTGATCCTCTCGTCATCGCGCCCCGGCGACCTCATCCTCGATCCGTTCAGCGGCACCGGTACCACCGGCGCCGCCGCAAAGCGCCTCGGCCGGCGGTTCATCGGGGTTGAAAGAGACCCCGCCTATGCTGCCGCGGCCGAGGCGCGTATTTCCGCCGTGGAGCCGATGCCGGAGGCTTCGCTTGCGCCGTTCATGACCGCGCGCGAGGCGCCGCGCGTGGCCTTCAGTGCGCTGCTCGAACGCGGCATGATCGTGCCGGGCGAAACGATGTTCGATGCCAAGCGCAAGGTCTCGGCGTTGGTGCGCGCCGACGGCGCCCTGCAGATCGGCAACGTGGTCGGCTCGATCCATCGCGTCGGCGCGATCGTGCAAGGTGCGGAAGCCTGCAACGGCTGGACCTACTGGCACGTCGAGCGCCGGAAGAAACTAACGCTGATCGACGAGTTTCGCGCCGAGATCCGCGCCACCATGAGCATCGCGGCCGAATAGGCAAGCTCGCCGAACTTATCGGCTGCGGCCTACCCAAGATCCGCACTGCATCCGGCATCACACGTGGCCTCGCGCGGGCCCAAGCGGCCGCTCGACAACAAGGTGCGCGGCTGCAAGACTGCCCTCGCAACGGGAAAAAATACGGAGGAAACGATGAATATCGATCGTCGTCAGTTGGCCTTGCCGGCCCTCGCCATTGGGCTCCTCGGCATCGTCCCGGCTTTTGCAGAGTCGCCAGATCAAGAAGCGGTCGCCAAGAAGGTCGAGGCATTCCGCGCCGCTCAGGTCGCGGCAGACGCCAAGGCATTCGACGCGCTCTGCGCAGCGGAACTCAGCTACAGCCACTCCGATGGCCGGGTCGAGGACAAGGCGGCCTTCATCGCCGGCGCCACCAACGGAAAGTCGAAGTGGGTGTCGCTCAAATACGAGGATCCCAAGATCCACGTGGTCGGCCCCGCCGCAATCGTGCGTTTCCACTGGCTGGGCGAAGCCGAGTCCATCCCGGACGGCAAGAAAAGCTCCACCAATCTCCATATCCTGATGAACTGGCAAAAGCAGGGTGCGGACTGGAAGCTGCTGTCGCGCGCGTCGACCAAGCTCTAACTCGCGCCGGCAGGCGCAAGGCTCAATCGGGCTTGCTCGCCGCCTTGATGATCGGCGTCCACTTGGCGAGGTCTTCGTCGATCATCTTGCCGAATGCGGCCGGCTGCAGCTGCGCGATAGGGTCGAGGCCGATATCCTTGAACTTGGCCTGAACCGTCGGGTCGGCCGCGGTCCTGGCGAATTCGTCGCGCAGGCGCTGAATGATCTCGGGCGGCGTGCCGGCCGGCACGCCGAAGCCGAACCACGTCACCATGTCGAAACCCTTGATGCCGCTGGCATCGAGGGTCGGCAGATCGGGAAGATGCGCCGAGCGCGTCAGGCTCGTCACCGCGAGCGCCTTGAGCTTGCCGGTCCTGATCTCATCGATCACGGTTGGAATGTTGAAGAAGCCCATCGTCATCTCGCCGCTGACGATGCGCTTGATCCCATCGACTGAAACAAGATGCGGCACATGCTTGATGTCGCTGCCGGTCATCGCTGCGAACAGCGCGCCGGAGAGGTGATGCGACGTCCCGATGCCTCCGGACGCGTAGGTCAGTTGCCCGGGCGCAGCCTTCGCGGCGGCCACCACCTCCAGCGGCGTCTTCGCCGGATTTGACGGGTGAATCGTCATCACGTTGGTCACGGCCGCGATCGGCGTCACCGGAACGATCTTCTTCGGGTCGTAGCGCAGCGTCTTGTAGAGGCTCAGATTGAAGACATGCGTGCCCTGCGTGATCATGCCGATCGTGTAGCCGTCGGGCGGGGCCTTCTCGACCTCTCCCATCGCGACGCCGCCGCCCTCGCCCACCTTGAGCTCGACCTTGACCGGCTGGCCGAGATTCTTCGACAGCACCTCGGCGACGACCACGCCCATGATCTCGGCCGTGGTGCCTTTGCCCAGACCGATCACCATCGTGATGGGCTTGGCAGGATATTGCTGCGCCTGAACCGGCATTGCGCCCGCAACGCATGCGAGCAAGCCCGCTATCACAATGCGCATGAAGACATCCCCCAGGGCGGTTATCCGGCGCGGCACCGTAGCACGGCGGGCTACTCGGCCGTCGTCATTTTGCCCGCGACCGCATCGGCAATTTTCAGATCGTCACCAGCCGCGCGCGCCTTCAGGCCTTCGACGACGCGCACACGATCCTGCGGCTCGCGGTTCTGGCTCATCTTCCACTTGCCTTCGAGGCGCGTGATCTCGAAACGAAAACCGATGATGCCGCGCAGCATCACGTCGACGTAGCTCGCGGGCGCATCCGATACCTTCCACGGATGCGCCTCGCTGCGCTCCTGCTGGTCGGAGAGCTCCGTCACATGGCGGAGCAGCCAGTCCTTCTCCTTCATGACCGCGGGGCGGCCGTAGGCGTGCACGATCGCGTAGTTCCAGGTCGGGACGGCCTTTCCGGTCGCGGCTTTGGTCGCGTACCAGTTCGGCGTGATGTAGCCGTCAGGTCCCTGGAAGATCATCATCGCCTCGCCGCCTTCGGCGAGGTCCTTCCAGTGCGGGTTGGCACGCGAGAGATGGCACTCGATGGTGCCGAACGTTCCCTCGTCCTTGAGCACGGTCGGCAGGTGCGTCCCGTAAAGACCGGCTTGCGTCGTCGACACCAGCGCCGCGAAGGGCCGCGCACGCATCAGCGCGTGCATCTCGGCGATATCCTCGACGCGGAAGTGATCGGGCAGAAACATCGGCGCCTCACCGCACCGCGAACGGTGAATTGTACGGGCGGCCGAACGGCACGCCAGCCGTCACGGTCTGCACCGGCTTCAAGTACGCCTTGCCGTCGCGCTTGTTGTTGCGCGTGTCGACGAACGACACCGACCCCTCGACCAGTTCCATGATCGCGACGTCGCCCGGTGCGCCGACCTGCAAGGTGCCGAGCTTCGGCATCCGGTTGATCACCTTGGCGGGCGCGGTCGTCGCCATGGTGACGACCTGCTCGAGCGTGAAGCCGAAGGTGAGGAACTTACTCATCACCCAGGTGAGATAGGGCATGCCGGGCGAGTTGCCGGAGAACACGTGGATGTCGGACGAGATCGTGTCCGGTCCGGCGCCTTGCTGCATGGCCGCATCGCAGACCGTGAAGTCGTAGCTGCCGCCGCCGTGTCCGACATCGAAGATCACGCCGCGCCGCTTGGCCTCCAGCGCGGCGGGCAGCAGCTTTCCGTCCTGCACGATGTTGGTGAAGGCTCCCGCTATATTCGGCGCGCCCGAATACGCGTGGGTGAGCACGTCGCCCGGCCGGAGCGTGTCGAGGATCTGCGACATCAGTTGCGCCGTCTCGACGCCACCGATGTGGCACATGATCTTTCCGTTGGTGCCGGATTTCTCGCAGGCCAGGATCGCGCGCTTGAGCGGCTCGAGGCCGTGCTTGGCGATGACGTTCTCGGACATCCGCACTTTGGCGCCCAAGGCGATGTCGGCGTTCTCGCCGATCGCCTTGGCACACGCGTCAACCTGCGCGAAATCGATGTTATAGAGCTCGGCGACCGGGAACGGCGTCAGCCCGGTATTGGCGATGTGGATGAAGGCATAGAGCCGCGTGCGCGTCTGCCCGACGATGTAGCGGCGGAACGCCGCGAAGTTGTTAGCGCCGGCATCGCCGCCTGAGACGCAGGTCGTGGTGCATTGATGCGCGGCCAGCTCGTCGGCCGGAATGCCGATCGCCGAGCCGTATGGATAGACATGACTGTGCAGATCGACCAGGCCGGGCGTGACCAGCTTGCCGTCGACGCTGAGCACGCGTTCGGCGCGCGCCGCCGGAATGTCGGCCTCGACCGCCTCGATCATGCCATAGCGGATACCGATGTCGCGCTTGCCGCGCAGGTTCTGGCTCGGGTCGAGCACATCGCCGCCCTTGATCACGAGGTCGAACTTGTCGTTCGGCCCCATGGCGGCGAACGCGGGCACTCCGCTCGCGGCAGCCAGCGCGAGCGAACCCGTGCTGCGAAGAAACTCACGGCGTGAGTGGACAGACATCGTTTCCTCCCGGTATGCGCCGGTGTCGGCCCGGCGGGCCCAAGACTACGACGAGGATGGGGGCGCCGCGATGTCACTATCGCTTGATCGCACCTAGATGCCGGCCCCGCGCGGGCATGGTATGGTGCGCGCCTGCAACACCCAAGAGACGCAATCATGCAATTCGACCGTTCGGCGGAAGACCTCGGCAACGCGATCCATCTCGAACATGTCAACGTGCAGGTGCCGGACCAGCGGCTGGCACAACTGTTCTACGCGGCCGGCCTCGGACTGACGCGCGATCCGTATCTCATGGTGTCCGACACCAACATGTGGATCAATGTCGGGCGCAGCCAATTCCATTTGCCGACCGGTGCCCCGCAGGTCGTGCGCGGCCATACCGGGCTGGTGATCGAGGGCCGCGACGCGTTGCTCGACCGGCTGACGCGCGTGAAGCCGAAGCTCGACGGCACCAAATTCGGATTTTCCGAGCACAACGACTACGTCGAGGCGACGTGCCCGTGGGGCAATCGCATGCGCTGCTATGAGCCGGATGCGGCGCGCTTCGGGCGCATCTCGCTCGGAATTCCCTACGTGGAGTTCGACGTGCCGGCCGGGACTGCGAAACGCATCGCTGATTTCTACCCCGCGATCTTCGGAACGCCCGCGCAGGTGCAAAACGGCGACGGCACGCTCGCGCGCACCCTGATGGGCAAGGACCAGCACCTGCAATTCCGCGAGACCGACGCGCCGCAGCCGCAGTTCGACGGCCATCACGTGCAGATGTACATCGCCAATTTCTCAGGGCCGTACGGCAAGCTGAAGGAACGCGGCCTGATCTCGGTCGAAGACAACCAGTATCAGTACCGCTTCCAGGACATCATCGACCTCGACACCGGCAAGGTCCTTTGGTCGGTCGAGCACGAGGTGCGCAGCGTGACGCATCCGATGTATCTGCGCCCGCTGGTGAACCGCAATCCCGCCACGACCAACCAGAACTACGCCAACGGCTACGACGCATTGCTCTGGGCCATGGACCCGGCCGAATATGACAGCCGCGCCATGCGTCCGCGCTAGCATTTCACGCCACAAACTCTCTCGCGTAAAATAATTGTCTGCGCTATCTTTCCCGCTTAGATTTAGCGACGGGAGGATAACGGCCATGCACAAGACGGTTTTGGCGACGCTATTGGTGGCAGCCTCAATGGCGGCTCCGGTACCCGCGCTCGCGTGGGACTATCCCGGTCATCGCATCGTCGGCGCGATTGCGGACATGGTGCTGCAGCAGCACCACACAAAGACCTATGACAAGGTCAAGAAGCTCCTGGCGATTAAAGACGAGCACGGGGAAACCATCGAGACGCGCAGCCTCGAGCAAGTCGCCGTGTTCCCCGATTGCGCCAAGAAAGACAGCATTCTGTACTGCGGCCGTGCGCCCAGCGACGAAGAGAAAAACTATGTGGAGCGCAATCCCAACCACAGCAAATATCACTATACGGATGTCCCGCTGAAGCGCCCGAAATACGAGACCGACATCGCCGGTACCGACGACCTCGATGTCGTTCATATGATCAACTACATCGTCAAGCAACTTCGCGCCAAAGATCCGAAGGACAAACCGAAATTGCGCGGAGTTTCCTTGACCGATACAGAGGCGGTCTGGCTGCTCGCGCACCTCGTCGGCGATATTCATCAGCCGCTCCATGTCGGTGCAGCCTATTTTGACAAGAAAACCTGCAAGACACGCGCCGATCCAAATGACGTGCCCGGCGGCATGATCAATGTTGTCGAAGCCTTCGGCGGGAACGATATCCTGCTCAAGCCGGACGCTAGCAAGCCCGGATCGAAACTCGTCGTGGCGCCCCACAACAACCTTCATCTTTTCTGGGATGGCACCGTAGTCGCCCGGGCCATGCAGTCAGAAAATCTGGCGGGCGCCGAGCAGGACTATGCAAGGTCTTTGGCATCGAAACTGCCTGCCGGGTGGGAAGCCGCAGGCGATCCACTGACCGGCGATCCCGCAAAACTCGCTGAGCAATGGGCGACCGAGATTCTGCCCGCTGCTTCGGACGCGCACGGCCCCATGGACATCACCAAGGATGAATCCGATCCGACCAATCCCAAGTGCAAATGGAATATGACACTTGACCAAGCCTATGAGACCCGGGCGCGGGATCTCGCCCGCGACCAGCTCAGGAAGGCGGGCTTTCGCCTTGCCGCGATACTCGTCGCGATCTTCCCGAACACGCCGTAAGCAACGCGGCGGGCGCGGCGGCGGCGCTACTTCGCCGCCACCACCATGATCTCGACGTGATAGCCGGGCGCGGCGAGCTTCGCCTCGACGGTCGCGCGCGCGGGCGTGTTGCCGGGCGACACCCAGGCGTCCCACACGGCGTTCATCTCGGCG
>JAXDNY010000129.1:0-33291 GCA_034669145.1 Hyphomicrobiales bacterium
GATCAAGGCCGTGTTCATGGTCTACAACAAGCCGGCGTTCTCGATCGTCGGGCGCAAGAGCCGCGGCGTGTCGGCGCCGAAGGACCTCGAAGGCAAGAAGCTCGGCGCCCCGCCGCCGGACGGCGCCTACGCGCAATGGCCGATCTTCACGCAGGCGAACGGCATCGACGCTTCCAAGGTCACGATCGTGTCGGTCGGCTTCCCGGTGCGCGAGCCGATGCTCGCCTCGGGCGAGGTCGACGCCATCACGGGGTTCTCGTTCTCGTCCTACATCAACCTGAAGGACCGTGGCGTCCCGGCAAACGACATCACCGTGCTGCTGATGGCCGACTACGGCGTCAATCTTTACGGCAACACCATCATGGTGAACCCGAAGTTCGCCGCCGAGAAGCCCGAGGCCGTGAAGGCCTTCCTGCGCGCGTTCACCAAAGGGCTGCACGACACGGTGAAAAATCCCGCCACGGCGGTCGAGTCGGTGCTCAAGCGCAACGACGTCGCCAAGAAGGAAACCGAGCTTGAGCGCCTCCAGATCGCCCTCAAGGACAACATCCTGACGCCGGAAGTGAAGAAGAACGGCTACGGCGGTGTCGATGAGGCGCGCCTCGACCAGTCGATCGAGCAGATCGCGCTCACCTACACGTTCAAGGCCGCGAAGCCGAAAGGCTCGGAGGTGTTCGACTCGTCGTACTTGCCGGACGCGGCTTTGCGCAAGGCTGACTAGATAGCGCCGTGACCGCCTTCGTCGCCCTCGACAAGGTCAGCCACATCTACGGCGGCACCGGCGGCACGCTCGCAGTCGATGGCCTGTCCATCCAGGTGAACCGGGGCGAATTCGCCGCGGTGGTCGGCCCGTCCGGCTGCGGCAAGTCCACCTTGATGAAGCTCGCGACCGGGCTACAATTCCCGTTCAAGGGGAGCGTGCAGGTCGCAGGCTCCATTGTCTCTCAGCCGGTCAAGATCGCCGGCATGGCGTTCCAGGCGCCGACGCTTCTTCCCTGGCGCACGACGCTGGAAAACCTGCTGCTGCCGCTTGAAATCGTCGAGCCGCACCGCAGCCGCATGCGCCGCCACAAGGCCGAATACGTGGCGCGCGCCGAGGCGCTGCTCGCCTCGGTCGGCCTCGCGGGCCAAGGCGACAAGTTTCCCTGGCAGCTCTCCGGCGGGATGCAGCAGCGCACGTCGCTCTGCCGCGCGCTGATCCACGAGCCCGACCTGCTGATGCTCGACGAGCCGTTCGGCGCGCTCGATGCCTTCACCCGCGAGGAACTGTGGTGCGTCATCCGCGACCTGCACGCCGCGCGCAAGATTACCATCGTGCTGGTGACGCACGATCTGCGCGAGGCGGTCTTCCTTGCCGACCGCATCTTCGTGATGTCGGCGCGCCCCGGCCGCATCCTCGCCGAGCGCGTCGTCGACCTTCCGCGCCCGCGCGATCTCGAAGTGACCTTCGCACCGGAGTTCGGCGCCATCGTGCACGAGCTGCGCGAGCACATCGTGAAGGCGCGGCAATGAAGACCACGCTCGCCATCCGCCTTGCGCCCTGGATCGCGACCGCCGCGCTGTTCATTATCTGGGAAGCGGCGTGCCGCATTTTCAATATCCCGGTGTTCTTCCTGCCGCCGCCCTCGCTCGTGTTCAAGGCGGTGATCGACTACTGGCCGGCGCTCTACAAGCATTCGCTGTTCACGCTGTCCTCAACGCTGGTCGGCTTTGCCCTCGCGGTGGGCTTCGGCCTGCTGCTCGGCCTCGCGGTCGGCTGGTCGCGTGCCGTCTATGCGGGCGTCTACCCGCTGATGATCGGCTTCAACGCAATCCCGAAGGTCGCCGTGGTACCGATTTTGGTGCTGTGGTTCGGCATCGGTTTCATCCCGGCGGTTCTGACCGCGTTCCTGATCTCGTTCTTCCCGATCGTCGTGAACGTTGCGACCGGGCTCGCGACGATCGAGCCGGAGCTTGAGGACGTGCTCAAGGCGCTCGGCGCCTCCAAGCTCGACATCATGCGCAAGGTCGGTATCCCGCGTTCCCTGCCCTACTTCTTTGGCTCACTGAAAGTCGCGATCACGCTCGCCTTCGTCGGCGCCGTGATCTCCGAGAGCGTGGCCTCGAATGTCGGGATCGGCAATCTGATGCTGCAGGCGCAGGCGCAATTCCAGGTGCCGCTGATCTTCGCCGGACTGCTCGCACTCGCCGTCGAGGGCATCGTGATGTACGCCCTGATGGCGATGCTGGAAGCGCGCATGACCGGCTGGGCGCAACGCTCCGGCTTCGCGCAGGCCTGACAACTTGGCCCCGCAGCCAGAACGGCTTAAGGCGTCCACAACGCCAGTGGTCAACGCACCCAAAGTATGGAACTTTCTGAGGTGAATGATCGTTGGCGCGTCGTTACGCAATATTCCGCCAGCCGACTAACCCGACCTTGGGCGACATGAATTTCTTCAAACTCTATACGCGCGTGCTCACCTTGCTCGGGCCCGAGGCGCGCCTCGGCTGGGTGCTGGCGGGCGCCAACGTCGCGCTGGCCGCGGCGCAATTCGCCGAGCCGGTGCTGTTCGGCCGCATCATCGATGCACTCGTGAAGGGACAGACCGCGGGCGCGACACCGACGTTCGAGGCGCTCACACCGCTGCTCGCGGCCTGGGTCGCCTTCGGCCTGTTCATCATCGCCTGCGGCGTGCTGGTCGCACTGCATGCCGACCGCCTGTCGCACCGGCGCAAGCAGTCCGTCACCACGATGTACTTCGAGCACGTCCTGCAATTGCCGCTGTCGTTTCACGGCGGTTCGCATTCCGGACGGCTGATGAAGGTGATGCTCACCGGCGTCGATGCGCTGTGGACGCTCTGGCTGTCGTTCTTCCGCGAGCATTTCGCCGCGTTCGTGGCGCTGTTCGTGTTGCTGCCGCTCTCGCTTTTCGTCAACTGGCGGCTCGCCTCGCTGCTGCTGATCCTCTGCGCGGTCTTCGCCGGCCTGACCGTGCTGGTCATCCGCAAGACCGAGAAACTGCAGAGCGCGGTCGAAGGTCACTATACATCGATGGCTGAACGGGCGTCCGATGCGCTGAGCAACATCGCGCTGGTGCAGGGCTTTGCGCGCGTCGAGGCCGAGGTGAAGAGCCTGCGCAACGAGGCCGACCGCCTGCTCGCCGCGCAGATGCCGGTGCTGTCCTGGTGGGCGATGATCGCGGTGCTGACGCGCTCGGCCACGACCATCACCATCCTGTCGATCTTCCTGCTCGGCATCTACCTCAACAGTCAGGGCCAGGCGACCATCGGCGAGATCGTCACCTTCATGAACTTCGCCGCGCTGCTGATCGTGCGGATGGAACAGGTCGTCGGCTTCACCAACAAGGTGCTGCTCGATGCGCCGCGGCTCAAGGAATTCTTCGACGTGCTCGACACCGTGCCGGCGGTGCGTGACCGCGCCGACGCGGTCGATCCCGGCCGCATGCGCGGGCTGATCGAGTTCGACGACGTGTCGTTCTCCTATGACGGCAAGCGTCCCGCCATCGCGGACCTGTCGTTCACGGCGCTGCCGGGCGAGACCATCGCGCTGGTCGGCTCGACCGGCGCCGGCAAATCCACCGCGCTGGCGCTGCTGCACCGCGCCTTCGATCCGCAGTCCGGCGTGGTCAAGATCGACGGCATGGACATCAAGGCGGTGAAACTCGCGGCGCTGCGCCACAACATCGGCGTGGTCTATCAGGAAGCCCTGCTGTTCAACCGCTCGATCGCCGAGAACCTGCGCGTCGGCAATCCGGATGCGACCGACGAGCAATTGCTCGAGGCAGCGGCGCGCGCGCAGGCGAGCGAGCTGATCGAGCGGCATCCGGACGGTCTGGACGGCACCGTCGGCGAACGCGGGCGCTCGCTCTCTGGCGGCGAGCGCCAGCGCATCTCGATTGCGCGCGCGCTGCTTAAGGACCCGCCAATCCTGATCCTCGACGAGGCGACGAGTGCGCTCGACGCCACCACGGAGCGCAAGGTGCAGGCTGCGCTCGACGAGGTGATGAAAGGCCGCACCACCTTCGTGATCGCGCATCGCCTCGCGACCGTGCGCAACGCCACCCGCATTCTCGTGTTCGATCAGGGCCGCGTCATCGAACAAGGCACGTTCGATGAGCTGGTCGCGCGCAACGGGCGCTTCGCCGAGCTTGCGCGCGCGCAGTTCATGGCGCCGCCGCAGCCGGTGCCGCAAGAAGCCCCCGCGATGTCGCCCGCCGCCGAATGATTTGACAATCGGTCGCTCGCCCCTATTGTCCCGGCGGTTTTCGGGAGCATCCATGAACAGCCAAGAAATTTCCGCGTTCTGCGTCGACCAGCTCGCCGAGATCCTGCGGATTCCGAAGGACACCATCGACGTGAACGCAAAGTTCACCCGGCTTGGGCTCGACTCCGCCATGACGGTTTATCTGTTGATGGAGCTGGAAGACCGGCTCGATCTGGAGCTCTCGGCCGAGACATTCTACGATCATCCGACGGTTGCCGATCTGTCCGCGCACCTGGCCGGGAAACTCGCGGCCCGGGCCGCACAGCCGGCAGCGGCGCGCTAATCCGGATTTCCGGAATGGAGCAGTTTTCATCGCTCGTCGCGGTTCTGGCGCATCGCGCCGCGACGCAAGGCGACGAGCGTGCGCTGGTCTTTCTAACCGACCGCGGCGCGGAGGATTCCGTCCTCACCTTCCGCGAACTGCATGACGCGGCCAATGCCGTCGCGCAACGCCTCACCGCCGTGGCGAAGCCCGGCGACCGCGCGCTGCTGGTGTTTGCGCCGGGGCTCGAATTCGTCGTCGCGTTCTTCGGCTGCCTGATCGCGCGAGTAATCGCGGTGCCGATGATGGTGCCGCGCCGGCAAAGCGCACGCGATTCCTCTGCCAGCATCATGGCGAACTGCAAACCGACGGTCGTGCTGACCAGCGCCGCGCTTGCGGCACGTGACGATCTCGCGGCGCGCTTTGCCGGTCACGACCTGCAATGGCTCACCGTCGACCTGACGCCGGGCGCACCCGGCACGATCGACCTGCCGCGCCCGCAATCAGACGACATCGCATTCCTGCAATACACCTCGGGCTCCACCTCCGACCCGAAGGGCGTCGTCGTCACCCACGCGATGCTGCTCGCCAACATGGGACAAGCGCAGCGCGCGCTCGGCACCGGCAAGCATTCGACCTGCGTCAACTGGCTGCCGCTCTATCACGACATGGGCCTGATCCTCAGCGTCGTCGGCTCGATGTATCTCGGCGCGCTGTGCGTGCTGCTCTCGCCGTCCGGCTTCATGCAGCGCCCGCTCACCTGGCTGCGCGCGATCAGCCATTACCGCGCCGAAATCACGGCTTCGCCCAATTTCGCCTACGACCTCTGCATCGCGCGGCTGCGCGCGGACCAGATGGAAGGCGTCGATCTCTCCTCATGGAAGATCATCCTGGTCGGCGCCGAGCCGATCCGCGCCGCAACGCTTGAGAAGTTCGTCGAGACGTTCACGCCATACGGCCTCAACCCGGCGTCGATGAATCCGGGCTTCGGCATGGCCGAGGCGACGCTGATCGTCTCGATGAGCCCGGTCGGCGCGGGCCATGACACGCGCAGGCTCAGCCGCAATGCGCTGCAGGGTAATGTCATCCGCGATCCGAGCGACCGGGACGACGCGCATGTGCTGGTCGGCTGCGGCTATTCGATCCCCGACTCAAGGCTCGCGATCGTCGATCCGCAGACGCTGCGGCGCCTTCCCGCCGACACCGTTGGCGAGCTCTGGATCGAAGGCCCGCACGTCGCGCGCGCCTATTGGGATAACCCGGATGCGAGCGCCACGAGCCTGCAGGTGCGCATCGAAGGCGAGAGCGGCGATTGGCTGCGCAGCGGCGATCTCGGCTTTCTCGATTCCACTGGTCAACTGTTCATCACCGGGCGGATCAAGGACCTCATCATCATCCGCGGCACGAACCATTATCCGCAGGACATCGAACTGACCGTCGAGCGCGCGCACCCGGCGCTGCGCCAGAACGGCGGCGCGGTGTTCTCGGTGCCGGACGAGCGCGGCGAGGAAACGCTTGTGGTCGTGCAGGAGGTCGAGCGCACCGCGCGCAACCGCATCGACCCGGACGAGATCACCGGCATCATCCGCGAGGCGGTCACGACCGAGCACGAGCTGTTCGCGCGCCACATCGTGCTGATCCGGCCGCAGACCTTGCCGAAAACCACGAGCGGCAAGGTGCAGCGCTCACTCACGCGCAAGCTGTGGCTGGACGGCAAGCTCGATTATCTGACCGCCGAGGCGGTGTGACGCGCCGCGTGGATACGCGCGCTTTCCATCATGGCCGGAACGCCGGCCAACAGCACGCCAAGGCCTTCGGCCATGGTGGGGTGAGCAAAGATGGCATCGCGCAGCCTCGTGTATGCAAGACCGGCCAGCATCGCCGTCTGCACGGCGGCGATGACCTCTCCGGCGCCGGTGCCGAGCATCGTGAAGCCCAGGATACGATCGTCGCGCGCGTCGATGAGCGCCTTCATGAAACCGCGTGTCTCGCCAATGGTTCGGGCGCGCAGGACTGAGCTCATCGGAAGGCGCGCCACCCGGACAGCAATCCCGCGGCGCTTGGCGTCCTCCTCGCCGAGCCCGACCCGCCCAAGTTCGGGATCGATGAACATGCAATAGGGGACCAGTCGCGCGCGAGTCGTTCGCGGCCGTCCCGACAGATTGTCGCGCACCACCCGGAAGTCGTCGTATGCGACGTGAGTGAATTGCGGGCTCCCAGCGCATTCTCCCATCGCCCAAACTCCGGGGGCCGTCGTCTCCAAACGTTCATTCACCTTGACGCAGCCGCGCGAGTCCATGTCGATTCCGGCACTCTCCAGACCGATGCCGCGCGTATTCGGCGTGCGGCCAGCGGCGACGAGAAGATCGCTAGCCTCAATCGCTCGTTCACCACCCGGCGTGCGCAGCAGCACACGCACCTGGTCCCCCGAGCGACCATCGATAGCGTCGATCGAAGCCTCAAGGACAACGTCGATGCCGTCGTCCGTAAAGATCGAATGAATCGCCTCGGCCACGTCGGGGTCCTCTCGCGGCGCGAGCTGCGGGGCCTGGTCAATCACCGTGACGCGACTCCCGAACCGCCGGAAAGCCTGCGCCATTTCGAGGCCGACATAACCGCCGCCGAGTACGACCAGGTGCGCGGGAAGCCGATCGAGTTCGAGCGCCTCCACGTGGGTCAGCGGAGCGGCTCCACTCAGACCGGGAATATCGGGAATCGCTGCGTGGGTACCGAGATTGAGGAACACGCGCTCTCCCTCGAGGCGCCGGGTCCCGCCCTGCGGCAGCCGAACTTCGATCGTCCTGGGCGCAACGAAGCGACCCTCGCCGAGAATGAATTCCAGACCGTCGACCGCGAACCGCGCCTTGTGGATCGCGATCAGGCCATCGACCATGTCACGCTTGTGTTGCCGCACGCCCGCCATGTCCACGCTCAAAGGGCCCGGGCGCGGCCCGAATGTCGCAGCACCGCGGATGAGATCCGCGACCTTCGCGCTATGAATCACGTTCTTGCTGGGCAGGCAGGCGATGTTGGGACACGAGCCGCCAATCAGTCCCTTCTCGACCACGGCGACGCGACGCCCCCATCGCGCCAGCTCCCAAGCCATGTACTTGCCGGCTTCTCCGCCGCCCAAGACGATATTCTCGAAGCGCTCGAGGTCGCTCATCTGACCCTCTCGTCGCAAGACGATCCGGTGTCCATCCGAGGACGGTGTGGAAGTGTTAAGCCCGCGATCCGGTTACCGCTTGCCCGATCTTGCGGCTGCTGTTTCCGAATTGCCGCGGACCGCGACGCTGCGCCCTGCCGGATGCGCGCGGCGCACCGCGCCTGACCGCGCTTCCCACACCTCCGAAATAGACCTACGATCTCTGCGGGCTCGCGATTGAGCCCCACAAATCATTCGGGAGGAGACCATGGCGCGCATCGATCGTCGCAAGTTTCTCCAATCATCCGGTGGCGGCCTTGCCGGCATTCTGGCGAGCGGCCGCGCCCCGGCCTACGCCCAGACGACGACGCTGCACTGGCTCCGGCTCGGCGATTTCGTCCCCGCCTCCGACACGCTGCTGCGCCGCGAACTGCTGCCCGAGGCCGAAAAGGCGCTGGGCTTGAAGATCACGCTGGAAACCATCAACGGCAACGACCTGCAGGCGCGCATCACGTCGTCGATCCAGTCCGGCAGCGGCGCCGACCTCATCCACGCGATGCACAACTGGCCGCAGCTCTATGCGGAGAGCCTCGTCGATGTGAGCGATGTCGCGGAGGAAATCGCCAAGCAGCAGGGCGGCTTCTACGACATCTTTGGGTCAATCGCGAAAGGCGAGAAAGGCTGGCTCGCGATGCCATGGGCCGCGCTCGGCATCCTGCTCTGCTATCGCAAATCCTGGTTCGACGAGATCGGAGTCACCAAGTTTCCCGACACGTGGGAGAGCTATCGCGCGGCCGGCAAGCTGCTCAAGGCCAAAGGAAGACCGATCGGGCAGACCCTCGGGCACGCCTATAACGACGCACCCGCCTTCACCTATCCGTACCTCTGGGCCTTCGGCGGCAAGGAGTTGGAGAGCGACGGAAAGACCGTCGCGCTCAACAGCAAGGAGACGCTGGAGTCGGTCAAGTTCATGGCCGGCTTCTGGAAAGACGCGCACGACGAGGGCGGGCTCGCCTGGGACGACAGCAACAACAACCGCGCGTTCCTCGGCGGCACGATCTCGTCGACCAGCAACGCGGCCTCGATCTACATCGAGGCGCTGCGCAAGCCCGACCAATACCGCACCGAAAAGGGCGCGGCGCTCAAGGACGACATTTTGCACGCGCCCTATCCGAAAGGCCCCGGCGGCGGCGCGGGCCTGCATCCGCCGCAGACGCACATGCTGATGGGCTATTCGAGGAACCAGAAGGCCGCGAAGGATTTCCTGCGCTGGGCGCACTCGCGCCCGGTGTTCGAGAAATGGTTCGTCTCGCAAAAGGGCTTCTCGATTCCGGCGGCGAAGGAATGGTCGAAGCATGCGGTGTGGAGCGAGGATCCGATCATGGCGCCGTTCCGCGACGTGATTCTCGCGGCGCGCGCGCCCGGCTGGCCCGCCCCCTCAGGCCGCAAGGCCGCGGAGGTCGTGTCGAAGTACATTATCACCGACATGTACGCCAAAGCCGTGCAGGGCATGCCGGCGGAGGACGCCGTGAAGTGGGCGCACGCCGAACTGGTGAAGGTGTACGGGTAAGGAGCCTCAAAACTCGATCTTTGCCTTGTCGCCGAGCTTGATACTCGCAGCGATGTCCTGCTCCATCCGCCGCGCGATGATCGCACGGTAGTGGCCGAAGTCCATGAAGTTGGCGCGCTCGCGCGTCAGCGCGTTGTCGACGCGGAAATCGATGAAATTGCTGCGCGGCCGCCCCGCGACCAGCTTGCGCAGTGCCCCTTTGCACGCCGCCTCCTCCGCCGCCGCAAGCGTGCCGGCACGCGGGATCGCCGTGTAATACGCTGGCGGAACGAACAGCACCACCGGCACGTCGGCGGGGAGCTTGCCGATCGCCGCGCCGAGCAGCGCGACGCCGGGAAACTCTTCGCTTACCTGCGCGGGCGCCGGGCCGCCATCGTCGCGCGGTGTAATCACCGGAGCGAATTCGCCCGCACCTTCCTTCTCGTAGTCCCAATAGCCGTCCGCGGCGTTCGGCTGGCGCCGCCCGGCAAGAATCATCAGCCGCCGCCCGGCATGGCGTAGCGCGCGTGAGGAGAACATGCGCGTGACGTAGTCGAACCTGCTCCCGCCATAGAGCCAGAACGGAAACGGATGCTGTAGCGGCAGCGCGGGATCGCGCACGCACCAGCTCGCATCCGCGGTGATCGCCAGCGCGCCGATGCGGGGATGGTGGCGCACGAAATAGTCCATCATGGCAATCTGCTCGCGCGGGCCGGTCCCCGGCGTGGTGAGCTGCACAAACCGCGCGCCGGTCAATTGCGAGAGCTCGCTCGGCTTGACCAGTTGTCCGGTCGAATTGCCGATCACGGCGGAATCGAATTGCGGATCGCGCGCCCGGCTCGCATTCGCGGTGCGCGGGCTTGCATCGTCGACGCCCTTGATGCCGAGCAGTCCGAAGCCGCTGTCGTAAGGGTCGACGATCCAGATCAGCGCCGCGACGAGCGCGCCGGCGACAACCAGCGTCGCGACAAAGACGCTAAGCCATCGCCCCCACGCGGGCGCGGCTGCGGCGTCAGCCGCCGTGTCAGAACTGGAAGTAGACGAACTCATAAGCTTCCCGGTCACCCAGTTCGACGAGTATCGCAACAATCACAAGGCCGAGCGCAGCAGCGACCACTTTGCGCGGCCGCTCGTTGAGCCACATCACGATGTCCTGGCTCGCCGGCAGCAGGACGGCGCACGCTGCCGCAACGATAATCGGCAGCGCGCGGGGGACCGCACCGAAGTCCGGCAGAACCGCGAGGCCTTGGTACACATGCCATGCGGCCTCAAGCGAGCCCGCGCGGAAGACGACGCCAAGCAACAGCGAGAACACCATCATGATTGCCCAGCCCGCGAGCGACGGCATACGCCAGCCGTAGCGGCGCCACAGCGACACGGTCACCACCGCGACGCCTTGCGCAAAGCCCCACAGCACGAAGGTCCAGCTCGCGCCGTGCCACAGCCCGCACAGCGCCATCGTGATCAGCATCGCGCCAAAATATTGCAGCAGGCGGTGCTTGCGGCCGATGCGCGCATTGGCGAGCGGATGAAACAGATAGTCGCGCAGGAACGTCATCAGCGTCATGTGCCAGCGCTGCCACAGATCCTGCATGTTGGTCGTGCGGAACGGCGCGTTGAAATTGTAGGGAAGCTGCACGCCGAACAGCAGCCCGAGCCCGATCGCGATGTCCGAGTAACCCGCGAAGTCGAACAGGATCTGGAAGATGAAACCGAGCGCGAGCCACGACTGGCCGTCCGGCACGGCCCCAAGCTTGGCCTGCGCGTAGATCGGATCGACGATGCGTCCGATCGGATCGCCCAGCAGTGTCTTCTCGATCAGGCCGATCGCGATGAAGGTGACGCCAAGCGCGAACTGCCGCTGCCAGCCCGGCGCGTAAACCTGCCGGCCGAACTGGTGCATCACCTCAGACCAGCGCGCCAGCGGACCGGCGATCGCCTGCGGAAAGAAGCAGATGTAGAGCGCGTAGCGCTCGAGCGTGTATTCGGGCGCTTTGCCCTTCCGCAGATCGACCAGATACATGATGTGATGGAAGGTGAAGAACGAGATGCCGAGCGGCAGCGCAATGGCGAACGGGCCGAATGCGATGCCGGACAGGCTCGTGACCGTCTCGGCGAAAAAGTTGGTGTACTTGAACACACCGAGCGCCGCGAGGTTGGCGACGATTGCCGCCGTGACGATCACGCCTTGTTTGGTCGCGACATACCACTTCGCCGCCAGCCAGTTGATCAGGATCGAGCCGATCAGCAGCGGCAGGAAGCGCACATCCCAGTAAGCATAGAAAACAAGCGACAGCGCGATGACGACCGGCATCCGCAGCCGCGGATGCGGATCGGCGAGCGCGTAGACGATGATCGCGGCTGGAAGAAAGACCAGCAGAAACGCGTAGCTGTTGAAGAGCATGAGGCGGCCAAAAACCCCGGATGTCCCTATCCGGGTATCGGCATCAGGCCGGGACGGCAACCCTTGTCGTCATCCGCACCGGAGCGGCCGGGGCGGATGCGGCCCCGAGCATCGGCTCCCAGAACTGGCCGAATTCGTACATGTAGCGGGCCTGCGCGTACTGGAACAGGTTGCCCATGACGTAAGGCGCGGCAGCCGGGTTTTGCGGAAACATCTTCACGACATTGCCGAGCATTTTCTTTTCGGCCGGTCCGAGGCGCGCGATACGCCGGATCAGCGTCGCGACATCGGCATTGATGGCGCGCATCTCCCACGGCTCGTCGTTCTGCGCCGGCCGCGGGGGACGGCGCTGCCCGAATGTCTCGATGACCCTCGCAACGCGCTCCTCGAAAGCCTCCGGCGAATAGAGCGAATTGCACAGCCACTTCACGCCGTCGACCACCTGCTCGCGCGTCATCTGCTTCGGAATGATGTTCGAGTACCACGGCGCGGCCGTCGTGACGGCCGAATCGTCGAACAGCCGTCCCTCTTTAGCAAGGCGCGCATGCAGCGGCGTGGCATCGGGCGCGACCAGCGTACCGAGGCTGAAGATCGGGACCGCCGACGCCATAGCGAAATCGTACTGGCGCTCGAAAATGCTGGCATCGTCCCCGTCGAACCCGACGATCATGCCGCAGTCGACCGAAATGCCGAAATCGACGATGCGCTGAATCTCTTCGACCAGGTTCTTCTTCAGGTTCTGCCGCTTCTTGACCTCGCGCAGGGATTCTTCGTTCGGGCTTTCGATGCCGATGAACACGCGCGTCAGCCCGGCATCGGCGCAAAGCGCCAGCAGTTCCTCGTCACCCGCCGCATCGATCGAGACCTGCGTCTTGAAGCGGAAGCGCCCGCCTGCGCGCTCATTGTTCCAGTCGCGCATCGCGGCGAGCAGCGCCTTGGCATGCGCGCGATAGACCGTGAAGTTGTCATCCGCGAGAAATGCCGAGCGGTAGCCGAGCCGATAGAGCTGATCGAGTTCGGCGATCACCTGCTCGGGCTGCTTGTGGCGCTGCTTGCGGCCGAGATATTCGATCACGTCGCAGAATTCGCATTCGAACGGGCAGCCGCGCGAGGTCTGCACCGAACCCATGATGGCGCGGTCGTTCGGATAGAGGTCCCAGCGCGGCATCGGCGAGGTACGCAGGTCAGGGCGCGTGCCGACGTATTCGGCGTCCCAGTCGCCGCTGATCAGGTCGGCAAAAATCCGCGGCGCGATCTCCTCGATCTCGCCGCGAACCAGGATGTCGCAATGCGGACGCACCGACTCCGGGCTGAGCGAGGCATACGGCCCGCCGATCAGCACGGTCTTGCCGCGCCGGCGGAATTCGCCCGCGATGCTCTTCATGCGATGCCACTGGCTGACCTTGCCGGTGATCCCGATATAGTCCGCCGTTACATCGAAATCGATCGGCGAGATGTTCTCGTCGCAAAGCGCAACGCCGAGGCCGTCCGGCACCATCCCGGCAACCAGCGCGATCGAGAGGTCGGCGGTGGAGATGGCTGGTGGCAAGCCGCGCCCAGCCAGCGACTCCGCGCTGAAATAGCTCGGCATGTCGGCGGCCGGATTGATCAGGTAGATGGACTTGCCCACGTTCCGCAACACTCCCCTGGCGGCCAGTTTATAGTGAGATGGCCCGGAGGAGTCGAGCGAACAGGCCTACGCGGAAATACGCGGAATTCGGGGCTGTCCGAATTAGGACAGTGAGTTGTGGAACTTAGGACACTCTGCCACTTGGCCAGAAAGGGTGGTGGCCGGTTAACATTTTGCGTATAATTGGAACGACCTTCGGCCTGTCGATTTGGCGACGTATGAGTAAGTCCGACGAGTACCGAGAGAACGCCGCCGAGTGCCAGAAGATGGCGCGGCTGGCCACAAACCCCGCCGAGCGGGTGACGTGGCTGGAGATGGCCGCCGACTGGTTGCGCATGATCGAGAAGGTTGACCCATCCGCGTCCGACAAATTCGACGCCGCCGAGAAGGCGCAAGGCACCCATCAAGAGCGGTCCGAAGGCGAGCATTAGTCCTCGACTCCGACGCCCTAAAGCGTACAATGGAACTATCACCGGGCAGCGAACCTTCATGGGGCGTCGGTGACTGAGAGCTCGGTAGTGCTCCCGCCTTGATGGCACGGGAGCTAGCCAATGCCGCAGACACACGACGCGCGTCCTTCCGCGCAGATCATTCCAACGCATCCTTGCCCGAAGTGCGGTCAGCCGATGCGCCTTTCCATCATTGAGCCGCACGAGCGCTACAAGAACCTCGACGCCCGGACATTCGATTGCGACTGCGGCGAAACGCTTACTGTTGCCATCGCGCGTGTCGAATAGCCGCCTACTTCGGGAGGCGGCAGCATTCCCTTTTCGCCGAAAGGCCGGGCATCGTATTTTTGCGTAGCAAAACTCCCTATAATTTCAGGCTTCAGTAAGGGTATCAGGCTCATAGCGAACCATCCGAACAGAAGGTGGACCAATGCGTATTGAAAAAGAACTGCTTCAGAACACAGTCCAGAAGCTCGCGGAGAGAGCAGAGGAATGCTTTGACCGCGCCCAAGTTCAACATGCGAGCGCTGATAAGCAGCACGCGAGCGCCAACGCGCAACACGCAAGCGCTGATTCGCAAGCTGCCAGCGCCGAAAAACAACATGCGAGCGCTGATAAGCTGGTCACTCTGGGCGTTGCGTTGGAGGCCGATGCGGTCCAACTCAATGGCGAGATTGAAACGCGCACCGGTCGGGGGAGCAGTCTTCACGTACCGGTGGGCGATGGTGGCCAACCGATCCCGAAGGTGATTCCTAATTAACCTGCCTCCCTTTCGATCCCCACTGGTCCCTTTGAGAACAGAGGGGGTTTCATGTGGTCAATTTTGCACAGACTCGTGGGAGCTTTCGGGTCATGTTTTCGCGATGCCTCTCCCGCCTGCTCCGAATTGCGAAAAGTGCAGCGCATTGATGCGCGAGTTAGCGACTATGCCCCCTGTCGCCGCGACTGCCAGAGGTACCACCGTATTCAGGTGCGACCCTTGCAAATCGATCAAGTGGATCGACTGGTTTGAAGTGTAAGCAGAGGAAGCCCATGCCAGACTCGGGTGCTGTCCGAATTAGGACAATCGGTTGTGGAACTTAGGACACTCGTTAGCGGGGTGGTCCCTTTTGACTTTTAGGTGTAACGGTCATCCATGAGTAAGGATGACGAGTACCGCAGGCGCGCCGCCGAAGCTCAAACTATGGCGGACAAGGTAGTCAGCGACACCGACAAAGCCGCATGGCTTCAGGTCGCGCATGGCTGGCTGGCATTGATCCGCCAGCCGAGGCAGTCGGCGTCCGACAAGTTCGACGCGGCGGAATCCAACCAAGGCACGCATCAAACGAAATCCGACGCCGAGCATTGATGACAACCGACCCGGCAGACGACCCGCCCGATATGCCCTGCCCCGAGTGCGGCGAGCCCATGCGGCTTGTCGGCATCGAGCGTGACTCGCAAGCCTCCGCCCTCCATATCCTTTCGAATGCTCGCGCGGACACGTCGCCACCAGCACGTTCCCCAATTAAAGCAACAGACTGCGATTGAGTAAGCGGCGGATCGACTCTTGTCGCCATCCGGCCCATATTGGAACTATCACCGGCACGGGCATACGCTAGGCGTCGGTGACTGAGAGCTCGGTAGCGCTCCCGCCTTTTAGGCCAGCGGAGCGCGTGATGGTCACTCCTCAAGAAATGCGGCTATTCGCTTTAGACTGTTTGCGTTGGTCGGACGAAACCGACAACGCCAGTCACCGGGATCTCATGTTGCGGATCGCGAAGACATGGATGGCGACTGCCGCGACGTTAGAACGGAAAGTCGATGAGGGCTTTGAGATATTTGCGGACCTGCGGCCCAAGCTCGATTAGCTCTTTCCACCCTCTACTACCCAGAACAGCCTGCGGCGATCCGGCGCGGTCACCACGGGGTCAATCGGCTGCGTTGCGAGCGCGGCGTCAATCAGTTCACCAATCGACCAAACATGATCCGTGATCTGCTGCGCGACCGCTGGCGTGCTGCGCAGGCTTTCGTGAACGCGGCAGAGATTGTAGTGCGCAACGTAGAGCGACACGGCGGCGGCGTGGTTGTCGAGCTTCTTGGAGAAGCCATTGGTGAGCCGCGTGAAGCGGCGACAGGCCATTCGCATTGAGAGGTTGGTGCGCTCGACATAGGACGTGCTGATGTCCGCCGGGACGCCATAGACCGCTTCACGCTCAACTGCGATCACGGCGGCGGATGAGTAACGGTGCTGCGCGGCCTTCATGCCAAGGTGCGTTACATTTCTAGCGGCAGTTGAGTCAATGTTCGGTGCCAGCCGAACGGTGGAAAGGCGCGGGGCGACCGCGCGAATTAGGACACTACGTCCCTGAAATTAGGACACTGGGGCTGGACTTAGGACACTACCCGAAATTCATGCTGGAACTTCAGAAATCGGCCCGGAACGCCGTTATTTGATCCGTTCCAGCACACTCACGTAGTTCGCGACCGCCGCGCCGCCCATGTTGAAGATGCCGCCGAGCCTGGCGTCGCGCACCTGGATATCGCCCGCCACGCCGCAAAGCTGCATCGCGGTGAGCGCATGCATCGAAACGCCGGTCGCCCCGATCGGATGACCCTTGGCCTTGAGCCCGCCGGACGGATTGACCGGCAGCTTGCCGTCCTTCTGCGTCCAGCCTTCCGCAATGGCGCGCGCGCCCTGCCCTTCTGGCGTGAGACCCATCGCCTCGTATTCGATCAGCTCGGCGACCGTGAAGCAGTCGTGCGTCTCGACGAACGAGAGGTCGGTAAGCGCAATGCCCGCCTGCGCCAGCGCACGCTGCCAGGCCTGCGTGCAGCCCTCGAACTTGAGGATGTCGCGCTTTGCCATCGGCAGGAAATCCGACACGTGCGCGGCGGCGCGGAACGCGATCGCCTTTTTCATTTGCAGCGCGGTCTCGACATCGGCCAGCACCACGGCGGCGGCGCCGTCAGAGACGAGCGAGCAGTCGGTGCGCTTGAGCGGCCCCGCCACGAACGGATTCTTCTCGCTCTCGCGGCGGCAGAACTCGAAGCCGAGATCCTTGCGTATCTGCGCATAGGGATTGCCGACGCCGTTCTTGTGGTTCTTGGCCGCGATCATGGCGAGCGCGTCCGACTGATCGCCGTATTTCTGGAAGTACGCATTCGCGATCTTGCCGAACACGCCGGCGAACCCGCCTTCGGTGTTCGCCTCGTCCTTCACATACGAAGCCTTGAGCAGATTGCGGCCGATCTCCGGTCCCGGCGTCGTGGTCATCTGTTCCACGCCGACCACCAGCACGATGCGCGCGGCCTTCGCTTCGAGCGCGCGCAGGCCCTGATGCACGGCGGCGGAACCGGTCGCGCAGGCATTCTCCACCCGCGTCGCGCGCTTGAAGCGCAGCTCGTCGGACGCCTGCAGCACCAGCGAGGCGGTGAAATCCTGCGCCGAGAACCCTGCGTTGAAGTGGCCGAGCACGATCTCGTCCACATCGGACGGCCCGATGCCGGCATCGGCAATCGCATCGGTCGCAACACGGACGATCAGGCTCTCCACCGTCTCGGTATCGAGCCGTCCGAACGGCGTATGCGCCCATCCCACGATGCAGCCGGTCATGACGGCCTCCTTTGCCGAAATTTGGTCGCTTTCCTCATGGAAACAGACCGTTACCATAACTGGGCACGGCTGGGCATAGCGTCAATCCGCCTTTGCGTTCGCCGTCCGATCAGTCTAGATAGCAAAACCGTCACCGCCTGGGACCCTGACTGTTTCCGAGGCCCGTCGAAACAACCCGGACCGCGACCCGTGCCCCATTTGCCGAGCCCGATCCTTGTTCGTTCCGCGGCCCTCGGGGTCGCACTCTTCACAGCAAGCCTGATCGCCGCGCGCCCCGCCGCGGCGGAAGCCACGCTGATCGTCGAAGCCGACAGCGGCAAGGTGCTGCACGCCGAGCACGCCACCTATCCGTGGTATCCGGCCTCCACCACCAAGCTGATGACGATGTACCTCACGCTCAAGGCCGTGAAGGACAAGCGGCTCGGCATGGACACGCTGCTCACCGTGTCGCCGAACGCCGTGGCGCAGGCACCCTCCAAGATGGGCTTCCGCGCCGGCACCACAGTCACGGTCGACAACGCACTCAAGATGCTGATGGTGAAATCGGCAAACGACATGGCGGTCGTGCTCGCCGAAGGCGTGTCCGGCTCGATCGAGAAATTCGCCGACGAGATGAACGCGGCCTCGAAGCGCCTCAGCATGACGCAGTCGAGCTGGGTCAATCCGAACGGACTGCCGGCCGACGAGCAGATCACCTCGGCGCGCGACATGGCGATGCTGGCGCGCGCGATCCTGCGCGAATTGCCCGAATACGAGATGTACTGGCACATTCCGGCGATCAAGTTCGGCCGCCGCGTGATGCGCAACACCAACGGCCTGCTCGGCCGCTATGCCGACGCCGACGGCATGAAGACCGGCTTCATCTGCGCCTCCGGCTTCAACGTAGTGGCGAGCGCGACGCGAGGCGGCCGCAAGCTGATCGTCGTGGTGTTCGGCTCGCGCTCCGGCGCGGTGCGCTCCGAGAAGGCGGCGCAACTGTTCGAGAAGGGCTTCAACTCGGGCGGCCTGACATGGCTGATGCCCGCCCTCGGCACCGTCGATGCGCTGCAGCCGATCGCCGCAGCGCCGCCCAACCTGCGCGACGAGATGTGCGGTCGCCACCGCAAGCGCCCCGCCGCCGAGGAGTCCGACGACGAAGAGACCGTGCAGGCGAACAGCGGTGTCGATCCGAGTTCGGCCTATGCGGTGACGATGCAGAGCCTGCGCGGCCGCGCCGCGGCCGGCCCGGTGCTCGGGCCCTACGCGATGCTGACCCCGCCGGTGCCGGTGTATATCGGCGCGCCCAGACCCGGCTCCGATGCCGCCGTGCAGATCGCGGCGCGCCCCGCAGACCGCAAGGCTAGGAAGAGGAAGCAACCCGACACCGCCATCGCGGCCGCACCGAAGGTCGACGCCAAGCCGGAGGAGGCCAAGCCCGCGACTGCGAATGCTTCCGCCGGATTCAGCCTGACGCCGCTCCTGAACAAGCTCGGCACCTCGAGCTTCGCGCCCGCGTCCGCCGAGAGCAAGCCGGCGCCGGCACCTGAGGCCACAGCGCCGGCGGCGAAGCCGAAGAAGACGAAACCGGCAGCAAAGCAGGCGGCGAAGCCCGCCAAGCAATGAGCGGCGCACCGTCCCGCGTTCCGCCGCCGCCGATCCCGCTCACCGTGCTGACCGGCTTTCTCGGCGCCGGCAAGACCACGCTGCTCAACCGCCTGCTGCGCGACCCGGCGCTCAGCGAGGCCGCCGTCATCATCAACGAGTTCGGCGAGATCGGGCTCGATCATCTGCTGGTCGAGCATGTCGAGGACGGCGTGATGCTGCTCGCAACCGGCTGCCTGTGCTGCACCATCCGCGGCGATCTGGTGAACACGCTGGAGAAGCTCTTGCGCGGTCTCGACAACGGCCGCATGAAGTTCAACCGCGTCATCATCGAGACCACGGGCTTGGCCGATCCGGCGCCGGTGCTGCACACCGCGATGGTGCATCCTTACTTTCTGATGCGCTTCCGTCTCGATGGCGTGGTGACCGTGGTCGATGCCGTGAACGGCGCCGCCACGCTCGACGCGCATATCGAGGCCGTGAAGCAGGTCGCGGTCGCCGACCGCATCGTGCTCACCAAGACCGATCTGCTCGATTCACCCGAGACGAAGGCCGCGCTGCTCTCGCGCCTCGCCGTGCTCAATCCCGCCGCGCCGGTGATCGAGGCGGCGAGCGCGAGCGTCGCGCAGCTGGTCGATTGCGGGCTCTACGATGCGACACGCAAAATCCCCGACGTGAAGCGCTGGCTCGCCGAAGAAGCCTACGCGCCCGATCATCACCATCATCACGACGTGAACCGCCACGACGAGGCCATCCGCGCGTTCACGCTCGCGAGCGATCGGGCGATCCCGTTCTCGGCCTTCGAGATGTTCCTCGATCTCGTGCGCTCGATGCACGGGCCGAATTTGCTGCGCGTGAAGGGCATCGTGAAGCTCGCCGAGCAGCCGGACCGGCCGGTGGTGATCCACGGCGTGCAGCACGTGTTCCATCCGCCCGTGACCTTGGCGGCATGGCCCGACGCGGACCACCGCACGCGGCTGGTGTTCATCGTCAACGGCATCGAGGAACGCGTGATCAAGGACCTGTTCGACGCCTTCCTCGGCATCGCGCAGGCGGACCGGCCCGACCGCGCCGCCATGATGGACAATCCGCTCACCCCGTTCGGCGGCGCGGATCATTTGCGCTGATCCTGCTTCGTTGATACCTTCAAGGCATGAGTTCAGCACGCACTTTTGCGATCGTCCTTGAGCCCGAGGAAGAGGGCGGGTTCACCGTGCGCGTGCCCTCGCTTCCCGAGATCGTCACCTACGGCAACGACGAAACGGAGGCGCAGGCGATGGCGGAAGATGCGATCCGCCTTGTGCTCGAGGACCGCGCGGCATCATCGCGCAGGCCGGGATGACCGTTTCGGAATTCATCGCTCTGCTGTAAACCGGGTCTATGACCGACACACCAGTCGCCACCCCCGAAACCGTCCTCGCCTTCTGGCGCGAGGCGGGGCCGGACAAATGGTTCACACGCGACGACGCGCTCGACGCCGACATCCGCGAGAAATTCCTGGCGACCTATGAGGCGGCAGCGGCCGGCAAGCTCGCCGACTGGGAGGGAACGGCCGAAGGCGCGTTGGCGCTCGCGATCGTGCTCGATCAGTTCCCGCGCAATATGTTCCGCGGAGAAGCGCGCTGTTATGCGGCCGATGCGCTCGCACGCGCGGTCGCGCATCGCGCGCTCAAGCGCGGCTACGAGCAGGACGTGCCGGAGGCCGAGCGCGGATTTTTCTTCCTCCCCTTCATGCATTCGGAGGACATGGCCGACCAGCAGCGCTGCGTCGCGCTCTACCGCGAAGCCGAGGACGAGAACCTGAAATACGCCGAGCGCCACGCCGACATCATCCGCCGCTTCGGCCGCTTCCCGCACCGCAACGCCATTCTCGGCCGCGCCACCACGCCGGAGGAACAGGCCTTTCTCGACGAGGGCGGCTTCAAGGGTTAGGTCGCGAACGCGCCAAGCCGCCCCGGGTCGCGTCAATCCGCAACCCGGGGCGTCGTTGTCGAGAACCTTACTGCTTCTGCGATCCGCCGCCCTGGCCGCCGCCGCCGCCCGCACTGCCGGCGGCGCCCTGAGTCTGGCCGCCACCCGTCACGCGCGGGGCACCCTCGCCGCCACCGCCGCTGCGGATCGTGGCGCTGCCACCACCGCCGCCGCTGCGGATCGTCGTGCCGCTGCGAATGGTCGAGCGCTCCTCACTGCGGATCGTCACACCGGTCCGCACGCGAGTGTCGTAGTCCCGCGAACGCACGCCGTAACGCATGCGCAGGCGCGGCCTGTCGTTGTAGATCACGACGCCGGGGCCGCGGCACCCGCGGCTATAGCCGCCGTACCGATGCCAGTGGCGGAACGGACGGCAGTGAACGCTTTCGGCGATGCCGATCTCGTCGGCGGCCGCCTTGATGGCGCCGCCATTCACCGGGGCCGCGATCGTGCCGGAGGAACCCAGCAAGGCCGCTCCAGCGACCAAAAGAGCGGAACACACTATCCTCATGACGCTTTCTCCTCTGCTCCCTCGTTGCGAGGGAATTTTCCAGATGCTGTTCAACGGCCCGCATGGAACAGTTGTTCCGTCTGCGGCATGAGTTGCGTGCGATTTCCGGGTTTGTTTCGGCGCGCGGCGCCAACGCGGGGGCGCGATGAGGGGCCTCGTGACTCCGCGCGCGGCGCGATCCAGGCTACCCTGTGATCCGCCGAGGAGGGCCGACATGACCAAGGAACAGATTCTCGTGCTGGAGCAGCGCCGCTTCAAGGCGATGTGCGACGGCGATGCCGACGCGCTCGGCGCGCTCTTGCATAACGACCTCACCTACACGCATTCGAGCGGCACGGTCGACAGCAAGGAAAGCTACACACGCGGCGTTCGCGAAAAACTCTGGGACTATCAGAGCGTCAAGGCGAGCCACGCCAAGGTGTCGCTCCACGGCGGCGCCGCGCTGGTGCATTGCCGCCTGCGCATCGACGTGACGGCGCGCGGCGTGCCGAGGATCGTCGAGTCGGTCGCGCTCGCCGTGTGGGTCGATGACGGCGGCTGGACATGCATCGCGGTGCATTCGACGCCGCAGCCGAAGTGATCAGTCACCCAAGCCCTGAGTGGCACTAAGATGTCCGACGACTACCAACGGCGAAGTTACGGCGATACGCCTGTGGGTTTTGGCCACAAGCCCGGGATCGTGGTCGTCGACTTCATGGTGGCGTTCACCGACCCGCAGTATCCGCTCGGCGGCGCGCCGCTGGTTCTGCGCGCGTTCGAGAATACCGTGAAGCTGCTGGAGGTCGCGCGCCGCTACAACGTGCCCGTCGCGTCCTGCAACACCGCCTACATGAACGAGCGCGAGATGCCGTACTGGAAGATCAGCGCGGTGCGCGACACGTTCCTGCACGATCATCCGAGCGCCCCGATCGATCCGCGCGTGCACGATCCCGCGTATGACCTCACCGTCTGCAAGAAAGGTCCGTCGATCTTCTTCAACACCGGCGTCGCCGAGTACTTCAACAAGGAGCGCGTCGACACCGTCATCGTCACCGGCTGCAACACGAGCGGATGCATCCGCGCCAGCGCCGTCGACAGCTTCAGCTATCGCTACCGCACGATCGTTCCGGAAGACTGCGTCGGCGACATCGAGGAGCAGCCGCACCGCGACAACCTGCGCGACATCGGCCGCCGCTATGTCGATGTCTCCGACCTGGCGACCGTCCTCGCCCGGCTTGAGGACTGGCGGAAGTCGAACGCCGCGTAGGGCGAGCGAATTCGTAGCCCGGATGGAGCGCAGCGAAATCCGGGGCCGGCATCTCACGCGAACGGAATTCCCGGATATCGCTTCGCTCATCCGGGCTATGCTGGCTAAGAATACGTAGGGTGCAATCGCGAAGCGTATTGCACCATCGCGCCCCCAAGGAACGATAGTGGCGGAATACGCTACGCTATTCCGCCCTACGCGCTGGCGAAAGGAACGTCGATGAGCGAAGGGATTGGATAAACTCTCCATGACTGACGATCAAAAGAGGCGAAGTCTGCATGTAAAGGTCAATGACGCCTTCGTCAGCGACCTAGATGTATGGAGAGGCAAGCAATCAGATTGCCCCACACGCTCAGAGGCCATCAGGCGCCTTGTCGAGATAGCCCTTGGCGATGAAACTGCTGCTAAGAGATTGATCAAAGAGGAGAGGGAAATGCTGGCGCGCGAATACGGAAAAGACCGCTAGAACAAGATGGTCTTCAGCGCGGCAATCTCATGGTCCCGGATTGCGCTTCGCTCCATCCGGGCTACGAGCTACGCTTGCTGAGAATTCGTAGGGTGCAATAGCGAAACGTATTGCACTATCGCGCGCTTAAAGGATGCTAGTGGCGGAATGCGCAACGCTATTTCGCCCTACGCGATGACCGCGCTTGCTCATCTAGGCAGGACACGCCTACCTTTACGCCTTATTCGGTTCGAACCTGCGCGGTCCTCCGAGCTACGCTTATTCCTCTGTTCAAGTAGCGCGTTGATGCCTGAGAAAAGCTCTCTGATTAGCTGCGGCGAACGTAGCGCCAAAATCCCGAAAACAACTGCAAGCGCACCTGACGGGGCAAGTAACTTCACGACCTCTAAAAGAGTTTCGATCGACATATCACCCTCGGCTATATTGGCGCTTGCCGAAATCCCCTCATTCTCCTCGCCACACCTTTAAAGAAGATTGGCTCGGCGGTACCGGTCATCGTCCTCTCTGTGGCAACGCCACCGACCTTCTTGGCAGCCCAATCGACGTCGACTGCTCCTTCGCCTTCTTTAGCAATTCTATCCGTCGCGCCTTGGATTTGACGCGAACCCAACGGCTGGAATCGACACGCTTCCAAGCCCAGTCGTCCAGTTCGCCGTTGTTTAGAGCAGCGCATGCCAGACGATATTGGGTGGACACACGTCCACGCGACTCTTCGCGTTCTACTGTCCTCGCTGAGATGTCGAGCAATTGCGCAAGTGCCGGGCGCGACAAGCCGAGTATGTGTTCTCGCCACCATGCTGCAACGGCGCCCTCATGCCCAGCTTCCGGAAATGTTTCCGGGGTGGTGATCCTTAACCGGCGAAGGGGCGCTCTCGTCACAACCAAGCCCTCAGGCACTGGTCAATCTATGCCGACAAAAACTACGTATATCTTTGTGAGAGTCAATTAAATTCCTCGAATGTAATTGCTAAATGAACAAATTGTCATGATAACCCATTTCGCTATTCCACGATTTGCGCATCAAAATACAAATGGTAGGTGATAGGACTATTGACACCATCCTAGGATCAGTCTATAGTCCCCTCACTCCATCCATCGAGGGGCATTTTCATGAGGTGTCTTGAACATGGGATGGAGGCGGCGCCTGCGAGTGTGCCTCACCAGCATGCTCTCGGGCGGCTTCGGGAACCGCCCTGGGGGTACTACGGCCCCTGTGCGAGGAGCTCGCTGACGGCCCAGCGGACCAAAAGTCTGCCGGGACACGCAAGCGCGGCCCGAAGCTGAGGCGAATGCGAAGGCATTCGCTGAGAGCCGCGGTGGAGCGCCGAGAGGCGCGCCTTCCCGATCGCAAGGGAAGGCGGCGCGCCTCGCAAGCGTGCCGGGACGGCTTCGCCGGCCGTCCCACGGGGCCTCGCAGGCTCCGGCGTTTCTCGGCGCTCCCCTCCCCTCCCGCCGTCGCCCTTCGGGCTTTGGCGGGCGGGCTTGTCCGCCGAAGCGCACCAGCGCGAAGGCGGACCAACCCTCCGGCGGCTCGGCCAGCGCGGAGCCGGCGGGCTTTTGCCGCGGATCAAGACATTGATTTTATTGGAATTTCCGCACCAAGCCGAAATCCGCCGATTTGGCCCGCGGCCGCGAACCGGACGTTAAGCAGCGCTTGCTACCAAGGCTCTCGGGGACCGCGGAATACGGAGCGTGGGCGTGGCGTTGACCGAGAGCACAGATCGGGGCCGTCTGTCGTTGACGCGCGCGATCGATTCCGTGCGCGCCTGGCTGACCGATCATTCGGACAATTCGCGCGCGCAGCGCGCCGCCGGCACCGCGTTCGTGATCCGCGTCGTCTCGGCCGCGCTGGTCTATCTCACGCAGGTGCTGCTCGCGCGCTGGATGGGCTCGTTCGAGTTCGGCGTCTACGTCTATGTGTGGACCTGGGTGCTCCTCCTCGGCGGCGTGGTGGATCTCGGGCTCGGCTCGGCGGCGCAGCGCTTCATTCCCGAATACATCGGCACGCGGAAGCTCGAATTGCTGCGCGGATTCCTCTCGGGCGCGCGCTGGCTTGTCGTGGCGTTCGCGACCGTTTGGGCGAGCGCCGCCGCGCTCGGCATCTGGCTGTTCGGCTCCCTGGTGCATTCCTACGAGGTGGTGCCGCTCACCATCGCGTGCTTCGCGCTGCCGCTGTTCACGCTCGGCAACATCCAGGACGGCATCGCACGCTCCTATGGCTGGATGCGGCTCGCGCTGATGCCGCCCTACATCATCCGCTCGGTGCTGCTCATCGCCGTGATGGGCGCGGCCTATTGGCTCAAGCTTCCGACCGATGCGTCGACCGCGATGTTCGCCGCCGTCGCCACCACCTGGGTCACGGTGCTCGGCCAGACGCTGGTGATGAACCGCAGGCTCAAGAAAACCGTCGAGCCCGGCCCGAAGAACTACCCGGTGCGGACCTGGCTCCTGGTGTCCGTGCCGATTTTCATGGTGGACGGCTTCTACCTGCTGCTCACCTATGCGGACGTGATCGTGCTGCAGCAGTATCGCCAGCCCGACGAGGTCGCGGTGTATTACGCGGCGGCCAAGACGCTGGCGCTGGTCGCCTTCGTGCACTTCTCGGTCGCGGCCGCGGTCGCGCACAAGTTCACCGAATATCATATCAGCGGCAACAAGGAGCTCCTCTCCGCGTTTCTCGCCGACTCGATCAAGTGGACGTTCTGGCCTTCGCTCGCCGCGACGATCATCATTCTCGCACTCGGCAAGCCGTTCCTCTGGCTGTTCGGCCCGCAGTTCGTCGACGGCTATTATCTGATGTTCATCCTCGCGATCGGCCCGCTCGCGCGCGCCACCATCGGGCCGATCGAGCGGCTGTTGAACATGGTCGGCGAGCAGCGCGCCTGCGCGATGGTGTATGCCTCGGCGTTCGCCGCGAACATCGCGCTGTGCGTGGTGCTGATCCCGTTGTTCGGCGTCGCGGGCGCCGCGATCGCGATCTCGGGCGCGATGATCCTGGAATCCGTCCTGCTGTTCGCCGTGACGAAACAACGCCTCGGCCTGCACGTGTTCATCTGGCGGCCGAAGAAGAAGCAGCCATGACGCACGCCAGCGCCGCTCCGGTTGGACTGGCGCGAGAGCGCGCGGACGCTGCCCCGCGCCGCGTCACCGGCCGCGCCGAATGGAAGCCGCTCGCCGCATTGCACGAGTTGCGCGGCGAATGGCGCGAGCTTTCTCGCCGCGCGCTCGAACCCAACGTGTTCTACGATCCGGCCTTTGCGCTGGCCGCTGCGCCCGTGTTCGGCGCGGGCGTCGGCGTCGTGCTGGTGTGGTCGCGTGCCGCTCCGGGCCGGCTGATCGGGCTGTTTCCCTTGCGCGTCGAGCGGCGCTACGGCGTGATCTCGACGCTCACCGGCTGGACCCACCCTTACGCGCCGCTCGGCGTGCCGCTGATCGACCGCAACGAGGCGGATGCCGCCATCGGGACGTTCCTCGATCATCTGGACGCGGAGCCGAAACTGCCCAAGCTTGTCGTGTTGCCGCTGATCGCGCGCGATGGCCCGTTTGCGGCAGCGCTCGCCCGGGTGCTCGCGCGGCATGGTGGAACATCGCAAGGCTTCGGCGATCATGCGCGCGCGCTGCTGGCGCCGGGCGCGGACCGCGCCGGTTATCTCGGCCACGTGTCGCACAAGAAGCTGAAAGAGCTGAGCCGCCAGCGGCGGCGGCTGGACGAGAAGGGCGCGGTGACGTTCGTGTCCGCGCATGAGTCCAACGCGATCGCGCCTGCGCTGGCCGACTTCCTGATGCTCGAGGCGTCGGGCTGGAAAGGCCGTGCCGGAACTGCCGTGCGGCAGAACGCCGACGTGCTGCATTTCATCCAGGCAGCGATCGCTGCGCTTTCCGCCGAAGATCGCGTGCGGATCGACCGGCTGACGCGCGGCGCCATGCCGCTTGCGGCCGCCATCACGCTGCGTGCCGGCAACTGCGCCTGGTTCTGGAAGATCGCCTACGACGAGGATGCGGCGCGCGCGTCGCCCGGCGTCCAGCTTTCGGTCGATCTGACGAACCGGCTTCTCGCAGACGAAACCCTCGCGCGCGTCGACAGCTGCGCCACCGCCGATCACCCGATGATCGATCATCTGTGGCGTGAGCGCCTCGCGCTCACAGACTTGCTGATCGCGCCGGGCAGGGCGTCGCTCATATCATTCCATGTCGCGCGCCACCTCGAAGCGCTGCGCCGCGCCGCCATCGCGGCGGCCAAGCGCCTGCGCGATCTCAGGACCTCATCCTGAGGAGGCCGCCATAGCGCGTCGAAGACGCGCGTAAACGCGCTTATTGTGGCCGTCTCGAAGGTTGGCCCCATGCACCACCATCGCTTCGGGCCATGGTTCGAGACGCGCAGCTGCGCTGCGCTCCTCACCATGAGGTTCCTAAGGCTGATCGCGCAGGAGTCGCCGGATGATCTTGCCGGTCGTCGTCATCGGCATTTCCTTGATGAAGGCGACCTCGCGCGGATATTCATGCGCCGACAGTTTCGTCTTGACGAAATCGCGCACTTCGCCCGCCAGCGCGTCCGAACCCGCGTAGCCGGGCTTGAGCACGATGAACGCCTTCACGATTTCGGTGCGCACCGCATCCGGCTTGCCGACCACGGCCGCGAGCGCGACCGCCGGATGCTTGATCAGGCAATCCTCGATCTCGCCCGGCCCGATGCGGTAGCCGCTCGACGTGATGACGTCGTCGTCGCGCCCCACGAAGGTGATGTAGCCCTCCTCATCGACGCTGCCCTGATCGCCGGTCGTCATCCAGTCGCCGATGAATTTCTGCTCGGTCTCCTCGGGCCGTCCCCAGTATTCGAGGAACATCACCGGGTCCGGCCGCTTGACGGCGATCTGGCCAAGCTCGCCCGCATCCGCGCGCGATCCGTCCGGGCGGATCACCGCAACGTCATGGCCGGGCACCGGCTTGCCGATCGAACCCGGCTTCGACACGCCGATCATCGCGCAGGAGGAGAGCACCAGGTTGCATTCGGTCTGGCCGTAGAACTCGTTGATGGTGAGGCCGAACGCCTCGCGGCCCCACTCGTAGGTCTCGGCACCGAGCGACTCGCCGCCCGACCCGAGCGTGCGCAGGCGGCTGTCATGGCGGCCCTTCGGCGACGCCGCCGAGCGCAGCATGCGCAGCGCGGTCGGCGGGATGAAGGCGTTGCGGACGCCCGTTTTGGCGAGCAGCGCGAAGGCTTCCTCGGGATCGAACTTCTCGGATTTGCGCGCCACCACGGCAACGCCGTGGTGCAGGCTCGGCAGCAGGCAGTCGAGCAGGCCACCAGCCCACGCCCAGTCCGCCGGCGTCCAGAACCGGTCGCCGGCTTGCGGAAAAAACTCATGCGGCATCTCGATGCCCGGCAAATGTCCGAGCAGCACGCGATGGCCGTGCAGCGCGCCCTTCGCCTGCCCCGTGGTGCCGGAGGTGAAGATCATCAGCGCGGGATCGTCCGGTGTGGTGGCGGCGGGCATAAAGGTGCTGCGGCCGCGCGCAACCGTCTCATGGAAACCGCGCGCGCCCTCGCCCTGTCCATCGATGGAAAGGACCAGCGCGAGGTCCGGCAACTCGCCGCGGATCTGGTTGAGTTTCGCCAACCCCTGCGCGTTGGTGATGACCGCCTTCACGCCGGCGTTCGCCAGCCGGTAGCTCAGCGCGTCGACGCCGAACAGAATCGCAAGCGGCACCGCGACCGCGCCGAGCTTGTAGATCGCGATGTGGCCGGCGGCGGCTTCCGGCGTCTGCGGCAGCAGCATCGCGACGCGGTCGCCGCGCTTCACCTCGTACGCCGCAAGCGTGTTGGCGAGGCGGTTCGAGGTCTCGCGCAGCCAGCCAAAGGTGATGTTTTCGGTGCTGCCGTCGGCGCGCACGTTGAGGATCGCGAGCCGATCCGGGTCCTGCGCGGCCCATTTGTCGCAAACATCGACGCCGATGTTGTAGCGGGCAAGCTTCGGCCAGCGGAATTCGCCGTAAAGCCTGTCGTAGTCGTGGATGGGTGGAAGCATGAAAAATCCCGGCTGGCGTGGCGAAACTAGTGAGGCTATGAGCATCGCGCAACACATGGGACGAAACGCGCATGGCCAAGCCGATCCAGATCCGCATGGGGGGCTATGGCCCCGCCACCACGGGCTTTTCCAAGTCGCTGAAATTCATCGGCGACCGGCTGGCGCAGCAGTTCGGCGACCGGATCGACGTGAAATACGTCTGGAACGTGATGGATTTCGGCTATCGCGCCGAGGAGATTCTCTGGCTGGTCGAGAGCGGCGTACTGACGCTTGGTTATCAGTCCTCGAGCTACCTGACCGACCGCGTGCCGGAGCTCGGCTTCGTCGACCTGCCGTTCCTGTTCTCGAAGAACGAAACCGCACGCGCGGGCGTCGAGGGCAAGCTTGGGCAATTCCTAGCGCAGAAAATCGAGGAACGGGTGAACTACCGCATCCTCGGCTGGTACGAGAACGGCTTCCGCCAGCTCTCCAACAAGCTGCGGGCGGTGCGCACCCCCGCTGACCTCACCGGCATGCGCATCCGCGTGCTGCCGAGCGAGGTGCAGGCGCGCACGTTCGAACTGCTCGGCGCCGTGCCGCTGCGCTGGGACCTGACCGAGGCGATCGCCGCCATCAAGGCCGGCACCATCGACGCGCAGGAAAATCCGTTCGCCAACACGGTGACCTACGGGGTGCACACGTTTCACCGCTATCACTCGGTGACGAACCACTTCTACATCTCGCGACCGATCTTCCTGCATCGAGACTCATTCGACGCATGGCCGAAGGATTTGCAAGGTGCGATGCGCGAGGCCGTCGCGGCGTCAGTCACCTATCAACGCGGGCTTGCGATCGAGGAAGACAAGAGTGCGCGCCAGGCGATTATCGATCAGGGCTGCGAAATCGCAGAGCTCACGGCGCAAGAGCACGCGGCGTTTGCAAATGCCGTGCAGCCGCTTTGGGTCGACGCGCAGAAGATGTACGGCAAGGAGATGTTCGCGATGGTGCCGGGTGCATGATCCCGAAAAAGCCTGCCCCGGACTTGATCCGGGGTGGGCACCGGTTTTCGGATAAGATCATGCGCAAAAGAGAACCTAGCTGCCCTTCTCGTCCGGCGCCGCAAGAATCAGCGTCCAGAACACCTTGTACTTCGACTTCGGCGAATAGATCGCCGCGATGCCCATGCGGGTCACGCCCTTGTTGAGCATGTTGGCGCGGTGCGGCGGCGAATCGCGCCAGCCCGAGAACGCCTCGGCGAGCGTGTGATAGCCGGCCGAGATGTTCTCCACCGCCACCTTGGCGTCGAAGCGCGAGCCCCGGATGCGCTGGTTGAACGCCTTGCCGACGTCGTGATCGAGCTTGTCGCGCGCTGCCATGTTGCGCGAATGCTCCTCGGCCAGCTTCATCAGGTCGGGATCGATCGTCACGGCGCCGAGCCCGTTGTTGCCGCGGTAGCCGGAAATCATCGACTGCGCGGCGGCCGGATCGAGCTGCCCGCCTTGGGCGAGATTACGGTAGAAGCTCGGCTGGCCCGCCGCCGACGGCGGCGGCGCATCGCTCGCGCAGCCGGAAAATCCGAGCAGCGCCAGCGCCGTCGCGATGCGCAGCACACATTCGGCGATCAGCGCCCCGGTCATCCGCGTTCCCCGTTGAAATCCCCGACGGCGATAACGCCGCGAAATGGTAACTGAAAGATGAATGCGGCGAAGATTGGCCGGAAAATCAGGCCGATCTGCCCTCCGGCACGGGGCTGCCACCAACCAACCGCACATCCTGCGGCGGCGTCATTTCGATCCCGGCGGCGCGGAACTCGCGCAGGATCGCGACCTGGAGCTCGCTCTTGATCCGGCCGCGATCGGCCAAATTCGGCACGATGCAGAAGATCTGGAACACCACCGAGCTGGCGCCGAACTCGGAGAGCAGCACGGCCGGTGGCGGCTGCTGCAGCACGCCTGGATGCCGCGCCACACAGGCGTTGAGGGTGTCGAGCACCTTGTCGGGATCGCAGTCGTAGGACACCGAGACCTTGATGTTGAGCCGGCCGAGCGTGTTGGCGTGCGTCCAGTTCTTCACCACGCCGGTGATCAGTTCCGAGTTCGGGATGATGACGCTCGCCTTGTCGAAGGTCTCGATTTCGGTCGCGCGCACGCTGATGCGGCGCACGAAGCCCTCGTCGCCTTTGACCACGATCTGGTCGCCGACGCGGATCGGCCGCTCGGCCAGCAGGATCAGGCCGGAGACGAAATTCGAGACGATCGACTGCAGCCCGAAGCCGATGCCGACCGAGAGCGCGCCCGCGACCAGCGCGATCTTCTGCGGATCGATGCCGATTTCGCCGAGCGCGACGACGATCGCGATGATGACACCGACATAGCCCAGGATGGTCACGATCGAGAGCTGCAGGCTCGACTCGAGCGCGGTGTGCGGCAGCACCTCCTTTTCGAGCCAGCGCTGGATGAGGCGCGTCAGCAGCACGACGATCAGGAAGAACACGATGGCACCGAACACCGCACCGAACGAGATGGTGAAATCGCCGATGCGGATGCCAAACGCGGCGCCCTGGACCGCCTCGAACAGGTCCGCCGCCGCGATCTCCCAGCGCCCGACCGCGAGCGCCAGAATGATCAGCACGAACAGGGCGCGGACGATGCCGGATGTCAGCTTGCCGATCAGGCCGAGCCGGCGCGGCTCGATGCCGAGCTGGCGCGCGAGCTTGCGGCCGCCGGGCGAGTCCCCCGAGAGCGTCCGGCTGATCAGCGCATCGGTGACGATCAGCAACAAATAGAGCGTCGCGATCAGCGTGATGGTGAAGACAACACGGCCCGCCACGAAGGACGCGAAGCTGGCGTAGCCGGCAAGCAGCGAGACCGCGATGACGGCGACGGCGAACCAGGCGAGCAGGCGCACGCCCGGAATGTGGCGCGCCGCCGCCTCATCCTCCCCGGGCTCGCGGCGCCCGACCAGCAGATGGACCAGCAATGCGGCGATGACCGCGGCAAACAGCATCCGCGCGGCATCGTCCACGACCTGGGGCATGCCGGCCGCCCGATGCAGGGCGCGCAGCACAATGAACGCGCCGAACAACCGCGCGCCCCAGGTGAGATGCTCGAACAGCCATTTGGCCGTTGCGTCGTCGAAGGACACAAGCCGGCGCGCCGGATCGTCCGGCGCGAGCACGCTGGTTGCCGCCGCGCGTGCCAGCGCCGCAATGGCGACGCCCATGATCAAGCTCGACGTGAAGCGCTCGTAGCTATCCGGAACAAGCTCGAACTGGTCCAGCAGCTCCAGGATGATGAACACGGTCAGCGGCATCGAAACCGCGCGGCGCACGAAGACGAGCAGTGCCGCAACCGCTGTGCCGTAACGCGCACCAACCCGCGCCACCATGGCGGTGCGGCGCCACCAGCGTATGAGGCCGAACGCGAACGCCGACAGCCCTGCGAATGCGAGCGCCGCAGAGAGCATGCGCGCGCGCCCGCCTTCCTCTTGCGCATAGACGAGCCACTTCTGGCCGAACTGGACGATGCGGTCGGCGTAGTCGGGCGCGGCCGTGACAACGTCGCGCCAGAAATAGGGATCGAGCACGGTCGGCGAACGGCGGAGCAGCGTCTCCGCGTAGGCCGACCGGCGCCGGTCAGCGAGCGCACCGGAGAGTTGCTCGGCGCGTGTTTGCAGCAGTTGCGCCTGCTTGATCGCCGCATCGATTTCGGCGCGCTGTCGCTCCAGCCGCGCGCGCTCGGCGGCGATGCCGGCGTCCTCCGGGGCGGCGTCCTTCGCGGGCGCCGGGCCGAGACCTTTCAGCCGCGCGTCGAGATCGGCCAGGCGCGGCTCGAGACCGGAGAGCTTGTCGCGCAACTGCTCGCGCAGCGGCGGCAGCCGCTGCGACAGCTCGGTGAGCGTGCGGCTGCGCAGCCCACTGCTCCTGGCCGAGGCTTCGATCTGGTCGAGCGCGGCACGGATCGGATCGATGCCCACCAGCGGTGCCTGTTGGGCGGCAGCGAACGAGGCAAACACGGCCAGCGCGACCGCAAGCAGAAAGGCGCGCAACGTGGTCGCGAATCGGGACATGGCCACTCAAGATGTTCGCATGCGATCTTTAGGGTGCGGCAGGCGCTGTCAAGCAGGCCAATTTCGCTTGTTCGGCCCGATGCTTATTGGTCTAATCGGGCGCCGGTTGGGGGAGCCCGCATGTTCACGACGCCACGTCTGGTCGCGA
>JAXDNY010000130.1:0-3216 GCA_034669145.1 Hyphomicrobiales bacterium
GTGTCGATGTCCTCGCGCGCCGGAATGTAGCGCAGCGTGTAGGCGGGTCCGACCATCGCGGGCGCATTGGGATTGAGCGGGCGCGCGCCCTGCACGAAGGTGTTGCGCAAGCCCCGCTTGAACAGCAGCGTCGTCAATGTCGCGGTGCTGACGGTCAAAAGTTTCGCGCGCGCGGCTTCGCTCAATGGCTTGGTCATCAGGTTCCCCCAGCGATTTGCCGCACCACGTGCTTCACAATCGGCCGCGCGCTCGTGATAGAACGCCGCCCAATGGCGTGCAAGTTGCGCCAAATGGGAGGCAAGCGAATGCGTAAGCTGATCGGAGCGGTGGCAATCCTGACGGCGCTGGCAGCCCCGGCCGGTGCGCAGGAATGGCCGTCCAAACAGGTCAACCTGATCGTGCCGTTCTCGGCCGGCGGCACCACCGACCTGTTCGGCCGCCTGCTCGCCCAGCACATGCACCAGAAATTCGGACAGCCCTTCATCGTGGAAAACCGCGCGGGCGCCGGCGGCAATCTCGGTGCCGCCGCGGTCGCGAAGGCCGCGCCCGACGGTTACACGTTTCTGGTCGGCACGGTGTCGACCCACGCCATCAACCCGTTCATCTATACCAAGCTGCCCTACGACACCGTGAAGGACTTCCAGCCGGTCAGCCTGATCGCGCGCCTGCCGAACATTCTGGTCGTGCATCCGAGCCTGCCGGCGAACAACGTGCAGGAGTTGATCGCGCATCTGAAAGCCAATCCGGACAAGCTCTCCTACGGCTCGTCCGGCGTGGGCACGTCGATCCATCTCGCCGCCGAACTGTTCAAGATCAAGACTGGCACGACGATGACGCATGTGCCGTTCCGCTCGTCCGGCGACATCATGAACAACCTGACCGGCGGTCACATTAATCTCGCGTTCGACAACATCACGCTCGCCTGGCCGCAGGTGAAGGCCGGAAATTTGCGCGCGCTCGCGGTTTCCTCGACCGAACGCAGCGCGATTGCGCCCGACGTGCCGACGGTCGCGGATACGATTCCGGGCTTTGAGGCGACCTCATGGCATGGCGTGTTCGCGCCCGCCGGGACGCCGAAGCCGATCGTCGACAAGATGGCGGCGGAAATGAAACGCATTCTCGAACTGCCCGACGTCAAGGACAAGCTGTTCGAGATTGGCGCGGTCGCCTCGCCGATGACTCCGGAGGATTTCGCGAAGTTCATCGATGGCGAGCGCGCCAAGTGGGCGGACGTCGTAAAGGCGGCGGGCGTGAAGATGGATTAGGTCCGCCAGCACTCGTCGGAACGCAAGCAGCTTTCACGCGTTGCTTCTCTTGCGGGAAGTGTTCCCGCTAAGGAGAGGAAAGCAAATGAATCAGGACAACAGGAATCAAGGCAACCAGAACCAGGGCGGCCAGCAGAACCAGCAGGGCAACCAGGGCGGCCAGCAAAGCGGCGGACAGCAGAAGCCGGGCCAGCAGCAACAGCAGCCGGGCCAAGGTGGCCAGCAGGGCAACCAGGGCAACCAAGGCGGCCAGCAGAACCAGCAGCCCGGCCAAGGTGGCCAGCAGGGCGGCGGACAGCAGAAGCCGGGCCAGCAGCAACAGCAGCCGGGCCAGGGTGGCCAGCAGAATCAAGGCGGCCAGAACCAGGGCCAGCAGGATCGTCAGCGCTAAGCCAGGATCATCCCCCCGCCGCAAGAGTAGGAGCCCCGGCTTTGTGCGCCCGGGGCTTCTTTCTTGTTGCGTGCGAACGAGCCAGACAAGCTCCGGCAACAAGTCCAAAGTTGGATCGCATCGCGTTGGGCTTACGCGTCGTGCTTCTTCCTAGCCGCGAAAGGCACAAAGCGCCGGTCCTGATAATCGTCGAGATAGCCGGTGTGAGCCGGCACCGCGAGTCAACACGGCCGCGAGCAATGTTCCGCGTGTCACTCCTTCAAGGGCGCGCGATATTTGGCAAGCGCCCGCTCGATCAGCCTGTTGTCATAGGTTCTATCCATGTCGATCTTGGCGTCACGCAGTTCAGGCTCCAGGATCGAGATCGCGTTCCAGACGCTCTTGACGGCCTCGCTCGAGACGATGCCGTCCCACTGGAACGCCGACAGGTTCTTTTCCAGTGACTTGCGATAGAGCTTTTCGTCTGTCCGGTAGTAGTCGGGCGGCAATGATTTGATGATGTCGTCGATCGATGCGGTCTTGAGCCATTGCATCGCGTGCACAATCGCATTCGCGATCGCCTGCGTGGCGTTTGGGTTTGCCTTCACGAATTCGGTCGTCGTGTACAGGCAATCGGCGAGATATGGCCCGCCAAAGGCAGCGACCGTCCCTTCCTCGGTACGGCTGTCGGCCAGAACGACCACGTCGCCGGCGTCGACCAGGGCGTTGATGGCCGGATCGAGATTGACCAGCGCATCGAGCTCTCCGCCGGAGCGCATCGCCGCGACCGCGCTCAGGCCGGTGCCGACCGAGATGTAGCTCGCGTCCTTGTAGTCCACGCCGGCGCGCCGCATCAGGCCCGCGACGAAATTGTGCGTCGAGGAGCCCGGCGCCGAAATGCCGATCTTTTTTCCTTTCAGGTCGGCGATCGTCTTGATCTTGTCGGCCTGCGATTTTCGCACGACCAGGACGTTCGCCGGATAGCGGCCGAACACCGCGACGCACATCAGGCCGATGCCCTTGGTCTGCATGCGGAGAGTATGCTCGAACGAGCCTTCCACGACATCGGCATTGCCGCCGATCAGGTTTTGCAGCGCCGCCGTTCCGGACGCGAAAGGGGTAGCCTCGACGACAAGCCCTTCCTGCTCGAAATATTTCCGATGCAGCGCGACCACGAAAGCGACCTTGTTCATCTGGCTGATCGAGCCGCCGACCGAAATCGCGATGCGGGTTTTTTCCAGCTTCGGCGTCTGCGCCAGCGCGGCGTGTGTTGCGAGGAGGCCGAACGCGCTCGCGAGTGCGAGCGACACGATGCGCTTCATGAGAATCCTCCCGCCGATTTTTCTTAAGGTCGAGTGTGTCAGGCGAGGCGAGGGGTCACAAGCGACCGTGGCGCGTATCGAAAAGGCTCACGATGCTCCGTTCGGATCGCGATGGGCTAGCGCGGCGGTTCAGAAGTTCGCCCCAACGGGCGGCAGGCTCCATGCGAACTTCGGAATCGAAAGGACACTAGCAACCTATTGATCTAGTGTGGCTTTGGTTCAGAAGTCCGCATTGCGGACTCGCTGCGAGAATGATGCG
>JAXDNY010000131.1:0-7322 GCA_034669145.1 Hyphomicrobiales bacterium
CGAGCCATGAAGAAAGTGACAAAGAAGGTCGAGCGGCGCACCAAGTTTGGACGAGAACTTGAAGCGTCGTTCAAGGAGTTGGCGGCTTATCTTCGGGGTGAGATTGAGATTGAGAGTTACGAGGTTCCCGACAGTCTGTTTACGCCGACCCGCATCAAGTCGATCCGTCGCAAAGTCGCGCGATCCACGCGCGAGTTCGAACGCAGATTTCATATCTCCGCACGCACGATGGAGGCCTATGAACAGGGTCGCCGTCGTCCGGACGCGGCGATGCAAACTCTCTTGCGCGTGATCGATCGCGAGCCCGCCGCCGTTCGTCGCGCTCTCGCGTCCTGAAGGACCCGCCATGCCCGAATATCACCTCTATTGCTTCGCCCAGTCCGGCAACTGCTATCGCGCCGCGCTGATGCTCAATCTGATCGGCGCGGACTGGAAGGCGGTGTTCGTGGATTTCTTCAAGGGCCAGACGCGCACGCCGGAATATCGCGGCGACATCAACGAAATGGGCGAGGCGCCGGTGCTGACCCACGGCGAGAAGAAGCTCAGCCAATCGGGTGTGATTCTCACCTATCTGGCAAAGCGCGCCGGCAAATATCTTCCCGACGGTGAGGAGCAGGAACACGAAGCACTGCGCTGGATCATCTTCGACAACCAGAAGGTCAACGGCTTTCTCGGGCCGTATCGCTTCCTCAAGAACTGGGCGAAGCCCGCACCCGATCCGGCCGTGCTCGCATTCTTCAAGGGTCGCATCGACGGGAGCCTCGGCATCATCGGCAAGCGGCTTGAGAAGGCATCATTCCTGCTTGGCGACAAACCGACCATCGCGGACGTCTCGCTCGCGGGCTATCTCTACTATCCGCCGGACGAGTTCGGCTTCGATCTGTGCAAGGACCATCCAGCGATCGCGGCATGGCGCGAGCGGATGAAAGCGCTGCCCGGCTGGGCGCATCCCTACGACCTGATGCCGGGGCACCCGATGGCGGGGTGACCGCCGAAGCAACACCGGTCCTCATCCTGAGGGCCCGCGACGCGTCAGCGTTGCGGGCGTCTCGAAGGAGGGCCAAGCGCACCGCCGGCGCATCGGGCCATGGTTCGAGACACGTTGCTTCGCAACGCTCCTCACCATGAGGGTCGCGAGTGACTACTGCGCCGTCAGCCCGCCATCGATCGCGAATTCGGCACCGGTGACGAACGCGGATTCGTCCGACAACAGATACACGCACATGTCGGCGACCTCGCTCGGCTGGCCGAATCGATTGAGCGGGATCGACTTCTCCATGCGGCTGCGCGTTTCGTCCGGCTTCGGGACGGAGCCGAGCAGCGCGCCGGTCATCGGTCCTTCGATGAAGGTCGGGTGCACCGAGTTGCAGCGCACCGCTGGCTTGAGGCGCGCGCCATACAGGGCGACGGACTTGGAGAACAGCCGCACACCACCCTTCGACGCGTTGTAGGCGGCGACATTGTAGCCGCCGACGAGGCCCGACACGGACGAGAGGTTCACGATCGAGCCGCCGGCTTTCTTCAGCAGCGGCATTGCGTATTTGCAGCCGAGAAACGTGCCGTCGAGATTGATCGCCATCACGCGGCGCCAGGTCGCAAAATCCGTATCTTCGACGGTCCCGACGACCGCGATGCCCGCCGCATTGACCAGCCCATCGAGCCGGCCGGCGCTCTCCCCGATCGCGCCGACGACGCGCTGCCAGTCGGCCTCGGACGTCACGTCGAGCGGGTGATCGACGCCGGCGCGGCCCGCGAGATCGCTGGCGATCGCGATCCCGCCATTGCGCACCACCGCTTCGGCAATGGCCGAGCCGATGCCGCCGGCAGCGCCAGTAATCAGGATAACCTTGTCGCGCAGGCGGCCCATAAAATGCTCCCGGTGTTTGGCGCGCTACCCTTATCAAATATCGGCGAATTCGCCATGGCGTCCCTTCCCGGAGGAGAAGCGCGCCGCTCCGGCCGCGCCTTCGCGCTCGACCAGGGCCGACGAGCACGCCCATTCGGACCGCAATCCGTCCATCTCGGAAAGTCCCTCCTGTAGAAACACAGAGCGGCGGTCAGCCCGCATGCACCCTTGCGGAAACCGCGCGATCTCATGCGCCATCGCTTCCGCCGCGGCGCGGCTTTCGCCGTCCGGCACCACGCGCTCGCACAAACCGATGCGGTGGCACTCCTGCGCCGTCACCTTGCGTCCCGTGAGGATGAGGTCGAGCGCGGTCCCGCGCCCGACGATGCGCGGCAGCCGCACGGTGCCGCCGTCGATCAGGGGCACGCCCCAGCGCCGGCAATAAACGCCCATGTAGGCGCTCTCTTCCATCACGCGCAGATCGCACCACAGCGCAAGCTCCATACCGCCCGCGACCGCCGGCCCGGCGACAGCCGCGATCGCCGGCTTGGACAGCTGCAATCGCGTCGGCCCCATCGGCCCACGCGGGACAGTCCCCTCGCCGGCCGGAAAATTCAGCGGCGCCATCGGATCCTTCTGGCCCAATTGGGTCGCGGCGTATTTGAGATCGAAGCCCGCGCAAAACGCGCCGCCAGCGCCCCACAACACCGCGACCGATTGCGACTCATCGCGGTCGAAGGCGAGCAAAGCGTCGGTGAGTGCCTCGGCGCTCGCCGGGTCCATGGCGTTGCGCGCCTCGATGCGGCTGCGAACGATCGTGGTCACCGGGCCGTTGCGTTCGACGCTGAGCGTCATGATCGTCTCCTGTGCGGGCTCGCGAGGGAACTTTTGGCCGCGCTCGGACTTGTCGTGCGCATTCCATGGTGTTGAGGTCATCATGCCCAGGCGCAGCAACTCCAATCTTGGCACGGACAGCATGATGGCTGCGACATCCACCATGATGACGCTCTGGCATCGCCTTCCGATGTTCGGATTCGCTTCGCTGGCAACCGCCGCGCAACGTCAGGCGGAAGCCACGCGCATGGTTGACGAGAAAACCGCCGCCTTCATCGAGGGCTGCGTTGCCGCCAACATGGAGGCCGTGCGCATGTTCAGTGCCGCCGCGATGGGACAGTTTGCGCCGCTCGCCAATGCGCCGTTCGTGATCGCCAGCGCGGGGCTGAAGCCGACGTTCCGCACCGTCAACGCGAATGCCAAACGGCTCAATCGGCGCGCGATGCGCAATGCGCTCGGCGGCTAGGCGCGCACATCGGCGGCTAGTCGCGGTCGTGGCGATGCGCTGAGCCGTGATGATGGTGATGATGGTCGTGGTTGTGGTCGTGGCCACAATGATCATGATCATGCGCGTGATGGTCGTGATGCGCGGCTTGCGTCGCATACGCGCCGCCCTCCGGATCGAACGGCGCTTCGATCGCGGTCAGGCGCGCGCCTAGACTACCCAGCAATGCTTCGAGCGCCGCGTCGCGCCGCATCCGCAGCCGATTGGCGAGAACCTGCACCGGAACGTGCCGATCGCCGAGGTGCCAAGCGAGCCGCGCGAGGTGTGTCAGATCGTTGCCGCGAATCTCGACTAGCGGTTCCGGTTCGGCCACCACATCGACGACGCTGCCGTCATCCAGCTCCAGCAGATCGCCATTGCGCAGCAGCACCGGCTCGGGAAGCATGATCCCGATGAGGGTGCCTTTCACGCCGGTCAGGCGCGCGGTCTGCATGCGGCGCTGATCGCCGGAAAGAATGACGCTGTCGATCGGCGCGCGATCGCCACTCTCCGCAAGGACTCGGACAACACGCCTCATGTCTAGTTGAGCCGCGCCGGACGTTCGTCGTCAGGATCGCGCCCGGGAGGCGCGGGCGCAGCCGGATGATCGCTGGCTGTCGCTGTCACGCGTGCCGCCGCATCCGCTTGCTGATAGCGCTGATAGGAGAACCAGCCGAGCGGAAGCAAGACGAGATACACGAGCGAAACAACGCTGAGCAGTTCCCACGGATAGGCGATCAGCAAGGCGATCAGCAGCACCGCCACGATGATGACCGGCGCTACCATTTCGGGACGCACGCGCGTCCCTATCTTCTTGCCCGACAGCACGGGAAGGCGTGAGACCATCAGCCCGGCAATCGCCAGCGTATAGACGAAGGTGAGGACGACCGGCACCGGCACGCGCAGGAAGGACAGATAGATCGGCAGCAGCACCACGATGGCGCCGGGCGGCGCAGGAACGCCGGTGAAGAAATTGCCGGCCCAGGCAGGGCGCAGCGGATCGTCGATCTGGACGTTGAAGCGGGCAAGGCGCAGCGCCGTGCAGATGGCGAATACCATCGCGGCGATCCAGCCGAGATTGCCGAGCGCGTTGAGGCCCCAGAAATACAGGATGAGACCCGGCGCGACGCCGAAATTGAAGAAGTCCGCGAGGCTGTCGAGCTCGGCGCCGAAGCGCGAGGTGCCCCTGATCATGCGCGCGACACGCCCGTCGATCGCATCAAGCATCGCGGCGAACACGATCGCGCCCAGCGCAAGCTCGTAGCGGTTTTCAAGGGCCAGCCGGATACCGGTCATCCCTGCGCAGAGGGCCAGTAGCGTGATCACGTTCGGCAAAAGGGTGCGCACCGGGATCTGGCGGAATCGGTGCAGCCGGCGCTGGCGGCGGTCAGGATCGAGGCCCGAATACGGCATGGAGAGGAATATAGCCTTAGCGGATGCGGCGGTCCACCCTGCGCGGCGCCATCTGCTGCAGGATGCGCTCTGCGGAAGCGCGTTGCAGGCCGGAAAAGAACGCGAGCGCGGCGGCAGCAGCACTTCTGGAGCCGTGATGGCGGCGGCGGCGCATGCGCAGCAGCGCGGAGAATCCATTCAGGCTGAATCCGGCCGCGCGGCACATCACCGAGATCGGCTCATCGGACTCCGCCTCCAGCGCCTGAGCGACGATGTCGGCCTGCAGCCGGACCCGCTCGGCGATCACGGCCGCGATGGTGACGATGCAATTGGCGTCGGCGAGCTCCGTCAGCGTTTCGTCGAGCGCCAGCAATCCTTGCGCCCTGCGACCGAGGATTGCGGCAGCCTGCTCGTCATCTTGCGCCTGTGCCATCGATCAAAACCCACCGTACCGGCCGCGTCCGGGAATCCCCGTCGCGGGCAGATAAGTCGAAAACTTGATCGATTGTGCTAAGCCGCGGGCAAGCAGCCGGTTAACGCGCGTTTACCGTCACCGTTGTCCACATCAATATGAATTGATCAGCCGACGCGGAATGACAGGCCCAAAGGCGCTGCGCCGAGTTCGGCGATGACGGTCTCGCCGGCGAGCGACGTCTGCCCGACGGAGACGAGCGGCACGGTGCCGACCGGGAGATACACATCGACGCGCGAGCCGAAGCGGATCATGCCGATGCGCTCGCCCGCGCCGATCTCCTGCCCCTCCTTGACCCAGCACACAATTCGGCGCGCGATCAGCCCGGCGATCTGCACCACGCCGACGCGGCCAGCGTCTCCTGTAATGACCAGCGCGTTGCGCTCGTTGTCCTCGCTTGCCTTGTCGAGGTCCGCGTTGAGGAATTTGCCCGGCGTGTAGGCGATGCGCTCGATCCGTCCCGCGACCGGCGAGCGGTTCACGTGGCAATCGAACACGCTCATGAAGATCGAGACACGCGGCAACGGCCTGTCCCCGAGCGCAAGCTCGGGCGGCGGGACCGCGTTGGCGACGAGGCTGACCCGGCCGTCAGCGGGCGACACCACGAGCTTGTCGGAGATCGGCGTAACGCGCACCGGATCGCGGAAGAAATACGCGCACCAGAGCGTCAGCACCGTGCCGAGCCAGCCGAGCGGCGTCCACAGCCAGAACAGGATCAGGCTCGCGAGCGCGAACGCTCCGATGAACGGATAGCCCTCCGGGTGGATCGGCGCGAGCTGGGAGCGGATGGAATTTACGATGGACATGGGCGCGTTCTACTCCACCACGGCGGCATTGATATCCGGTGGCTCAGCGGCAATTGCCGTATCGTCGACGGGCGGCGGGTTGCGGTTCGGCGCGGCTTTCTCTGCCTCGACACGGGCGAGCTTCTCGCGCGCCTCTTCGGCCTCGCGCTGGCGATTCCACATGCTGGCGTAGAGTCCGTTCTTCAACAGCAATTGATGGTGCGTGCCGCGTTCCGCGATCACGCCCTGATCGAGCACGATGATCTCGTCGGCGCCGACGATGGTCGAGAGCCGGTGCGCGATCACCAGCGTGGTACGGCCGCGCGAGACGCGGTCGAGTGCGTCCTGGATGTCCTTCTCGGTGTGGCTGTCGAGCGCCGACGTCGCCTCGTCGAGCAGCAGGATCGGCGGACTTTTCAAAATGGTCCGGGCGATCGCAACGCGCTGCTTCTCGCCGCCGGAGAGCTTCAGTCCCCGCTCGCCGACCTCCGTTTCGTATCCGTCCGGCGCCATGCGGATGAAGCCGTCAATCTGCGCAAGTGCTGCTGCTGCTTCCACCTCGGCGTCGCTCGCATCCCAACGCCCGTAGCGGATGTTGTAGCGGATGGTGTCGTTGAACAGCACGGTGTCCTGCGGAACCATGCCGATTGCCGAGCGCAGCGAGCGCTGCGTCACGTCGCGCACGTCCTGCCCGTCGATGGTGATGCGCCCACCTGTCACGTCGTAGAAGCGGAACAGCAGCCGCGAGACGGTCGACTTGCCGGCGCCGGACGGGCCGACGATCGCGACTGTGTGGCCGGCCGGAACCTCGAAACTCAACCCTTTGAGAATTTGCCGTGCCGGCTCATAGGCGAACTGCACGTTCTCGAAGCGGATCGCGCCCTTGGGCACGCTCAGCGCAGGGGCACCCGGCTTGTCCTCGATCTCCGGCTCGCGCGAAAGAATCGAGAACATGAGTTCGATATCGGTCACCGCCTGCTTGATCTCGCGATACACCATGCCCATGAAGTTCAGCGGCTGGTAAAGCTGGATCATCATCGCGTTGATCATCACGAAGTCGCCGACCGTGTTGGTGCCGGCGCGGATGCCGCGCACGCACAACACCATCGCGGCGGCAAGACCAAGCGTGAAGATCACGGCCTGCCCGGCATTGAGCACGGCGAGCGAGGTGTAAGCCTGGACGCTCGCGTCCTCGTAGCGCGCCATGGTACGGTCGTAGCGGCTGGCCTCGCGCTCCTCGGCGACGAAATATTTCACGGTCTCGTAGTTGAGCAGCGAATCGATCGCCTTGGTGTTGGCGTCGCTGTCCGATTCGTTCATCTTGCGACGGATGCTGATGCGCCACTCGGTCGCATAGTAGGTGAAGGCCATGTAGAGCCCGACCGTCACCACAATGATCAGCACGTAGCGCCAATCGAACATCCACAGCAGCACGCCGACGATCAGCCCGAGTTCCACGATGGTCGGCACGAGCTGCAAGATCACCATGCGGACGATGGTCTCGATCGC
>JAXDNY010000132.1:0-38140 GCA_034669145.1 Hyphomicrobiales bacterium
CGACATGCTGGCAGAACAGGCTCGCGACGTGCTGCCCCTTTGGCGCGAGCGTATCGTCGAGCGTTGACGAGATCACCACTTCGACAATCGGCTTCCTCGACCAGCCGAACGTGCGGGCGTCGAAATAGGCCTGCTCCATGTAGGCAAGGCTCGGCGCAATGATGATGCCCGCCGTGTGATGCTCGGCAAGCGCGCGGCCCGGCAGGCAGGTGAAATCCGGCAGTTCGGACAGCGCCACGTTCATGCGGAACGTACCGGAGCCGCAGCGCCACTTGGCGATGCGCTCGGCAAACGCCGCAGGTAGCGCCGTTCGGTCGATCAGCGAGCCATAGAGCAGTTTCGGATTAAGGTTCGAGATCACCGCGCGGGCGCGAATCGCCTCGCCGTTCTCGGTCACAACGCCGACCGCCCTGCCCTGCTCGACGACCACCTCGCGCACGCTCGCGTCCACCCGAATGTCCGCACCACGCGCGGTCGCGGATTTCGCCATCGCCTGCGTGATCGCTCCCATGCCGCCGATCGCGTGGCCCCACACGCCCTTCTTGCCGTTCACCTCGCCGAAGCAGTGGTGCAACAGCACATAGGCCGAGCCCGGCGTGTAGGGGCTCGCATAATTGCCGACGACGCCATCCCAGCCGTAGGCCGCCTTGATCGGATCGCTCTCGAACCAGCCATCCAGATAGGCGCCGGCCGAGTTCGTGAAGAGATCGAGCAATTCCCGCTGCAGGTCGATGCCGAGACGGCGCAGCCGGTTGGCGATCCGGCCGGACTTGATCAACTCGGAGATCGCCGCGAACGGATGGCCCTCGACGACGTTCGGCGGCGTCTCGAGTGCGAGCGCACGTAGCACGTTGGCCACGGCTTCGAGCCGAGCCGCATACGCATCCAGCCGCTCCGCGTCGCGCGTAGAGAATTTCGCGACCTCCTCGTGCGTGCGTCCGCCGCCGACTTTCAGATAGCGCCCGTCATCGAGCGGTAGAAAATTCGCGATGCGCCGCTCGACGATGCGCAAGCCGTGCTCGGCAAGCCTGAGATCAGCGATGACTTTCGGATTGAGCAGCGAGACCGTGTAGGCGGCGACCGAATTGCGAAATCCCGGATGAAATTCTTCCGTGACGGCAACGCCGCCGACGACACCGCGCCGCTCCAGCACCACGACCTTGCGCCCAGCCATCGCCAGATAGGCAGCGCAGACGAGGCCGTTGTGCCCGCCCCCGATGATGACCGCGTCATGCATAAGAAGTTCTAGAACGCGGGCGGCACTTGCCCAAGCGGGATCGGTCCGAGCGACGCCGCGCCGTCGGTAAAGCGCACCGGCACGGACACGCCGCGCTTGCCTTCGACCTCGACCTGCTGGCCGAGTAGTCCGAGCAACCCGGCCGCGAGGTTCTGCGCCTGCGGCGCGACGCGCGCCCCAAGCCCCGGCACCGCGCGATCGATCGCGTTGAGCGCCGGCGCCACACGATCGAGGCCGAGCGGCGCGCCCTTGCGTTCGCCGCCGGTGAGCGTGGGAAGCAGCTTTTCGAGCCCCGCAACATTGAGCCGCAGCGCGCCCTCGAGCCCGCCACGCTGGGTCAGCGCCAGCATGCCGGTCGCGTTGCCAAGCATTTCGCCTTGCGCGACGCGCGCGTTCTGGATTTCGACGCGGCCGCCCGCCGCCTGCCATTCGCGCAGGCGCACCGGCAGCGGCTTCGGCCTCAGGTCCTTCATGCCGTGCAGCACCGCCAGAATGTCGGCGTCGAGCGGCTCGCGTGTGTAGGCGCCGAGCGCCGGCGCGGTCGCGGCATTCAGCTTCATGGCGAGATCGATTGCCGGATTGTGCGGCCAGGAGCCGTACTGCATCCGCGCATGAAACTCCGCATGCTTGGCATCGAACAGCGCGTTGCCCGGCGCCGGGCCATCGAGTTTCAGGTCATCGATCGCGATCGAGGCGCGCTCCGGCGTCGCCGGCGTTCCGCGCACGCTCGCCTGCGCCAACGTCCAGGTGGCCGTGACCGGCGGCTGTCCCGGCTCCGCGGCGGTGAGCGGCCCGGTGAACTCCGCGATCAGCATTTTCGGGTCCCACACCTGCGCGACGACGTGGATTTCCTTCAGCTTGATCGCGAGCGGCGGTTGCGTGTCCTTCAGCTCGACGGCCACGTCGCCGCAGCGCACCTCGATACGGAACGGGAAGCCGCCGACTTTCTGCGAGCCGCAGGAAAATACCCGGCCGGCCTTGGCCTGCTGCGCCTGCCAGTCGTTGACGCGCGCCTCGGCCTCGCCCGCCGCGTAATACCAGATGCCGCTCCACGCCGCCGCAAGTGCGAGCACGAGGACCAGCGGCATGGCGATGAGCCAAGGCCGGCGGCGGGGCTCAAGTTCGGCGTGATAGGTCATGTCGGCTCGTGGTTTCGCGATGCGGCGGCTTGGGCCGGCCATGTGGCCCTATCAAGGCATTGTCCTAGCAAGGCTTCACGCCGATTGCACCGCCCGCGCCGCCCTGTTAGGCGAGCGCGCCGGACCCATCAGCGACCAGCTTATGCAGTTGAACATCGAACATCTCGCCGAAGACCTGTGGGTGTTCGGGTACGGCTCGCTGATCTGGCGGCCCGGCTTCGACCATCTGGAGCGCCACCCCGCCCGGCTGATCGGCGCGCACCGTGCGCTGTGCGTGTTCTCACACGTGCATCGCGGCACGCCGGAGCGGCCGGGGCTGGTGCTCGGGCTCGATGTCGGCGGCGCCTGCCGCGGCGTCGCCTACCGGGTGGCGGCAAGGCAGCGCGCCGAGGTCATCGCGTACCTGCGCGCACGCGAGCAGGTGACCAGCGTCTATCGCGAGACGATGCGGTCGGTGACGTTGCTGACAGAGCCGCAGCGGCGGGTCACGGCGCTGGTGTACATGATCGACCGCGGACACAAGCAGTACGCCGGCCGGCTCGATCTTTCGACGCAACTGCATCTGGTGCGCCAGGGCCACGGCCAGTCGGGACAGAACCGCGACTATGTGCTGGCGACCGTGCAGGCGCTGGAAGGGCTCGGGCTCTACGACCGCGACCTGCATTTGCTGGCGGAGAAACTCCGCGGCGGTCACGAGAAAATGACGACGGGCTAAGGCCGTGCCGCGACGGCCGGCCCGCTGCCGAAGATGCTCGACAGGCTGCGCACGCGTTTGGTGTCGATGCTGACGTAAGCCGTCATGCCGGCGCGCAGCGGCGGCTCGCCCGGGCGTTCGGTGAGCCGCAGCTTGACCGGCAAACGTTGCACCACCTTCACCCAGTTTCCGCTCGCGTTCTGCGGCGGCAGGATCGCGAACTCTGCCCCGGTCGCCGGGCTGATGCTCTCGACCTCGGCCTCCCATGTGATGTCGGGATGCATGTCGAGCACGACGGTCGCCTTCTGGCCCACCGTCACGTGCGTGAGGTCCGTTTCCTTGAAGTTGGCCTCGACCCATGGCCGCCGGTCAGCGACGAGCGCGAACAGCGGCGTCTGTGCCTTCACCTGCTCGCCCACCTGAAGCTTGAAGTTGACGACCACGCCGGCGCGCGGCGCCTTGATCTCGGTGTAGGCGAGATCGAGCGCGGCGCGATCGCGCAACGCGAGCTTCTCGCGCACGGCCGCGTAGCTGTCGGTCGGCTGCTCCGGATTTCCGCCGAGCGCCGCCTCCACGCGCTGGATGCGCTGGTGCAGCATGGCGAGGCGGTCGCGCGCCTGCTGCTCCTCGCTGTCGGCCTGCTCGACGCGCTGTGCGGAGCTCACGCCGCGCCCGGAAAGCTCGCGCTGGCGCTTGGCCTGCACCTCCAGATACGTGAGCCGGTTCTCGGTTTCCTTCGCGTCGGCGCGGGTTTCGCGCAGGGATACCTTGAGCTGTTCGACGGTGGCGCGCGCGGAGTCGATTTCGGCGTCGGCCTTGGCGAGCGCCAGCCGGTGCGGCTCGGGATCGAGGCGCACCAGCACGTCGCCTTCCGCCACCAGCGCATGGTCGCGCACGCGCACGTCGAGGATGCGGCCGGGAATTTCGCTCGCGATCTGCGCGATATCCGCCTTGACGAACGCGTTCTCGGTCGCGGCGTAGCGGCCGCCTTGCAGCCAGAACGTTACCGCGCCCGCGAGCACCAGCAGCGGCACGCCGAACAGCGCCAGCGGGCGGACCAGTCCGTTCACGGCGCCGCCCTCCCATGGTGGCGGCCGTTGGCCTGGCCATTGGCAGGGCGCGTGTGACGCGGGACCGGTTTGGACCGGACGGCCGCGCCGTTCTTGATCGCGCCATTGCCATCGACCACCACGACCAGGTTCTGCTTCACGCGCGCGAGCAGCTTGCGAAGCTGCGCGCCTTCCTGCGCGGAGAAATTCGCGAGTGCGTCGTCGACCGTTACCTCGGCAATGCGCCAGATGCGCTTGTGCACGCGCTCGGCCTCGGGCGTGAGATGCACGCGCTTGACGCGCCGGTCGCCGTCCTGGGCGCGGCGCTCGACCCAGCCTTTCGCTTCGAGACGGTCGATCATGCGGCCCGCGCTGGCCTTCTCGACCTCCATCATTTCGGCGAGTTCGGACTGCGAGGCGCCGGGGCGCCGGTGCACCCGTGTCAGCACCAGCCATTGCGCGCGGGTGAGCCCGAGCCTGCGGACGCGCCGGTCGAACGCCGTGCGCAGCAGGCGCGCAACGTCCGCAATCATCACGCCGATGAAGTCGTCGGTATTGGGCATCCGGTAATTGTAGCGCACCGGCGATTAGTAAGCTAGGTTACTATCGCATTACTTACCATCGGCGGGGACATGGCCGAGAGCGCTGCCAGCACCGATCCCAACGAAATTGCGGGCAATCTCACCGCAATGCAGCGGTTCCTGACGCTGACCACCGTGGTGCTGGCGTCATCCCTCTATGGGACGGCGCTGCTCACCACCTCGACGATCCTGCCGCAGATGCAGGGTGCGATGTCGGCGACCCAGGACGAGATCGCCTGGGTGATGACGTTCAACATCCTGGCGACTGCCATCGTGACGCCGATGACCGGCTGGCTCACCGCCCGCTTCGGCGCAAAGCGCGTCATGGTGTGGTCGATCGGCACCTTCACGCTCGCGACGCTGCTGTGCGGGATGTCGCAATCGCTCGAGATGCTGGTGTTCTGGCGCATCCTGCAGGGCGGCGCCGGCGCGCCGGTCGTGCCTTTGTCGCAAACCATCCTGCTGAACACCTTCCCGCGCCGCCAGCACACGTTCGTGCTCGGGCTGTTCGGAATGGCGGTCGCGGTTGCGCCCGTGTTCGGGCCGATTCTCGGCGGCTATCTCGCCGAGTCATTAAGCTGGCGCTGGGCGTTCTACATGCTGGTCCCGGTCGGCGTCGCGGCGCTGATGGGCATGCAGCTCACGCTGCGCCACGACAGCCTGCCGCCGAAGGTCCGGTTCGACTGGACCGGTTTCCTCGCGCTCGCGACCGCGCTCGCGGCGATTCAGCTTGTACTCGCGCGCGGCGTGCGGCTCGACTGGTTCGAGTCGACCGAGATCATGATCGAGTGCCTGATCGCGGCGATCGCCTTCTACGTTTTCCTGCTGCACAGCCTCACCACGAAAGACCAGCCGTTCCTTAACTTGAAGCTCCTGACCGACCGCAACTACGCGATCGGCCTCGTGCTGGTCACGATCTACGGCATGCTGAACTTCACCCCGATGGTGCTGCTGCCGCCGTTATTGCAGCAGCATGTCGGCTTCTCCGACGCGCTGGTCGGTCAGGTGATCGGAAGCCGCGGCGTCGGCATGACCATCGGGTTCATGTCGGCCGGCCTGATGACGCGGATCGATCCGCGCATCAGCATGGCGTTCGGTTTCTCGCTGCAGACGCTCGCCGGACTGTGGATGCTGACGTTCGACCTCAACGTCACGATGAATATCCTGGTCTTCAACAGCGCCGTTCAGGGCTTCGCGGTCGGCATGGTCTGGGTGCCGATGACCGTGGTGGCGTTCGATACGCTGGCCGCGAAGGACCGCGCGGAAGCCTCTTCGGTGTTCCACCTGTTGCGCAATATCGGGTCGAGTTTCTTCATCTCGCTCTCGATCGCCGAGATCGTGCGCACGACCGGCGCGAATTACAGCCGCATGACCGAGATGATCACGCCCTACAATCACGCGCTCAACGTTCCGAGCCTGACCGGCGGCTGGACATTCGACACGGTGCCGGGCCTCGCCAAGGTCGCGAACGAGATCGCGCGCCAGTCGGCGATGATCGGCTATTTGAACGCCTTCATGATGTACACGGCGACGTCCGCGCTGGCGGTGGTCCTGGTGCTCATGGTCCGGCGGCGCAAGGCACAACCGCATTGACGGAGAGAAGGTCACTCATAATCGCGCATTAACTTGCCCGCCCTGAGAACAGACAGTGAATCTGCGCGGCGTTCATTGACTCTCAGGAAAGTCAGTCCAGATTCCGCTCTCCCGTTGTGTTGCGTAGGAGTGTGTCGTGGCGCCTCGTCCCTACTGGAAGGGCTATCTCAAGCTCTCGCTCGTTTCGTGTCCGATCGCGCTGACGCCGGCCACGTCGTCTTCCGAAAAGGTCTCGTTCCGCCAGGTCAACAAGGAGACCGGCAACCGCATCCGCTACAAGAAGGTGGACAGCGAGACCGACGAGGAAGTGACCAACGACAACATCGGCAAAGGTTACGAAGTCGGCAAGAACGAATTTCTCATCATGGACGACGACGAGCTTGAAGCGGTCGAGCTCGAAAGCACGCACACCATCGAGATCGACCAGTTCGTTCCCTTCACGCAGATCGACCGGCGCTATTACGACCAGCCCTACTACATCGTGCCGAACGACGAGGTCGGCGTCGAGGCGTTCGCGGTGATCCGCGAGGCGATGGTCGGCAAAGGCGTGGCGGCGCTCGGCCACGTCGTGATGAACAAGCGCGAGCGCGTCATCGCGCTCGAGCCGCACGGCAAGGGCCTGATCGGCACCACGCTTCATTACGCCTACGAGGTGCGCAAGGCGGGCGACTATTTCGACGACATCCCGGACGTGAAGATCGCGCCGGACATGCTCAAGCTCGCGCAGCATATCGTCGACGAGAAAGCCGGCGAGTTCGAGCCGGACTCTTTCGTCGATCACTACGAACAGGCGGTGGTCGAGATCCTGCGCAAGAAGCAGGCGAACATCCCGCTGAAGAAAAGCGCGGAACGCTCAGCGGCACCGAAGAACGTCATCAACCTGATGGACGCGCTGCGGCGCAGTGTTGCCAACGAAAAGGCCGCGCCGAAAGCCGCCAAGCCCGAGAAGGCCGCCAAGGGCAAGAAGCGCGTGGCCGGCCAGGGCGAGATGCTGCTGCCGATCTCCGGCAAGAAGAAGGAAGCCGCCAAGGAGGCGGCCAAGCCTGCGGCAAGGCGGAAGGCGGGTTAACGTATGCCGCGGTGGCATTTGCATACGACCGCTGTCGGGCTAGAATTGATTGTCGATAACCGGGCAAGCAGCAACTTACATGCCTCGCATCACAAAGCAGCAGTCTGCTGAGGATCTGGAGCACCCCACTGGCGAGGCGATCTATCGCTCGATTAGGGAGTCGCTCGAGCAAAGTCATTTCGGTTCATACGTGATGATCAACACTGTTACGGCGGAATATGTCATCGGGTCGACGACGTCGCAGACCCATGCCGAGTTTATCGGTCGATTTGGCGAACAAGCACCGGGTTGGTGCACGCGCGTCGGGGCTTCGGTCTTTGCCACGGCATGACATCCTCGAAGGGTCCATTGACGACCTGAACAGGCCGCTCGTGAGGATCGAGCTTTCCGGTTTTTTCGATCCTCTCGTTGCTTTCATCGATACAGGATTCAATGGTGCGGTTCTTATCGACGAGCCGCAGGCGAACAAGCTCGGCTTTCAAATTTTCAAGCAGCAGGCCCAAGTCAGGCTAGCGAGCCAACGCGAAGAAAATTTCCTGCTGGGCCGAGGACGGCTCGCTTGGTTTGGCGAAAGTAAATTGATTACTGCTTATGTGCTGATTGAAACTCAAGACGAGCGCCGACGGCGCATGGCGCGCAAGACCGAGGAAGAGATACTGATCGGAACGGAATTGCTTTCCAATTGTCGGCTCGAAATAGATTTCCCCGCACGACGCGTCTTGATTGCAAAGGCAGGGTAACATCCTGCCGGCGGCCGCTTGTAAAGTTCCGGGGCCACCTGTTTCTTTGTCCGGCGAGATAACGTTCGCAATGTAGCCCGTTCATCCCCACCTATACGTCATCACCGGCACCGTTATCGGCCCGCCGACGACTGAGAGAGGCAAGTGCTCCCGTCCGATAAGGAGGAGCACTGTGACCGAATCAGATTCCTCTCGCGAACACACGCTGATGTGCCTGCGCCTGGCGGCGGAGTGCAATAATCTGGCGGGAGACCCTGCCATGCCCAATCATCGGCGTGCCGACTATCTCCGCATCGCCAGCATGTGGATGGAGTTAGCGGTTTCACCGCCGCAGGATGCGTCTTCGAAATGATGAATGCGCGACCCGGCTTATTCGCATGCCTGAGGCGGACGGCAGACGGAAACGTGATGCCTGGAAGGCCGTTAGTTCTGGCTTCCGTGTGTCCGGATACCTACATAGGAACCATCACCGGCACGGCCCTTCGGTAGGCGCCGGTGACTGAGAGTTCGGTAGCACTCCCGCCTGGCAACGGGAGACTGCGATGAGCGAAAACCGCAAAATCAGTTTGAAGACGATCGCGGCGCCGGCCAAGGGGCCTGTTGTCAGTGCGCCACCCATTATCAAAACGAGCGATCACTCGGTCGATTATACCTGCGGAAACTGCGCAACCATCTATGCCGAGCTGGATCAGATCCACAACCTCACGATCCGCTGCACCAGGTGCGGCTCGTACAATTCCACGGACGTGTAGGCCGCCTCCTTGGGCACCGTACTCACGCCGAAACACACAAGGCGGAAACAAAATGAACACCAGGTTCACCGTGTCGTTTCTAATGATGCTGGCCGTGATGTGCCTAGGCATCGGGTTCTGGTTGCAGTAGCGCGCGCGCCAAGATCGCCCTCAGTGGCGGTCTCGGCTAACGCGCGCCCTCCCCTTCCAGCCTCCCCTGCGCCGTCTCGATCTCGCGCTCCAAGCGCGCCGCGAACTCCGCGCGGTCGAGCCCCGGCGGAATGGGGTCGAGCACCTCGAGCACGATCGTCCCGGGACGGCGCAGGAATTTGCGGCGCGGCCAGTAGAGCCCTGAGTTGAGCGCGACCGGCAGGCACGGCACGCCGGCCGCCGCATAGAGATGCGCGACGCCGCTCTTGTAAGCCGGCGGGGCGCCCGGCGCGGTGCGCGTACCTTCCGGGAAGATAACGATCTGCCGCCCCGCGCCGAGCGCTTTGCGCGCGTTTTCGATCATTCCGGCCATCGCGCCGCCCTTCGCCTTTCGGTCCACCGGCACCTGATCGGCTTTCCAGAGAAGCCAACCAAAAAAAGGAATCCACATCAGCTCCCGTTTGACGATGAAGGCCGGATCGTCGAACAGCGTAAGCAGCGTGAAAGCCTCCCAGAACGATTGATGCTTCGAGGCTACCAGCAGCGCACCGGGCGGAATCTTCTCGAGCCCGCGATACTCAACCTTCACGCCGGCAACGACGCGCAGCAGCCAGTTGCTCGTGTGTCCCCATGATTTTGCAATCGTCATGAAGACGCGGCGCGGCAGCACGAAGGTCGGAATGGCGACGACGATATGCAGAACGAGGTTGAGATAGAACAGGACGTTGAAGAGGACCGAGCGCAGGACCTGCACGGGTTCAGCTTCTCGAGCTGAGCCGCCCGCCCGCACCTTCGGTCAGCACGGGCGCGGGCTCGAGGCTCATGCGCAGCGTCGCGACGACGAACTTGGTGTACTCGGACAGGATCAGCCGCGCGGTCGCGCCGCTCGCCCACCACGGCTCGTTGCGCAGCTTCTCGGTCACCACCGGGAACGGCACCAGCGTCACGTCGGGCATCTGGCGCGCAAGCTCCGCCATGGTGCGCGGCATGTGATAGGCCGACGTCACCACGATCAGCGAGGAAAAGCGCCGGTCGCTGGCCCAGCGCCGCGTCTCGATCGCATTGCCGGTCGTGTTGATCGCCGAATGGTCGAGGTCGACGCAGCACGACACCAGGCCCTCGTAGCGCGGATTGATGCGTGCGATCTCGGCCGTCGAGGTGGTGCGGTGCACGCCGCTGATCAGCAGGCGCCGGCCGTGCCCGCTCGCGAGCAGTTCGATCGCATCCGAGATGCGCGAGGCGCCCCCGGTGAGCACCACGATGCCGTCGGCATTGCGGTTGAGCACGGTTTCGGTCGCCGGCACGTGCCAGATGAACCACAGGAAGCCGCCGCCGAAGATCGTCACGACGGCGAGCACGACAAACAGCAAGGCGCGCATGAGCCTGCGCATTATTCCATCGACCTCAGTGTCCGGTGCACAGTAAGCCGCGAAGTCCCCGCCGTCACGGCCGCCACCAGCACGACAAGGCCGATCATCGCGCCGTAGCCTTCCGCGCCGAGCGACAGGTTGCCGAACAGGGCGCCCGCCTGCGTCTCGCCCGGGCTGCCCTTGAACCAGTCGGAGAGGAAGCCGATCAGCGCGAACAGCAGCATCGCCGCAATGCCGCCGATCGCCCCGCCCTTCAGGCCGAGGAGGAGGAAATGGCGCTGGAATTCGCCCGCGATGAAGTTTTTCTGGGCGCCGACCACATGCAGCACCTCGATGATCTGCCGGTTGGTCGACATTGCGCCGCGCGTCGCAAACATCACCGAGAGCATGGTGGCGGCGAGCACCAGTCCGAGGATCGCGAGCCCGACCGCCACGGCGCTGCGCGCCATCGCGCGCATGCGCTCGACCCAGCCGCGGTGATCGTCGAGCGTGGCGCCGGGGATTTCGGCCAGCTGCTTGCGCAAGGCCGCGAAGTCCGGCGCAGCGCCCGGCGCAACGCGCACCACGATCAGCCGCGGCACCGGCAGTTCGTCGAGCGCGAGTCCGGTGCCGAGCCAGGGCTCGAGCAGGCGCGCGGATTCCTGCCTGCTGTAGGGCCGCACGCCCGCGACCCCTTGGGTGGCGCCGGCGAGCGCCACCGCGCGCTGCACGTCGGCATCGGCGTTGCGGTCGGCGGAGGGGCGCACCTGGATGGTGACCTCGCGCGCGACCGCGGACTGCCAGTCACCCGCGGCGATGCGCACCAGCACCACGGCGCCGAGCGTGAGGGCTGCGAGAAACGTCATGATCGCGATCACGGCAAGCAGCGCGCGGCCGGAGATCGAGTCGGCCGGCACGATCGAGGCTTCGGCACGCGGCAGCAGCAGTTCGGCCACCGCCTGCAGCGGCTGCGTTCGCTGCTGCTGCTGCGGCTCGTCCTCCTCGTCGTATTCGGTCTGGGCGGCCATGGCCGTGCTCATGCGTAGACCTGCAGGTGCCCGTCGTGCAGCACCAGGCGGGGCGCGTCATACAGATCCATCAGGGCGATATCGTGGGTGGCGATCACCACCGAGGTTCCGGACTTGTTGAGCTCGATCAGCAGCCGCAGCAGGCGGCGCGCAAGGCTCGGATCGACGTTGCCGGTCGGCTCGTCGGCGAGCAGGAGATGCGGCTGCGCAATCACGGCGCGCGCGATCGCGGCGCGCTGCTTCTCGCCGCCGGAGAGAATGGGCGGCAGCGCCGCCATGCGGTCGCCGAGTCCGACCCATTGCAGCAACTCTGTCACCTCGCTGCGGTAGCTCGCTTCCTCGCGACCGATGACACGCAAGGGGAGCGCCACGTTCTCGAATGTCGTGAGGTGATCGAGCAGGCGAAAGTCCTGGAACACCACGCCGATCCGCCGCCGCAAGGTCGCGAGCGCATCCTGCGACAGGGTCGCGACGTCGTGGCCGAACAGGTTGATCAGCCCGCGCGTCGGCTTGAGCGCAAGAAACAGCATGCGCAGCAGCGACGATTTCCCCGCGCCCGACGGTCCGGTCAGGAACTGGAACGACTGCGGCGCGAGCTGGAAGCTGACGTCGCGCAGCACCTCCGGCCCGAGGCTGTAGCGCAAGCCGACATTCTCGAAGCGGACCACGCGCGTCCTCCGAATCGGCCCCGTGAGGGCCTGAGTATCCACCCTTGCGCTGTTGTCACGCGCACGCAATTAACAATGCATTAACGATATTTGGCGCGATCGTGGCCAAGTCGCGGGCCGCGCGCGGCTTTTTATGGTTTCCGATTCGTTAACGGACCGCTGCTACGGTTTTTTGCGCGTCTTCACGAGCCAGGCAATGCTGATCGTCTGTCCGACCTGCGCGACCTCCTATCAGATCGGCCTCACCGCCGTTGGTGCGGCCGGCCGCTCGGTGCGCTGCGCGCATTGCAAGAACACATGGTTCGCGACCCCCGACAGCGTGGTGGAAGAGCCCGCGCTGGTGTCGGTGCCGGCCCTCCAGCACGCCCCTGCTCCGGTGGACGACTTCGCCGGCATGGACGCTCGGCCGCTTCAGGAAGTCCTTCCGCCGGGTGACGCCGGCGCCGACAATCCGTTCACGTTTGCGGACGCCCCGCCACTGGTTCCGCACGACCATCCCGCAACGGAAGCCGAGGCCACGAAATTCGACCCCGGCGTTCCCGACGACGCCGAAACCATCGCGGCGCGCCGCGTCCGCCAGACCTATGTGGATCGCAAGGACCGGCGTCCGCTGTTGCGGCGGCTCGTCAGCATGCCGATGCTGATCGTCGCGATGGCGGCGATCCTCCTCGGGGCGCTGAACTGGCGCGCCGCCGTGGTGCGCCACTTCCCGCAGACCGCCTCGCTCTATGCGGCGATCGGATTGCCGGTCAATCTGCGCGGGTTATTTTTCGAGGACGTGAAGAGCAGAAGCGAACTCCATGACGGCGTGATGGTGCTGATTGTCGAGGGAACGATCGTGAACCTGACGACCCGCACGCTCGAAGTGCCGCGGCTTCGCCTCTCGTTGCGCAACGGCGTCGGCCACGAGGTTTATGCCTGGACAGCGCTGCCGTCGAAATCCACGCTCGGCTCCGGTAACGGACTGCCGTTCCGCGCGCGCCTTGCCTCTCCGCCGCCTGACGGTCGCGACGTGATCGTGCGCTTCTTCAACCGGCGCGATGCACTGGCCGGTCCGCTGTGAGGACTCGCCTTGCCGCACTCGCCTGACACGCGCATCCGCGTCCTGTTCGACGCCGAGACGATCGCCAGGCGCAACGAGGCGCTCGCGCTGGAGATCAAGGCCGCGGCGCCACAGCAACTGCTCGTGATCGCGGTGCTCAAGGGCAGCTTCATCTTCGCCGCCGACCTGATCCGCGCGCTGCATGGCGTCGGGCTCGCACCCGAGGTCGAATTCATCTCGCTGTCGAGCTACCGCGCCGGCACGGTCTCGACCGGCACCGTGACGATCCTGCACGACGTGGAAAGCGACGTGCGCGGGCGCGATGTCGTGCTGGTCGACGACATTCTGGAATCCGGCCGCACGCTCGCCTACGCCAAGGACCTGTTCGCGGCGCGTGGCACGCGCCGCGTGCTCACCTGCGTGCTGCTGGAGAAACCCGGCAAGCGCGCGGTCTCGCTCGATGCGGATTTCGTCGGCTTCCGTTGCCCCGATCTGTTCGTCGTCGGCTATGGCATGGACGTGGCGCACGCGTATCGACAGTTGCCGTTCGTCGGCGTCGTGGAAAAGATCACCTGATGGCACGGATCCTGATCGCCGAGGACGAGGAAGCGCTGCGCGCGCTGACGGCCCGCGCGCTCTCCGATTCCGGCCACGAGGTGGTGACTGCCGTCGATGGCGCCGACGCGCTCGACATTCTCTCGCGCGAGCAAGGCCGCTTCGAGCTGCTGTTGACCGATATCAGGATGCCGCTGATGGACGGCATCGCGCTGGCGCTTGCCACCGCGCGCGACTATCCGGCCATCACCATCCTGCTGATGACGGCTTACGCCGACCAGCGCGAACGCGCCTCGAACCTCGACGCGCTGATTCACGACGTCATCCTGAAGCCGTTCACGCTCGCCGAAATCAAGGCGGCGGTGGCGGGCGCGCTGGCGGCGGGCAAGCGCACCGCGTGAGTTTGATCCAGCCCGGTTCCGCCATGCTATAAGAGCGAAGGTGGGTCGTCTCCAGGAGGACCAACTCATGGCAGGGAACGCAGTCGTTCACATTGTGGATGACGATGAACCCTTGCGCCGCGCGCTCGATCGCCTGTTCCGCACGGTGGGGCTGGAAACGCGGAGCTACGGTTCGGCACACGACTTTATCCATGCGCCGAGGTTGGATGTGCCCGGGTGCATCGTGCTGGATGTTCGCTTGCCGGGCATGAGCGGGATTGATTTCCACGAGCAATTGGCCAGACTTGGAATCCGATTGCCGGTCGTGCTGATGACCGGCCACGGCGACGTACCGATGTCGGTGAGAGCGATGAAGGCGGGCGCCGTCGACTTTCTGTCGAAGCCATTCCGCGATCAGGACATGCTTGACGCCGTCGCGGCGGCCATCAACCGCGATCGCGAGTGCCGCTCCGCCGACAGCGGCGCTATTGATCTTCGGGATCGGCTGGCTACGCTTTCACCTCGCGAACAGCACGTCATGATCCTGGTGACCGCCGGCAAGAAGAACAAACAGGTGGCCGAAGGCCTGGGGATAAGCGAGGTTACCGTCAAAATCCATCGCGGCGCAGCAATGCGCAAAATGGGCGCCCGAACGCTCGCGGACTTGGTGCGAATGGCGGAATCCCTGAAAGCTCAGGGCGCGCTGGTGGATCGGGGCTAACACTTGCGTATGATACCGATGGCGCCTCGGTTCTGCGAAAGTTCCTGCAACTTGCGGCTGGATCGGAAGGATTTCGCGTGGGGTCGGGACGGCTGATCTCAATTGTCGACGACGATGAGTCCCTGCGCCGCGCCCTCGTCAGGCTGATCGGCTCACTCGGTTACGATGCCCGTGGCTTCGGATCTGCCGAGGAGTTCGTTGAGTCGGGCGCGATATCCGCTTCTGCCTGCGTGATTCTCGACATTCAGATGCCGGGCATGAGCGGCATTGAACTCAAGCAGCTTCTCGTACAGCGCGGCCACCTTGTGCCAGTCATCATGATTACGGCACGCCATGAACCGGGGCTTGAAGAAAGGGCATATGCTGCCGGCGCTGCCTGCTTTCTGAGAAAGCCATTTGCACCGACAGCCCTCATCGACTGTGTGGAGCGCGCCCTTACGGGGTAGCAAGTTGGCAGACGCAACAGAGCGTTCCCACCATGGGCCGAATTACTCCATCGCCGAGCTTTGGTTTTCAAATATCGACGTCAATCGGACAGGATCGTGGGGAAGCACCCTCCGTTGTGCAGGTAAGAACATGCGGAACCTTACTCGCCTAAATTGGGTCAAGCGCGCTCCGGGCTTGGGCTACCTGATTGCCGTCTTGGCGGTCACCGCAGCAGTCATCGCCAACCTTCTGCTGGAAACCTACCTGCAAGCGTTTCCGACCTTATTCTTGTTTCTTTGCGCGATCATTTTCGCCGCATGGTTCGGCGGCGCCGGCCCGGGCCTGGCCGCGACCGCGCTATCGGTTCTGGTCTTCGACTATTTTTTTCTATCTCCGATCCACTCCCTTGATTTCAAGCTTAGCGATCTACCGCGCATTGCCTTGTTCGCGATGGCATCCGTTTTTGTCGTTGGATTGATGGCCGCGCAAAGAAATGCAGCCGAGTCCCTTCGTCGTTCGCAGGCAAACTTGGAAGACAAAGTGCGCGATCTCGAAAAACTTAACGGCGCGCTGCAAGCCGAAAGCGCCGAACGACAGCGAGCAGAACAAAAATCTCACGAGATTGAACGCGAGCTTCAAGCCACAATCGATACAATACCGGCCCTGGTCGGAGGCTATGGGCCCGACGGCGTACGAGATTTCGTCAATCGGCCCTTCCGGGACTATACGGGCCTCTCTCAGGAAGAAGCCAAGGCCTGGTCGATCTCGGTTCACCCCGATGACATCGCATTAGCCGAGCGCGAATGGCGGGCCTGCATGGCGGCAGGAAAGCCGTTCCAACTGGAACAGCGCCTTCGCCGCGCGGACGGCGAGTACCGCTGGCATATGACGCGTCGCGTCCCGTTGCGCGACGAAAAAGGAAATATCACCAGATGGTATGGCGTCGGCTTCGACATCGAGGATCGAAAGCGGGCCGAAGACGCGTTGCGACAAAGCGAGGCCTATCTGGCGGAAGCGCAGCGGCTTAGCCATACGGGTAGTTTCGGCTGGAACGTCTCAAGCGGAAAAATCGTCTGGTCGGAGGAGAGCTACGGAATATTCGAGTACGACCCGGCGAGCAGCGCCACGATCGAAATGGTTTTGGACCGGGTCCATCCCGACGACGCTGCGCTTGTTCGGCAGGTCATCAAACGCGCAACGACTCACAAGGAGGCGTTCGAGTTTGAGCATCGGCTGCTGATGCCGGACGGATCAGTCAAGCATCTCAATGTCGTGGCTTACCCCGTAACGGATCAATCAGGCGAATGGCAGTTCGTCGGCGCCGTAATGGATATCACACAGCGCAGGAAGTCGGAGGAAGCGCTGCGGAACAGCGAGCAGCGGTATCGGAACCTGTTTCACCACATGCCGATCGCTCTTTGGCAGCGGAACGCGCGCAAGCTGGTGGAGCTGCTCAAGGACTTGCGCGCGGAAGGCGTGACCGAGCTGCGCCCGTACATCGATCAGCATCCGCATGCTCTGCAGCAGTTCATGGACGCGGTGCCGATCGAGGAAATCAATGACCGCGCGATCGAGATGTTGGGCGCGCGCAACGCAAGCGAGGCTAAGGAATGGCTCACGCGTCAGCGCCACACACGGCCGGATTCGTTCCTGCGCGGTCTGGAAAGTCGCTGGCGCGGCGAACTCGTGCATCAGGAGGAAACCAAATTCGCGACCCTGGATGGGCGCGTCATCGACGTGCTCCTGACGTCGATCCGGCCTGGGCTCATTACCGATCCCGACATGAGCCTGATCGGCATCATCGACATCACCGAGCGCGTGCGCGGGCGCGAAATGCTTCAGCGCGTACAGGCAGACTTTGCGCATGCCGCGCGCGTTTCGATGCTCGGCGAGTTGACCGCTTCCATTGCCCACGAGGTCAACCAGCCGCTGGCCGCCATTGCCACCAACGGCGAAGTAGGCCTGCGCTTGCTCAATCGTTCCGTGCCGGATCTGGCCGAGCTACGCGAATTGACCCAGTGCGTGGTCGACGATGCGCGGCGGGCCGCTGACGTCATTGTGCGCGTTCGCGCGATGGCCACCCGGCGAGCGCCCGAACGGGCATTGATATCGCTCGACGAGGTCATCCGCGAGGCTTTGCTATTTCTTCGTCACGAAGTCCAGTCGCACGCGCTGATGGTCACTCACCACCCCAACCTGGCCGCGCCGAAGGTGCTTGCCGACCGCACGCAGCTCCAGCAGGTGATCGTCAACCTGACCGTCAACGCGATCCAGGCGATGGCGCAGGCGGAAACGCCGCAACGGACTCTCGTTATTCGAACCACTTTCGCCGATCCGCGCATCCTGTGCTGCACGCTCGAAGACAGCGGCCCCGGCATCAAGCCAGAGCATTTCGATCATCTCTTTGATAGCTTCTTCACAACCAAGGACGCCGGGATGGGACTGGGCTTGCCGATGTCCCGCTCCATCATTGAAGCGCATGGTGGATGTATTCGAGCCGACAATGGATCGGCCTACGGTGGCGCTCGTTTCAGCTTCACATTGCCCGCGAAGCTGCACTAGCTGGCCAAGCGTCCCGTCAAAAATCCTTCAGCAGCCGCTCGATGTACTCGAGCTCGAGCTGCGGGCGCGCCGGATCGGCAAAGCGCTTGCGCAGCTCTTCGAGAATGCGGCGCGCGCGCTGCACGTCGATCTCGCCCGGCACCTTCACGGTGACATCGTCGCCGTAGTCGCGCCCGCGTAACGGGCGGCCGAGCGGATCGGTATCCTGATTGGCGCGCGCCTGGCCGGTGCGGCCCGGCTGGCCCGGTCCCTGCCCTTGGCCCTGCCCCTGCTGCATCTGCTGGGCAAGGCTCTGCGCGCCGCGGCGCAACGCTTCGAGCGCGCGGCCCTGCGCGTCGACCGCGCTATCCGAATTGCCCTGACCGAGCTGTCCCTCGGCATCGCCCATCGCGCCATCGGCCTGGCCCAACCCTTCGCCCGGATCCTGACCCGGCTGCTGGCCGGGCTGGCCTTGCTGCCCTGCCTGGCCGCGCTTGCGCATCTCTTCCAGGAGCTTTTTGAGTTGCTCACGCAGCGCCTGCTGGTTCTGCCGCAGCTCGCCGAACTGGTTCGGATCGCCCTGCTGGCCCTCCTGACCTTGCTGCCCCTGTTGACCGCGCTGGCCGCGTTGCCCGCGCTGGCCCTGCTGCTGGCGCCGCTGCTCCTGGCCCTGGCGGAACGTCTTGTCGCGCAGGTTCTGCTGCTCGCGGATCATGTTGCCGAGTTCGTCGAGCGCCGACATCATGTCGTCGTCCATGTCGTCGCCGCCCTGCTGGCCCGGCCGCGCCATCTGCAGGTTTTCCAGCATCTGCTGCAGCTCTTCGAGCATGCGCTTGGCCGCATCCTTGGCGCCCGAGCGCGCGAGCTGCTCCATCCGGTCGATCATGTTCTTGAGATCTTGCGGCCGCAGCATGCGGGTATTCGGATCGAGCGGCCGTGCGAGCTGCTGCGGATTCTTGCGCATCTGCTCGGCCAGCGCCTGCATGAACTTATCGAGCGCGGCGCGCAGATCGTCCATCAGCTTCTTGAGCTCTTCGTCGGTCGCGCCGCGCTCCAGCGCCTGCCGCAACGCCTCCTGCGCGGCCCGCAGCGCTGCTTCGGCATCGGAAAGCTGGCCGTCCTCGATCGTCACCGCCATGCCCCACAGCCGCGCGACGACATCGCGGAACTGGTCGTCGGTCTTGGCGTGGGTGAGCTGCCAGTAGATCGAGCGCAGTCCGAGATAGTGCGACACCTCCGGCATGAACCGCTCGGGCGCGATCGACAGCGCTTCGAGCGCCGCGAGCAGGCGCGGCTTCGCCTCCGCGTCGAGCGCCAGGTTGCGCCGCTGCTCGATCAGCGCGCGCGCCAGCGGCTTCACGAACACGCGCTCCGGCAGCTTGAACTCGGTCGGCGTGCTCGAACCCTCATTGCCAGCTTCATCGCGCGCCGCGAGAGTCAGCGTGACTTCGGCGCCCGCCCAGGGATGATCGGACAGATCCTTGGTGGTCTGGCCCGCGCCATTGCGCGTTCGCGCCTGCGGCAGCACGAGCGGGAAATCCGGCGCGCCGTAAAGCGGGCGCGCCACGCGGCCGTCGGGACCGGGCTTCTGCTTGAGCGTGAAGTTCGCCTGCGCGGCGATCACGCCGTAATCGTCCTCGATCTTGTAGGCGAGCAGCAGCGAGCCGCGCGCCTGGGGTTCGGGCTCCTTGGTGAGCGCGATGGTCGGCGCGCGATCCGGAATGGCGGCGAACGTGAAGGTGACATCGTCGTCGAGCACGCCACGGAGCGTCGCGGTGCCGCGGTCGGTGATGACATAGCGGTGCTCGTCGGTCCCGACCGGCGGGGTCGGCGCACCGTCGCGGCTTGCCTCGGCAAGCCCGCCGCTCGTCAGGACCTGGAGCCGGCTCGCGCCGCTCGCGCGGATCACCAGAACGCTTCCCGCCGGCACCGTCTGGATCAGCGCGGCCTGATGCGGCTCACCGGCGCGGATGCCCGGCAGGATGACCGGCGGCTTGGCGGTGTAGGCCGGCGGCGTCACCCAGGCGTCGACGCGGAAGTTCTTCGCCTGCACCACGCCGGCCCAATCGAATGCCGCCGTGATGCGCTTAACGCGCTCGCCCGACGCCGCGAAGAACGTCGCACAGACGAGCAGCACCACCAGCGCACGCACCGCGATCGGGTCGAACAGCGGCAGGCGCGGACGCGGCGTACCGGCCTTGAGCGCATTCGCCGCACGCAACGCCTGCTCGACATGGGCGCGCCACAGCGCGAGCGAAACCTGATCCTGTTCGCCGGCGGCGAGTTCATCGGCAAGCGCGGTTGCGGGCCGATGCTTGAGACCGCTGCCGCGATCGAGGCGGCGCAGACCGTCAAACGTGCTCGGCAGGCGGAAACGCAGCAGCGGCACCGCCGCGACCGCCAACAGCACGACCAGCACAAACAGCCCCACCGCGCGCCCGAGCGGCGGCAGCCACAGCCAAAGACCAGCCCACGAGACGGTAAGGAAAATTCCGATGGCGACAGCGAGCGAAGCCAGCGCAGGCCACAGCCGCTCCCAGAGAATGGTCCACCATGCCCGCCGCAACGCGCGTGCGAGGAGAGTGTCGCCGACTTGCTCGTCGATCTGGCGAGGGTCAGCCGGGGAATCGGAAGGCCGGTCGTTCACCTGCTACTCCGTAGCCAGCCTTAGCCTGATTTGGCATGGGCGAACAAGCAACGCCCATAAACCAAGCAATTTTCGGGCCGAAATGTTCCTTTTCGGCCACACGAGATCGGCCTGTGTTACAGGCCGATACGCGCTACCGCAGCCAATCTGGTGTCCGGTCGAGCGCGATCAAGGCGTCCACGTCGAGGCGGGGCCGAACGATGGCCGATTCGGCGCCGTTCACCAGCACCTCCGGGACCAGCGCGCGCGTATTGTAGGTCCCGGCCTGCACCGCCCCATAGGCGCCAGCCGTCATGATGGCGATGAGGTCCCCGGCTGCCGGCTCCGCCATCTCGCGGCCGAGCGCCAGATAATCGCCGGTCTCGCAGACCGGGCCGACGACATCGGCGACGATGCGCCGCGCCCCGGCCGCAGGCTCCTTCACCGGGCGGATATCGTGATGCGCCTCGTACAGCGTCGGGCGGATCAGGTCGTTCATCGCGGCATCGACGATCACGAAATTCTTCGCCTCGCCGCGCTTCACGTAAAGCACACGGGTCACGAGGATGCCAGCATTGCCGACGATCATGCGGCCCGGCTCGAAGATCAGCTTGCAGCCGAGACCGCGCGTCGCGCGTTTCACGATCGCCGCATAGGCGGCGGGATCGGGCGGCGGCTCGTTGTCCTCGCGGTACGGAATGCCCAAGCCCCCGCCGAGATCGACATGCTCGATCATGTGGCCGTCGGCGCGCAGCGTTCGTACGAACTCCGACAGCAGCGCGAAGGCGTCGTCGAACGGCTGCAGGTCGGTGATCTGACTGCCGATGTGCATGTCGACGCCGGCAACGCGCACGCCCTTCAGCTTGGCCGCGCGCGCATAGACTTCGCGGGCGCGGCTGATCGGAATGCCGAACTTGTTCTCGGATTTGCCGGTCGCGATCTTGGCATGCGTGCGCGCATCGACGTCGGGATTGACCCGCACCGAGATGCACGTGGTGCGTCCCTTCGATGCCGCGATGGCCGAAAGCAATTCCAGCTCCGGCTCGGACTCCACGTTGATGCAGAGGATGCCGCTGTCCACCGCCGCGGCGAGTTCGTCGGCGGTCTTGCCGATGCCGGAGAACATGATTTTCTCCGCCGGAACGCCAGCGCCAAGCGCGCGCTTCAATTCGCCGCCCGAGACGACGTCGGCGCCGGCGCCGAGGCGCGCGAGCGTCGCGATCACCGCCTGGTTCGAATTCGCCTTCATGGCGTAGCAGACGAGCGACGGCACACCCGAAAACGCATCGGCGAATACGCGATAGTGCCGCTCAAGCGTGGCGGTGGAATAGCAATAGAACGGCGTGCCCACGGCCTGCGCGAGGCTCGTGAGATCGACCGCTTCGGCGTTCATCACGCCGGCTCGGTAGGCGAAATAGTGCATGAGAGGAGCCTAGTCGAGCAGCACGTCGATCGGGAGACGTTTCTTCTCGCCCGTGGGCGCGATCGGCCGCCCCTGGGAATCAAGTTCGATCTGCCCCTGTGGCGTCATCACGGCCCCCGGAGGTGCATCGGGCGGCCCGCGCCGTCCGCACGCCGACAAGGTCAGTCCCAGCGCAAGCAGAAGCGCGCCGGTCGCGGCGAGGCGTATTGCTGGACGGAAAGAACAACTCACTGTGCACCCCTGAGACCGGCGACACATACAACAGATCGAGTGCGGCGAGCGAGAGGCAGCCGGCGCGAACCAGACACTTGCCCGACAAGTGTTACTTTTTGGCCAGCCTTTTCAACCACTTCGTTGCCTCCCGCCGCACGTTCGCAGGCGCGGTGCCGCCGAGGCTCACCCGGCTTTGCACCGAGCGGTCGACCGGCAGGACACCGAACACCGCCTTGGTGATACGCGGCTCGATTGCCTTCATGGCGGCGAGCGGCAGCTTCTCCAGCGGCACGTCGGCCTGTTCGGCGGCGGCCACGATCCGGCCCGTGATGTGGTGGGCATCGCGGAACGGCATTTTCAGGGTCCGCACCAGCCAGTCGGCCAGATCCGTCGCGGTGGAATAGCCGGCACCGGCGGCGGCCTTCATCCGCGCCGCATCCGGCTTCATGTCGGCCACCATGCCGGCCATCGCGGCCAGCCCGAGCATCAGCGCGGCGAGCGCATCCATGGCGCTCTCTTTGTCCTCCTGCATGTCCTTCTGGTAGGCAAGCGGCAGTCCCTTCATCACAACCAGCAGCGCCTGCAGCGCGCCGAAAATGCGCCCGGTCTTCGCGCGCACCAGTTCGGCGGCATCCGGATTGCGCTTCTGCGGCATGATCGAGGAGCCGGTGGTGAATTTGTCCGACAGCGTGATGAATCCGATCAGCGGCGAGGACCACATCACGATCTCTTCGGCGAAGCGCGACAGATGCACCGCCGTAATCGAGGCCGCCGCCAGCGTCTCCAGCACGAAGTCGCGATCGGAGACTGCATCGAGCGAATTCGCGGCCGGCCGGTCGAAACCGAGCGCTTTCGCCGTCATGGCGCGGTCGAGCCGGAACGACGTTCCGGCGAGCGCCGCGCTCCCGAGCGGATTTTCATTGAGCCGCTTGCGCGCGTCCGCAAAGCGGCCTCGGTCGCGCGCCGCCATTTCCACATAGGCCAACAGATGGTGCCCGAACGTCACCGGTTGCGCGGTCTGCAAGTGCGTAAAGCCCGGCATGACCGTCGCGGCATGCGCCAATGCCTTCTCGGCCAGCGCCTGTTGATAGGCGGCGAGTGCCGCATCGATGTCGTCGATCGCGTCGCGCACCCAAAGCTTGAAGTCGGTCGCGACCTGGTCATTGCGCGAGCGCGCGGTGTGCAGCCGCCCGGCGGCCGGCCCGATCAACTCCGCCAGCCGCGATTCCACGTTCATATGGATGTCTTCGAGCGCCCGCTTGAAACGGAACTTGCCCTGCTCCATCTCTGACAGGATCGTGTCTAGACCGTGAGCGATCTTGCGCGCATCGTCGCGCAAGATGATCCCTTGTTTCGCCAGCATGGCAGCGTGGGCCTTGCTTGCCGCAATGTCCTGGCGGTAAAGGCGGCGATCGAAGTCGATCGAGGCGTTGATCTCCTGCATAATGGCGCCGGGACCCGACGCGAAGCGCCCGCCCCACATTTTGTTGCTCATGACCCGACCGCCGAAAATCGCCTATGACCGAACAGCCCGCACCGACACGTAGCACAAAGCGCCGCCACGCCATGATTGCGCTTGGCGCGGTTGCGGGCATGGTTACCGGGCTGGCGGCGGTATACGGGATTGGTGCGACGCAACGCAATCCGGCTGATGCGGTGTGCCGCCCCGCGGCCGAGCTCGCCAAGCGCCTCGCTCCCCTCGCCCGCGGCGAGGTCGCCGCCGTTGGCATCGCGTCCGAGCCCAAGCCCGTTCCCGAACTGTCATTCATGGACGCTACCGGAAAGCCGCGCACGCTCGCCGACTTCCGCGGCCGTACCGTGCTGTTGAACCTGTGGGCGACCTGGTGCGTACCGTGCCGCAAGGAGATGCCGGCGCTCGACGCGCTGCAGGCCAAGCTCGGCGGCGAGACGTTCGAGGTGGTAGCGGTCAACATCGACACCCGCAATCTCGACAAGCCGAAGGCGTGGCTCGAGGAAGCCGGCATCCGGAAGCTCGGCTACTACGCCGACTCCAGCGCCAGGGTGTTCCAGGATCTCAAGGCCGCCGGCAAGGCGTTCGGCATGCCGACGACGCTGCTGATCGACCGTCAAGGCTGCGAACTCGGTGCGCTCGCGGGCCCCGCCGAATGGGCGAGCGATGACGCGATCAAGCTGGTGTCGGCAGCCATCGCGAAGTGAACGCTATTTCCAGACCTGCCACCACGGCTGCTCGGGACAGGGTGACTTGTTGCCCACGACGCGAGCAAAGCGCTCCTTGATCTCGCGCGGCACGCTGGTACCGATGTCCTCGCGCTGCGGCTTGAGCAGGTAACCCGCCCGGATCAATCCCTCGATCGCCACGAGGATCCGCGGCTCGACTTCGATCTTAGCCACCTTCGCGGCGTGCTCGACGATCCTGAAATGATCGATGATCGCCGCCGTGATCTTGCTGCGCTGGACCGGTGCGCAATAACGCGCCGAGCCCTCGGTCAGCAGGCAGTGGAGTCGCTCGCTCTGAAACGCGATGCTGGTCGGACCAGACGGAATCTGCGGACAGATTGAATCCGCGATCTTGGCGATGTCCTCCGCGCTCTTGCCGGCGTAGCGCGCCGGATTGGCGGCGATCTCCGGGACGACGATTTGCGCCGGGGCACTGGGCTGTTCGCGGGTCGCCGTGTCCTTGAAGGTCGGAAGCGCCGCGGTCCGCTGCGGCGTGTAGAAGCGCGGCGCGAACAGAACGACCGTGAAGCCGACCGCGACCGCGCACACCGTCACGATCCAGAACGGCATCCCGCCGCGGCTTGGCTTCGCCGCCTGATAGCCGGTCTCACGCATGCGCGTGCGCATGTCATGCAGGTCGGTCATCGGGGTGCGCTCCGGCGCCACATGGCGGGCTCGCAACTAAACCGAAACGTCGAGGTTCTGGCCGAGCCCGGCCGCGGCGTCCGCGAGCTGACCGAGATTCTTCTGCGCAGCTTCGATCACCTGGACGATCGAGGCGGCGTTGTCGGCGTTCATCCTCATCATCTTGGCGGCCGCAGCGAGTTGCAGGCGTCCGGCCTGGGCGCCGACCATGGCGGCAGCAAGCGACGAAACGTCCATGACCTGGGCTCCGGAGGCCGCTAAACCTGCCATACCACTCGTTAATTTTCGCTTCGGCCAAACGCCTGAACCGGGGTCAGGCAATCTTGATGTTGTCCACGGTCTTGAACGCCGCCTGTGTCTCGGTCCTGATCCGCGCGACCGCCGCCTTGGCGGCAAGCGCGGCCGAACCTTCGATCTGCGCGCTCCAGACAGAGGCCAGCGTCGATTGGGTTGTGGCGGTTTGGTTCAGGTAGCCTTGCACCATGTCGCGCCGGCGCGTCCGCCAGGCCGCATTGGCCTCCCAGGCCGAATAACTTTTTACCAAGCTGAATCGGCCAGTGCTTGAAATCGCCATCGCGAAGCTCCACCGGTAGCATTCAGCTTCAGTATTTAACGATCCGTTAGCGCAGGCTCCGGCGCGGCAAGCAGTTAAACAAGACGTAACCGGATACCGGGTGGCGGGCTCCGCGTGGCCGTGCTCGGCATGACGCATGCCACCGACTGCACGCCTCACCATGTCGGCGACCGACTGGCTGCTGCTGATCGCACTGTCGCTGTTGTGGGGCGGCTCGTTTTTTTTTCGGCAAGGTCGCGGTGCTCGAACTGCCGCCGCTGACCGTCGCATTCGGGCGCGTCGCCGTTGCGGCCGCGATCCTGATCGCGCTGGCGCGCATCACCGGCGTCGCGTTGCCGGCGACGTTTGCGGCATGGCGCCCGTTCGCCATCATGGGCCTGTTGAACAATGCCATCCCATTCGTCCTGATCCTTTGGGGCCAGACGCACATTCCAAGCGGCCTCGCCGCGATCCTCAATGCCACGACGCCGCTGTTCACCGTGCTGGTCGCGCACCTGGCGACCGCCGACGAACGGCTCACGCCGTCACGGCTCGCCGGCGTGACGATCGGCCTCGGCGGCGTGGTCGTGATGATCGGTCCGGACCTGTTGCGCGATCTAGGCGCTGACGTCGCGGCGCAAGGCGCGTGCCTGCTCGCGGCGATCTCATATGCGTTCGCGGGAATCTACGGCCGGCGCTTCCGCGGCGAGCCGCCGCTGCGCGTCGCGGCCGGACAACTCGTGATGTCGAGCCTGATGCTCGCGCCGCTGGCGCTCATGCTCGACCGGCCGTGGACCTTGACGCCACCGAGTGCGGCCGCGTGGGCGGCTCTCATGGGCACCGCGATCCTTTCGACCGCGCTCGGCTACTTGCTCTATTTCCGGATTCTAGCGCGTGCCGGCGCGACCAACGTGCTGCTGGTGACGTTCCTGATCCCGGTCAGCGCGATACTGCTCGGCACGCTGATCCTCGGCGAGCAACTCGCCGTACGGCATATTGTCGGAATGGCAGCGATTGCGCTCGGCCTTACGGCAATCGATGGAAGGCTGATGCGGCTTCTGCGCTTGTCTTAAGGTACCAAAAACTGGTATAAATTGGTACCGGAGACTCTACCAGTGTCCAAGAACACATCAGTCACCTTGGGTGACCATTTCGCTCAATTCATCAATCGACAAGTCGAGCATGGCCGCTATGGCTCCGCGAGCGACGTCGTTCGCGCAGGTTTGCGCTTGCTTGAGGAGCATGAAACGAAGCTGGAGGCTTTGCGTGCCGCGTTGGTCGAAGGCGAGGAAAGCGGGCCATCCACCGCGTTCGACTTTGAGGTGTTCATCGACCGGAAGCGCAAGGCCGGCACCAAGACTGCGTGATGCGCTACGTCTTATCACCCCGCGCGCAGGCCGATCTTGAAGAGATCTGGGACTACACGGCGGAGCGATGGGGCAGCCCTCAAGCCGAGCACTACATTCGCACTTTGCAGGAAGCGATCGAAACGGTAGCGGACGATCCGCTCCGCGCACGACCGTGCGATCACATTCGCGCTGGCTATCGAAGATATTCGTCGGTTCGCATGTCATATTCCTCCGCCCGGCCGCGAGCGGAATAGACATCGTCCGCATTCTCCATCAACGCAGGGATTTTGAGCGGCATCTGTAGCCGCTCGTTCCAACAGCTACCGCGTCGGCACCGGCTTTTCACCGCGGTAGTCGTAGAAGCCGCGGTTGGCCTTGCGGCCGAGCCACCCCGCCTCGACGTACTTCACTAGCAGCGGACAGGGGCGGTATTTGGAATCCGCCAGCCCCTCGTGCAGCACCTGCATGACCGACAGGCACGTATCCAAGCCGATGAAATCGGCAAGCTCGAGCGGTCCCATCGGGTGATGCGCGCCGAGCTTCATCGCGGTGTCGATCGCCTCGACGTTCCCCACGCCTTCGTAGAGCGTGTAGATCGCCTCGTTGATCATCGGCAGCAGAATGCGGTTGACGATGAACGCGGGGAAATCCTCCGCCACCGCGATCGTCTTGTGCAGCTTCTTCACGAACTCGCGGCATGCATCGAACGTCGTGTCGTTGGTCGCGATCCCGCGGATCAACTCGACCAGCTCCATCACCGGCACCGGATTCATGAAGTGAATCCCGATGAACTTCTCCGGCCGGTCGGTCGTGGCGGCAAGCCGCGTGATCGAGATCGACGATGTGTTGGTGCCGATGATCGCGTCGGGCTTCAGGTGCGGGCTCAACTCTGAAAAAATCTTGCGCTTGATGTCTTCCTTCTCGGCGGCGGATTCGATCACAAGATCGCAGTCGCCGAGCTTATCCAGCGTGTTGGCCGCCGAAATGCGCCCGAGCGCCGCCTGCCGGTCTTCCTCGGAGATCAGCTTGCGCGAGACCTGCCGTGTCAGATTGCCGTTGATCGTCGCGAGTCCGGCATTGATGCGGTCCACCGAGACATCGTTGAGCAGAACGTCCATTCCGGCGAGCGCCGCGACATGCGCGATGCCGTTCCCCATCTGACCGGCGCCGATCACGCCGATCTTGCCAATTGTAAACGCCATTTTCTCCGCCTGGTCGCTGGTGCGCGCCGTTGGCCGCGCCCTGACGTCGGTCATGGTTGCCATGATTGCCTTTTTACGACGATCCGTGACCCGATACTACCAGCATAAACCCCAATCAACGGCCGATCTTGCCAAGTTCTTCCGCAAGCTCCGGAAGCGCCTGATAGAGGTCGGCGACAAGGCCATAGTCGGCGACCTGGAAGATCGGCGCCTCCTCGTCCTTGTTGATCGCCACGATCACCTTGGAATCCTTCATGCCGGCCAGGTGCTGAATCGCGCCCGAAATGCCGACCGCGATATAGAGCTCCGGCGCCACCACCTTGCCGGTCTGGCCCACCTGCCAGTCGTTCGGCGCATAGCCGGCATCGACCGCGGCGCGCGAGGCGCCGACGGCGGCGCCAAGCTTATCGGCCACCGGCTCGATGTATTTGGTGAAATTCTCGCGGGACTGCATCGCGCGCCCGCCTGAGATGATGATTTTCGCCGAGGTGAGCTCAGGGCGCTCGGACTTCGACAGTTCCTCGCCGACGAAGCTCGAAATGCCGGGGTCCGCCGCTGCGGTCGCGTTCTCAACTGACGCCGAGCCGCCTTCGCCGGTCGCCTGGAAGGTCGAGGTGCGCACCGTGATGATTTTCTTGGCGTCCTTCGACTTCACGGTCTGGATCGCATTGCCGGCATAGATCGGCCGCTCGAACGTGTCGGGTGCCACGACCTTGATGATTTCCGAGATCTGCATCACGTCGAGCAGCGCGGCGACGCGCGGCATGACATTCTTGGCATTGGTCGTCGCCGGCGCGACGATCGCGTCATAACTTCCGGCGAGCGAAACGATCAGCGCGGCGAGCGGCTCGGCCAGCACATGTTCGTAAGCAGGCGCATCCGCCAGCAGCACCTTGGCGACGCCGTCGAGCTTGGCGGCCGCGTCCGCGACCGCTTTGGCGCCGGAGCCCGCGACCAGCACATGCACGTCGCCGCCCATTTGCTTGGCGGCGGTGAGCGCCTTGTTGGTTGAATCCTTGAGCGACTTGTTGTCGTGCTCGGCGAGCAGGAGCGTTGCCATCTACAGAACCCCTGCTTCGTTCTTCAGCTTCTCGACCAGCTCGGCCACCGTCTTCACCTTGGCGCCCGCCTTGCGGCCGGACGGCTCGGTGGTCTTCAACACTTCCAGCCGCGGCGCGACGTCGACGCCGTAATCCCCCGGCGCCTTGTCGGCGATCGGCTTCTTCTTCGCCTTCATGATGTTCGGCAGCGAGGCATAGCGCGGCTCGTTGAGCCTGAGATCCGTGGTGACGATCGCGGGACCTTTCAGCTTCACGGTCTGCAAGCCGCCGTCGACCTCGCGTGTGACGCTGATGCTTTCGCCATCGATCGCGATCTTCGACGCGAACGTGCCCTGCGGCCAGCCGAGCAAGGCGGCGAGCATCTGTCCGGTCTGGTTTGAATCGTCGTCGATCGCCTGCTTCCCCATGATGACGAGGCCGGGCTTCTCCTCTTCGACGATGCCTTTGAGGATTTTCGCAACGGCAAGCGGCTCGACGATGCCGTCGACCTTCACCAGGATGCCGCGGTCGGCGCCCATCGCGAGCGCGGTGCGGATCGTCTCGGCCGCCTGCTGCGGGCCGATCGACACCGCCACGATTTCGGTCGCGGCGCCCTTTTCCTTCAGCCGGATCGCCTCTTCGACCGCGATCTCGTCGAAGGGATTCATCGACATCTTGACGTTCGCCAACTCGACGCCGGAGCCGTCCGCCTTGACGCGAACCTTGACGTTGAAATCGACCACCCGTTTGACGGGCACCAATACCTTCATACGAAACTCCGTCGCCGCAGGGCGGGCAAACTATGGCCCACCCTAGGGCGTGTCAACGCGATCCCCAGCGCTGTTTTCCCACCTGTACGGCGGCGTGAACGTGCACGGCGTCACCCGGCCGCATGCAGTCGAACAGCCGGAGTTCCGGCCGCCGCAGCAGCACGACCAGGAGCGCGCCGACCATCAGCCCGCCGATATGCGCCCACCATGCGGTATCGCCTTTGGCGGGCGTGAGCACGTTCCAGATCTGCATCAGCGCCCAGAACCCGAGCACCCACGCCGAGCCCAGCCGCAGCGGAAGGATGCCGAACGCCAGTACGATGATTTTGGCGCAGGGGCGCAACATCAGATAAGCCGCGACCACGCCCGCGACGGCACCGGAGGCGCCGATCAGCGGCACGACCGAGTCGGGATAGATCGCAAGATGCGCAAGCCCGCCGGCCGCGCCGCACAGCATGTAGAAGAAGAAGAAGCGCACCGACCCCATCGCGTCCTCGATGTTGTCGCCAAGCACCCACAGGAACAGCATGTTGCCGATGATGTGCGACCAGCCGCCGTGCAGGAACGTGTAGGTGAATACCGACAGGATTGGCGGCAGGCTTCCGCCCAAGGTCACCTTCCCGCTGATCGCGGCCGGGATCAGCGCATAGTCGCGGATCATTATCAGGTCGGTCGCCTCGGACGCGTTGAGTTCGATGACGAACACCACAATGTTGATGACGATCAGCGACCAGGTGACGACCGCCCAGGGATTCTTGTCGAGCGGATCGCTGTCGTAAAGCGGGATGACCATGAATTGCTTTCGTTACCGGTTCGCGCCCGGGACCCACAGCACGTCGCGCGCGCCCTTGTCGTTGAGATAGCGGCTCGCGACGAACAGGAAATCCGACAGCCGGTTGATGTAGCTGCGCACCTCCGGTGACACGCTTTCGCCGGTGTCGGCAAGTTCGACGATCGCGCGCTCGGCGCGCCGGCAGATCGTGCGCGCAAGATGCAGGTAGGCGGCGGCCGGCGATCCGCCAGCGAGCACGAAGGTGCGCAGCGGCGCCAGCTCGGCATTGAGCGTGTCGATCTCGTCTTCCAGGCGCTTGACCTGCTGTGCGTTGACGGCGAGCCGCTCGCCGCCCGGTCCCTTGCCTTTGTCGGGCGAACAGAGGTCGGCCGCGAGGTCGAACAGATCGTTCTGGATGCGCGCCAGCATGGCGTCGATCGGCGTATCCGCGGTGTGCAGACGCGCGACGCCGATAGCGGCCGTGGCCTCGTCCACGATCCCGTAGGCGGAAACGCGCAGGTCATATTTCTTGCGCCGCTCGCCATTGCCGAGCATCGTCATGCCTTCATCGCCGCTGCGGGTATAAATGCGATTGAGCACCACCATGTGAGCCTCGGAGTTCCCGGCGCTTTTTCAGCGATCCGCAATGATCTATCCTATCCGCAATCTGGAACCAATCGGAGAGATAGCCCCATGCGTCTTGCCCTGATCCTCGCCATCGCGATGCTGCTGACGCCGGCAGCACTCACCGCGCGTGCCGCCTCCGGACCGCAGGCGCAAGCGGCCACGGATACCTCGGCGGCGAAGAAGCAGAAGAAGCCGAAGAAGGCCCCGAAGGAGGAATACCTCAAGGCCGCGCCGGGCACCGGGCCGAGCGGCCCGAAGAACTAAAGGCCGATCACCGCCCCATTACCCAAACCGTCACCATGATGACGACGATCGCGACGAACTGCAGCAGCACGCGCAGGCGCATCAGCTTCTGCGACGTGTTGGGCGAGCCGCCGCGCATCATGTTGCCGAGGCCGAGAAACAGCACGATCGCGACCGCGCCAACCGCGAGGGGCACGCCGTAATAATAAAGAAAGTTCGACATCGGACCGTCCTGGCGCCCGCTGCGCCCCGTTCGGCATATCGCGCGGCTGGTCCAGTTTTACAAGACACGGTTTTACAAGCGATCTTGGGTCTGCTGTGATCGGTTCCGGAGACACGCATGACCGATCCGCATTCGCTGAAAGCTCGCACCATCGCGGCGCAGGCGCTCGGCGCCATCGAGCCCGAGACCAGGGGCGTGGCGCTGCCGGTGCATGTGTCCACGACGTTCATCCGCGACCCCGACAATCAGTATCGCACCGGCTACATCTACGGGCGCCCCGACAACGCGACGGTGCGGCAGACCGAAGCCGTGATTGCGGCGCTCGAAGGCGCGCACGAGGCGCTGCTGTTCGCCTCCGGCATGGCGGCGGCGACCAGCGTGATCCTCGCGCTCCCGCCCGGCTCGCACGTGCTCGGCCCCCAAGTCTGCTACTGGGGTTTTCGCGATTGGCTCATCAACGAAGCTCCCTTGTTTGGCTACAAGGTTGACCTCGTCGACATGGGAAGCGTGGACGCGGTGCGCGCCGCCGTGAAGCCGGACACCAAGCTCGTCTGGATCGAGACGCCGTCCAATCCGCTGTGGGGCATCACCGACATCGCGGCCGTCGCCGAGATCGCGCACAAGGCCGGCGCGAGACTCGCGATCGACTCCACGGCGGCGACGCCCGTGTTCACCCGGCCGCTGTCGCTCGGCGCCGACATCGTGATGCATTCGGCGACGAAGTATCTCAACGGCCACTCCGACGTGATCGCCGGCGTGCTCGCGGCCGCGCGCGACGACGCATTGTGGACGCGCATCAAGCAGGTGCGCGGCCATCATGGCGCGATCCTCGGGCCGTTCGAAGCGTGGCTGTTGCTGCGCGGGCTGCGCACGCTGGACGTGCGCGTGCGCGCACAGGCGGAAAGCGCCGCGCTGCTTGCGGTGCGCTTTGCCAATCACGCCCTCATTTCCTCCGTGCTCTATCCCGGACTGCCCGCGCATCCGGGGCACGCGGTCGCGGCGCGCCAGATGTCCGGCTTCGGCGGCATGCTGTCGATCCGCGTCAAAGGCGGCGAGCGCGCCGCGATCGACGCGGCCGCGCGCGTGCAGTTGTGGAAGCGTGCGACCTCGCTCGGCGGCGTCGAAAGCCTGATCGAGCACCGCGCCTCGATCGAGGGGCCGAATTCGCCCTGCCCGCCCGACCTGTTGCGGCTCTCGGCCGGCCTGGAGGATGTCGACGATCTCTACAACGATCTCGATCGTGCGCTGCGCGCGGCGAACGCCTAAGCCTTCCCTCCTCTCACAGGACATCCAATGATCGCCAGACTTTCCGCCGTCGGGGCACTCACCGTTGCGTTGGGCACACCTGCGCCGGCGCAGGTTACCCTCGATCTCATCAACGAATATCCCGCAACCTCGATTTCCGGCGAGGCCGACACGTTCTTCGCCGAAGCCGTGAAGCGCAAGTCGGATGGCCGCGTTCTCATCCAGCCGATTCCGGATGCGAAATCCGGGCTGCGCTCGCGCGATCAGCTCAAGGCCGTGACCGACGGCAAGTTCGCGATGGCGAATTCGGTCGGCGGCACGCTCGGCGAGGAAAGCCCGGTCTTTCTGTTGTCCTCGCTGCCGTTCGTCACGCCCACCATGGAGGATGCGCGCGCGCTGTATGCGGCGGCAAAGCCGCTCTACGAAAAACTGTTCGCCGAGCGCAATCAGAAGCTCCTCTACGTGGTGCGGTGGCCGCCGTCCGGCATCTGGTCGACGGCGCCGGTGAACGACATTCGCGCGTTGAAGGCGCTGAAGATCCGCACCTACGACAACACCGGCACCGAAGTCCTCGCCAAGGTTGCCGCCGCGGCGGCGATCGTGTCGTTTTCCGAGCTCGATCCCAAACTGGAAAAAGGCGAGATCAACGCCGTGCTGTCATCGGGTGACGGCGGCGCGGGGCGGCAGTTGTGGAAATACCTGCGCAACTTTTCCGAAGTCGGCTACGCGCGGCCGCTGAGCTTCGGATCGGTCTCACTTGCCGCCTGGGCAAGCCTCGACGATGCGGGCCGCGCCGCGATTGAGGAAGCCGCGAACGAAACAAGCGAACGCCAATGGTCGGCGCTCGCGGGCCGGCTCGCGGAGAATTTCGCCCGCATGCGGGCGAACGGCGTAGCGATCGACGAGAAACCGCCCGCCGAGGTGATGGCGGCGCTCCGCGCGGCGGCCGAAACGGTCGTCACAGACTGGAGCAGCCGCGCCGGGCCGGAAGCGCAAAAAGTGCTGAAGGATTATCGCGCGAAGTGACGCGGCCGGAAATCACGCGGCCAAGTGCTTCTCGATCTGGTGCACCGGCATCCTGACGTAATCCTTGTCTATTTCCGCCCGCACCGCGTTGCGCACGCCAGCGGAAAAGTGCTGACGCAGCACGCCCAACGCGCGCGGCGGAGCCACAACGATCAACGATGTCGTCTCTCCCGCCGCCACGGCGGCATCGAGCCGTTTGGCCAGGTCGGCAAGAAATTTCTGCTCGGCCAGATCGTGCCAGTCGGTCTGCTTGACCGCGCTGCGCCTGCCGTCGGCCGAACCGATCGAGCGCCCCGGCGCGTCGGTGCCCTGCTCGCTGGTCTTCGTGTCGGCGTGCTCGTGCGCCTCTTTGGTCTTCAGATTCGGCGCCATGGCATCGCCGGCATTTTCCAGTATGAGTGCCTTGGCGCCATCGCACACCACGACCCAGTCGCCGGAATGGATTTTCAAATTGAACATCGGGACCTCCAGGGGCGCGAAATTGCGCCTGCCCCGGACGGGGCATTGACCTTGATCAACGCGCGGAAGGCCGATTCAGTTGCTGCCGTCGAGCAGCCTGCGGGCAATGAGTCTTTTGCGTTTGTGATCGCCGATCAGCCTAGTTTGAGCCGTCCAACAAGCGCCGGGCGATCACTTGCGCCTGAATCTCCGCCGCACCCTCGAAAATATTCAGAATGCGCGCATCGCACAGCACGCGCGACACCGGGTATTCCAGCGCGAATCCGTTGCCGCCATGGATCTGCACGGCATTGTCGGCCGCCGCCCACGCGACGCGCGCGGCGAGCAGCTTCGCCATCCCGGCCTCCAGATCGCACCGCCTGCCTGAATCCTTCTGCCGCGCGGCGAAATAGGTGATCTGCCGCGCGATCATCACCTCGACCGCCATCATGGCGATCTTGTCGGCGACGCGCGGAAATTCCATCAGCTTCTGACCGAACTGCACGCGCTCCTCGGCGTAGCGCCGCGCAAGCTCGAGCGCCGCCTGCGCCACGCCGACGGCGCGCGCGGCGGTCTGGATGCGCGCGGACTCGAACGTCTGCATCAGCTGCTTGAAGCCCTGCCCCTCGGCGCCGCCGAGCAGATTTTCCGCCTTTACCTCGAAGCCGTCGAACGCGATCTCGAATTCCTTCATGCCGCGATAGCCGAGCACTTCGATCTCGCCGCCCGACATTCCTTGTGCCGGAAATGGATCGTCGTCGGTGCCGCGCGGCTTTTCGGCGAGCAGCATCGACAGCCCGCGATAGCCCGGCTCCTTCGGATCGGTGCGCACCAGCAAGGTCATCAGGTCGGCGCGAACCGGGTGCGTGATCCAGGTCTTGTTGCCGGAGACCTTGTAGACAGCTTCGTTTCCTTGGCCCGACTTCACGGCGCGCGTCTTCAGCGAGGCGAGGTCGGAGCCGGTGTTCGGCTCGGTGAACACGGCGGTGGGCAGCACCTCACCGGATGCGAGCTTCGGCAGCCATTTGGTTTTCTGCTCGTCGGTGCCGCCGCCGAGGATCAGCTCGGCGGCGATCTCGGAGCGCGTGCCAAGCGAGCCGACACCGATGTAACCGCGCGATAATTCCTCCGAGACGACGCACATCGACTCCTTGCCGAGCCCCAGGCCGCCGAATTCCTCCGGGATCGTCAGCCCAAACACGCCGAGCTCGGCCATGTGCGCGATGACATCCATCGGGATGTAGCTGTTGGTGAGGTGCCATTCGTGCGCATGCGGCACGACCTCGCTCTCGGCGAACTTGCGCATCTCCTCGCGGATCGCCTCGTAGGTGTCTTCGAGGCCGCAGTCGCCGACGGTCGCGCCATGATGCTCGCGCATCAGCGCGACGAGCCGCGCGCGGTTCTCCGCCGTGTTGCCGCTTGCGATCAGCTCCTCGACGGCGGGCGTCACGCGCGTGGCGACCTGATCGAGCGCAAGACCGAGATCGCCGGGGCGCACGATCTCGCCCTGGCTCATCGGAATGCCGCCGAGCATCTGGGCGAGGTATTCGCCGAGCCCGACCCGGACCACGAGCTCTTCCAGTTCGCCGAAGCGCCCGGCCGCGCTCATGCGCTCCGTGTAGGCGGCAAGCTGGCGCAGCGCTTCCGTGTAGGTGGCAAACCACGCGAGCCCGTGCGCGGCACGCTGCTCCCGGTCGAGCAGGTTGGCGGCGATGCGGCCGTCCGCCGTTACCCGGGCGCCAACCGCGCGGGTTGCGTCAGCGAGCAGCGCGTCCATGGCGGCTACGGCCTCTTGAGCAAGGCCGATCAGGCCGGCGCCGGTGTCGGAACGGGCGGCAGCGAGCGGCATTGTAAGACCTCCGGCCGGCTCTGCCGGCTTTCATCCTATGGTTAACGCACTGCAACACAATCTGTGTGCGCCGCACAAGAGGGACCCAAACCTCGTCCTTGAGGCATCTATCCGCCGGGCAGATGTAAGGATTTTAGCAAAATCCTACCGGTTTCTTAACCATTCCGGGTTTGCATAGGTCCGGTATTTCCACGTCTCACTATGGCTCCCGGAGTGGCCGATGCTTCTGTCACGCTTTAGCACCGATGTCTCGGTGCGCACGCGCCTGATCGTGCTGTCGCTGATCCCGGTCGTAGGGTTCGCGGCGGTCGCTTTCGCCTATCTGTCGAGCGAGCGGGCCGTCGAGATGGCGTTCGGCAGCGTGCAGCAATCCTCGCGCCTGGCCGAGGCAAGCCGCGCGTTCAAGGATTCGCTCACCTCCATGCAGGTGCGCGCCAAGGACTTTGTGGCGCAGCCGCAGCCCGGATTGATCGCGCGCTTCTCCGATGCGCACGACGCTGCCACCGACAGCCTGAAGACCATCCAGGAATTGGCGAGCGACGGCGACAGGCAGACCCTGACCGCACTCGGCGGACGCGTCGCCAATCTGAAAGCCACTTTCGCGAGCTTGACCGCCGACCAGGACGAGTTGGGTCTGACCGAGTTCGAAGGCATCCAGGGAAGCCTGCGCGACGGCGGCAACACGATGGAGCGGATCGTCAACGAGGACATGTCCTGGCTCTCGGACGCCGACCAGCGCAAGATCCTGATCCCGCTGATGCTGATGCGCCGCTCCGAGGCCGAATACCGCCTCACGCGCGCCGAGCCGGCCCACAGCGCGTTCAAGCAGGAGCTGGCGAATTTCGAAAAGGCCTTCGCGGCGATCGTGGCGGCAGCCGTGATGAAGCAGCAGCTCAGCGATCAGGTGAAGGCCTACACCGAGGCATTCGGCAACTGGATCGCCAGCACCAACAAGATTTCACGCGCCATCGCGGTCATCAGCGCGGAGACGCGCCAGATGCTCCCCGCCGCCGACGAGATCATCGCGTCGGCGGGACGCAAGACAGCGGCCGCAGCCGAGGGCGTTGCCGCCTCGCAGGAGCAGACCAAACTGCTGATCATCGGCATCGGCCTTGCGGTGATCAGTCTCGGGCTGATCTTCAACTGGCTGATCGGGCGCAGCATCACGGGTCCGCTCGGCCGGCTCTCCGGCGCGATGGAAAAGCTCGCCGCCGGCGACAGCACGGTGGATATCCCGTCGACCGAGTCCAAGGACGAGATCGGCGCGATGGCGCGCACCGTCATTGTGTTCCGCGACAACGCGGTTGAGCGCGAACAGCTTGCCGTGACGCAGGAGAAGTCCGTGCGCGAGCGCGAACGCCGCGCCGAAACGATCGCCGAAACGGTCGCGCATTTCGAGGAGACCGTGGATCAGGCGCTGGCCAAGGTGCGCGGCGCCGCCGAGCGGCTGGAGACGGCGTCCACGGCGCTCAATGGCGCGGCCGATGCCGTGTCGACGGAGGCGAGTTCGGCCGAGGAACGCGTCGGCGCCGCCTCGATGAACGTTGCCTCGGCGGCAAGCTCGGCGGAAGAACTCGCGACCTCCATCGGCGAGATCGCCGGTCAGGCCGCGACCTCGACCGAAGTGGCAAGCCGCGCCGTCACCGAGGCGCAGCGCACCGTCGAGACGATGTCGCAGCTCGCAACCGCCGCCACCCGCATTGGCGAAGTGATCGGGCTGATCCAGGCCATCGCCGGGCAGACCAACCTGCTCGCGCTCAATGCCACGATCGAGGCCGCGCGCGCAGGCGAAGCCGGACGGGGCTTCGCGGTCGTCGCCTCGGAGGTGAAGAACCTCGCCGGCCAGACCGCCAAGGCGACCGAGGAAGTCGCCACGCAAATCGGCGCGATCCAGTCGGCCGCGGGCGACGCCACCCAGGCAATCGAGCAGGTCAACGACATCATTTCCGAGATGTCCGGCATCGCGGCGCGCGTTGCCGCCGCCGTCGAGGAACAGAACGCCGC